>JAGCPY010000096.1 GCA_017965425.1 Bacteroidaceae bacterium | reverse complement strand
GCTGCTGTCCAGTCCTCGCCGTCTAACGAGCCTTGGTCATAGTAGTTCCAATCACTACTCATGCCGAAGATCGTCGTCCCTGTAGTGGCCAGGTTCGACTGCCATCCCACGAAGCGGTATCCTGCCGGAGCTGCCGTCGTAACGGTGATGGGTGCAAAGAGCTTGCCTGAGAACTTGTTCGTCGGCACGTTGAGACCGTTAATCATCACGCCAGCCTCCGGAATATTGGCCGAGAGGGTTACATTCTGGGCCGAGCCAAGACCAAAGTAGTTACGCATGTTATCGACGGTTGAAGACTGACGAGAGCTGCTCAACTTGTTCTTCACGTCGTAGCCGCTGGTGGCCGAGAAGCCGTCCTTGGCCACACGGTCAATCATCCCTTGCACAATCTCACTCGAACGTTTAGGCTCGAACACGCTGCCTGCCACGATGCAGAACTGGTCTATCAGCTGCTTCTTGAATTCCTCGTTCTCCAACATGTTCTTGATGATGGTGACGAACTCAATCTCCGCAGTGATGCGGTTGCCGTACTTGGCGATGACCTGAGAGCCATAGAGCTGATCAAAAGTCCAGTATTGCGATTGGTTAAAGAACCAGTTGAACTCGTTCGTGCCATTGTTGAAGGCATGGTCGAGGTCGAAGAGGATGGCACGGAAACGGCTGTTGCTCTCGCCTTCTGTACGGGCACGGAAAGCCTTGATGTTGTTCTTGGGCCAGTCGTTGCCACAGAGGTAGAACTGCACCGCCAGGTAGTTGCACATCTCCTCGATGTCAACGATTTGCTTGATGCGTTCGTAAGTCAAAGCGTCCGCGGCGTTCCATGAAAGCGAATACCACTCGTCGAAGACATCCCTGGTGCCTACCTGCTGCACATAGCCACTGTCAGGCGACATCTTCCATTGATCCATGTCTTCGTCGTCGGTATCAATGCCATAGTTGGCAAAGCCATAGTTCTTGTTGTTGGGTTCGCGCAGGTTCAGCAGCCCCACATAGCGACCGTTGCGATAGACATGCACCGGCTGGTAGGACTGGGTCTCGACATACAAGCCAGACGTCGCGACCACTTGCTGCAAGGCGGCATCCTTGATGCGTCCGTTGTTGTAGTCGTTACCGCCGTTGCGCACCTTCAAACCCTTGTGACGCAGGTAGGGTTTGTTCTTGAAGAACTGATAATCCATGCGGTTCACGCCCTCATACATCTTGTTGGCCTTGATGTTGAACGACTGCGGCGTCCACGCACGGCTCCATCCGCCGGACACCTCCACGCTGACTTCCTGATTGAAAGCCACTTGACCATCCTCGCCTATATACTCGACGTTGGCCGGGCGGTCCCAATCCATGTTCCAATTACACTTGCCGCTCTGCCCATTGCCTGGTCGTCCATTGCCGCTTCCACGGGCGAAGATGCCATATTCGTTGCCTGTCAGGTTCTTCGGGTCAGACACCAGCGAGAGCACCGGCAGCGTGTAGTCATTGTCATTTAATATAAAGGAACGTGTGACAACGGGGCTTGACAGCTGACCGTCCTTGTACAGACGCAGGCGCAGCACGGTGGTCTTATCAAAGTCGAAGCGTCCGCCAGCACTCGTCTGGCCGTTCTCCATCGTCGGAGTGCTGCCGTCGGTGGTGTAGCGCAGGGTGCAACGTGAGGGAATGGTCACGACTGCCGTGACATGCCCGTTGAAGAGACCGCCTTTGTGGTCAATCACAGGAGCTGCCAGACGCGTGGTGGCGAACTTCGAGGTCGTGTTTGTCGCACCAGGCGTGGGTTGGTCGGTGTAGCCCCATTCGTTTCCACCGTCCGTCGTGCGGGCGTACGAGGTTCGCGTGATGGCGGGCGGATAGTTGAACTGCGAGAGCACCGTGCCTTGTGCATCGCTGATGGCGATGTAGCCGCCGTCGGTGTCGAGCTTGAAGTTCAGCGTCTTGGGTGTCCACCACGAGTAATGGTCAAACCACAATGCCAGGAAACCCTTGGCAGGCAGCGTGCCGTGGCGGCTGCTCGTGAGGGCCATGCGATGTCCGCGGTCGTCGGAGATATACAAACCATCCAGCGTCACTTCGCTGTCGGTGCTGTTGTACAGTTCTATCCATCCGCCATAGTTGAACGACGGATCGATGAACATATCCACATTGGCCTGCTGCACCTCGTTGATGATGATCGAAGCCGACGCGACCTCGTTTGCATCCACCGTCACCAGACAGCGGCAGCTGATGTCTTCATACATGGTCGAGGTGGCCGTGATGGTGGTGATGCCGGGCTTCATCGTCCTCACAAAACCGTTCTCGTCCACGGTGGCAACAGCTTCGTTCGAGCTGGTATATGCAACACTCTGATAGGTGGCGTTGGAGGGCGTGATGGCGAGCTGCATCTGCAACTCATCGCCCTGCGTCACCCTTGCCGACGTCTGCTCAAAAGCCATCTTCGTCATCTTGACCTCCGTGCCATACATCTCCAGCTTCCAGTTCGTGAAGAGCGTCCAATTGCTGTTGCTCTGGTTGGCATTGCGGATGCCGATGGTGAGCTTGCGGTCGGCGCCCACCGTGGTTTCCAACTGGTTCTGGTACTCGCCACGCTCAAAGAGCGCCGTGCCCGTTTCCATCGTGTTCGGGTAGAAGCGGACATCGTCGTCCCACCATCCCCATCCAGAACCATAGCGCCAGGTGCCGCCCTGATCTTCCGTGAAGAATGCCGAATAGATGCTGGCCATCTTCACGGCATCGTCATTGGCATAGAGGTAACAGGTGATGTCTTCCGTCCCCTCCTCGTAGGCGGTCACATTCTCATTGGAATGGTCGCTCACGCGGTAATAACCCTGCACGCTCACGCGATACTTGCCCTCCTGAGGCACCGCCACCGTCTGGCTGAAATCCCAGTAACCATTCCAGAACTCCTGGGCGTTGCAACGTGTGGCCGTGGAACCGGCAGCACCCACAAAGGTCCAGCCGTCATAATTCCCGGACACATAATCAGTGTTCCGGACATATTCACTCGTGATGTCTATCCATGACTGTGCGCCAACGGTGGTGGCGGCAAACAGCAACAAGGATGTTAGCAGATTCTTTTTCATTTCGTTTTCAACAAATTCGCCGCAAAGGTACGACCTTTTTCTCTCACACCACACATTTTTTAAGCTAATATTTCTAAAAACAAGGAAACAAATCACGAATGAAGGTGGGTTCTATCTATTCGCTTGCTCATTGGCCGCTTAATAAACTACTGCTTGCTCGTACATCAAAACTTAACTCAATTACGATAAATAATGGTAATTCGTGTCCTATAAAAAGCGATTGTATGAATACGCAGCGACGAAGCGCCCCCCGATATAGGCTATTATCCCCGGACAGCAGTAATCCGTTTTCGTGAAAGCCCCCCTGCTGCAATACCCACCTCCCTTCATTTTTCCCAAAAATCCCTCAATCCCTCACCAAGTGCCAT
>JAGCPY010000095.1 GCA_017965425.1 Bacteroidaceae bacterium | reverse complement strand
GTTTTATCGTCCCTGTTTGTCCCTTTTTGTTCTTTATCTTGATGTCTCATGATGATGGTGCATGAAAGGCGATTGCGGCGCGCTGGGTTGTAGTAATTTTGCATTGTCAAACCAAGAGAGGTGGCTCAAACTCTTAAGGCTTCTGGGCAAAAGCTATAGGGCTTCTGGGCGAAACCTATAGGGCTTTTGGGCGAAACCTATAAGGGTGTGGCGCGGAGCACCAAATGAAGAATGAAGAGTGAAGAGTGAAGAGTGAAGGATGTATGTGGTATGGGCTGGCAGCGACAGAGGAATGGAAGAAACTGCCTGAAGAAATCCGCTCGGACTTTGTAAGAACAGAAGTCGAACGGAGGGAAAAGGAATGTGTATCGTATGCCCATGTATGGGGCGAGGACAAATATGCCGTAGGCAAGACCTACTACCAGATGCACACTGACTACTACAATGAGGTTGGGCATAAGTACGGTCTGGAGCGTACCGGCCATAGATTCTGCAATTGTATATAAAGAGCCCGCTTTCCCAGATGTTTCGGATATGAGGGAAGAGGCGTTTGATGTGAGTCCTACAATGAACGATGTAATAGAAGAGGACAAGCCCTTGCAGGTTCAGTCATTAACACCCAATGCCATACAATTAGATTGGAAGTATCCAGTAGCCTTCCCTTGTTGCCCTCAAACTTATTCAGGCAATCCGCTTGATGCCTACATGGCAAACTTAGAAGAGGGAAAGGTCTTTAGTACAAATGATTGGGGTGATTCTACAGTCCTCAGTTTTGGAATGCCCAAGCCTGATTGTTTGTGGGTAATGTGCAGTATCAGCATTGGCTGGAAAACTCATGCTATTACAAAAATAACATTCAAGGACGACATTTTCTATCATGAAAATAAGGGAGTTAATGATATAGGCGATGAACCAGAATACTTATTTAAGTCCATATTAAAAAGGGAGAGACGAGACAAAAGAATGCGATAAAGTTTTCGGGTGATAACGGGACGATCATCTGATTCTTTGAATCGACTAGATAGATAACCAATGCGAATACTTTGTAATATCATATGGCTTGTGTTTGGAGGCATTGCGATTGCTATATACTATATGGTGGCCAGCTTGATTTTGATGTTGACCATCATCGGCATTCCTTTTGGTTTACAGACGTTTAAATTAGGCGTTTTTGCCTTGTGGCCATTTGGGAAGGAAGTCATAACACATCCTACCAGCGGATGTCTGACCTTGGGCATGAATATTCTTTGGCTGCTTACGGGTGGGCTTAAAATCTGCATCCTTCATTGTTTCTTGGGTTGCGCATTTTGCCTCACAATCATCGGGATTCCCTTTGGAAAACAGCATTTCAAGCTTGCAGAGATCGCACTGACTCCGTTTGGCAGAGAAATAGTCCCCCAAGACAGCTAGTCGATTCTCTGATTCATTTCATCTGTCGTTCATGGATGTGCTTCATAATGAGGCACATCTTTTTTGTGGGCGTGGGGTGACTGAACGATGTATGAGGGAAGATGAAAGAAGGATGATGGATGATGGACGATGTAGGATGTGATTAATAAAGATATGTAAAATAAGGCGTTCAAAAGTTCAAATTCTTGTAAAATATCGTATTCTGGCATCAAGTTTTCTTGTAAAATATCGCGTTTTACGGATTTCTTATGTATCTTTGCACCCAAAAGCGTGAAAAGAATATCGTTATGCTTGACAAAAGAACATTGGAATTCATCCTCACTGACCAGCAGGAGGAGATGGAAGGCAGAGCCGAAGAGGCATTATGTCAGCGGCGTGAAGAGATTCTGATTGACATCAAAAGCACTCAGGCACAGGTAGTCATTGGGGTCAGGCGAAGTGGTAAGTCAACGCTTTGCTATCAGGTGTTACACAATCACAAACTGAAGTTCGCATACGCTGATTTCGACGACGAGCGTCTGGTTGACCTCAAGGCTAACCAATTGAACGATGTGCTGGAAATTCTGTATAAGATTTATGGCGACTTTCAGTATCTTTTCCTCGATGAAATACAGAACGTCGAGGGATGGCACCTGTTTGTCAATCGTATGCTCAGAAAGAAGATGCACGTCATCATCACTGGCTCCAATGCTAAACTGCTCAGCAGCGAACTGGCCACACACCTCTCAGGACGTAATAAGGAGATATCGCTTTTCCCCTTCTCTTTCAGAGAGTTCTGCGCGATGAAGGAGGTGGATACTGAGCGTCGTACCACTAAGGCAGAGGCATTCCGTAGGGCTGCTTTCGACGAGTATCTGAAGCAGGGCGGTTTTCCTGAGTTGATGATGCTAGACGACAGCAGAAACTACGTGAGTGCTTTGGTTGACAATATTCTAAAACGCGATATTGAGCAAAGATACAAGATTGTCTACAAGGCTGCTTTTGAAAATCTGGCCCATCACCTGCTGAACGTATCGCCTACTATCGTTGTCACCACCGACCTGGCCAATTTGTTCCATTTCAAGTCAGAGCATACAGCCAAGAACTACGTGAAATATCTGAAGGAAGCCTATATGTTGATTGGCATTCAGAAGTATTCGCAAAAGAGCAAACAGCGTTCCGTTCAGGAAAAGGTCTATGCTGTTGACGTGGCCATGATGGATCAACGGGAAAATGCTTTTGCGGGCGAGAATCTTGGCCATCGATTGGAGACCGTCGTCGCCATTCACCTCATAAGGAAATGCAAGTCGGAGGGATTGGATGTCTATTACTTGAACGACCGTTCGGGCGAATGCGACTTTGTGGTATGCAAAGGGAGTCAGGTTATACAGTGCATTCAGGTGTCATACGACATCTCCGCGGAAAAGACTTACAAGCGCGAAAAGAACGGCCTTTTGCTTGCTGCCAGACAGACGAAGTGCGAAAACCTGTTGCTGCTCACCGACCACGAGAGCGGCGAGATTGAGGAAGGCGGTCACAAGATGAAAATCCAACCCGTTTATGAATGGAGTCTTGAAATGAACACCGTCTGATGGAAGAGGGAATGGCAAGGCGTATGGATGTGCTTCATTATGAGGCACATCTTTTTTTGCGCCCAAATTTAACAAATAATAATGGGGAAAAGATGTGGTGGAATTGGAAAATAGTTGTTATCTTTGTAGCCAATATCACAAATAACGACCTGAAGATAAAAGAAAGAGGATTTTTCATAAATGCCTGTCATTCACTTGCATATTAATAGTCTTACGCACCACGGCCTGACAACGGACGCGGCGCGCGAGGCTTTTGTGGATGAAGCCGAGGGCAAGACGGTGTACCTGCGACGGATGAGTTACGACGGTGTGCCCGCAGTGGCGGCTTTCGTGGACGATGTGCGCGTGGGCAACGTGGAGCGCATGGCGGTTCCGTTGGCCTTGCGCGCTTTGCAGGGTGCCGGGCGGCGGCAGGTGGCAGGGCGCATCGTGAAAGCGGAGCCGTTCTTGTTGACGGTAGAGGTGGAGGTGGAACGGCTGGAGGCCGACGAGCCGGCGGCTGCCTCGTTGGGGGAGTGGGCTTATTCGGGCCCGGTGATGCACGAGAGCGAGGCCATGGACGACGTGAAGCACGGCAGAGTATATCATTATGACTCGCTAAAGGACTTTTATAAGGAAATGGGTCTTTAGCTATGGCTTACACGATATCACTTTCTAACCGCTTCAAGAAAGACTTCCGCCGTTGCATCAAGCGTGGACTCAATATGAAGCACATCATTCGCCGAGACATCCGCCAGGTGTTTCGGCGTTTCTATTTTTGAACATCTAAAGTCACGGAAGAAGAAAAGACTCTTTGTGCTATGGGCAGAGCGCGCTCTGCGAAGAACTATTAACTGACTCTTAACTCCCAACACTCCCCTTTAGGGGGCTTCGGGGCTTTTTTTTCTCATTTTTTCTTCCTCCTTCATGAAAAAAGCTGTACCTTTGCATCCATAATCAATATATTTGCAATGGATGCGTTAAATAGAATAAAAGTTGTTCTTGTTGAGCAAAAAAAGACAGGGAAATGGTTGTCTGAACAGTTGGGGGTTAATGTTGCCACAACAAGCCGTTGGTGCTCGAATGTGACACAACCAGACTTACAGACATTAGACAAGATTGCAAAACTCCTTGACGTTGATGTTAAGGACTTATTAAATTCAACTGAAAAGAACGTACAATAATGGCAAAAGCAAAACCGTTTATCAAGTGGGCTGGAGGTAAGGGACAACTCTTAGATCAGCTTGACGCATACCTGCCAGAGGAATTTAACGAAATAAGAAATATTACTTATATTGAACCCTTTGTAGGAGAATCCCTCGAATAATTAAATAATTATGGCAAAGAAAGTTACAAATATAGAAGTAAAGGACGCAACAGTTCGTACGATTAAACACGAAGGAGAGGACTTTGTTTGCATTACAGATATTGCACGCCAGAAAAATAGTAGTGACCCAAATGGCGTAATAGCAAATTGGATGCGCAATCGCAACACGATAGAATTCCTGGGTATTTGGGAACAACTATTCAATCCTTGTTTTAACCCCCTCGAATTCGAGGGGTTTAGAAAAGAGGCAGGACTCAATGCTTTCACAATGTCGCCATCAAGATGGATAGAATCAACAAATGCAAAAGGACTTGTAGCAATGGCAGGTCGTTACGGAGGTACTTACGCACGCACAGATATTGCCTTTGAATTTGCATCTTGGATTTCTGTGGAATTCAAACTTTATCTCGTCAAAGAATTCCAGCGTCTCAAGGAAGAAGAGCAAAAGCAAATCGGTTGGTCAGTCAAACGTGAACTCTCAAAACTCAACTATCGTATTCATACCGATGCCATAAAGCAGAATATCGTGCCTGAAGAGATTGATGCGTATCACAAATCACTCATCTATGCAGAAGAAGCTGATGTCTTGAATGTTGCAATGTTTGGCATGACTGCAAAGGAGTGGCGCGATGCAAATCCCGACAAGAAGGGTAACATACGCGACTATGCAAGCATCAACGAGCTCATTTGCCTTTCAAACATGGAGAATCTCAATGCCGTATTTATCAATGATGGTATGCCACAGACGGAGAGACTTGTCAAGCTAAATCAAGTGGCAATTTAGCAGATGCAGGTGCTGGAAGAATCAGAAAACCGTAAATATCTGAAGTAAGAGATGGATTTGAGATTCAATACATCATTGGCAGAGGGTTACAAAAGCGGTAGTCAGATTGCAAGAGTGTTGACTGAAGATTGGTTGGCACGCAACATGTATTGTCCTATATGTGGTGAAGTTTCTATTAGACGTGCTAAGCCTAATGCTCCTGTTAAGGACTATGTGTGTGAACATTGCAAATCACAATACGAGTTGAAAAGCAAAAGGTCTGATAGCGAGAGTTTTCAAGCCACGTTTGCATTTTCTGTCTGGAGGTTCTGGTAAACCCTGGAACGGAAAAACAATGCCCCACACTTGATGTTTGGGTAACAACAAGTGATGAGCGCGTTGCTGGCCTGTTCCATTGAAATTTACCAGATTTCCAGACAGGGACGAGCCCGTTGTGCCTGTAATCCCTGGAGCCTATGACGGCCTCGTAAATCTAGTCACGTCCCTTGACAAGTACGCCCCGCCGCATCATCACGACGCAGCGGGGCGAGAGTGCCTATAGGACTTACAGTGTTTTCACTAACTGCTTTATAATAAAGGAAATCAATTGTCAGAGATCTGATGACGTCCGGCTACTTGAAGAAGGTCTGCTTCAAGAGCTGCTGGATGTCGTCGGGAGTGTTCTTCACCTTGCAGCACTCGACGATGTAGCGTGTCAGCTTCTCGGGCATGGCCGTCTGCTTCTTCCAGATGTCGTGGCGTTTCATCCATGTGCCTTTGGTCGTGGTCTTGTCAATCCAGGTGATGGCGTCCTTGATGGCCGGGCGTCCCATCTCTGAATACCATCCGTCCTTCAGGGAATAGGTGCCGTACTCGTGGGGCATCACCACGCATTTTCCATCCTTCGTGAGTGCAATCTCGGCGCAGGCATACTCGCCGTCGGCACCATAGAACTTGAACTGCGTGTAGCCGCTGGCCTTGCCGCAGACCACTTTCTTCTCGCCCTCCCATTGCATCGACTCCATCATCCACACGCCTACGATCTCGCTGTCGGCGATCTTGTTGGTTTGTGCTGTGAGCTGTGCTGCGCACGCCAGCACCATTGCCATTGTCAGAAACATCTTTTTCATAATCTTTTGTTTTTAGAGGTTAAACATGGTGCGAAGGGTAGCCTCGCACTTTCATCATTTATCGCCGGCAAAGGTACGGGCTTTTCTGCGAGCAGCCAAGAATCTTTGTTTGCATTCGCTTGGCATTTGAGATGCAAAGAGTTTGCAAGCATCGCGACAAAATCGCGATGCGCTGTCATTCATTGTCATGTTTTCATTCTTCATTCTTCATTGTTCATTGTTCATTCTTCATTATTCATTCTCCTTCACGCCCCTATGGAGAGGATGAAGTCGTCCCATTCGCGGGCGCCGCCTTTCTGTCCGAACACTTTCTTGTAGAGGCGACTGCGGACGGTGCTGATGGTGCTCACGTCGCGTGTGAGGACGGCGGCGATGTCCGTGGGTGCGATACGCAGCTTGATGAGCAGACAGGTTTGGTATTCGAGTTCCGACATAGGGTAGAGCGTGCGCAGCTGGCTGGTGAAGCCGGGATAGAGCTTCTTTACCTGTTCCTCGATGCCCTCCCATTCTTCTTCCTTCAGCCGCTGGCCAGTGGCGATGCGACGTTGCAGTGCCTGATACGCTTCGGAGGCGAAATAACTGTCCTCTACGTGGCGGATGGCGTGGCGGACGGCTTGCGGGCGTTCCTCGTGCTCCTCTCGAATCTGCTTTAGCTGCAGCCATAGGCGCTGCCGTTCACGGCGGTTGTTCACGGCGATGTGGGCGATGAACAGTATCAAGACGAGACAGATGATGGTGGAGTAGAGCAGTCCATGAATGACACTGGCCTGTGTGCGTTCCTTGGCTGAGAGCACGAAGCGCCGTGCATCCTCGCCTTGTAGGTTGGCTGTGATGATGTCACGTATCTCTTCGCCCCACTCTTCGGCTATCTCGTCGGCACGACGCCACGTGTAGAGGATGCCGTTGCGCTGAATCGTCATCGTCGTGTCATCCACCACGGTAAGCGGTAGCGGGTCATCGTCCTCCAGATAGACATACTCGCCTCCGCCCTTGTCGATGAGGGTCGTATTGCTTTGGAAGTAAGGCTGATGGACGACCATCGCGGATACCGTCTGTGTCAGTCCGCACTGCAGCATCATGCTGTCGCCCTCGTAGAGGCGCAGCGGCCTCATGCCCTGGACGGGAAAGGTCTCTGTGCCGCCCATCGGATACTCTACTTTCGACAACACCCATGCCCCTTGCAACGGGTTCTTGCGTCGCGACGTCTCGGAAGAGTTGCAAGCAGCCAACAGCAAGCTTGCCAATAAGTACGTGTGTATCTTCATTGTTCTTTGTATTGTTAAGCGGGTGCAAAGATAGGCTTATTCTTCTATATATCGGCCATGTACGACTTTGCAAAGTGTTTGCATCAACATAATTGCCCCGCCGCGTCCTCACGACGCAGCGGAGCATGGTGTGCCTATAGGACTTACAGCGTTAACTTACTAATTAACCAACTGCATTATCGCAGTCGGAACGAGACAGGCAGGTGGAAGCTGACGCGGACAGGCTGCCCGTGTTGCTTGCCAGGCTTCCAGCGTTCGGGAAGCGCCTTAACCGCACGTTCGGCTTCGGCTTTCAGTGCTTTCACGCCCTCTGCCCTGTGCTGAGCCACTTCGATCTGTTCGGGAGTCGCTTTCTGGCTATAGGCCATCACCACCACTTCCGACAGTTCATGTCCGCTCTCGGGATCAACCACTTTCGAAGCGCTGATGTCGGAGAGCGTGCCGTCCTTCTCTACGATGAAGTGGACGAAGACACGTCCCTGCACACCCCACTCCTGCGCGGCCTTGGGATAGCGGATGTTCTGGGCAATGAATTGGAAGAGTGCGGCTTCGCCACCCGAATATTCGGGCAGTTGCTCTACGGTCTCGTAGATGTTATCGTCGGCTTCGTAGAGAGACTGAACGACGGTTTTAACAGCTGGCTCATCGGCTTCTTTCTGTTTGGTCTCAATGATAATTGCTCCTTTGCTTCCTTTTTCGCCATAGACGGCGGTAGCCGATTCAGCACCGAGGATGGTGGCGTGCTCAATATTGTCTTCCCGGAGATTAGGCTGGGACTTGAACTCATTGGCACTCATCTGGCGGCCATTGACCACGAAAAGGGTTTCCTCGTCGATGGGCGTGAGGCATGTGTCGGGTTTGGTGATGTTCGGTGTCTCGCCAGGGTCAGCCTTCGTGCGCTTCGGAGCAGAAGGTTTCGGCGGTAAAACCGCCGAAGGCACTGCCGATGACGGTTCTTCGGTCATGGCGAGGGGTGACGGAGCCTTGTCGGCAATCGTGCGAGCCAGTGAATCGATATTGGAGAGTAGCAGCATGGTGGCTGCCACGGGCACGAAGAGGATGTACTTGACCATTCCTGTTCGGCGGGTTCTGCGTAAGTTCATCATAATGATTCTACGTTTTAAGGGTAAGACATTGAAGTTATTTGCAATCGTAGCTACGTTCTTTTGAAGCGAGAAACCGAGAAGGCGGTATTGGTAGGCCTTGATTAATGAAGAATGAAGAGTGAAGAATGAAGAATTAGAATCACCCTCAGGACTTGCAGGTAACTTTGATTCTTCATTCCGAGCGAAGCGAGATTCTTCATTCTTCATTTCCATGAGATAGTCCGCAACCACCTTATCCGCTATGAATTCGAGGTTCATGCGCACCTCGCGGCGCATGAGCCAGGCGGCAGGATTCCACCAGAAGAGGATGCAGACCACCTGCGAGAAGAGGATGTCAAGGGTGTGCCAGCCGCGCACGTGGGCCTGCTCGTGGATGAGTACCTCGCGCAGTGTCTGCTTGTCCATACCGTCGGGTTGGATGAAAATCCACGGACCGAAGGAGAAGGGACTGCAGGGACGGGGGAAGAGAAATAATGAAGAATGAAGAGTGAAGAATGAAGAATTAAAGGGTCTGCACGTACACCTTAAATATATAATGTATGCCACCTGCCAAAGCAGTTTCAACGTCATCCACACGACGGGGATGAGGTAGAGAATCGCCCAGATAGCCATCATGCCTACGAACCACATGCCACAGCCGGGTTCGCTCTGCTCGATGCCTAAACTGGCGACACGTATGGCAGTGACCTCGAGCGTGGGCAGCACGTAGCTGGCATAGGCTTCGGCCATGTCCGTTGCGGCATCGTCGGTAGTTAACAACGCTTGCAGGTCGCATAGTGGAAGCAGGAAGGCGGTGGCATAGATGCCCCATAGCATCAGTCGGCGCACGCCGAAGAAGGTGTCCCTGTGCATCAGCACCTGAAACAGCAGGCACAAGAGTGCAAGGATGAGGTTGAGTTTGATAAGGTATAGCATAATCTATTTCTTCTCTATCTCATTGATAATCTCTCTTAGCTCCTCGGCGCTTAGCTTCTGCTCTCGCGCAAAGAAGGAGACGACGTCTTTGATGGAACCGTCGAGGTAGCGATCGATGAGCGAGCCGAGGCGCGAGTGGCCGTAGTCCTTCTTCTCCACGACGGGCCAATAGACATAGCCGCGCCCTTCGCGCCGATGGTCGAGATAGCCTTTGCGCTCCAGCGACTGGAACACATTCTGTATGCCGTTGAGTAGCGGTTGCGGCTCGGGGTAGCGCATGAGCACGTCGCGTGGCGTACATTCGCCCAGCTGCCAGATGTGCTCCATCACTTCTTCTTCCTTTTGACTGAGTTTGATCATTGCGGTGAGTTTTTTAGGAATGCTTCTTTTCTTGTTCTGAAATCATATTCTCTATGACTTCCATCAGGGAGTCTGCCTTGGTGGCTAAGACCTTGTCCGCCGTCTTGTTGCAACGCTTCAAGAAGTGCTTAGCTGCAAGCGGGTCGCCAGCGGCCAAGGTGTCCTCAGCGCAGTAGTAATAACTCCAGGCAATGGAGCGAGGAGTGTCGCAGGAGCTCAAGGCCGCGAGGCCGATGCCGAAGGCGGTGACCAAGGCCAAGATGAGTTGTATGTGCAGGCTTCGTTTCATTAGAAAACAGGGCTTTAATCGATGAAAAAAGTGGTCATTCGGGCGTCAATACGGTTCCGACGGTGCAAAGGAAAGAAGAATCAATCAAAGATGCAAGAGCGAGGCTGTGCATTTAACATTTCCTAAATGTTGAATCGACTGTACCCGAGAGAAACGGTACGCCAGAATGAGGGTCAAGCGATTGAGCGGCAGAAGTATTACTGCCAATGGAGAGAATATGCAATAGAGCCCCGCTGCATCATCACGACACGGCGGGGCAAACAAGGATGTAAGAGAGAGTATTTATGAAGGTTGTTCCTTTTTCGCGAGCTTATATTCAATCACGAAGGCAGAGAGGAGTCCTACGCCCATGCCTGCGGCGATGATCAGCCAGAAGTAGATGTTATGCTTGGCATTCATGTCTAAAAGGGCGTTGCAGAGGGCACCAAGTCCCATGCCGAGGAGGACGCAGCCCCAGCGCAGGGTGCTGTATTTGTCATGCTTTTTCTGATGCTCCTCTATAAGGATTTTCGCAGTCTCGGCATCCGTGCCGTGTTCGACGAGCGCCAGGCGCAGTTCGGTTTCTCGCCGCTTCTTCTTGATGTCGGTGATGAACACCATCAGGATGGCGACGATGGGAATGGAAAGGGAAAGTACAATGGCAAAAAGGCCTTGGATTTCATATCCTTCAAGCATAGTGTGTATAGGTTTAAGAGTTTATCATTTGTATTTCATTGATGAGAGCGCTTTCATCTATAAGACCTGCAAGCCGCCCTTTTATTACATCTCTCCGGGAGAAAATGTTTCGAGTACTCGGTGGGTGGCGAAGATGAGTGCGAGGGTGGGCAACGTCAAGATGGAGAGGGTGAAGGCCGTGGTGCCGTGGTCTAATATATAAAGGTACACGCACGCGAAGAACACCAGCAGCACCAACGGTAGGCCGAAGCTGAAAGTGACGGCACGCGCCCAGCGACGCAACTTGGCGCGACGTGCCTGTCGGCGCACATCGGCAATGACAAGGCGGTCGAGGTCGGCAAGGAGCGCACGCCGATTCAACGCCTCTTGGATGAGACTGTCAAGGTTGTTGTCTGTTATTTCATTCATGATTCATGAGGATTTTAATTCGTTCTCGTATCCTATGCAGCTTAACGAGCACGTTGCTCTGCGAGAGTCCCGTAAGACGAGCGATGTCGGAGGTCTTCAGCTGTTCGTAGTAGTGCAGGTGCAGGAGCTGCTGGTCTTGTTCGGGGAGGGTGGCTATGGCAGCTTCCATCTGCTGGAGGCGGGTTTCGTGTGCTTCGGAGTAGGAAGATTCGGCAGGGAAACCGCAGAACACACTGGCGTTGGCATCGAGAGTGTGAGGTGGCAGCTCGTCGAGCGACGACGTGCGTCGTCGGCGTTCCTTGTCGAGCAGTTTGAGGGCGGTGTGCACGGCGATGGCCCTGAGCCAAGGTGCCAGTTCCGTGCCTCGCCAACCGTCGATGCACTCGTAGGCACGGACGAAGGTCTGCTGTGTCACCTCCGCCGCTCCTTCCTCGGTGTGCATCACGCCCAACGCCTTCGAGAAGACCATCCCCGAATAGCGGTGGACAATCTCCGCGAAGGCGCAGTGGTTGCCTTGCATTACCTGTTGTGCCAGTTCTCTGTCGGTCATGATGTTGCGAGGCTCCGTTGCCTCGTCGTGTTACTTGTTTCTAAGCTTAAGACCCGCAAAGGTGGCAATTATTACACTTCCATCGCTCACTTTTTCAAAAAACGTCCTTAACAAATCTGAAAAGTAGTCTTATTGTTATTCCTTGGCAACAATTATTGATGAATATTGTTGTGGTGTCTTAACTATTTTGTACTTTTGCCATCGAAAATAAAAGCAGCATACCACATGATAAGAATTATCACCCTTTTGACTACAATTTGCCTTTCGCTGGGTTGCATGGCAGGTTCCATCGACAATTCGACAGTGAAGGAGTTTGACCTGCAACGCTTCCTTGGTAGCTGGTATGAGGTGGCTCGCTACGACCACTGGTTCGAACGTGGAATGGAGCAAACTAAGGCAACGTATAGGTTGCGCAATGATGGTAAGATTGAGGTCATGAACACGGGCTTCAAGAATGGTAAACAGAAGCAATCGAAGGGAAAAGCCAAAACGACAGACACAAAGGGCCTCCTGCGTGTCTCGTTTTTCGGTCCTTTCTACTCCGACTATCGCATCATGCTCATCGATAAGGACTACCAGTACGCTCTCATCGGAAGCAATAGCGATAGCTATCTCTGGATTCTATCACGTAAGCCGCAACTTAGCAAGGATACGAAGGAATTGATTCTGAAGGAAGCCAGACGTCGCGGCTACGATACCAGCAAGTTTATTTGGGTGAAGCAGAACTGAACTATCTAAGTGTATGGAATAAAAAAGTTGAATGGATAGTATTTTCCCTTTTAATCGAATGAAAACTGTCCTGAACGTCAGAAACTTGTGTCAGCTTCTCCCCGTTAGCTGCATCAAGCTTCTATTATTCAAACACATTCAGCTTTTCAAATATAGCTTCTTTGTCTTGTTCATGATACATATTTCTTTTTCAAGTGCAGAGGTACACATTATACCTGAAGATACAAGTACCTTTTTCCCTCAAGAATAATCATTGCGGGTGGAGTTTTGTGTCTTTGATCCAACACACAAGCTTCTCTCATCTTATCTTTATAACTGATTATAACATCATACAGAGCCAATGCTCCTAACTTTGGAGGAGGCTTCTAATGACTAACAATGTTAAAAACAAAAATTGGGCGTATAACTGAGCCTAAAATAATTATTTTTGTGGCTTTTCTCGGGGCCTTTTTCCTATTTTTGCACCATTCTTAACTGTTAACTGATGAAACAAGCTTTTTATTATGTCTTGCATTAACGCGCACTACTGTAAACCCATTTTTCCAACCTTTGTAGAATAATAAAAAAGATGAAAAAGATTCTCCTTCCTTTCTTCCTTTGTTTGGCATGGAGTGTCCAAGGCGGTGCTGTGAACATCCCCGCATCCGAAGTTAATCATCATGAGGATGATTGTTCAGCCTACTTGATGGTTTACCACAAGGACAACGACCACAGCCTCCACATGGCACTCAGTCACGACGGCTACAACTGGATAGCTCTCAATGGCGACGCTCCTGTGGTGAGTGGCGACACCATCGCCCAACAGCGCGGCATCCGTGATCCTCATATCTACCGAGGTCCCGACGGCACCTACTATATCGTTGCCACAGACCTCCACCTCTTTGGCCAGCGCGCGGGTTTCCGCAACACCGAATGGGAACGTGACGGCAAAGAATACGGGTGGGGTAACAACCGTGCGTTGGTGCTTATGAAGTCCCGTGACCTCATCAACTGGACACACACCTCGTTCCGCATCGACATGGCGTTCCCCGAACGATTCGGAGAACTTGGCTGTGCATGGGCTCCTGAGACAATCTACGATCCCGAAGAGGGTAAGCTTATGGTATATTTCACCATCCGACCTACGGGCAAGGGTAAAACCCAGCTTTTCTATGCCTATGCCGACGACGAGTTCACCCGTCTTGTCACAGAACCCGAGCTGCTCTTTGAATACCCTGACGAGAATGTGCAGGTTCTGGATGCAGACATCATACTCATGCCTGATGGCCGTTACTGCATGACCTACTGTGCACAGGAGAACCCAGGGGGAATAAAGATGGCATTCTCAGATCACATCAACCGTGGCTACGTTTATCAGCCTCAGCAGATAGATAGTGAAAGAGGGGCGTGTGAGGCACCTACGATGTACAAGCTCATCGGTGAAAACCGTTGGCTGCTAATGTACGACATTTTCAGCATCAAACCCCACAATTTTGGTTTCATGCAAACCACCGATTTCTGCACTTTCACCCCGTTGGGCCGATTCGGTGAAGGACGAATGCAGATGAATGGCTGTGTTTCGCCCAAACATGGTGCTGTCACCCCTATTACAAAAGAGGAAGCGCGGCGATTGGAAGAGTATTGGATGCGACGCTAATTAACCCCCCAATCGGTCATTAGAGATTTGGGCTTATCTATATAGTGGCAAATTTGATAACTATTCCACATGAGCCAATTAGAAAGTATCAAACGGTTGCTCGTCATTATATCTAAGGTAAGGAGCAACAGAAAGTACAGCAGCCAGCAAGAACTGCTAAACGATGTCAATGACAGTTTGTCACTGCGAGGTTACAATGAAATCTCGGGCAAGACACTGGAGCGTGATTTCAAGCTCATCGAAGAAGCCTTCGGGCTGACTCTCGGCTTTGATGCCAGGCGAGGACGCTATGCCGTCAAGGAAGACGGAAGCAACCGCCAAGAACGCCTGGAAGAATTGCTGTTCAACTTCGATCTTCTGAACGAACTCGACAGCAACTCACCCTTGCGTTCCTACGTCCTCGCCGAACACCACCGGCCACCGCACAGCAGCATCATGTTCCTTCTTCTGATGGCTATCCGAAAGCAGCATCCCATCCAGTTTACGTACGAAGACTATCGCAAGGCAACCGCCTATCAAGTGGAATGTGCCTACCCTCACTATCTCAAGGAGTCGCAAGGACGATGGTATCTCCTTGCCTTTAACAACAGTACCCTCAAGACTTATGCGGTTGAGCGCATCACTGCCCTCAGCATCTTCGAGTCCGAAACGTTCACTCGTCGCATGACGATTGATGTGGCGGAACTTTTTCGCGACTGCTATGGTATCTGGAACGACGAACGTATGCCTATCGAGGACATAGAACTCAGCTACAGCCCCCTCGACGGCCGTTTCATAAAATCCCTGCCGCTGCATCCCTCGCAGCAAATCCTTGTGGACAACGACCAAGAGTTCCGCATCGCCCTGCGCCTGCGCATCACCAACGATTTTGTCATGGCCCTGCTCGCCCGTAGCACCTCCCTCACCGTCCTGAAACCTGAAAGCCTCCGCAACAGAGTCCGAGACGTCTATCGGGAGGCTTTGAGGAGGCATGAGGAGTGAATGATTCCTTATTTGCGCAGATTCGCAAAGGGACGTTGGCCTGCGTGCGCTTGCTTAAAGGCTTGAATCATTGCGGTTTCCTCTTCGGCCGCATCACCTGCGGGCGTATGCTTCCAGCAGACGACCAATTCTCGAGAGTCTTTCAGTTGCCAGATGAAGCGTCCACCCCAATGCCCTACGGGTTCACCTTGTCCAAAGCGCATATAAGCACTCAACCGTCTCTTCAGCGTATCACGGGTCATCCCGATGTACACAATCTCTGTGTCTTCCATCCAGCTCGCTTTCAGCGTACTTATCGGGGAGTTGGGATTCCGCTCCTTAAATGCTCCGCCCGTGCCCTGTTCCACGAACACCGGTTCCCCTGCACTCTCGCGCAAGACCACATACACGCCCTGTACAGCTGGCACGACTGCACAGCGTGTCTCCATCAGTTCACTTACTTTCTTGAAGCCCACAAACCCTTGTTGCTTCAATGTTTCCACTTCTTTACTCATAGTTCATATTATTTGATAGGTGCAAAAAACCACCTCCTATTTTTTAGTTTTCTATCGACAACAAGATAAGGGATGGCATCGCATTCATTGTGCTCATCCAATTCTCTCAAAATCTTTCTAAGGGGAAGCCCAGACCTCTCCTCCGTATCTTTATTAAAGATTCCGTTTTTTACGAAATACTCCATAAAATCTTTAGCGGGTCGCTTGCTGTCATTAGGATGTTGCTCATAATAGGCTTTTAATGCCTCGTTGATTTGGTTAACTTTTTTGTTAGACATAAATAAAGATTAGTTATTGGGTTAAGTAGGGTTCGCTAATTTATTGGCAGGTGCCATTGTCTATGCCAGTCACAAACAGGTACGAGGCAGACCTCGTTGTTGTATAATTGCCCCATGAAGGGCTTCTGACCAAGGATTCCGAAAATGAGACGCAGAAGTCCCCTTAGGAACTTCATTACGTTCTTAGCGAAGAAGCAAGCTCCAATCCATGTGTCGGCGGTCTCGTCAAGTTTGGCCCTGATGTTGTTTGCCC
>JAGCPY010000094.1 GCA_017965425.1 Bacteroidaceae bacterium | reverse complement strand
GGGAAAACGAGGATCAGTTGAATTATGCTGCTTGCTTCTCATGTGCAATGGTATCTGAGACTTCGTGCGAGAAAAGAAATGTTGGTCTCGATCGAAGGATATTGGTTGATGGTGACTTTGGGTATTTTAAGGATTTGATATAATGAGTAGGATGAAGAAGATAAAGAATCACGGGACTTTGATCCGCTGAAGAAGGCTGAGGTAAGAGGTATGATGTGAGATGTATGATGGATGAAGGCTGAAAGTATTACGGACTCACGAATCTACGAAGACACGGAAATAAGAACGGAATAAAAACGTTATAAGAAGAAAGTAAGACGAGATATGAGCGAAAAGCAGAAATACATTGACTTTGAGGCTTACGAACGTGTGGCAGAGCCACATAAACGTGAGCGGGCCTCGGCTTGGCGTACTGCAAGTGACATTAGGGTCAGTAGCTGTCACGCATCTGAATATCGGGCAATAGAGCAAGAAACAAAAACGTTATAAGAAGAAAGTAAGACGAGATATGAGCGAAAAGCAGAAATACATTGACTTTGAGGCTTACGAACGTGTGGCAGAGCCACATAAACGTGAGCGGGTTTCGGCTTAGCGTACTGCAATAGGACTTCAAGACATAGATGGGCTTCGTGTGTCTGACTATCTGAAGGAAATAGCTGTAAAGCACATTGAGGGTGACATCACCATCGATGAGGTGAGAGAACAGCTACAGTCTTATTATGTGAATGGATGATGAGAACGACACCCATACAAGTACCCATTCAAGTTCAATCGACATACAACCGTCTTCTGAGAATGTAACGCGTTTGGTCTTGGCAATCGGTAAAGAAGAAATGAGTGTGAAGAGCATGATGGAAGCCGTAGGTTTGAAGAACCGTCCGAACTTTATGGATTATTCTCTCACACCAGCAATAAGAGAAGGATTTGTGTGTATGAAGTATCCTGCAAATCCCCATCATCCCCGTCAACGTTATTTGCTGACGGTAAAAGGATTGATGTTGTTGGACGGAAATAATAGTTAAGTACTCAATAAGTCAAAAGCATTTGTCCGACACTATTAGAATAATTTCAATACCTTCGGACAAATGGTCTGGTGAGGTGATGATGTATAACTAGTAAATAGACTAAAAAAAGTGCGCAACCGTTGTGGCTGCGCACTATCATGATGTGATTTAGTTCCTTACTTCACCTCCTCGAAGTCGGCATCCTGGATGTTGTCGCCCTGCTGGCCGCCTTGCTGCTGGCCGCCCTGGGCACCGCCGTTGAAGCCGGCTCCACCTTGAGCACCGTTGAAGGGGTTGCCCTGTGCGCCCTGAGCACCTGCACCAGCCTGTTGAGCGGCAGCGTACATCTTCTGAGCTGCGTTGTTGAGCTCATTGGTGGCAGCGTCAATGGCAGCGAGATCCAGTGCTTTGTGAGCATTGCGGAGTTTGTTGAGGGCAGCTTCCACCTCGGCTTTCACGTCGGCGGGCAGTTTGTCGCCGCTTTCCTTGAGCATGTTCTCGGTTTGGAAGATCATCGAGTCGGCCTGGTTGAGCTTGTCAATCTTCTCGCGCTCTTTCTTGTCGGCATCGGCATTGGCTTCGGCCTCCGCCTTCATGCGTTCAATCTCTTCCTTGGAGAGTCCGCTGGAGGCTTCGATGCGGATGGCCTGCTCCTTACCCGTAGCCTTATCCTTGGCACTGACCTTCAGGATGCCGTTGGCATCGATGTCGAAGCTCACCTCAATCTGAGGCACGCCGCGACGGGCGGGAGCAATGCCGGTGAGGTTGAACTGACCGATGCTCTTGTTCTGGGCTGCCATAGGACGCTCGCCCTGGAGCACGTGGATAGTCACTTCCGTCTGGTTGTCGGCTGCGGTGGAGAATACTTCGCTCTTCTTGCAGGGGATGGTGGTGTTGGCGTCGATGAGTTTGGTCATCACACCGCCAAGGGTCTCGATACCCATGCTCAAAGGAGTGACATCGAGCAGGACGATGTCGCCCACGCCTTCTTCCTTGTTGAGGATAGCGCCCTGGATGCTGGCACCCACAGCCACGACCTCGTCGGGGTTCACGCCCTTGCTGGGCACCTTGCCGAAGAAGTCTTCGACGAGCTTCTGGATGGCGGGAATACGGGAGCTGCCGCCCACGAGGATGACCTCGTCGATGTCGCTGTTGCTGAGACCGGCATCCTGCATAGCCTTCTGGCAGGGAACCTTACAAGCCTGGATGAGGCTGTCGGCCAGTTGCTCGAACTTGGCGCGGGTGAGGGTCATCACAAGGTGCTTAGGAACACCGTTCACAGCGGTGATGTACGGCAGGTTAATCTCCGTGGAGGTGCTGGAAGACAGCTCAATCTTGGCCTTCTCAGCAGCTTCCTTCAAGCGCTGCAGTGCCATGGGGTCTTGCTTCAGATCCACGCCTTCCTGCATACGGAACTCGTTGGCCATCCAGTCGATGATGACCTGATCGAAGTCGTCGCCGCCGAGGTGGGTGTCACCATTGGTAGAGAGCACCTCGAACACGCCACCGCCGAACTCCAGGATGGAAATATCGAAGGTACCGCCGCCGAGGTCGAAGACGGCAATCTTCATGTCCTTGTTAGCCTTGTCCACGCCGTAAGCCAGAGCGGCAGCGGTAGGCTCGTTGACAATACGCTGCACGTTGAGGCCTGCGATCTGACCGGCTTCCTTCGTGGCCTGACGCTGAGAATCGGAGAAGTAGGCAGGCACGGTGATGACGGCGTCCGTCACTTCCTGTCCGAGGTAATCCTCTGCGGTTTTTTTCATCTTCTGCAGAATCATGGCGCTGATTTCCTGCGGCGTGTATTTGCGGCCATCAATATCTACACGGGGATAACCGTTCTCGTTGGCCACCGTGTAGGGTACGCGGCTGATTTCCTTCTGCACCTGCTCATAGGTCTCGCCCATGAAACGCTTGATGCTGAAGATGGTGTTCTTCGGGTTAGTGATAGCCTGACGCTTGGCAGGGTCGCCCACCTTGCGCTCGCCGTCCTTCATGAAGGCGACGATGGAAGGCGTTGTGCGCTTGCCTTCGCTGTTGGCAATCACGACGGGCTCATTGCCCTCGAAAACGGATACGCAACTGTTAGTGGTACCCAAGTCAATTCCAATAATCTTTCCCATAGTTGTATAATTTTAATTGTTAATGTTTATCGTTTGAAGGTTGAAGTGTCATTTGCTTTGTCATGCTCGTGCAGTTCATCTTATGTTGAGGGACTGTCTTGGCAGACATCTGAAGCAAAGCAAAGTGTGTGCCAAAACCAATATTCGCGCGCATGGGTACCAATATTAAAATAAAAAGGGCTGACTTTTTTTGGCCATTCCCGACACGTTGACTATCTTTGCACACGCAATTCTGCCAAAATGGCATTATTATGAATGTTTTTACGATTTTTGATACCCATGCATTCACGTTTCAATCTTCTAACTTTCCTTTTGGCGATGTTGCTGTTGTTGGCAGCCTGTCGTCGTGACGGCCTAACAGCCGAGCAGCGCAGCGTCCGCTGTGCAGCCGAGAAATGCTACAGCCTTTTGGCCGATCAACGATATGAGAAGTTCGTCGAAGAGATTTCCTATGCCGACCAAATGTCGCCAGAATACCGTTCTCAGATGGTTGACCTCGTCCATGAGCATGTGGCCACAGAGCATTCGCGTCATGGCCGGATGCTGTCGGCCAAGGCCGTGGGCGATACCATCGATGGCGATATGGCACAGGTGTTTCTTCAGCTTGTCTTTGCCGATCACACCACCGAAGAGGTGGGACTGCCGATGGTGAAGGTTGACGATGAGTGGAAGATGCAATGACAAGTGGAGTGTGGCGTTAGCTTTACGTGATTGAACTTATCTGAGCCTGCCTGTCTTTCAGATTGTCATTATTAGGTGTAAGTTATTGAAAATAAGACGGAAACATTTTTCTTGACGTTCCCGTAGATGCCGTCGGATGGATTCTGTACCCTGTTTTTCCTGAAAAAAGTCTCAATCCCTCACCGAACAAGATATTCTTTTGATTTTGAATGTTTTGCAGGTGAGGGATTGGTGAGGGATTGGTGAGGGATGGTGAGGGTTTTCTACTTGGCTCTGACCAGATAGCGTTCTCCGTAATGTGTGTGTTGCCGGACGATGCCTGGCAAACAGCTGAGGGTTCTTCCCATCATATAGACGGTTGGCGCACGGAAGGAACCACGGGCTTTCTTGTGGAGGCTCTCAATGATACTGGCTGCAGACATCCATTGACCGAGGGTCTCGTCGGTGGTGAGTTCGAAGTGTTCGAGGAAGAAGCCTTCTGCATCAGAGGTGATGTGGTATTTGCGGTTGTGTTGCATGATGGACTTCGTCTCAGTGTCGGTGAACCAGTAGCGGATGCCGTGGTCCAATTCTGCAAGTGCTTGGGCATAAAGCTGTTCGTGGTTGATGGAGCGTGGAATGTGGATGGGCCCTGTTATCTGCACGCCGATGAAACGTCGAGAACCTGTTGGGTCGGCGAGGATGCGCGACATGTTGGTGGTGGCGATGAAGGAAGCCAGACGTGGAATCTCCTCGGTGTGGCTGGAATAGGGACGACGCACTTTGACGGACGGCAACTGCACGATGTTTTTCAGTAGTCCCGATTGCTTCTGTGGTGAGATGCGGTTGAACTCGTCGAGGTTGATGAGCAGCATCTGGCTCATCATGAGGTGTATCTGGCGCTCGTCGGCCAGTGTGCAGTTGTCGGTGTAGCCCCATGAACGCAATGGTTCCGGAAGCAATAATCGGCAGAAGGTGCTCTTGTGCATTCCCTGTTCGGAGATGAGCAGTGGCACGATGGCGTTGCCGAAGCTGTGGTCGCGTCCCTGCCATTGCGCCACCATCGCGAGGAACCAACGGTGGAACCATGCCGGCCAGCGTCGTGGCACGTCGGTGGGTACGGTGCGGGCCAGGGCACGGATGTGGTCTTGCCCGTCCCAACGTCCGGCGACGCTGGAGAGGTAGTCGGCCACGGGGTTGAAGTCGGGCAAGTCGGTGGAGTTGATAAATCGCCGTACATCGCGGTCCCAGACGTTTAATCCTGATTTCAAGAGCTTGATAGTCATGGTGTTGAGCACTTGTTCCGTGACGGGTGACCAAGAGGCGTCGGGGTCGTTCTTTGGTCGTGTTTCGGCATAACCCATGATGACGTTGTGGCGAAATTCATAGCATTCGGTCAGACTGTCGATGAGTTGCTGCATGATGTTGGTAGCCTGTGTGGGGTTGGTTGCTGTCGGTTGTAAGATGGTTTGTGTCATGGTTGAAAATTTTAATGTGTTAGGTGTGTTGTGTGTTGGATTCTGTGGGAAGGTGTGCACATTCAGGCTGGAAGGTGTTTACGTTCTGAGAGGAAGGTGTGTGTGCCTGTTGTCTCACACGTTCGTTCGGGTTTTCCTGCGGCAAAGGTAGTGGTTTTTCGTGAATTGTGCAAGACGAAATCTTCCGCAGCCCCCATAAAAGAGGAGTCTGCGGAAGAAGCTGTCTGATAATCAAAGAGTTTGACGATTCAAAAAGGAAAACACACCTCCTTGAAAAGTGCATCCCTCACCTTCCCTCACCATTTCCTCACCGTTCCCTCACCCGGATTGCGCTGAGTGTCAATAAGTTGGCTTGCATGGTGAGGGATTGAGGCTTTTTTGCCCAAAATCATGTTGACAAGGGCTGTGACGTCGGCAATGGTGACTGTGCCGTCATGGTTGACATCGGCAATGGCGAGGTCGGGTGTGCCGCCAATGGTTTTGCCGAGGATGATGTTGACGAGGGCGGTGACGTCGGCAATGGTGACTGCGCCGTCGCTGTTGACATCGCCGGCGATGGTGTTGGCGCTGGAGAAGACGAAGGTGAGAGAGTCGGATTCTGCATCAGCATCCATCAAGTCGGTGTCGAGGATGGCCTGGTTGGCTTCGAGGACGGCATACTGGTCGGTGATGACTTGGAAGTGGTTCCCGTCGAGGCCCATGTACTCGTTCTGCCATACAACGGTGGGTGCGAGGGTTGCACAGAGCAGGTTGTCGGCATGGTTGTCGGTGGGCATGTCGTTGGTGGTGGGGATGTTCAGCTGTGCGTTGGCTTCTCCCTTGAAGATAAGAGGCGTGCCAGCGGGTACGATACCAGTCACGGGATGCATTACGAGCCACTTGCCACGGATTTCCACGGCCTTCCAGGCTGTGAAGCCGTCATTGTGTGTGAGATCGAGCGTGTAGTCGCTGGCGTAGGTGGCAAAGCCATCTGTATCGAGTTGGACGGGTTCTGCGGCGAAGTCGCTTGGTTGTACCTCGCCCTCCAGGACGATGTCGTCGATGAAGCCTCGTTTGCCAGTGAACGTGAGCACGACGCTGCCCGTGGCGCCTGTGATACTGACGACGTAGTCAGACCATTGCCCGTTCGTGAGGGTGATGTCGGTGTCGCCAGAGAGGTTGCCGCCCGTGGCCGTGACGGTGAGGCTGTTGGTGCCAGAACCCCAGCCGGCAGCACTGAACGTAAGCGTGGCATTGCCCGTTAGGTCAATGGGAACCGATTGCAGGACACCGTTTTCGGCACTGGTGCCCATCTTGACACTTTCTTTAGCGATGAATATCTTAGAGGTACTGCTCCAATTGTCGTTCGCGGAGAACGCAGAGTTGGCCACGCTGCCCGTGAAGGCGCCGTCGCGTCCGCCAGTTCCCGAAGTGAAGGAGCTGAAATGTTCCTCAAACATAGACATGGTTTGCGTGTTCGCCTTTCCTCCGCCAATGGGTGCGGGCTGTGAAACGGTCAAGGTGAAGTCATCGGTGCCTGCCGAATAGTATTTTGTCTCGGAAGTGGTGACGGTGGCATGTAGCTCGCCAGCATAGCCGGGAGTGATGGTGAGGCCGCTGACGGTCGCTGCTTCGGCAGGCGTGACGGTGAGTTGCACAGGTCCGCCCGTGATGTCATCCTCTGAGAGCGAGTAGGGTTGTCCGAAGTCGGTCGTAGCCTCGTAGGCGAAGTCGAAGACAGGCTGCTGCTGCTCGATGGTGATAGGCTTGAAGTAAACCGTAATTTGGGCAATCTGGGTGTTGTGTCTGCTCGTGATCTTCAGCGTGTAGCGATTGCCGGCAGCCTGATATGCGGGATTGATGATGTAGGTGTTGGTGATGGCCTCGCTGTCGGCGTTGTCTGTCTTTTGTGTGGCTGCTCCAGTGGTGGCCGTGCTGACAGCCTGATTGCCGACGTAGATGTTCTGTACGACTTGGTAGGATGCGCCTGCATGTCCGAAAACCTTGATGCTGTCAACCGCATTCTCGAATGCCGGCAGGGTGAGGTATGCACCGTTCTTGCCCATGATGAGGTAGCCGCCCGTGTGCCAGTAATAGCCTTCGCCCGACGATCCTGCCACCGTGATGGTCTGGTCGTTGTTGGTGTAGTTGGCTGCCATATCGGTCTTGTTGGCAGCCCCCACGGGGAAGCCCCAGTTGTTGGAACCAAAGTCGAAGATGGTGGGCGGCAGTGTCTCGTTGTGTGCGTCGCCACCGGTGCCGTCGTCTGAGCCGTCGAGCTTGAAGACCTCATTAACCTTGGTCCCCCAGATGTACTCAGCCAGTTCGGGATAGTCGATGAAGGGGTTGCGGTTCTTCTGAACCTTGTATGCGCGGTTGTTGCGTGTCTGTTCCCATTCGCAGACGGGATCCTGACGATGCCATTGCAGGAGCAGGTTGACGAAGTCTGCCTTGAGCGTCGGGTAGTCTTGTTTGGTGAAGGCCACTTCAATGTCGCTGAATGATTCCCATTCGACATCTGGGTAACAAGTGGCTACGTAGAAATAGATGCGTGCGAAGTCGCCTTTGTATTCATCACATGGTTCGAAGACCATCTTCCCGTTGCTGCCTTTGCCGGTCTTGATGCGGGCGTTGGTGAAGGACACCGAACCGGTGACGACCCCCAGGGGGTAGTTGCTCTTGGCAGAGTTGGCTTTCGCCTCGGACGGAAGCACTTGAATCAAGTCGCAGCCGACATTGATGTTCGTGCCGCCGCCCCACCAGCTCTGCGGAGCCACATGCTCTTTGTTCATGCCGCTGACAGCCTTCCCGTTGCCATTGAAGTAGAAGGTTTCGTTTGAATAGTAGTCAAAAACCTTGTACTGGCCACTGCTGTTGGTCTTGTTCTCGATGTAGTCCACCTTCTCATAGGCGGCCCAGAGGTTGTCGTATGTGATTTTCGTGTGGTTGGCGATGATGCCTTTCAAGGCCGCTTTAAGTTCGGCTTTCATCTTTCCGTTGGCCGCTTTGTAGTAAGCTGCATTCTGCGCCAGCACCGTCAGGGTGAGGAGCAAGAAGAAGAAGGAAGTTAGCAGGTGGCGTTTCATAGCTGGGAAGGCGGTTTATTTCTTTCGAATGAAGATGTTCATGGGGGTACCGGTGAAGTTCCACCGTTCGCGGATTTTGTTTTCGAGGAAACGCTTGTAAGGTTCCTTGACGTATTGCGGCAGGTTAGCGTAGAAAACAAAACTGGGGATGCGAGTGTCGGGCAGTTGCGAACAGTACTTGATTTTGATGTACTTGCCTTTCATGGATGGCGGTGGGTAGGCTTCGATGAGCGGCAGCATCTCTTGATTTAATTTAGTGGTACCTATGCGGGCGCGACGGTGCTTCTCGACTTCGGCAGCCGTTTCCAGCACCTTGAAGATGCGTTGCTTGGTGAGGGCGGAGGCAAAGATGATGTCGAAGTCCGTGAAAGGCGCCATGCGATTGCGGATGGTGTCTTCGAAGTATTTGATGGCGGTGTTGGACTTGTCCTCAACAAGATCCCATTTATTGACAACCACAACCAGTCCTTTCTGGTTGCGCTGAATGAGCTGGAAAATGTTGAGGTCTTGTGCTTCAATACCCCGTGTGGCATCCAGCATGAGGATGCAGACATCGGAATTTTCGATGGCTCGGATGCTGCGCATGACGCTGTAGAACTCCAGGTCTTCGTTGACCTTAGACTTGCGACGGATGCCTGCTGTATCGACGAGGAGGAAGTCGAAGCCGAACTTCTGGTAGTGGGTGTAGATGCTATCGCGTGTTGTGCCGGCAATGTCGGTGACGATGTGTCGCTCCTCGCCGATAAACGCGTTGGTGAGGCTGCTCTTGCCCACGTTGGGTCGTCCCACAACAGCTATGCGCGGGAGGTTGAGCTCTTCTTGCAGCACATCGGTTTGGGGCATCTTCTCCAGCACCAGGTCCAAGAGGTCACCCGTTCCGCTTCCTGTGGCAGAACTGATGCAGAAGGGGTCGCCCAGACCAAGGCTGTAAAAGTCGGCGGCCTGCCATTGCTGGTCACTGTTGTCGGTCTTGTTGGCTACGAGAATGACGGGTTTCGGGGAACGGCGAAGAATGCTGGCGACGGCTTCGTCAAGATCCGTGACACCCGTGTTGATGTCCACGAGAAAGAGGATGACATCGGCCTCTTCGGTGGCGAGAGTGACTTGTTTGCGGATTTCCTCCTCAAAAATATCGTCGGAGTTGACAACCCAGCCGCCGGTATCGACGACGGAGAATTCACGACCCACCCATTCGCACTTGCCGTACTGGCGGTCGCGCGTTGTGCCTGCCTCCTCGGAGACAATGGCGTGACGGGTTTTTGTCAGGCGGTTAAAGAGGGTGGACTTGCCCACATTGGGACGTCCTACGATGGCTACGAGCATGGCTTTATTGTGAAAAGTGAAAGTGTGAAAAGTGAAAAAAGAGTTCCCGTTGATATCAAATGTCCAATGTCAAGTGTCAAGTGAAGTTCATTCTCCACTTTTCACTATTCATTTTTCTTAATCAAGATTATAGCCGTATTGTCGCATGGCTTTGTCGCTGCTGCGCCAGTCCTTATCGACCTTGACGAAGCACTGGAGGAAAATTTTCTTGCCGAAGAAACGTTCGAGCTCACGGCGAGCCTCGGTGCTGACACGTTTGAGGGCGACACCTTGATGACCAATGATGATGCCTTTCTGTGACTCGCGCTCCACGTAGATGACAGCCTCGATGCGGATGATGTCGTCTTTTTCTTTGAATTGCTCGACGACAACTTCCACAGAATAGGGTATCTCCTTGTCATAGTAAAGGAGGATCTTCTCGCGGATAATCTCGGTGACGAAGAAACGGGCCGGTTTGTCGGTCCACGCATCTTTGTCGAAATAGGCGGGTGACTCGGGCAGCAATTCCTTGATGCGGGCGAGGACGGTGTCCACACCAAATTTATGGAGAGCGGAAATAGGGTAGATCTCAGCCTTGGGCAGTACAGCATGCCACTCATCGACCTTTTGTACGAGCGCTTGCTGATTGCTGAGGTCAATCTTGTTGATGAGCACGAGAATGGGGACATCCATCTTCTGTACTTTCTGAAGGAAGTCCTCGTTTTTGTCTGGTTTCTCAACCATGTCGGTCACATAGAGCAGGATATCGGCATCTTGCAGTGCACTCTCCGAGAACTGTAGCATTTGCTCTTGCAACTTATAGTTGGGCTTGAGCACGCCGGGCGTATCGGAGAAGCATATCTGCATGTCGGGGGTATTGAGAATACCCATGATGCGATGACGTGTTGTCTGTGCCTTGAATGTGGCAATGCTGATGCGTTCACCCACGAGGAGGTTCATGAGCGTGCTCTTGCCGACATTCGGATTTCCGACAATGTTGACGAAACCAGATTTATGCTTATTTTCCATCATATCCCCATTTCATGTAAGCCGCGCCCCATGTGAAGCCGGCACCAAAGGCTGTAAAGATCAGGTTGTCGCCTTTCTTCAGTTGTTTCTCATAGTCCCAAAGGGCGAGGGGAAGGGTGCCGCTGGAGGTGTTGCCGTATTTCTGAATGTTCAGCATCACTTTTTCCATGGGCAGTTCCAAACGTTTGGCCACGGCCTCAATAATGCGGATGTTGGCTTGATGGGGGATGACCCAGTCGATGTTGTCTTTATTGAGTCCATTGCGCTCGGCCACGAGGGCAACGGCATCGGACATGTTGGTCACAGCGAACTTGAAGACCGTCCTTCCTTCCTGGTGCAGATAGTGCATCCGATGTTCGAGGGTGAAGTAGGATGGGGGAGTGGCCGAACCGCCAGCTTTTAAGCAGAGGAACGGAAGTCCTTGGCCATCAGTGCGGAGGTAGCTGTCTTGCCATCCGAGGTCTTCTGTCGTGGGCTCCACGAGTGCGGCTGCGGCACCGTCACCGAAGATGGGGCACGTCTGGCGGTCGGTGTAGTCGAGGATGCTGGACATCTTGTCGGCACCGACGACCACGATTTTCTTATATCGTCCGCTTTCAATCATGCAGGTAGCCTGGTCCATGGCAAAGAGCCAGCCCGAACAGGCTGCAGAGAGATCGAAGGCGTGTGCATTCGTCATTCCGCATTTTCCGAGAACAATGCTGGCTGTGGATGGGAAATGATAGTCACTGGTGGAGGTGGAGCAGATGACGGCATCGACGCTAAGCGGGTCGGTGTCGGTCTTTTCCAATAATTGCTTGACAGCCTTGCGCGCCATGTAGCTGGCGCCAAGTCCTTCCTCATTGAGAATGCGACGCTCTTTGACACCGATGCGGGTCATGATCCATTCGTCAGAGGTGTCCACCATGCGGCTCAACTCATCGTTTGTCAGAATGTAATCTGGAACATAGCCGCCAATGCCTGTGATAATGGCATGTAATTTATCCATAATCATTATATAAAAGACCTCACCTCCAACCCCTCTATGGAAGGAAAAGGGGAGTAATAACTTTCGACGTTCACCGCCAATAAAAGTATATACTCTCCTCTCCCCTTGGAGAGGGGTTGGAGGTGAGGCTCAGAATTTGTTTACGCTTCTTCTTTCTCAATAGCCACCTTGCCACGGTAGTAACCGCAGGCGGGGCATACGGTGTGGTAGATGTGGAACTCACCGCAGTTGGGGCATACTGCCAATGCGGGTGCTACTGCCTTGTCATGAGTTCTGCGCTTGAGAGTGCGTGTCTTGGATTGTCTTCTTTTAGGATGTGCCATAGTAATATGAATTTTAATATGTTGTTGTCTTTTGTCTTTTGTTATCAGTTCAACAGGCTGCGAAGCGCTTCCCATCGTGAATCCGACGGAGATGGCTCTTCATCGTCTGTGACAGCTTGTGAGCTGTGGTGGGAGAGGATGTCGGTCATATCTGCCGCACACTTCCCGTTGGGGTGGACATGGCTGATGGGGATAGCCAATGCGATGGTCTCATATAGGTTCCATGCCACATCCAATGTGGGGTCGTCGTCGGGAATGGTGATGACATCACCGTCGTCTTCCCGTGTATTGCCGATTCGGACGTGAAGCGTATCGGAGGCTTCAATGTCTTGTGTCATCAGTTCCAGACATCGGTCACACGGTATCTCTACTTCTCCCTTCACTTCGCAGATGAGTTCGAACGCCCCCGCGATCTTGTTCACATGAAGTGTGGCATCGAGGTTCCCGTGCTCAATCTCCTGCTCGTCAAGCGCGCCGAAGAATTGGTCGTCGAGATGCCAACTGCGCACGTCGCCGTCAGTCGGTATATCTCTGAAATCAATCTTAAAACGGCTCGATGTGTCCATACGGGCGGCAAAGGTAAGAGTTTTTTTCCGTGTGGCAAAGGATAAATGCAAAAAGTTTAAAGATTAGGGTTTAAAGTTTAATGTTTTTTGCATTTTCGGGGTCGAAAAGGGGGCGTTCAATTCAATTCTTCTTCAATTCAATGCGGAAAGTGGTACCTTTCCCAATTTCGGAACCTTTCACGAATATTCGACCGCCGTGATACTCCTCGACGATGCGTTTGGCCAGTGAGAGGCCAAGCCCCCATCCTCGTTTCTTGGTGGTGAAACCTGGTTGGAAGACGCTGTTGAAATGGCTCTTGGAGATACCTTTGCCTGTATCGGCCACTTCAACAACATAACGGGTGGACTCTTCTTGTGCCGTGATGGTGATGTTTCCTTGTCCGTCCATTGCATCGACGGCATTTTTGCATAGGTTCTCGACCACCCATTCAAAGAGCGGTGCACACATGCTCACATAGAGTGGCTGTTCTGGCAGACGGGGGGTAATGATGACACGGTTGCTTGTGCGACGTCCGATATAATCCACGACGTGAGCGATGACTTCATTGAGGTTCTCGGGCTGAGGCTCTGGCAGAGAGCCGATTTTCGAGAAACGCTCGGCGATCATTTGCAAACGTTTGACATCTTTATCCATTTCCGGCAGCAGCTCGTCATCGGGGTATGTCTCGCGCAGGACCTGTGTCCATGCCATGAGAGAACTGATGGGGGTGCCTAACTGGTGGGCTGTTTCCTTGGATAGGCCCACCCACACCTTGTTCTGCTCGGCGCGTTTGCTGCTGAGGAGGGCAAAGATGGCCACAACGACAAAAATGAGTACGATACCCAGTTGAATATAAGGATATCGTGCCAGACGTTTAAGCATGATGCTCTCGTCGTAGCAAATTTCCATAAACTCGTTATCATCGAGATAAATGCGGATGACACGCTCATCCTCCTTCATGTGCTTGGCTAATTGTTGTACTTCGGCGTTAATGGCGTTGGCCGTTTCGTTGTGTAGTTGCAGATTGCGGTAGGTCTGAACGCTGCCGTCGGCATTTAAGACAATGACAGGGATGGTGTTATTGCCATTGATGACTTTCAGGACAAGCGTCAGGTCTGTCTGTTCATCGGCACTACCCAATGAGCGCATGGCCTCTGCCCACACTTCCATTTTGCGGTGTTCCTCTTGGGAGAGGTCGCTGACGAGGAAGTGGGACCAGGTGAGAGATGCGACGCAAATGATAACAGCCGCAATGACAAGGAGAATCTTTACTTGACGTATTCTGTCAGTCCACTGCATGGAGTCAAAAGAGACGATTTTTATTAAATAAACGAAATTGTTATATGTTTTAGTGTGTGCTTTCAATAAAAATATGTATTTTTGCGGCCTCATGTATCAGTTGCGATTACACCTTAATTATATTTGTGCGTTGGGGATGGTGGCCATTAGTATGGTTGCCTGCCATCAAGAAGACGAGCCACCTCGTCCGCCTATATATGGTGCGCCTGGTGATACGCTTATGCAGACTGTCATCTTCTACATGGCTGCCGAGAACTCCTTATCGAGATATTCGTTGGAGGATTCTTTGGAGATTATTGAGGCCATTGACAGCATTCCAGAATCAGCGCGTGTGGTGATGTTCCTCGATAATGTGAGGAGTTCTCGTATTAGCGTGGGGCGTAGGAACGAGTCGATGCATGTGGTCAAAACCTTTGAAGAAAACGTTTCCTCTACAGATAGTGCCCAGATGGATGCCATTCTGCACTGGATTGTTGAGACCTATCCGTCACGTCATTATGGCCTTGTGTTATGGAGTCATGCCTCTGGTTGGCGTTTCTATTCGCCAGAAGCCAAGGCCGTCCAACGTCGTTCATTTGGCAAAGAGAGTGGAAACCGTACAGCCACTGATGATGGCTCAGAGATGAACATCCCCACGTTGGCTCGCATTCTGGAAGGTCTTCCACATTTTGACTTCATCATTGCCGATGCTTGTTTCATGCAAAGCATAGAGGTGGCTTATGAACTACGTCGTGTGGCAGACTATATTATTTCTTCTCCCGCTGAGATTCCTGGGACCGGAGCGCCTTACCAAAATGTTTTGGTGCCGATGTGCTCCGTACCTGCCGATGTGGAGAAGGTGGTCATGGATTATGTGGATTATTATGTGAACGGCCGTGGCCATTGGAGTTTTGCAGGCGCAGAAATCTCAATGATCTGCACAGATTTCTTAGAACAGTTAGCTGAAGCTACTTACCCATTGATACAACAATTGTTCGGTTTGCGTTCTATCCCAGATTGCTCATTCGTTCAATATTATGCAAACCCTGTACGTTGGGGTTCTTTCACGGAATGTTATGACATGAAGAACTTGATGTATAAGAACCTTTCCGAAAGTGACTACACCACTTGGCTGAAAGCCTATGAAAAAGCTGTCCCCTTGGTGGCGTTGACTCCTCGATGGACAACAGGGTATAGTATGAGGTCAATGGAGATGAATGACATTGAGCATTGTGGTGGCGTGTCCATGTTTGTCCCGAATGAGAGCTATGAATCGAGAGGATGGACGGACAACTATAGGACTTTGGAATGGGCGAAGGCAGTTGGGTTCGATCAAACTGGATGGTAAATTGAGTGATGCCAGAGAATATATATTATAAGAAAAATGTGAGTACCAAGGAAAGCGAAGAGTGCTTCCGTTGGTTCGAGGAGCGTATGGATCAGTTACCGCAATCCATCAAAATCTATTCGCTGTACTTTCCAGACTTGCCGGCAACCGTGCGCCGAATGATACATGTTCTGCGTGGGAGAATGCATAAGAAAAATATTTTCAGTGGTGAATATGCTGTTTTGGAAGCCGTCAGGCAAAAGCTGATATTACAACAAAATGATATACAAAAAGATATTTGATTATGTTGTTTGACAAACAGACTTATGTGGAACGTCGCGCTGTCTTGCGCGAACGTGTCGGTAGTGGGCTCATCCTGTTTTTTGGTAACAACGAATCTCCTGTCAACTATCCATCCAATGGATATAAGTTCCGTCAGGATAGTTCGTTCCTCTACTATTTTGGTCTTCAGCGTGACGGACTTGTAGGCGTCATAGATGCAGACTCAGGCGATGAATGGCTCATTGGTAACGATATTGATATAGAAGACATCGTGTGGTTCGGCTCCGTTGACAGCGTGGCTGATATGGCAGAGCAGACGGGAACCACAAAGAGTGCTCCTATGAACCGCCTCGAAAGCCTCATCATTGACGCCCGCGATCGTGGACGCCAGATACACTTTTTGCCGCCCTACCGCCATGACATCATGATCCAACTCATGGATCTTATCGGCATCCATCCTCGTGACCAGCGTGCAGCTGCTAGCCTTAAGCTCATCGAGGCTGTCGTTGCTCAACGAATTGTGAAGACGCCAGAGGAAATTGCAGAGATAGAACGTGCCTGTGCAATAGGCTATGAAATGCACACCACAGCCATGCGCATGTGCCGACCTGGTGTTACCGAACAAGAGATAGCAGGCCGTATTAGCGGCATTGCATCGTCCAAAGGCTGCATCGTCAGTTTCCCGAGTATCCTTTCGATGCATGGTGAGATTATGCATGGTTATCCTTCGCCGCTTCCGTTAGAAGCTGGCCGTCTGATGCTGTGCGACTGTGGTGCTGAGACCAACGAGAACTACTGCTCTGACAACACACGCACCACACCTATCAGTGGACGCTTCGATGCCCGACAGCGCGACATCTACCAGATTGTTGTCGATGCTCATGATCGTGCCTTCGAGATAGCCCGTCCAGGCATGAAATGGTGGGACGTTCACTTCGAGGCAGCCCGAGTCATCACTGAAGGTCTGAAGGCACTAGGCCTGATGAAAGGCAACACCGACGACGCCCTCGCAGCCGGCGCCCATGCCATGTTCTTCCCTCATGGTCTCGGACATGCTATGGGTATGGACGTGCACGATATGGAAGGCTTAGGTCAGACGTATGTCGGCTTTGACAAAGAGGTGCAGCCGCGTCTCGACCAGTTCGGCACTAATTGTCTGCGTTTCGGTCGTCGCTTGCAGGAAGGTTATGTCATGACCGACGAACCCGGCATCTATTTCATCCCCGCCCTTATCGATGAATGGCGCGCCACAGGCCATTGCAAGGACTTCCTCAACTTCGACCGCATCGAGACCTACAAGGACTTTGGCGGCATACGCCTCGAGGACGACCTGCTCATCACCACCAACGGTGCCCGCTACCTTGGCGAGAAGATGATACCTTACCATATTGACGAACTTGAAGAGTTCCTTGCTCGTCGTTGACGTCTTATACGTCTCCTGAACCAATCAGATCTTATCAACCCTGTAAATCTCAAAATCCTTTTCAAATAAAACATTCACAAATGAAGAAAATTTTATCTATTGCCCTCTTGGCCGTCTTCTGTGCCAGTGGCATCCAAGCAAAGCCCGCCAAGAAGAAGGAGGCTCCGTCCAACAAACCACAGTTCACTATCGTGAAGCAACTTCCCGTTACCAGCGTTAAGAACCAGAACAGAAGCGGCACCTGCTGGGCGTACAGCACTCTGAGCTTTTTTGAAAGCGAAATCCTGAAAGCCACAGGCAAGAGCTATGACTTGGCAGAAATGTTTGTCTGCAACAAAGATTACATGGAGCGTGCCGACGTCACAGTCCGGATGCACGGCGACTGCGATTTCTCTCAGGGAGGTTCAGCCGGTGACGTCTTGCTGATTATTAAGAACCACGGCATCATACCCGAAGATGCGATGGCAAAGCCAGGCACCATGATTGGCGACACTTTGGCAAACTTCAATGAGTTTTTTGCTGTCATGACTCCCTATGTGAAGGCTGTTGCCACCAGCAAAGCCAAAACCATCTCACCACAATGGCGGAGTGGCCTGCAAGGTATTCTCGATGCCTATCTTGGCAAAACACCTGAACGTTTCAACTATCAAGGCCGTGAGTACACCCCGAAATCCTTTGCACAGAGTTTAGGCGTTGATTGGAATGACTATGTGAGCATCACGTCTTATACCCATCATCCCTTCTACACCAGTTTCGCTGTCGAAGTGCAGGACAACTGGCGTTGGGATCACAGCTACAATGTGCCTCTGGATGAGATGATGCGTATCATTGACAACGCCCTTGCTAATGACTATACAATCGCTTGGGGCGGTGATGTCTCGGACGATGGCTTCACGCGTCAGGGCTTGGGTATTCTTTACGACCTCAAGTCCAGTGGTGAAAGCCTCACGGGCAGTGACCAGGCCAAGTGGTTGAAGCTGAAGCCAGGAGAGCGTAGGGATTTTGTCACAGAGTTAGGCGTGAATGCACCGGAGGCGAAGCCTACGCAGGAACAGCGTCAGAAGGATTTCGACAACTGGGAACTCACAGACGACCACGGTATGCACATTTTTGGCCTTGCCAAGGATCAGAATGGCCGTGAGTACTATATGGTCAAGAACTCATGGGGTGAGACGGGCGATTATAAAGGCATTTGGTACATGACGAAAGCTTTCATTGCTGCACGCACCATGGATTTCCTTGTCAATAAGAAAGCCATTCCCGCCGACATTCGCCAGAAACTTGGTATTTGACTTCTCGTCCCCTCGCTTGGTCAAAAGCCTGCGAGGGGATTCTTTTTATTGTCTCAACGATTTATCATAACAAATTCCAAAAATTCATCTTGCAATGAACAGATTCTACTCTTTCCTCTTGGCCTCCTTGCTCCTTGTGGCTTTCTCCTTAGAGGTTTATGCACAAGGCATCACAACAGGTAAGGTCAACTTAGGCTTCACCAAGTCTGATGATATAATCTATGAGTCTGACGGGCTTTCACTTGACCACAATTCCAAGGTGGGATGTGCCGTCTTGCTGACACGCGAGATGCTTGCTCCCTACGTCGGAGGCACTATTACAGGTATGCTCGTGGGATGGGATGACAAGAAATCTTCCGCAGTCTATCAAGGTTTCGTCCGCTCGACATTCAATGGCGAGGACCTCACATCGGGCCGCCTTACGGCCAAGTTCGGCTGGAACACCTTGACCTTGAAGAAATACCAGATACCGGAGGACGTTGAACAATTGGTCGTCGGCTTCACCACGAACTTGAAGAAAGATGTTTGCTCTATTCCGATGCTCTATCCTCATGACGTGAAGCACAGCTGTTACCTCTGGGTGGATGGCGATAACGACGTCAACGGCAACCCTGTATGGCGTGATATGTGTGATAGGGGCGCTCTGCCCATCCTTCTGGTCATTCAAGACACGAACGGCTCGTTCAACTACGTTCCCGTCATCACCACCATTGTCAGCAATGGGCTCGTGTGGGCCGAAGAGCCTTCAGATTGCCTCCTGCGCATCAGAAATGTAGGTTCCCAGGCCATTCGATCCATTGAGGTCACGTCCAGACAAGGCGAACAGATTTATAGTAAGAAAGTGACGTTGTCCTCTTCCATTGCAGCCGGAACTTCCAGCGGTTCGTTTCTGGTCCCTCTCTACTGTTTTCATAGTGGTGATGTCGTGTTCAGCATTACGAAAGCCAACGACAAGGAAATCGCCCATCCCGAGGAACACGTGCTCAAAGTCCTTGCCATGCCCTCCGATATGCCGGAGGATTACGTTCACCGTCCGTTGGTGGAGTACTTTGAATCCGAGAACAACTACAGGTCTGCGCGTTACTATGACGAAATCGTTGCACCGACGTTGACAGATAAACTCGATAAGGTGACGTTCGTCTGCCAGCACCTCGATGACCAATTCATGACAGGCGACGACGATGCGACGGCGTTGGCCTTGGCCCTCTGCGACAACGACTCGTCGGCGGTGAGCATTCCGGCCATGACCATTGACCGTTGCATGAGTACCGACAACATCGCTTTTCAGCAGAATATAGCCTTCAACCCCATGTTCAGCGTCCTCTACGATCCTTACGGCAGTCAGGCCTTTAATGCGGCCATGACCCATCCAACGTTCGTCGGCGTTGATGTGGTCGGAGGCTGGAGCGAAGACGGCGAGACGGTGAACGTCATCGTGAAGGGAGATGTGGCCGCCGGCGTCATGCCCGAAGGCGAGCAGCTGCGTTTGACCGTATATCTCATGGAGCGACAAGTGTTCAGTGACAGCCAGCTCTTTTGGACCGACAAGGAGAAGGAAGAGAAGAAAGGCGAGTATGTGCACACGAACGTCATCCGCGAGATTCTTTCTGCCGCCGATGGTGATGTCGTCAACGGAGCAGGTGCCATACGTGCTCAGTATAGCACGCAGGTAGATCCCACTTGGGATAAAGACCACCTCTATCTCGTCGCCTTTGTTCATCGCGATGGCCAGCTGGGCGGAAAGTTCATGCATGTTTTCAATAGTGCCGAAGGCTATATCGGCGATGGCTCCGGCATCCACGACATGAACACGTCCCGTGTTGTTGATGGCCACGGATCATCCACCCCCATCTACGACCTCAGCGGTCGCCGTGTTGCAAAACGTGCAGACAAAGGCATCTACATCGTCAACGGTAAAAAGATCGTGAAATGAAGAACTTATTGTCCATGTCAAGGCTTGCGGCTTTCTGCCTCTTCGTCCTGACCGCTTGCGGTTTGTCGGCACAAGTACCTTACAGCTACGCCCCGGCCAATCCCGATTCGTCGCAACTTGCTGGCATCAGTAGCGGCAAGAACAGTTTCGTACAGGGCTTGGTGCTGTTCGACCCTGCCGAGGATCCCGCGTTGGCACGCATGAAGGGGTTGCAGATCAAAGGCGTCCGCTGTTTCCTGCGCTCAGACTACATGCAGGCACGGCAGAACAGGTCCGCCATCCTTGCCAGTCTCAACACGCCCGATAACATCGTCCGCACCACCAGCGTTGACTTCACCGCCGGATGGAACGACGTGCTCTTCGACGAACCTTTGACCATCGGCGACGAACGGATTTACCTGGGCTTACAGGTCTATGAAACCACCGGCAATCCCTTTCCTTTGGTGACCTTCTCGCCTGTGTCCGTTCCGCAGTCTTGCCTGATCAACATTGGCAAGAAATCTTGGGAAGAATACACCGACCGAGGCACCTTGCTTGTGGCGGCGTTGCTTGAAGACGGGGCCGCGTCCAGCCTTCAGCACACGGCCTACGCTCAGAACACCACTCATCCTCAAACCGTGGCACCCGACGAGGATTTCGAGGGCGGGCTCTATGTCCACAACTTCTCACCCGAGACGCTGACCTCCATCGAGCTGTCCATGCAGGGCGAAGGTGCTGAGACAATCACTCGCCGCGTCCTCCAACTGCCCCAACCGGTCGAAGGCTATGGCAGCGCCATCGTCACGACCGCTCTGCGTGCCGGAAAGACAGAAGGAACCAACGTCACATGGACGGCCACCGTCAGCCGCTTCAACGACGATGAGGCTCAGAACGGACGGCCAGGAACGACCCGCCTCTACGTTACCTACGACAATTTCATACGCACGCCGCTCGTGGAAGAATTTACCAGCCAACGTTGCGTCGCTTGTCCACAGATGGCCTATTTCCTGGAGAAAGCCTTTCAGCAGTATGAAGGTCCTTATGTCTATGTCTCCCACCACAGCGGCTTTGCCGAGGACGTCTTCACATCGGCGGCTGACGAAGAAGTCGTTTATGTCTTCGGTGGTTACAAGAATGAGTATAACCCCGCCATCATGTACAACAGAACAGTCTTTGAGGGCGAGAACACGATTGTTCAGGGAATCAGGGACATGTCGCCCACGCCCTATCTCGAAGCGTTGGCCGTGGCATCTGCGATGCCTGCGATGGCAGCGGTGAACGTGAAGGCCGCGGATGGCCAGGTCACTGTTTCGGGCCGTGTGGCACGCGACTTGGTGCAGACGCCGCTCTACCTCTCGTGTTACCTCGTCGAGGATGGCATCAGTGCACAGCGCTACCCACAGGTGGGGCTGACGGGCGACGCCACCGCACCTGCCGACCTGCAGGACGTGTTCCGGCACAATGGCGTCATCCTGCACTACTTCACGGCTGAAGCCATCGGAGACCTTCTTGACGTACAATCCGACGGAACCTATTCGGTCACTTACCCTGCCGTGCAGCCGGAAGGCTTCGGGGGAACAGCCCGCCGCATCGTCGCCTTCGTCCATCGCATCAACAAGGACAACCTGCGCGAAAACGCTGTCTTGAACGCGACCCAGATGGAGTTGACCACAGGCATCGGCGGCGTGCAGGCCGACCGTCGCCCGACAAAAGACGGCAACCCCGTCGTGTATGACCTTTGCGGACGTCGCGCCAACCTCAAAAAAGGCATTTATCTGGTGAACGGAAAGAAGATGGTCGTTTCTTCTGTGCCTCGCTGACAAGCGACCGAGCTAAAAGGGATATACGTTCAGGGTGGAAAGTGTACACGTTCAGCCTGGAAGGACTACACCTTCCGTGTGGAACGTGTACACGTGTTTTCTGATGCATACATCCGACGGTTTGAGCGGGTCAAAAGTGTGTTCTGCGGACATCTTTGCGACCTTCAAACCACAAAAAGAGGGGAAAAATGGGGCGTTTAGTGTTTATTAGCATTCCGAACGGCCATTATTCGTGTTTTTTTTCTTACCTTTACGCGCTTTTTATAGTCATGACCGTGGCTATCGTGAACAAGAAATAGGAAAAACGAACATATAAATGAGCTACAAATGGAACTACGAACCTCCTACACAAGAACGCGCGGAAGCAGCTGAGGCCTTGGCTGCCGAGGTGAACATTCACCCGGTGCTGGGCGGATTGCTTCTTGATCGCGGTATCACGAATGCGCAGGAGGCAAAGCGTTTCTTCAGACCGCAACTCAGCGAACTGCTCGATCCTTTCCTGTTCCGCGATATGCACCTTGCTGTGGACAGGATCAATCAGGCGTTGGGGCGAAAGGAACGCATATTAGTGTATGGAGACTACGACGTGGACGGTTGCACGGCGGTGGCTTTGGTTTACCGCTTCCTGCAACATTTCACGTCCAACATCGGCTTCTACATTCCCGACCGCTACGAGGAGGGCTATGGAGTCAGCCGTCAAGGTGTGGACTATGCCCATTCGACGGGCGTAGGACTGATCATCGTCCTGGATTGCGGCATCAAGGCCAATGAAGAGATTGCCTATGCCAAGTCTTTGGGCATCGACTTCATCATTTGCGACCACCATGTGCCAGATGATGAACTTCCGCCCGCCGTGGCCATCCTCAACGCCAAACGCACAGATGCCACCTACCCCTACGAGCATTTATCTGGCTGCGGCGTCGGCTTCAAGTTGATGCAGGCATTTGCAATCAACAACGGCATTCCCTTTAGCCAGCTGGTGCCGTTGCTGGACTTGTGTGCCGTCAGCATTGCGTCCGATATCGTGCCGATTCTTGGCGAGAACCGCGTGCTGGCCTATCATGGCCTGCGTCAAATCAATGCCAATCCCAGCGTGGGATTACATGCCATCATCGAGATCTGCGGCCTGCTGGACAGGGAGGTGACGATGAGCGACATCATCTTTAAAATCGGTCCCCGCATCAACGCTTCGGGACGCATCCAGAATGGAGGCGAGGCCGTGGCTTTGCTTGTGGAGAAGGACCCCGACCGCGCCCATCGCATGGCACTTCAGATCAATGCCTATAACGACCAGCGCAAGGATCTCGACAAGGAAATGACTCAGGAGGCGAATGCCATCGTGGAACGGCTCGACCCAGACCACGAACAGAAGGCCATCGTCATCTACAGCGAAGAATGGCACAAGGGCGTCATCGGCATCGTTGCCTCACGCCTGACGGAGGTCTTCTGCAGGCCGTCGGTCGTGCTCACGCGCACCGATGACATGGCAACGGGGTCTGCCCGCTCGGTGGCAGGCTTTGATGTCTATAGTGCCATCGCCAGCTGTCGCGACCTTCTGGAGAACTTCGGCGGCCACACCTATGCAGCCGGGCTCTCCATGCGCGTCGAGAACGTCCCCGAGTTCAAGCGCCGCTTCGAGGCTTACGTCAACACCCACATCGAGCCAGATCAAATCGAACCGGAGCTGCATATTGACGCCCAACTGGAATTCAAGGACATCACCCACCGCTTTATGCTGGACTTGCGACGCTTCGCGCCTTTCGGCCCAGACAATCAGAAACCGCTGTTCATGACACGACGTGTTTACGACTATGGAACCAGCAAAGTCGTCGGCCATAATCAGGAACACATCAAACTGGAATTAGTAGATAACAAGAGCACCAACGTGGTGAGCGGCATCGCTTTCGGGCAAAGTGCTCAAGCGCGGTTCATCAAGAGCAAAAGCCCGTTGGATATTTGCTATACCGTCGAGGAGAACAGCCACAAACGAGGTGAGGTCCAGCTGCAAATCGAGGCTATCAGGCCGAGCGAAGCGGAATAGGAAGAAAGACCCACCCCCTGCCTCTCCCCTGTAGGGAGGGGAGTATATACCTGTGAAGGATGAAGACAGATCATGTTCAGCTTACAGAGGTTACTACTCCCCTCCCTGCAAGGGAGGGGCAGGGGGGAGGGTCTTCTCCTTATCTCTCCATTCTTCAATCCTATTTCGGTTTCACCTCTTTCCGTGGCATCCAACAGGACATCATCGAAAGCATAGGAGCTGGACACGATACGCTGGGACTCATGCCCACTGGCGGCGGGAAGAGCATTACTTTCCAGGTTCCCGCTTTGGCAATGGACGGCATCTGTCTGGTCATCAGCCCACTGATAGCTTTAATGAAAGACCAGGTGCTACACTTGCGCGAGAAAGGCATCAAAGCCGCAGCCGTCCACACGGGCATGTCGCGTGAGGAAGTCATCATCACGCTCGAGAATTGCATCTTTGGTGGCTTCAAGTTCTTGTATGTATCGCCCGAGCGACTCTCGTCCGAGCTCTTCCTGGCAAAGCTGATCCACATGCACGTGAGCTTCATCACTGTGGACGAAGCCCATTGCATCTCACAATGGGGATATGACTTCCGTCCCTCTTACCGCAGCATCGCACAAGTGCGGCGTCTGTTGCCCCATGCCCCCGTGCTGGCGCTCACGGCCACTGCCACGCCTGCCGTCATCGAGGACATCCAGCGACAACTGCTTTTCGCTCGGCAAAATGTCAAGCGAATGAGCTTCGCGCGCGCGAACCTTATTTATAATACACGCCGCATCCAGATGAACAAGGAGCAGGAGGTGTGGGCACTCTTGCAGGAAATACCCGGCAGCAGCATTGTCTATACGCGTAGCCGTGCCGGTTCGCGCGAGCTGGCCGAATGGCTGAGCAGTCAAGGCATCGAGGCCACCTTCTTCCATGCCGGGCTGACCAACCGCGAGAAGAACGAGCGGCAGGCGGCATGGCAACGAGGCGACATCCGCGTCATGGTGGCCACCAACGCTTTCGGCATGGGCATCGACAAGCCAGACGTGCGGAGTGTCATCCATTCCGATGTGCCCGATTCGCCCGAAGCTTATTTCCAAGAGGCTGGACGTGCTGGACGCGATGGATTGAAGGCTTTCGCTGTTTTACTTTACGACGACCGCTCCATCACCACACTCCGGCGGCGCATCGACGAGACATTCCCGCCCGAAGACTATGTCGCTCAGGTTTACGAGGACGTCTGTTGCTTCCTGCAGATGGCCATCGGCGACGGCTACGGTGTGACCCGCGAGTTCGCGCTCGACGAATTCTGCCGTGCCTTCCACCATTTCCCCGTGCGAGCCTATAATGCCCTGCAACTGCTCTCGCGTTCGGGGTTCATCGAATGGACCGATGCAGAGGAAAACCATAGTCGGGTCATGATGCGATGCAGGCGCGACGAACTCTACGACTACCATCTCGCGCCGGTTGCCGAGCGTGTGCTTTGGCATCTGTTGCGCTCTTGCACGGGCATCTTCAGCGAATTTTCCTACATCGAGGAAGGTGAGATTGCCTTGAAGCTGGGCATCACCGAGAAGGCTGTCTGCGAACAGCTGATTGAGCTGAGCCGAATGCACATCTTGCAGTTCATCCCTCGCAAGTTCATCCCCTACGTGACGTTCACGCAGCGGCGTGTCGATAAAGAGGAAGTTGTTCTTCCGCGCGCCATCTACGAAGACCGCAAACGCGAATTGGCCAACCGCATTGAAACGATGATAGGTTACCTGCGGACGGAAGAATGCCGCAGTCGATACCTTTTGCGCTATTTTGGTGAAACCGACGCGAAGGACTGCCATGCCTGCGATAACTGCACGGCACCCCTTCTGCCAAGATTCGGCAAGAGTGACACCATTTCGGCACCATACCAGCAGGTCTTCTCCGACGAACAACTGAAGGCCGTTGGTCAACGCATCCTCAAGCTATTGTGTGAACGTGGGCCCCAACCCGTGCGCGACATCCGCCTTTCCGATGTTCCCGACCGCATTGTCACCGATGTCCTCCACCGCTTGTTTGAAGAGGAGGTCATCACGATGACACCAGATGCTCTCGCTGTACAATTAACAGCAAAGTCTTAAAGCGTGTACGTGCTGATTCTTGTCTTTTTTGTTCGATTTCTCGTTTTCTGTGGCTCTTTTTAGCAGGTTTTTTGGTCAATTAATAGAAAAGCTATACTTTTGCGGCGCATTTAAGAAATAATGGGAGAATCCGAAAACCCAGAAGAGAGTAGGAAAAGGTAAATGTGATATTAAAGTTAAAGAATTATGAAAAAAATGTTTCTGATGGCAGCTATGGCTGTAGCTTCTCTGACTGCAAACGCTCAGACATGGATTGGTGGTAGCCTCGGCTTCGACTATGAAAAGTACAAGAATGCTGATGCAAAGACCTATTTCAGTATCGCTCCTACGGTTGGTTACAATCTTTCAGATGCTTGGGCTATTGGTTTGGAGCTTAACCTTGGTTTTGGCAGTGAGGGCATGAGCTCACTGCATGAGAGTGGCTATAAGACCACAGAGGTGAAAGTTGCTCCTTTTGCACGTTACACCTTCGCCAAGCTTGGCATGGCCAGCTTCTTCGTGGATGGTGGCTTTGGTCTTGGCTATGCTAAATTAGAAAAGAATGGCGTGTCTGCCGATGGCACTACTTGGCATATCGGTTTCCGTCCGGGCATCTCCCTTGCATTTAGCGAGAACCTCAGCGGTGTAGCTACTTTAGGTTATCTGGGCTTCCGCCACATGGAGGATTACAGCCATTTTGGCCTCAATGCTAATGGCAATGCCCTCTCTCTGGGTCTCTATTACACTTTCTAATCTAAGTAGTAATAAGAACCATCTTTACATATTGGCAGCATCTCTTTTGGGGGTGCTGCTTCTTTTTTTAGCTTCTTTCCTTGGGCTTTCGCTGCAAATAGCGTATCTTTGTGCCGTCAAATCTAAAAAAGTAATCGGAAGACATGAAAATTGGAGTTCTCTCGGCCATGATGAAAGAGCACGAACAGCTTACGGCTGTGCTCTGTGATGCCTGCACGGAACAGGATGGCGGCTTCACGTTCACTATAGGTAAGTTAGGTGACAATACGCTGATTCTTATGCAATGCGGCATGGGGAAGGTGAATGCAGCCGTTGGTACAACGATGCTCATTCGTCGCTATGCACCCGACTGTGTCATTTCGACGGGATGTGCCGGAGGCATCGACGAGAGTCTTCACGTCATGGATGTGGTCGTCAGCACACAAGTGGCTTACCACGATGTCACCATTCCTGGTTGTGAGCACGGACAAATGCAAGGGCTTCCAGCTCGTTTCCGTTCGGAGCAAGAGTTGGTGGAAGTAGCTATGAGGACCTACCCCCAGACACGTCCAGGCCTTATCGTCACGGGCGACCAGTTCATCAGTGACCGTGTACAGCTGACGAACATCAAGGCTCTTTTCCCCGATGCGCTGGCCGTAGATATGGAAAGCGCAGCCATCGCTCAGACATGCTTCTTGCTGCAAACGCCTTTTGTCAGTTTCCGTGTCCTCAGCGACACGCCTGGTGCAGATGAACACCTCCAGCAATATTTCAACTTCTGGGATGAGATGGCCGATCGTTCTTTCGACATCACGCGCCGTTTCCTTACCCATCTGCCCACGCAGTTTGCCGTGTTGCCGTTTGACGAATAGTTTCATCAGCGAAAAGAAAAAAGAAAAGACGAATGGAAGTAATTCAGAGTTTCACCATCGACCACACCCACCTGAAGCCAGGCATCTATGTGTCGAGACAAGACAAAGGCTTCACCACGTTTGACCTACGCATCACAGAGCCTAACAAGGAACCCGCCGTAGCTCCTGCCGCCATGCACAGTATGGAGCATCTGATGGCAACTTGGTTCCGAAACTCAACGGCCAAGGACGATGTTGTCTATGTCGGTCCAATGGGGTGCATGACCGGAATGTATGTTGTGATGACAGGTGAGTATTCCGTTCAGGATATGCGCGAGCTGACCATCCAATGCTTGGAATGGATGCTCGCTCAAGAGGAAGTGCCAGCCACCACGCCTGAGACGTGTGGCAACTATCTGCTTCACGACCTGCCCATGTGCAAATGGGAGAGCAGACGCTACTTGGAACGTCTGAAGAATGATTTCCATTGTGAATACGCCATGCTCCATGTCACCTTGGAAGATGGCAGGGTCTTTGCTGACGCATAAATGAACTTCAATTCCTTTGTTGCCGAAGTGGCCTCTTTCCTCTGGGGTTGGCCAATGGTTATCCTGCTTCTGGGCACTCATCTTTATCTGACCATCCGCCTTCGCTTCCCCCAGCGGCGCATCTTCCATGCCATCCGTCTCTCTTTTGCCCGTGACTCCGAGGCCGAGGGCGACGTGAGTCAGTTCGGTGCCTTGGCCACTTCACTGGCGGCCACCATCGGTACGGGCAACATCATTGGCGTGGCCACGGCGGTGGCCTTGGGAGGGCCAGGTGCTGTGCTTTGGTGCTGGCTCACGGGCGTGCTGGGCATCGCGACAAAATACTCCGAAGGACTTCTGGCCGTGAAGTACCGTGTGAAGACCAGCAACGGCAAGATGTTGGGAGGCCCCATGTATGCGCTCGAACGTGGCTTGGGATGGAAATGGCTGGCGGTGACGTTCTGCGTGTTGACCGCCATAGCCGCCTTCGGCATCGGTAACACCGTGCAGAGCAACGCCATCTCCCTGCTTTGTTTTGAGACTTATGGCATTCCCGCCGTCTGGACGGGTGCTGCCATTTCTCTCTTGGCCGCTTTGGTGATACTCTTCGGCGTGAAAGGCATAGCCCGTTTCTGCACCGCTTTCGTACCCCTGATGGCTTTGCTCTATGTGGCTGGCTGTGTGTATATTCTTTTTGTCAACGGAGCCTATGTGTGGGATGCGTTGTGTCTCATCTGCCGCAGCGCCTTCACGCCGCAGGCCGCTGGCGGTGGTTTTGTGGGCACGACCGTCATGATGACAGCCCGCTATGGCATTGCCCGAGGCCTGTTCTCCAACGAGAGCGGCATGGGTTCCGCGCCCATTGTGGCCGCCGCCGCCAAGACCGACCATCCTGTGCGGCAGGCGCTGGTGTCCTCCACCGGCACTTTCTGGGACACGGTCGTCATCTGTGCACTCACGGGGCTTGTGCTGGTCAGCAGCATCCTTGCCTATCCCGACATCAGCTACGAGAATGGCGGTGCGCTCACCAAGACGGCTTTTGAGAAAATCCCCTACGTGGGTGCGCCGCTGCTCACCTTCGGCATCATCACCTTTGCCTTCTCCACAATCCTCGGCTGGAGCTACTATGGCGAACGTGCCGTGGAGTATCTCAGCGGCAAGCGTTTCCTTCTTCTCTATCGGTTCCTCTATGTGGCCGCCATCTTCGCAGGTGCCATCTTGCAGCTCACCGTGGTTTGGAATGTGGCCGATTTGCTGAACGCCCTCATGGCCATCCCCAATCTCATTTCGTTGCTGGCTTTGGCCGGAGTGATTGTGGCCGAAACCCGTGCCTCAAAAGATTTTTAGAACTTTCCGGGGTTACTTCTTGGCTGAATGCGGAATAAAGTGTAGTTTTGCACCATCATTCGTTATCCATTACACCCATGCTCACTTGTCCTTTCCATTGGCTGACAGGTCTGAACTGCCCCTTCTGCGGGGCGCAGCGCATGGTGGTGGCTCTGCTTCACGGGCATCTGGCCGAAGCCTTCTGGTTGAATCCGGGACTTGCCATCGGGGGGCCGCTCGTGGGAGCTTGGTGGATGTGGAAACGCGAAATATCCTCACGGGCAGCCTTCGTGATATTGGTCTTTTCACTGATTTGGGGTGTCGTTCGCAACTTCCTGCCCACTTCTTACGTCTAATAGAAAAAGCAAATTAAATAACCATTCATCAAATCATCAAATCAATGAAACAACTCGTTATCGGAGACCTCGTCTCCCGTGCGTGGGACCTCGCCGTAAAAAACTGGCCCATCTTTGTGTTCCTTTCCTTTATCAGCTCCATGGTCAGTGGCCTTGGTGTCAGCTATGACCCCAGCATCCTGTCGGGTCTTGGCCAGAATCCCGATCCTCAGATGCTCGTCGAAGCCGTGCGCGAAGCCCTCACCGTGAATACGCCGCTCGTCATCATCGGCGTGCTGCTGGCCATCTACCTGGGCTTCATCACCTATCGCCTCTATGTCAATACCGTTGTCACGGGCAAGCCCTATCAGACGATGTCCGAAGCTTTCAAGGTCGATTTCAACCAACTGGCCATTTTCTTCGCCGTTGATTTGGTTTACGGCTTGATCGTCGGCTTTGGTGTTTGCCTGTGCATCCTGCCAGGTATCTGGCTTGGCATCCGTCTGTGGTATGCTCCGCTGCTGGCATCCCAGGGGGCTTCGTTCACCGAGGCTTTCAGCCGTTCATGGGAGATGACGAAGGGCCATTTCTGGCAGCTTTTCCTCATGGGACTCACCATGTTTGGCATTCTCATCCTCGGTTTCTGCGCCTGCTGTGTGGGTGTCATCTTCGCAGAAGTCATCGTTTATTTCATGCTCGTCCTCTCCTGTTTCATCTTGAAACCCGAAGAGCCTGAAGTGATTATCGAAACCACCGACGTCGTCGAAGTTCAATAATTTTCATTCAGCTACAACCCCCTACACACGGTTTTACTTGAAAAAGTCTCAATCCCTCACCTGTGGCGCTATCTTGCTGATAGATAGTGTCTTGCAGGTGAGGGATTGGTGAGGGATAGGTGAGGGATGGTGAGGGATTGCTGAGGATGTGGAAATCCTTTCCCTCACCATCCCTCACCTATCCCTCACCAATCTCTCACCTGCAATTTGTTGTTTGTCAAATAGATAACATAAAAGGTGAGGGATTGAGACTTTTTTCGCGAAAAATGAATGGGGTGGGGGAGAAGATGGTGACGTTGTCGGTGGAGGGCAGATGGGCGGCAATTGGAAGGTGTGTACCTTCTGGCAGGAAGGTGTACACCTTCCGCCACGAACGTGTACACCTTCCAGCATGTATGTGCAGACAGGGCTGCAACGGGAAATGGCCAAATCGCAGTTGACTTCCGGGCAAAGAGTGTCACTTTTCAGCTTTTATAGCCCCTTTGATGCAGCAGATTGAAAAAATAATACTATCTTTGCCGCGCAAACCTTTAATATTTACGCTTCACTATGAAAAAGATTATCTTATCTATCCTTTTTGTCTGTGTTCCGGCCTTGGCGCTGATGGCCGAGCGTGCCGATTATCGGATCATTCCCCTGCCGAAGACCGTGCAAACCGATTCGACACAGGTTTTCACCCTGCAAGCAGGCATGGGCATCGCCTACGATGCCGGCAACCCCGAAATCTCCCGTAATGCACAGTTCTTGCGATTGTGGGTGGAGGAACTGACGGGTATCAAGTTGCAGCTGACGCCTGACGACAAGAAGGCCGCTATTCGTCTGACAATAGGTTTCCCGACTGACAAGAAAGCCAAGAAGGCCAAGAAGGGGCAGAAGGGGGTCGAACTGACCGAGCAACAACAGGAAGCCTACACCATCAGCATCGGCAAAGACGGCATCGTCGTGGCTGCCCGTAAGCCCGTCGGTCTTTTCCGTGCGGCACAGACCTTGCGGAAGACCCTGCCAGTAAAGGTGGTCTCTTCCGTGGAGTTTCCTTATGCGCAGATTGCCGACGAGCCACGCTTCGAGTATCGTGGTGCCATGTTGGATTGCGCGCGCCACTTTTTCTCGATGCAGACCCTCAAACAGTATGTCGATGTGATGGCTCTTCACGGCTGCAACCAGCTGCATTGGCACTTGACGGAAGACCAAGGCTGGCGTTTTGAGGTTAAGGCTCTGCCGGAATTGGCCAAGAAGGGCAGCGTGCGCGAGCAGACCGTAATCGGACACAACACGGGCGTCTATGACGGCCAGCGCTACGGAGGCTACTACACCCAGGAGCAATGCCGTGAGCTGGTGAACTATGCCGCAGAACGCTACATCAACATCATCCCTGAGATAGACCTGCCTGGCCACATGATGGGTGCGCTTCATGTCTTCCCGAATCTGGGTTGCACGGGCGGTCCGTATCCTGTTTGGCCCCATTGGGGCGTCAGCCACGAAGTGCTGTGTCCGGGCAACCCGGAAACGCTCACGTTCCTGAAGACGGTGGTGGGCGAGCTTTGCGATGTCTTTCCTTCGAAGTACATCCACATCGGTGGCGATGAATGCCCGAAAGAGCGCTGGAAGACGTGTCCCAAGTGTCAGGCCAAGGCGAAGGAACTGGGGCTGAAAAACGATGGCAAGCGCAGTGTCGAGAACCAGCTGCAAACATGGGTAAACCATGAGATGGAGGCTTTCCTGAGTGAGCGCGGACGTGATATGATCGGCTGGGATGAAGTGCTGGAAGGAGGCCTCACCGAGAAGGGTATCGTCATGTCCTGGCGCGGCATCAACGGCGGCATAGAAGCCGCCAAGCAGCATCACCGTGTCATCATGACGCCGACGACTTTCTGCTACATCGACTACTATCAGCTGAAGGACCACAACCGTCAACCGGAGGCCATCGGTGGCTATTTGCCCCTCTCGAAGGTTTACTCGTTCGAACCCCTCATTCCCGACCAACTCAGCGAGGATGAGCAGCGCTATATCCTTGGCCCGCAGGTGAACCTCTGGACGGAATATATTGCCTATCCGCAGCATGTCTTCTACATGTTGCTGCCGCGTCTCGATGCCATCAGCGAGGTGCAGTGGTGCCGTTCTGACCAAAAGAATCTCGACGATTTCAAGACCCGCCTGCCTCGTATGTTGCAGCTCTATGACCGCCTGGGATTGACGTATTGCCGAGCAATGGAGTAGATGGAAAAGGAGCGGACGAGAGATGAAGTTTGAACTGAAAGAACTGACAACGGGCTACCGCAGCAAGAAAGGCGAGCACGTTGTATCGCGATTTATCACGGCCACCTTGCAGGCAGGCGAGTTGACTTGCCTGCTGGGGCCGAATGGAGCTGGCAAGAGTACGTTGTTGCGCACGCTGGCGGCCTTTCAACCGCCGTTGAGTGGCGAGATGCTGCTGGACGGTCAGCCATTGGGCAGCTTCTCGGCACAGCAGTTGGCGATGTGCATTGGTGTCGTGCTCACAGAACGACCAGATATAAGAGGTATGCGCGTGCGCGAGATGGTGGCGATGGGCAGAAGCCCCTACACTGGCTTTTGGGGGAAACTCTCGGAAAACGATGACCGTGCCGTCGATGAGGCCATCCGTCAGGTAGGCATCCATGAGCTGGAACGGCGTATGGTGCATACGCTCAGCGATGGAGAAAGGCAGAAAGTGATGATTGCCAAAGCGCTTGCACAACAGACGCCGATTATCTTCCTCGACGAACCCACGGCTTTCCTCGACTTCCCGTCCAAGGCCGAGATGATGCTCCTCTTGCGCCGGCTGGCACGTCAGATGCAGAAAACCATCTTCCTTTCCACCCATGACATCGAATTGGCTTTGCAAACCGCCGACCGCCTGTGGCTCTTGGACAAACAGCCGGCAAGTGGCTCACTCGTCATGGGTGCGCCCAAGGAGCTGGCCGACAACGGCGCCTTGCCACGATTCTTTTCCGGACCTGGCATCGAGTTTGATGCCCGAGCCATGCGCTTCCACATAAAAACCTCATAACGTTATGAAAGAATATATTGTACTGGCCCGCCAGAACGGGACGACGAAAACGGGGGCTCCCTATGCCACTTTGAAAGTGGCTGACCAAGGTGAAGTGCTGAATGTTGCCGTGTGGGAACTGGGTCCGCAACAGGAACCCGTCGTCGGGCGGATAGTCTCTTTCTATACCCTCAAGGACAACCAAGGGAAGAAGTCGTGCTCGGCTATGGACATCAAGAACGGTCCCATGCCCGACCCGTCTCACCCGTTATACAACCTGTTGCCACGCCCGATTGCGCGTGAGCTGTGGGATGAAACCCTCGACCACCTCATCAGTTTCTGTACCGATGAGCGGCTCGTGGCCATCATGCGCGAATTTGGACAAAAACTCTACAAGCCCTACTCCGAATTTCCGGCAGCAACGTCTGTTCACCATGCCTTCCCTGGCGGATTGCTGAACCACACGCACCAGATGTTGCGGATGCTCGAAGGCATCTATCCCACGCTCCCTTATGCCGTAAAGGTGGAACGCTGTATCCTGGCCATCCTGTTCCATGACTATGGCAAGGTCTATGAGTACAACCGCGCGGGCGAGGGATTGGAAGACAAGTATCTGCTCGGACACGTTTACATCAGTGCCCACAAACTGCATACGGAACTGGAGAAGCAGGGAGTGGATGCAGAGGAAACCAAACGCATCATCCACTGTGTGCTTGCCCATCACGGGCGCCTGGAGTTCGGCTCGCCCGTCATACCCTGTACGCCGGAAGCGGAACTCGTCAATCACTTGGACGACATATCTGCGAAGACAGACAACATGGACGGAACGGGCAACATGGAAAAATCCTTCGCCCTCGGAACACACGTTGTCAAGTAAGCCGACAGAAGCTTGCTTCCACGGCTTTTCGTGTCCACGGTTCAACCTCCACGCATGGCGCGTATCTTCAAGAATCTCGTTTTTACTAAACGATACTTGTGATACGTGCGATGCGTGGAGATTCAACTCGGAGCCGTAGGCGTGGACGGGTTTCAGTCAAGATGGAAGACTTCCTGGATGGGCACCGTGACGGGACTGTTGTCGGGGTTGGTCTCCATGATGTCTTTCATGTAGGCCCACCATTTCTTGGTCGTCTCGTCGGCTCCCATGTCCTGTGAGCTTTGTTCGCCTTCGATTTCCTGATAGCCGAACAAGATGTTCGTGTCGCGGTCCCAATAGATGCTGTAGTTTCCGATTCCAGCATCCTTGATGCCCTTTTTCAGCTCCGGCCACAGGGCGGCGTGCCTTCTTTCATATTCTTCCTCACAACCAGGTTTGAGGAACATTTTGAATGCAAAACGTCTCATTGATTTTCTTTTTTCACGTGATGTCGTTGTTATTCCGATGCAAAAGTAGTGAAAAGTATCTGTATGATGAAGCCTTTCTCCACATTTTTGCGCTCTGAATGTTGCAAAAAGTCCTTTCTCTCCAGACTTTCTCTATAAAAAGCATTGGATTTGTAAAATTGACCCGTAAAACAAATGCCTGTCTATTTCAATCGCTTATCTTTGCAGCGCAAGGTGGAAAAAAGACCTTTCCAACTATTTCATTTATTCCTATTAACAGTAAAAGACCCGGAACCCAACATGATGTCCGAAAACACCCACAAAACATCCAACGGAGACGTGCGCGCTTCTCTTGCCAGTGCCTACGGCTATGCCCCAGGGTTGAAGAGCAGGAAGATTGACTTGCAGGACTTCATGGAGAAGAACTACAAGAGCGACATGTCTATGAGCGAATTTGCGCGGGCCTCGGGTCGCAGCCTTTCGACATTTAAGCGTGACTTCAAGCGGATGAGCGAACTCTCACCAGAGCGTTGGCTCACTGACCGCCGCCTTCGGGCAGCTTATGAGTTGCTGAAGAGGGGACGTCGCGTGTCGGATGCCTGCTTTGACGTGGGCTTCAAGAACGTTTCGCACTTCTCTGCCATTTTCAAGAAGAAGTTCGGCCACACGCCAGGAGAAGTGAGAAAAGGCATTTAAAAAAAAGGAGCCTGTGTTCAGATTTGCACAGGCTTCTTTTTTCGTCAATCCTTCAGGTTGAACACGACCGTCGAAACGACGCGCACGCTCTTGATCCACGGCGTGTTCTGGTCGCGGCTTTCTATGGAGAACTGACCTTGGTCGGCGGTACGGATTTTACCGAGCTTGCTCTGCGAGTCCTCGGCAAAGCGGTCGGCTGTGCTGCGGGCATTCTTCACGGCCTCGGAAATCATCTCTGGCTTGATGGTGTTCAGGCCCGTGAATTCATACGTGACGACGGAGCCTTCGCCGTACTCTTCGCCCACGATAGTCACTCCCTGCCGCATCAGTTCTGTCTGGCGGCTGACCATTTTACGCACGAGCTCCACGTTCTTTGAGACGACCGTGACGACACAGTTGGCCTTGTAGCGGAAACGTACGGTCTCGTGGCTGTAGCTCATGTTGGCCTGCTGGTCAACAAGCGTCGGTGGTGCCACGGTGATTTCCTCGTCCTTGAAGCCGCCGTTTTTCAGGAAGCTGACGATGGCTTGGGTGTTGGTCTCGATGCGATTGTAGAGTTCGGCTGGATCATTGCCCAATTCCTTGAACTTCAGTGGCCAAGTGGCCTTGTCGGCCAGCACCTCTTTCTCGGAAAGGCCTTTTGCGGTGACGGTGCGGTCCATTTCCTTGAACTGCACAATGCCTTGTTTCACGGCTCTTCCGCCTAAGAAGAGCCCGATGGCGAGTACGATTGCCTCGCCCATGAACTGGAAATTGATGGATTTCATAGCTTATCTTTATGTTAGAAGGTGAATAGTGTGACTAATATAGCTTTGCCTCGAAGTCGTTGAGCTTCTTCAGGTAGTAACCGCGAAGGTCGTGCCATCGGTAGTAGGGGTAGCTATATGGTGCCACGGGCAGCGACATCTCGCGCTCGTTCAGCAAGGCCTTGACGAGGATTTCGCCTGTCTTTCCCTTCGTCGGTCGGTAGAAGACGAGCTGGATGTTGCAAGCCATCGGGAAGATGTTGTAGTTACGCCACTTCTGGTCGAGCTCATCGAGATTGTCCACCGATATGCCGCAGTCGCCCAGTTCCAGCAGGCAGGCCAGCGGCAGGACACAGACTTCGTGGCCGAAGCGTAAAGTCGCCTGCACGTTCCGCACCGTGTCTGCCGTCTGGATGATGTTGCGCAGCAGCGCTGCCTGACTGAACGGCATCACGCGTCCCGTCTGGGGAGCGGCTCCGTAGCTGAGGTACCAATCGACGTTCTTGATACGCCATAGGTCGTACAGCTCTTCATTCGTGAAGAGCGACAGCAGGTCGATGTCGGTGTCGTGGCTTTGCATATTGTTGGCGATGTAGAACAGTGAACGCATGAAGCCGTTGGCATCTACGCTGTCCTTTGCCCACTCCTCGTCGGTGAAGAGCACGCTCATCAGCCGCTCGGGATGTGTCCACCGCTTGCGGTTCTCTTGCCTGATGGACGTGCCGCGTCGGTTCTGCTCTCCTAACAGCTTCGGCCACGGAGCGTTGAGGTAATACTGGAACGCCTCGCTAACATCGTTGTGGATGCGTGCCGTGGGGTTGGCGGCGGCCAGTTCCTCACACTCGGCGGTCATCGAGAGAATGCAACGGACGACGACGGTGCTGCGGGCGTCAATGGAGACATTGCGCCGTTTGAAGATTTCGGGAAAATTCCGAACCATGCGTCGTCCTATGCCGTGGTGCTGACGTTCGCCGACGGTCGTGAGGTCGCCCAGCCGTTTGAGCGTTGTCGGATAGAACTTCTCCAGCTGCTTCAAGACCTCGGCACCCTTGGCCGAAAGCTTGTCCTGCTCTGCGGCTTTCCGCAGCACGTTCATCGGCCCGGAATACTCGCCGTCGCCCAACAGCCAACGGGCGCCATGCCTGCCGTAGTGGGTCAGATAGTATGGTTCATAGCCTTTCGGTGCAGGGGTCAGTGGTGTCTTGGCGGGATAGTTGTCGTAGTCGAGGTGATTACTTCCGCAGAGGAAGCGGTTGGCCGCAATCTCCTCGTATGCAGACTTCTGGGCGGTGGAGGATAGCGGGAAGAGGCAGAGCAGCAATCCCACAATGCCTGCGATTCTGTTTCTTTTCATAGGTCTGTCTTTATCTTGTTGAGAATATGTTTAAGGGGTGGATGGCGAGAGGATGCACAAAGTGCTCCAGTAGTCTTCGCCTACCTGAAAGTCGAAGAACACTGCATTGCTTGGAGGAATGGGAGATGGCATCTGCAATCCGTCGCCTGTTGCCTTGGCGTATGCTTCGTTCCGGCTCCACATCTTGGCAAACAGCTGTTCGCGGTCGGTGTCGTTTGTGGCTGCTGCCAGCTGTTCACGTGCCGATGCAGGGAAGGCTCGGCGGACAAGTTCGGGGCGGTATCGTGTAATCCGTTGTATGTCAATCCCGATTGCGTAGCCGTCGGCATCCGCCAGCAAGGCGGCGGCAACCATAGAGACAGAATGTGACAGGTTGAACGCCACAACGCTCATGCCGGAACCTAAACATTCTCGCTTGATTTCAGGCTTCCCGTGCGGACCTTCTGTATATTCCATGTCGCGTTCGCGCAAGCCCACCTCGGCCAGCAGCTGATCCAGCAACAGCCCCACGCCCAGGCTGAGACAGCGGCTGCGGACATTGCCCATCGCCTGTGTCCGTGTCCGCCGGCTCTCGGAGAGGCGGCTGGCGGCTTCTGCCTGCAAAGCCTCGTCGGACAGCAGGGCGGAAATGTCTGCCATCAAGATGTGCACTTGTGACGTGCTTCCCTCACAGACAGGGAGGTAACGGTCAAAGCAGGGTGTCAATATCTCTTTCACGCCACAAAGATAGACCTTCCCCCGCTTTCCACCAAATTTTTCCGTGACAAAATCTGTCTCAATACGCTTCCGCCCGCACGTCTATACGAAACTGCCGACACGTATATACAAGACCGCCAACACGTATATACGTTCCGTGTGGAAGGTATAGACGTTCCGTTTGAGCTGTGAAGCCGCGAAGCAATCTTAATGAGGTGAAAAAATCTGTAAATAGTGCGAAGAAAGCCGAAAAGGGTTGCTTGTCAGCGTGGAAAGGTTTACCTTTGCAGCATGTTTGTGTTAGTGTTTGTCTTCTCGCTTTTGCCGTGGTTGCAGTCCTCGTCTGTCGCAGATTCGTTGGCTGCAGATTCGTTGCGTACCGACACACTGCGGGAAGTGACGGTCAGACCTAATAGTAAACTGCCTGTGGAAGAGGCCATAGACCGCTCAATTCAGCAGCGTTTTGGGGGCGTGAAAGTTCCTTCCTTGGGCGAGGTGCTGGAGAAACTCTTGCCAGGCATTAACGACAAGATCACACATCCTTTTGCCATCAAGGCTCGTCGGCGTGAGAAACGGCGCAAGCGCAGTTTGAAATCGTTGGAAGATTATGACAAGGAAAAGACTTTCAACGAACTGTTGCGGGATGCCTATCGTCAGCAGATGCTCGAAGATTCGCTGACGAAAGCTGGTCGGTGAAGATTCAGAGGATGACACGGTCTCCCCGTTGACGTCCCAGCTCTGCCTGGATTTTCTTCTTTTCTTGATAGCGGAGCATCAGATCCGTACAGCGTTCCTTGTCAGCCAGCACGGCGGGGTCTTTTGTCTGTAACACAATCTGCTGCAGCTCGTCGTCGATGATGGCCAGCTTGTAGTCGGCCACCAGGTGTGGAAGCAGTTCCACCAGCCGCTCCTCTTCGGGCTTCACGGGAATGCCTTTTTCATGAATTTTGCTGAGCGTCTCGGAGTCATGCCCGAGTTCGTTGGCCAGGTCGGCCACGGCGATTTCGGGATGGTTCTCGAAGTAGCGGGCCGAACGGAAACCTTCTTCGTGCAAATGCTCTTGCGCTTCTTCGAGAATCTGCCGGTGCAGCGGGTCGCGCAGCTCCAACTGGTCTTGCGTGAGCGAATACTGAACATACTCGACCACCGTCAGGGGTTGCGGTTCGCCGTTCTCGTCCTCCACGTTGCACATCACTTGTTCACCGTAACGTACCAGCATCTGCACCAGCAGACGCTCCGCTTGGAGAACGCGGGACGACGAAGTCGTGGGCTTGACGCTGACGGTGGACACTGTTTCCGTCTGTTCTGTCAAGGAAGGAATGATTTCTTCCGAAGGCGGTGGAGCGGTATCTTCAGCCGTTTCTGCTCCTTCCCCGGCAGGAAGCGCGGGGGAGGGGTCTGCTTTTCGGCTGTTTTCTTTTAACCTTTCTTCTCTGAGCTTCTTCCTGACCTTTGCCACGGCGCTGGTGATGATGCGCTCTTCGAGCGACAACATCTGGGATGTCTCTTTAATATAAAAGGTACGCGTGATTTCGTCGGGGATGACGGCGAGGCTGTCCACGATATTGTTCACCAGCCGCGAGAGCTTGATGGGGTCGCCCTGTGCCTCGTCGAGCAGAAGATCTGTCTTGAAGCGGATGAAATCGACTTGATGTTCGCGCAAATACTGCTGATAGTCGGTGGCCGTATGTTTGCGGGCGAAGCTATCGGGGTCGTCGCCGTCGGGCAGCAGGAGTAGCTTGACGCTCATGCCCTCGGCCAGCAACATGTCAATACCTCTCTGCGAAGCCTTGATGCCGGCAGCGTCGCCGTCGTAGATGACCACGATGTTCTCGGTAAAGCGGTGGATGGCGCGTATCTGCTCATGTGTCAGTGCCGTTCCGCTGCTGGCCACCACGTTTTCAACGCCTTGCTGGTGCATGGCCATCACGTCGGTGTAGCCTTCGACAAGGTAGCAGAGGTCTTCCTTCACAATCGCCTTCTTGGCAAAGAACAGGCCGTAGAGTTCGCGCTTCTTGGAGTAGATGACCGACTCTGGTGAGTTCTGGTACTTCACCTGCACGCCCTTCGTTCTGCTGTCGAGCACGCGGCCTCCGAAGCCAACGACCTTTCCGGAAATGGTGTGAATGGGGAAGATGACGCGGGCTCGGAATCGGTCGTAGGTCTTGCCCGCCTCGTTTCGGATGCAAAGACCTGTCTTCAGCAAGAAATCCTCGTTGTAGCCGGCAGCCTTGCCCGCCTGCCACTGCGCGTCGTATTTGTCGGGGCAGTAGCCGAGTTGGAACTTTTTGATGAGGTCGTCGCGGAAGCCACGCTGGCGAAAATATGCCAAGCCGATGGCACGGCCATCGACGGTGTCGTTCATTTGCTGTTGGAACCACTCGTTAGCCCATTCGTTGACGATGAACAAGCTCTCGCGTTCGCTCTGTTCGGCCTTTTCCTCGTCGGTCTGTTCGCGTTCCTTGATTTCGATGTGGTACTTCTTGGCCAGATAGCGAAGCGCGTCGGGGTAGGAGAGTTGTTCGTGCTCCATGATGAAATGGACGGGCGTTCCGCCTTTTCCACAGGCAAAGCACTTACAGATATTCTTCGATGGCGACACCATGAAAGACGGCGTGCGGTCGTCGTGAAAAGGACACAGCCCCTTCAGGTTCGCCCCTGCGCGTCTGAGGGTTACGAAGTCCGAGACGACATCCACGATGTTCGCCGCATCCAGTATTCTATCAACGGTCAGACGGTCAATCATAAGCTTAACGGCGGCAAAAGTAGTGATTATTCTCGAAAACACTTCACCTTCTTGGGGAAAATGTTGAGGGCCGTCTGCAAAAAGTTGTTGGAGCGTGGATGAGCGTCGGCAGGGAAGCGCCACAAAAAAAGAAGAGAGGCAACGGCTTGTTGTCTCTCTTCTTTCTGAGTTGCGGAGGCTCGACTCGAACGAGCGACCTCCAGGTTATGAGCCTGGCGAGCTACCAACTGCTCCACTCCGCGATGTTCGTTTTCTTGTTTGCGGGTGCAAAGGTATGTCTTTTTTGTGGAATGGCCAAATATTTGTGGAAAAAACTATACTTTTTGGTCTTTTTTTGCACACGTGCGCAAAAAATGGCGGGCGTTTTCTTGCGTGAACCAAACCATTCGCTTATTTTTGCGTCGTCAAATCAGTACTTGGACTTATGCCACAACTGAAAACCCGACAATTGCTGGTGGACGTGGCCCGCCGCCTGTTCGCCAAACAAGGACTCGACAGCACAACGATGAACGACATTGCCGAAGCCTCGGGCAAGGGACGCCGCACGCTTTACACCTATTTCAAGAACAAGGATGAGATTTATTCGGCGGTCATTGACGGGGAACTCACACGCATTGCCTCCACCTTCTTGGCCGTCGCCCGTCGGAACCTGCCTCCCCTGGAGAAACTGGTGGAACTCGTTTTCGCTCACTTGAGTTTAATGAAAGAGGCCGTCGAACGGAACGGTAACCTGCGGGCAGAATTCTTCCGCAACATCTGGCAAGTGGAACGTGTGAGGAAGAAGTACGACAAAAAAGAACGTGACATCTTCGCCAAGACGCTCGAGGAAGGACTTCACGCAGGTGTCTTCGAGATAGACGACCTCATGTTCTATACCGACATCATCCAAGCGTGTGCCAAAGGGCTGGAGATACCTTATATCTACGGTCGTCTGGGCATTGGCATGGACATCAATGCCAGCCGCCCCATCGTCACCAAGATTTTGCAAAGAGCCTTAGGGATGAAAGTAGGGATGTAACTCGCAAATACTCATAAATCTGATAACATATACTATGAGATTATTAGAAGGTAAGACAGCCCTCATCACAGGAGCTGCACGGGGCATTGGCAAGGCCATTGCCCTACGTTTCGCCGCCGAAGGCGCCAACATCGCATTCACAGACCTCGCCGTGAACGAGGATACACAAGCCGAGATTGCCGCCCTCGGTGTCAAGGCTAAGAGCTATGCCAGCAACGCAGCCGACTTTGCCGAGACAGAGGAACTGATCAAGCAAGTGAAGGAAGACTTTGGAGCCATTGACGTGCTGGTCAACAATGCCGGCATCACCAAGGACGGCCTGATGCTGCGCATGACCGAACAACAGTGGGATGCCGTCATTGGCGTCAACCTCAAGTCGGCCTTCAACTTCATTCACGCCGTCGTGCCGGTGATGATGCGTCAGCGTGGCGGCAGCATCATAAACATGGCCAGCGTCGTAGGCGTACACGGAAATGCCGGGCAGGCCAACTACGCCGCTTCCAAGGCCGGCATGATAGCCTTGGCCAAGAGCATTGCACAGGAGATGGGGCCAAAGGGCATCCGTGCCAACGCCATCGCCCCTGGCTTCATCGAGACAGCCATGACCGCCGCCCTGCCTGACGCTGTCCGTGAACAATGGAAGCAGAAGATTCCACTCCGTCGCGGCGGCACGCCAGAGGATGTGGCCAATGTGGCGCTCTTCCTCGCTTCTGACCTCAGCAGCTACGTCAGCGGACAAGTGATCCAGATTGACGGCGGAATGAACACCTAAGACGCTTCCCCGACCCCTCCCTCCGCAGGGAGGGAACGGGGTTGACTCAGCCTCTTGTTCTTTCGGCTATCTTGGCCATTTTGTTCATTCGGTTATAGATTTATATGCAAGGTTCACAAGACATGACAGGCTCCTTTTTACGTAGGGATGGGAAGGACGTGAGTCTCAGTCCTCTCTACGAAGACAATCACGTCATCATCATTTCGAAAAACGTAGGCGAAATCGTACAGGGCGACAAGACCGGCGACACCCCGCTCTCCGAGATGGTGAAGGCGTATATCAAGGAGAAGTATGGCAAACCGGGTGCGGTCTTTCTCGGTGTCGTCCATCGGTTAGACCGTCCCGTCAGCGGCGTCGTACTCTTTGCACGGACGAGCAAGGCGCTGACGCGGCTCAACGAGATGTTCCGCACACAAGCTATCCAGAAAACCTATTGGGCAGTGGTGCAGAACCAGCCTCCACAGCCAGAGGCCACTCTCACTCACTACCTCGTGCGTAACGAGAAGATGAACAAGAGCTTTGCCTACGACCATGAGCGGACGGGGGCAAAGAAAGCTGTCCTCGACTACAAGGTCATTGCCCACAGCGAACACTATCATCTCCTCGAAGTCCATCTCCACACGGGTCGCCATCATCAGATCCGTTGCCAGTTGGCGGCCATCGGATGCCCTATTCGTGGTGACCTCAAGTATGGTGCGCCGCGCAGTAATCCCGACGGCGGCATCTGTCTTCATGCCCGCAGTATCCGCTTTGAACATCCTGTCAGTCACAAGTTGATAGACGTTCAGGCACCCATTCCTACCACAGGGGTATGGAAGGGATTCGCTGACACGATAGCCTCCAGCACCACCTCCCTCCCATAGTTTTATAAAAAAAACCTCAATCCCTCACCTTTTTGGTTAAGTGGCTATCCAACAGAGCTTTACGGGTGAGAGATGGGTGAGACTTCGGTGAGGGATGGTGAGGGATTACTGCATCCTCTGTAGGGCCATACCCCTGTGTATGGCCGCGAGGGCCGTTTTTCGGCCACACAAAGGGGTATAATCCTACATTCACGAAGCCTTATTTCCGATAATCCCTCACCATCCCTCACCGAAGTCTCACCCATCTCTCACCCGTAAAGTTCTGTTGGATAGCCACTTAACCAAAAAGGTGAGAGATTGAGGGATTTTTCAATGATAACACATAGTGAGGAGTGTGGTATTCTCTGCCAAGTCGGCTACAACGTTCATACAAATCATGCGGAACGTGTACACCTTCCAGGCTGAACGTGTACACCTTCCGTGCTGAACATGTACACAATAAAAAACTTCCCATTCAGCAAAACACTGGATGGGAAGTCAATGTGGTTATCCTATTAAAGCCTCTTAGAAGTGATCGTTCTTAAGGAAATAGGTGTAGTTCCCGAAAGTCATAATGTTGTTTTCGTTGTTAGGTGAGATGATAAATTTGTTTTCTATTGCCTTTTGCTTCAGTCCATAGATGTTGTTTGCGAACATAACATAGGTTGATTTCACGTCATTCTCATCTGCCTTGAAGCCTTCGGGTGTCTTGTAAACGATATCTATGCGTGTCACCTCGCGAGTGTTCACATCATATTTGTATTGAATGATGTTGAGGCCGTCATCAAAAGAGGACTGGTGGTAAGCTATGTAGCTTGTCTGCTCACCCTCCTCCGTTGCGTCAGGTGTTCCATGCGTAGCAATGATTGTGTCAATGTCGAATAGTACTTCGGCAGTGAATTTGGTGATACGCGAACTGACATTGAGTTTCACCACCACCGTTTCCTTGTTGGAACTGAGTGTGACAAAGACGAGTCCTGCACGTGTCCCGGCATAGATCTCTTGTCCTGATACAGACAGGCCGTACTGGTTGCTTGACGTGATGCTTTGCACCTCGAAGTCGGTGTGTTGTGCCAGCCATTGGATGCTGATTCTCTGACCTGCATCGACATCTTGCGTCTCAACGATACGATAGTAGGTCTCTGTGAGATTCAGGTCTCGGTTGCGCAGCTTCATCATGTTTGCACTCATCTCCACCACAGAGTAGTCTATAGCAAGTTCATGGGTGGGAGTAATTCTAAGTACTTTGTTATCTGGATAATATACCCAGGGTCCCACGTCCTCATTGTTTACGACAGCGTTGGTGGAGATACCTGTATAGGTGGTAGTGGTGAGCTGACGCGTATTTTTTAAGACGATGTCCGTTGCGTAGTCACCTTCCATGTTGAAGGTTACCCATTCGCCGTAGAATGAAGATTCATTGATGGTGACTTCTTCCTCAACAGGGTCAGAGCCACATGCAACCCATGTAAGTGCAGCAGCCAGAAGGATAAGTGTCTTTTTCATCAGTGATTATCTTTTCATGTACGTGACGGTGACGCGTCCTGTATTTGCATTGGTCGATACTTTGATCATGCATTCAGAGGTCAGCATATTATCTGTGGTCAGGTAATATCCCGTCTGTTCATTGTAGATGTAGTTTTTCTTATACCACTCTTCTATTTCTTCCTGAGTAAAGCCTTCTTGTGCATAAAACATAAGAGCTTGTACGGCCAAAGTTTCTGGATCATACCTTACGAGGACATTGGAGAAGTATTCGTTATCTTCGATGTAGCCGCTGAAATTTCCATCATCTTCTTCATTGTTGAACTCATGGCCTACAGCTTTTGCCAGGTGCTCGGCATCAAGACGGTATAGGCCGTCAATATCCTCAAATGGATCCTGGAAAATGTAGGTGATAGAGCGGAATTCCTCGTCAATGGCGATGGTCAATGTCTCGCCATCCACTTTTGTCTTGTAGATGTGGTAGGTCTCGTCTTTTGCAGTACGCTTCTCGTATTTCTTGTCGAACTCAGCAATGACGGGTGCGATGTCGGCACCTTCCTGGAACATGGCGAGAATATAATAGATATGGTTGCTTCGGTTATAGTAGAAGGTAATGGAGTTAATCATATCATCGTTGAGGTCATAGGAAATAACCTGTTTTCCATTTGAAGACATGACCCCTGCGTAGCTGGGAGTGCCATAGTATGCTTTTACGTCCTCTACGGAGCCAGCGGCGTACTGCACATAGTCGTCAACGGCGTGGTTCTCGTCGGTGACAACGACCCTGACAGCCACTTCGCCCACGGGTGCAGTCACGCGGATGAAGGTGGTGCCGCGCTTGACGGCTTGGATGGTGCCTGTGGCACTGACGGTGGCCACTTTCTCGTCGCAGGACTTGTAGCTGGAAGGTACGAAGTTGGCATCGTCAAAGGCAAATGCCTTACTTTCGCCCACGGCCATGTTGTAGGTGCCAATGATACGACGTGTGGAGACACTGCCCTCGGTTTGTGTCCAGTTGAGCGTATAGGCATCCAACTTTTGCACAGTAAATTCAGAATTGATCATCTGGCCAGTCAGCATACTCTTGTAGTTCACCTTAATGGTGTTTCCAGAATAAGTATAGGTACCTTCTTCTGTTCCGTAGATATTGGTTCCAGGCATGATGATGGCAGCCCATGACTTGTATTTCCCATCGGACGTGAATTCTGAGGTGGACATGATGATTTGGTTGCCGTCGCTCAAGTCTTCAAGCCATTCGCCAACGAGCTCGGAGGTCTGTGCAGGGTTAGGGTTAGGGCCAGGGTTTGGAGTAGGAGAGGAGTTGAGAAGAATGTCATCATCCTTACATCCTGTGAAGGCAATGGTGGCCAGCAAAGTAAGTGCTAGCAGGGAGAATTTTTGAATACGTTTCATAGTCGAATAAGTTGTATAGGGTAAATAATAATGTTAGTAGCGGAAGAAATATCCTAAGCGTACTTCGAGCGAATGCACACGGTGCTTGTACCCGCTCATGTGGTTCTCGCCATCTTTGCCGTTGAAAATGGGGATGCGCTCGCTTTCCCAGAAACTGGTGTTGGCAGAGTTGGTCAGCTGCAGGTTGTAGCCTAAGCTCAGTTGGAAGCCGCGCAGCTCGTAGGCAACTGCCGCGCGCAATCCAAGGTTGAAGCGTTTGTAAGGAGAGTCGCTTCTGGTGAAGCGTTCTTCCAAACCGTAAGTGGCTCCATTTTCGTTCGTGCGTTGGAACGTGAACTCCTTGCCGTAGAGGTCGAAGTCCGAATCAAGGTGCGATACATCGGTGAAAGAACTCATTGCTGCCCCTAATGTGTTTCCTATACGATTGTAAACGGTTCCTTTGCTTTCTGAAGAGCCGGAAAGGTTCATATTGGCTGAAAGACCATATTGGAAATAAGGACCGAGGTTCAGATGGAGGCTACTTGTCTTGGTGAGCACGAAGCGATAGGAGGCAAGAATGGGAATCTCTATGGTGCGGAGGGTGTAGCGTTCTTTATAACTATTTTCCATGTCGCCTTTCCACACTTCGGTTGTCGTAGTCAATACTGTATGGTCGGTGAGTTTTTGGTTAAAGCTATTGCTCCAGCTGTATTGTGAGTAGCTGACACCAGCCATGAGGTAGAAGTTCTTGTAGAGCTTGTAATCGACCATGATGCCGGCGGAAAAACCTGATTGCGAGGAATAATCCACGTTTTCCTGACTATTGCCCAGTGCATAGTTGATGGGGCTGCCCGTGAAACCGCCTCCGGCATTGGAACTGACGAACGGCATCAGGTAGCCGACGTTGACACCGAAGGAGAAGCGGTGGCCGCCAAGTTCGCGGTTGTAGAAGAGGCTGTCTGCAAAGGAGGTGAGCTTGCAGGTGAGTTCCACATTGTCGCCTTCGCGCAGACGCACAAGAGTATCGATGGGATAATATTTGTCTTTTTCGATGTGGATGCGGTAGCTGCCGGCTTCCAGACGTTCGCTCTTGTAAGGTGAGGTGCCGACGAAGCGGCCGTTGAGCGAGATGTTGAAGTCGTTTTCAGGTAATGTGTAGAGCTGAATGGTGGCGAAGAGAGGCTGAAGGTTGATGGTCTCGCGGACGGGCTGGTCGTCTAGGACGAAGGTACCTTCGGTTTCTTCATATTGGTCTGCTTCCACTTTATAAGTGTGTTCGCCTTTGCTCATCATGGCAGAGAAGATGCCGTTCTCGGTGGGGACGTTCATGCCGTCGATATAGACGGTAGCCTCCTCGGGGGTGTGAGTGAGTACGAACATCTGAGTGTTGGTCTGTTGTGTAGAACCTTGAGTCGGAGTTTCGTAGCTGGCGAGTTGTAACTGATAAACCGTACCTTCCTCAATGGGCAGAGCATATTGGTAGAGGAGGGGGAAGTAGCCTTCGTGGGAGAAAGAGAGACTCTTGGCTCCGTATGGCACATAGAGCCACACTTCGCCGCCGTGCTTTTCCTGTTGTACGATGCCGAGAGCGTCTGCACGGAATTCCAGCGAGGGCAGGGTGGTGACGACACGGATGAGGGCACAGAGCTTGCCTTCGTCCTTGTCTCGGACAGGCTTGGTGACGCGGGCCATAAGGTCGTTGTCCATGCGGGTAAACTTGGCTACGTCCATAGTCTTCTGTGCATCGGCGGTGATGCCAGTGAGCACAGCCAGAAGGAGTGCAACGCAGAGGCGGGAAATGGTTCTTTTCATACGATTATAATGTGTTAAAGATCTTTACAACATGAAGTCGGTGATGCCGATGCGTCCGTCGCGCACATTGGGGTCTTTATCGGGTTGCCATGTGCGGACATGGATGAGCGGGGCATTGGGATCGGCAAAATCTATGAGCAAGAAGAGATAGCCAGTGTCGCCATAGCTGGACGAGAAATAGTCTTGTTTAATCTGTATGCCGTAGATGTTCTGGTTGTTGTTGGAGCGGCGTACGATGTTGTCGGCGAAATGGATGTTGATGTACTCGTTGCTCTGGAAACATCGTTTCAGACTGGCCATATATTCTTCCTTGGTCTGGCGGGTGTACTTGACGTGCTGCACCTTGGCGGGACCCATCTCCTGTTTGCCTGTGGCCTTGACGACGGAGCCGGTGATGATGAGGGCTTCGTTGGAGAAGATGGTATTGATATAGTCCCAACGCTTGAGGGCGTAGGCAGTCTTGTAGGTTTCGAGGAAGTGGACCATCACGTTGCGTGCGTCTGCGCTCCATTGGTCGCGGCAGAGGATGTCGTTCACGGCTGCCTGTTCCAGTCCGAAGGCTACTTCCGTGATCTTCGCCTGTGCGTCGAGGTAGAAGACCACGTCTTCAGTGAACGTGCGTCGGTTGCCTTTGAAGGTGAAGCTCATGGGGAAGCTGCGGCAGACCACCTGTTCACGGTCGCGGCTGAATTCCACTTGCGGCGAACGCAGCAGCTTGGCATCGCCATAGCTGATCAGACTCTCGAACATCTTCCAGCCTTCGGGCGTGAAGTGACCTTGCAAGCCGCTGTAGCTCCGCTGTGAAATGCCTTGTTCGATGGCTTTCATTGTGTTGATGTAGGGCGTAGCTTCCTGCGCATTCAGGGTAAGGATGCCACCGACGGCGTTGGTGCTTGCAGAACTGGTACTTGATGCCTGTTGGGCCTGCTGTGGAGTGCCGTTGCTTCTGCGGCTGCCGCCGGATGAGGCGATTTCCATCACATACTGGCTGTTAGTGGCGCAGTTCTTGGTGTCAACATTGAGTACGGCAGCGTTGAAGGGGACAGGGTCGGTGCAGTCGAGCACGCTGCTGAGTTCCGGGTGGATATTAGCCTCCTCGCGGAACTCGTATTCAGCCACCACCTTCAGGCTCGTAAGCTTGGCACCGGCAGGCAGCAGCAGTTCCCCCGTGCCGTCCTTGGCAGAGTAGATTTCTCCGCTGTATGAACTGTCGAAAGGCTTCTTGGGATCGTCGGTCTTTCCGTTGCAGAGGCGGTAGTTGAAGTTGGTCGTGGGCTGGCCACCGTAGGTAAATTCCAGCGTAACACGCTGCTGGTTGCCGCTTTGTTCTGAAGAGACGGCGTTGACTTTCACTTTCCCCAGAATGTCCTTCACGCGGTTGAACACTTCGGGCAGCATTTTCTCGTTGCCGTCGAGGGCTTCCAGGTCGCCGTCGGGACAACTGCGCAGAAGTGCCAACGCCCAGTAGTAATCCTGCAGGGCGTCGCCGATCTTCAGCTCTTTCTCTCGCTCTGCGGCTTCCCGTGCCCACTTCTTCGCCATTTCCATTCTGCGCTTGAACATGGCACGCACTTCGCTGTTCTTGATATAGCGATAGACGACGAACTTGGGTTTTTGCTTGGCGATGTATTCCGAGACATTATTCAGCGTCACAGCCGTATAGGAACGGATGATGTTCTTCATTTTGGCATCGCTGCTGACTTGTTTCCCTTTGTTCTGCTGGTTGATGACATAGTCGAAGCGGCTCTGCACGTTCGTCTGAATCTTTCCGGCAAGGTCGCTTTCCGCCATTTGCCGAGCATCGTCAAGGTTGTCTGCCGTACCCATGCCAATGAGATAATTGCTGTTTTGCTGGATTTTCTCCCAGTCCTTGGGAGAGATAGACTGGCCATAACCCATTGCACTTGCAGCGGTTAGTAACAATACAGACAATCCTCGTTTAATGAATTTGAATGGTATCATTCTTCCTCGTTAAATGTTCTATAAAACACTATTTTGTGGGCAAAGGTACTAAGAAAGATTAAAACCAAGCATCCCTATTAGTTAAATAACATTAAAGGACTGGGATTTTATGAAAAGGTAGCATGAGTTCGGGATATTTTCAGAACATGGTTTGTGAACAAATATTTTCACCGACATCATTTTGTTAGGTTTCATTTACTAATTGTTCTTTGGCAGAAAGTCTTGCGCGAGTCGTTCGTGTACGTTGTGACTAACCTTTTTCTGTGGCAGATCTTATCCCAAACTCATTCAACGTAGATTCCTTGGCAGATTGGATGAAACGTGTGGTGGAAAGAATCTCGCCGTCGATGGCGTTTTTCGTCGTAACAGATACTTGTCGTTGTCCAGTGATGAACTTGCCGGTCAGTGGGTTGCGGATGTGTTGACGTTGATGGGTGGCGTTGCCCGAGGTGGTGAGGCAGTGACCAGAGGGGATGTCGGATGGATTGTTGCCGAGGGAGAGGATGGAACTGTTGCCGAGGTTAATGAGTGCATCATGGATGCCAAATGTAGGCAAAAGAATACGCAGGCGTTCAAGAGTGTAACCTTTTAAGATGCCTGAGAGATCAAGAATGATGGATGGGTTGTTGGGGTTGAGGATGAGGGAGCCACCTTTGGCGGACGGTATGAGTTGGACATCGTTGATGATTCCAGGATGAAAGTTGGGAGAGTTGACTGTGATGTCGAAAAGACCGCAGGTGTCTCGGTTGGCTTGGAGGCTGCGTTCCAACAATGCATAGAGCTCTTGACTGATTGTAACTGGATGTACAGTGGCAAGTTGAACCGCTTGGGATAGCTCACTGTTCTGGTCAAAGCGGTTGCCGATACGTTCCACAGCATGAAGTTCCTGATGCACAGCATTTTCAGCGGTTTCAAATTCTGCTTCAGAGAGTTGAGCCAAAAGGAGCATGTCCACACGGGTGTGGAGAGCGGAGAACCAAGAGTAGTATCGGTTGACAGGGTGTGCTGGACGAAAGAGATGTGGCATTGGAGGAGAAAAAACCTCGCGGGGACACCGCGAGGTAAGAGAATGAAAGTTTATCGTTGACGGCGACGCTGGCCGTTGCCGCGGCCTTCACGTTGTCCACGTTGACCTTGAACGGGACGGTCTGGTAGTTCGAGGATTTTGATGTTTTTGAAATGGACTTCGTCTCCGTGGTCTTGGAGGAGAATGTGACCTTGTGGGGCGTTGCCGAAGTTAGGCCAATCTTTGTATTTGCTATATGCTACGAGTGCGTTCCACTCTTGGTCGTCACGGTTGTATTCGAGTAGTTTGGTGCCATTGAGCCAGTGCTCCACGTGGCGGCCGCGGACGATAACGAGAGCGGTATTCCAAACGCCGATGTGGAAGGGCTTCTGTTCGGGAGCGGGAATGAGGTCGTAGAGGGAGCCGAGTTTGCGGTTGCCTTTTACACCGAGTTTTGCATCGGGATGACGTTCATCGTCAAGGATCTGGAACTCACAGCCGATGGCAGAGCCTTCACCTTTGTTCATCTCAGGATCGACGAAGTATTTGATACCGCTGTTGGCACCGTTGGTGATCTTGAAATCCACAGAGAGCATGAAGTTGCGGTACTGTCGTGTGGTGACGATATCGCCGCCATTGGTGCTTTCGCCGCCACCAGCCTTGTGGACGATGAGTTCACCGTTCTGGATGCTCCATCCCTTCACGGGGAAGTGGTCGAGGCGTGCGCCGCGCCAGCCGTCGGTCGTCTTGCCGTCCCAAAGGAGTTTCCAGCCTTCTTTTTCTTCCTTGTTCGTGAGCGTGTTGTCTATGGCAGAAATCGGCGGGGCAGAGACGTTGGATGGATTCTGTGAAAAGGGAATATCAGGTGTGGCGTGAAGTTGGGCATCTTTATCGGTGCAGATGCGGATGTTTCGCCAAGCAATCGTCTTGCCTTCCTTGGAGGTGTCTTTTCCGATACTGTGCACTTGCAGGGCGATGAATCCTCTGGCATCCACATCGTCAATGAGGTCGGCACAGTTGATGCCGTTGACCCAAGTGCGGATGCGGTGGCCTATGGCCTCGATGCGTACTTGATTCCATTCATTGTTCTTGAAGGCTTTTTGGGCGCGTACGTTCTTGATCATGGGATAGAGCCATCCACGACGGGCCTCGTCATAGATGCCGCCCGTCCATGCTCGCGGACTTGGGTCTATCTCGAACTGATAGCCGTACACGCGACCGTTTTGGTAGTCTTTGCGGCTGTGGCTGCGAAGCTGCACGCCGGAGTTGAGTGCATCATCCACGAAGAATTCGAATTCGAGAATGAAATCGCCGTACTCCTGCTTGGTACAGAGGAAGGAGTTGTCGGTGTTGGTTTTGGAATAGCCCACAATGGTGCCGTCAACCACTTTGTAGGTGGCTTTTCCGCCGCGCTGTGTCCAGCCAGAAAGGTTCTTGCCATTAAAAAGGGAGGTATAGGTCTGGGCTGACAGGGAGGTGTGGGAGAGCTGCAACAATGTTGCAGCAAACAAGACGAAGAGGTTCTTTTTCATTGTTTATGTATAATAATGATTTTCTTTCAGTTGTCAATTCTATAGAACTCTTCCCAGCCTTTGCGTGGTGGAAGACCTCCGGCGAGGAGGGCGTTGGCGAAAGCGTTGTTGGTGAATTGCTTGGTGCGTGGATCAAAGAAGAGTTGGGTGTTCAAGCGCTGGGCGATGACTCCAAGACAGAATACCTGTGAAAGGACACCATTGATTTCGAAGGGCGAACGGGTTTTTTCCCTGCCCATGCAGGCGAGGAGGAAATTCTCCTGATGATTGCTGGGGCTCTTAGGTACCACAGGCAGACGGCTCTGCATCTCACGTGCCTTCTCCTCTGGGATGATGCTGAGAGTACTGCCGTGGCTGCCGCCTTTGAAGATAAGGTCACGTGTGTAGATGATTTTTCCTGGGTTGAGCTGTGCGCGAGGCGTATCGCCTTGGTTGGTGGATGGTATATTTGCATTGTACTCGGATCCTCCGTAACCAGCAGGTAGAGGTGGCAGGTTGTCCAGACCGTCGTACCAAGTGATGTCCACGGGGGGCATATTGCCTCGGGCTCCGAAGCGGAAAAGAATAGTTGAGCTGAAGGGGAAGAAGAAATCGTTGTGAGCTTTCTGGTTGAGCAGTGTTACCTCGTAGGGCAGACCCAAATCCAGGAACTCATGTACAGTGTCAAGGATGTGTGCGCCCCAGTCACCGAGAGCACCCATACCGAAGTCATACCACGAGCGCCATTCGCCCTGGTGATACTTCTCGGAGTAGAAGTGCCATTGTGATGCCCCGAGCCAAGTGTCCCAGTCTATTCCTTTTGGGAGCGCTTCTGCTTCTGGTAAATGCTTGATATTTGGGTCAAAGCGATGCCATCGGCGGCTGTTGTTCATGTGGGCGGTGACGGCAGTCACATCTTTAATGATGCCAGCTTCCTTCCACGCCTTAAACTGAAAGTAGTTGGCCTCTGAGTGACCTTGGTTACCCACTTGTGTGGCCAGTTCAGGATGTCTGCGGGCCATTTGCATGAGGAGTTCTGCCTCATGGAAGGTGCGCACCATAGGCTTTTCGAGGTAGATGTGCTTGCCATGTGAGAGTGCCATCGTGGCGATGGGGAAGTGTATGTGGTCTGGCACAGCAGCTACGACAGCTTCAAAGTCGCTGGCTGCCTTCTCAAAGAGATCACGGAAGTTGCGAAATCTCTTGACCTTCGGGAACTTGGCAAGAACCTTCTGGCATTGTTTGCCGTCGAGATCTACGTCACAAAGAGCTGTGACCTCCACCATTCCAGTGCGGAGGAAGTCGTCGAAATCCTGTTCACCACGGTTGCCGATTCCGATGAAGGCGACTTTCACTTTGTCTTTTTTGGCGGCTGCTGTTTCGCGTGAAGTCATGAGGTTAGGAGTAGTGGCGGAAGCCAAGCCAGATACGTTGCCGAGAGCTAAACCTGCTACGCTGGCACCCATTGTCTTGAGGAAGTTTCTGCGAGTAGTCATGATGTTAATGGGAGGAAAAGGAATGATGTGAAGAACGGTAGTGATTGCTGTGATGGTGACGCTTTGGCTTGCGGCCGATGAGGCAGAGGAAACCATAAACAAGCAGACGGATGAGAACCCAAAGGGCATAGAGCACGACCGTCGCCTCCAGTACGTAGAGGATGGATGTAATAAGTTCCCACGCGGGTGCACTGTAGTTGATGACGGCATACACATTCAACGCATTAGCTATCAAAAAACAAACGAGCAGCGAGGTGAACTCTGTGCGAATGCGATGAGAAGGAATATAGAAGTAGGGCATGAGATGAATTGAATAGTGAAATGTGGAGGCGTGAGAATGTTGTAGTCTAAGCGGGCACAACTCGCCCTTTAGTCTTGTACGGTTCATAGTCTATCTTCATTTCTTCTGGGAAGGGAAGAGGTTGACCCTGAACGATGGCCTCGTGGCCGATGAGGCAAAGTTGTGTGGCGTAATATCCTTCCTCCGCAATGCGTGGCGGCTGCTTGTCTGTGCAGACGGCTTCGACGAAGGCTTCAGTGAGCAAAGACGTTCCATCGACTTCGGGCGCTTTGCCCAGAATGTATTCACCAGGATTATTCCGTGCCACCTCTGGATCCCAACTGCTGCCGGCAAAGGTGTTGGATCCCCAGATTTTATCTTCCCATTCCATCAGCATCTGGACGAAGGCTGGAGCGGGAGCTGGTCCATAGTTTTCAAAATAGTACTTTCCACGCTCAGGTTCCACGGTGCCAAGGTTGCCGAGGATTTGTTCTTCAAGACCGTAGAACTTATTGCTAATGACAGATGCGTATGTCATCTGACGACCATCGTCAAACTCATAGATACAGTGGACATTGTCATAAACTTCACGCCCATCTTTCCAATGAGTGATGGCTCCGCTTCCCATCACACGAGTAGGCAGTTTGCCGAGCGCCCAAGTACCTACTTGCAACTGATGGCAGGCCAATTCCGTCATAAGGCCTTTGGAGGACTCTTTGTATAATCTCCAGTTGATGAGGCGTTCCAGTTCTGGCGATGGCACTTCACGTCGCCAATCGCCATTGCGGTTCCAAAATGCGTGGACAGCATTGATGTCACCGAACAGCCCTTGATGCACGAGGTCCATCACTTGAATGTATCGCGGGTCAAAGAGACGCTGTTGCCCTGTGAAGAATACACGTCCCGTCTCCTTGTGGCGACGGTAAAGGGCGAGCGTTTCTTCCATTGTGTAGGCAATGGCTTTTTCACAATAGACGTGTTTGTCGGCATCGAAAGCATCCTTAGCAATTTGAAAATGAGTGTTCAATGGAGTTGCAATGACAACGCCGTCTATTGATTTGTCCTCTAACAACTGACGATAGTCTTTATAGGTTTTTGCCGAAGGAACGATTTTCAGAGCCTCGTCCAAAGAGGGTTGGTAGATGTCAGCAAAAGCAACGATGTCGCATTTCGGATTCTCTGCCAGAAAGCTGAGGAGAAAACGCCCACGTGAGCCTGGGCCGATGAACCCCAATCGGCAGCGTTCTCGTGCCGTGTCCTCAACCGAGGCGAAGGTTGAAAGCCAAGGGCTGGTGGCTGCGAGTGCACCGCCGCCCATCAGTCCGAGGTTTCTGAGAAAATGTCTTCTGTCCATTTGTCAGTAAAAGAATAACGGTCGCAAAGGTAGCTGTTTTGAAAATGTATGAAGTGTAAAATCGTCCCAAAAGACAACATTCTTGGGTCAATGATGCCAAATAGTGGGGTCGCAGGAGTTGTCTTAACTGATATTGCTCCAATCAATGGCGTTTTTGTTGAGCTCGCGCAAGCGTCGCCACATGCCGGCATTTTCTGGCAGCGTCTGGGTCGGATCTTCATCGAGTATGCTGTTAGCTGTATCGCGGGCCAGTTGCACGAGTTGACCGTCGCGGGCTATGTTGGCGATGTGAAGGTCGAAAGCCATGCCGCTTTGTTGGGTGCCTTCAAGATCTCCTGGGCCACGAAACTTCAGGTCGGCTTCGGCAATTTCGAAACCATCATTGGTCTCGCACATGATTTGGATGCGTTTCTTGGTTTCCTGTGAGAGTTGATACTTAGTGACAAGTATGCAGTAGGATTGGTCGGCTCCACGGCCGACCCTGCCTCGCAACTGGTGCAATTGTGCAAGACCAAAGCGTTCGGCATTCTGAATGACCATGACCGACGCATTCGGGACGTTGACACCCACCTCAATGACGGTGGTGGCTATGAGAATCTGTGTTTCGCCACGCACAAATTTGTCCATTTCTGCATCCTTCTCAGAGCTTTTCATCTGTCCATGAACCTTTGAGATTTGCAGGTCGGGGAAGGTGCGGCACCATTGCTCGTAACCATTCTCAAGGTCTTGCAGGTCCATTTTCTCGCTCTCCTGGATGAGCGGATAGACAACATAGACCTGTCGCCCTTTGGCAATTTCGGCACGAATGCCCCGATAGAGGCTTTCCGAACGTTCTTCCCAGAAATGGCGGGTTTCGATGGGCTTGCGACCAGGGGGCAACTCATCTATTACAGAGACATCCAAATCGCCATAAAGTGTCATGGCTAAGGTGCGGGGAATGGGGGTGGCTGTCATGACAAGGACGTGTGGCGGTATCTCGTTTTTCTTCCAGAGGCGAGCTCGTTGGGCAACGCCAAAGCGATGCTGTTCATCGATGACGATGAGGCCAAGGCGGTTAAATTCTACGTTATCTTCCAGAACGGCGTGAGTCCCTATCAGAATCTGTACTTCCCCTGTGCGTGTACCTTCTAATATTGGCGTCCTCTTTTTCTTGCCTTTGATGGAGCCGGTCAGTAATTCCACATGAATGGGCATCTCGCGAAGCATTTCTTGGAAAGTCGCATAATGCTGTTCGGCAAGGATCTCGGTGGGAGCCATCAGACAAGCTTGATAGCCGTTATCCAATGCAATGAGCATGGTCATTAAAGCCACCAGCGTTTTTCCTGAACCTACATCGCCCTGCAACAGCCGGTTCATCTGCTTGCCGCTGCCCATGTCTTTCCGCATCTCTTTGATGACTCGCTTCTGGGCATTGGTGAGTTGAAAAGGCAGATAGTCGGAGTAGAAAGAATGGAAAAGCGGGCCGATGCTGGCAAAAACATGTCCGTGCACTTGCTGCTGACGCAGACGGGCATAGCGGAGAATGTTCAGCTGGATAAAGAACAGCTCTTCAAACTTTTGGCGATAAGTGGCTCGTCGTAGCGCGTCGGCAGAATTAGGGTAATGTAGATCATGAAGCGACTGGCCGAGTGGTACAAGCAGAAGACGGCGAATGATAGATTCGGGAAGCGTTTCTGGTAGTTGCAACTCTCCTGCCTTTTGAAACAACGTGCTTGTGAAGCGTTCGATGCTGCGGCTGTTCATGCCTGCCTTTTTCATCCGTTCCGTTGTATTGTAGTAGGGTTGCAATCCCAACTGCTCGAGTTGTAACGTGTCAGCCGGGTCAATGTCGGGATGGGCAATATTGATTCTCCCGTTGAAGACGGTGGGGCGGCCAAAGACGATATAGGGCTTGCCTGTCAGATAACTCTTCTTAATCCATTTGAAAGCTCCTACCTGAAACCATACGAGGTCGAGGATGCCACGCCCGTCGGTAAAGTGTGCAATGAGCCGCCGTTTGCGCCCAGTGCCTTCTTCCTCGAAACTGAGGATCTCGCCACGGACCTGCACAAAGGGCATGTCTGCCGTCAACTCATGAATGTAGTAGAGGCGTGTGCGGTCGATATGTTTGTAAGGGAAGTAATACAGTAAATCCCGGAACGTGGTGATGTGGAGTTCCGATTCCAAGAGCTTGGCCCGTTGCGGGCCTACGCCTGGCAGATAGGTGATAGGTGTAGAGAGGTCTATGGCTTCCGGGACAATAAGGCTTCTGCTATGACAAGGTCGAATGGCGTGGTTATCTTGATGTTTTCGCGGTTGCCTTCGACGAGCTTGACGGGGATTCCGAGAGCTTCCACAACGCTGGCGTCGTCTGTAAACGTTTCACGATAAGGCTGTTCATAGGCACGACGAAGGACTGATAGGCCGAACGTCTGTGGTGTCTGAACGAGGCGATAACGGCTTCTGTCTTTTGTGATGGAGGTGTTTCCTGTCAGTTCGCGAAGGGTCTCGACCACCGGTGTGACAGGTACGACGGCTTCGTGTTCTTGGGCAGCTGCATAGCATCGCCGGATAACTTCCTCAGAGACAAAGGGACGGACACCATCGTGTACGCCAACGATGGCGTTGCTGTCAGCATCTTCACGGATTGCGTGGAGTCCGTTGAGGACACTGTGAAAACGAGTCTCGCCACCATCGGCGATGGCATGTGGAAGCGTGAAGCCGTGCTTCTGGCAAAGGCTCTTCCAGAAATCCTGTTGGCCAGTGGGCAGGACGAGAATCAGTCGGATGCCAGGGCTGGCTCGCTCGAAAGCTTCGAGCGTGTGCATCAACACGGGCCGTCCGCCGATAGGCAGGAACTGCTTCGGCAGGTCGGCTCCCATTCGCAAACCCTGGCCTCCGGCTACGACGATGGCATAATGGTTCATCGCACTTCGCTCCAGAGCATTCCCTTTCGCAGGGCGTCGGCTGTTTGCTGGTCCTTTAAATGCTCCACGATGGCATAACCAAACTCGAAGACGGCGGCAGGGCCTTTTCCTGTGATGAACTGCCCGTCCACTTCTACGAGGGCACCTGTGCAAGTTGCTCCTTTGAGTTCAGCCTCGAAGCCGGGGTAGCAAGTTGCACGTTTGCCGTCGAGCAGACCGAGGCGGCCCAGTACGAGGGGGGCGGCACAGATGGCAGCCACTGGACGTCCGATGTAAGCGTGGTCGCGGACGCGCTCGATGAGGGTGTGGCAGGCGGCGAAGTTGGCAGCACCGGGCATGCCACCGGGCAGAACGAGCAGGTCGGCGTCGAAGAAATCGACATCTTCGAGCAAGGCATCACATTCGACACGGATGCCGTGAGCACCTGCGACGATGCGTTCACCTGTGATGGAAACGATTTGCAGGTCGATGCCTGCACGACGGATGATGTCGGCTGTGCCGAGGGCTTCCAGCTCCTCGGTGCCATTGGCGAAAAATAGATATACCATGTATGGGTTAAAGTTAAAGGTTTTTGGTTCAGTGGGTTTCGGATGGTTGGGTCAGTCCTGTTTTAAGCAGGACAGATACCTGTGTATGGTCTCTTCGAGGCCGAAGTAGAGGGCATCGCAGATGAGAGCGTGGCCGATGCTGACCTCGTCTGTCCATGGAATCTGCTGGTGGAAGAAGGCGAGGTTCTGTAGGCTGAGGTCGTGACCGGCGTTGAGGCCAAGGCCGCAGGCCCGGGCTGCTTCTGCAGCATGGATGAAGGGGGCGATGGCAGCGACGCGGTCTTGTTCATAGCCTGCTGCGTAGGGCTCAGTGTAGAGTTCCACGCGGTCGGCTCCGGCACGTGATGCGTATTCCACCATTTCTTCGTCGGCGTTCACGAAGATGCTGACGCGAATGCCGGCTTCACGGAAGCGGGCTGTCACGTCGGTCAGGAAGTTGAGGTGGGTCTTTGTGTCCCATCCGTGGTTGCTGGTGATCTGATCATGTCCGTCGGGCACCAGGGTGACTTGTGTGGGACGGTTCTCAAGGACGAGGGCGATGAATTCCGAGATGGGATTGCCTTCGATGTTGAACTCTGTTGTGAGCAATGGTTTCAGATTGCGCACATCCTGATAGCGGATGTGTCGCTGGTCGGGCCGTGGATGAACCGTGATACCTTGTGCACCAAAGCGTTCGCAGTCTTGCGCCACTTGCAGGACATTGGGATTGTTGCCGCCTCGCGCATTGCGGATAGTGGCCACTTTATTGATATTTACACTGAGTTTCGTTGGCATAATAGTGTCATAATTGTTTGCGTTTCCGCCGCAAAGATAGTCATTTTATGGTAATCGAAGAAGAAAAAAGTGAAAAAACTCACGCTCAAAAGAGTGTTCAGACGTGGTTCTTAGTCGGCAGACTCATTGACGTTTTGATATATAAAGTTCTTTTTCAGATGTTTACGTAAAATCAAACGCGTCCTCCCTGTCTTTTTGTACAAAAAAGCCTCAATCCCTCACCAAGAAGGGTAGTTTGCTGTTTATGAGTCGTTTGCAGGTGAGGGAATGGTGAGGGAATGGTGAGGGATGGTGAGGGATTGAGGTTTTTTACGGTGTTATGCTGCTCTTCATTCTCCATAGAAGAGTGTTTTCCCGATTACCTGCTAAAATGAGACATTCAGTCAGGTTTCTTCATTTCTTCATTTTCGCTTCCCTCACCATCCCTCACCATTCCCTCACCATTCCCTCACCTGCAAATATTTATCAGTTAGTTTGTTATCGCTCTTGGTGAGGGATTGAGGCTTTTTTTTGTAAAATTCAGGTAGTATGGCTGGTTAGAGGCTGATTTTACTTCGTCTGCGGATATCCCTTGATATGGGAGGGTGTACACGTTTCGCCCAGAAGGTATTCACCTTCCGCATGATTCGTCTTCACCTTCTTCTTCCCGGCATTTGGGATGTAGGATGCGTACGAAGTGCCCTCCGTGAGCAATTTAAGCTCGTTAAAGTGGGGTGAAAACGCATTTTTTTAGTGAGAACGTGCGGTATTTGCAAAAGAATATGTACCTTTGCCCACCAAAAAGGGTACAAAACGTCCGGGGACATAGCTCAGCTGGCTAGAGCGCGGCGTTCGCAACGCCGAGGTCGCGGGTTCGATTCCCGTTGTCTCCACTTCTTTTCCAAGCCTATGCACAAGCTCCGTTTTGCTCTTTTCGGAAACGCCTTTCAGGCTAAGAAGTCCGCTTCCGTTCAGAAACTGTTCTGCTTGTTGGAGGAACGGGAAGCCGAGTTGCTCATCGACGACACCTTTTGCCGTTACCTCGCCGATGACTTGCAGATTGCTGTGCCGTCGTTGGCACAGCGCATCGTAGGCGATGACTTCCGTGCCGACTTTGTCATCTCCATGGGGGGCGACGGCACTTTCCTCGAAGCTGCCCGTCGGGTGGGCGGCAAGGGGATTCCCATCCTGGGCGTGAACATGGGACGGTTAGGCTTCCTGGCCGACATCTCTCCCGATGAGCTGGAAACCACCATCAAGCAGGTGTATGACGGTCGCTACGAGGTGGAAGAGCGCTGTGTCTTGCAGCTGGAATATGACAAGGGAATGCCCGAAGGCTATCCCTTTGCCTTGAACGAAGTGGCCGTGCTGAAGCGCGATGTCTCGTCCATGATTTCCATTCGCGTGAGTATCAATGATGAATACCTGACCACTTATCAGGCCGACGGTCTCATCGTCAACACCCCGACGGGTTCAACGGGCTATGCCCTCTCCGTCGGCGGTCCCATCATGCAACCGGGCAGTCGCACGTTAGGGCTGGTGCCCGTGGCTCCTCACTCGCTGACAGTGCGGCCCGTGACCTTGACCGATGATGCCGTCATCAGTCTGGCTGTCTCGGCACGCAACCACCGTTTCCTCGTCTCTCTTGACGGACGCAGCGAGAAGTGTGCCGAGGACGTGCGTCTGACCATACGCCGTGCACCTTATTATATTAAGGTATTAAAGCGACCAGGGCAGAGCTTCTTCCGCACGCTCCGCACCAAGCTAATGTGGGGTACAGATCCAAGAGAATGAAAGAGAAGTCATCTTACTCATCCCGCCGCATCCTTGTCTGGTTTTATCATATCTTCCAGCAAGTGAAGTTGCAGTCGTTCATCAATTCCATGAGCGGCATCGTTCGCGTGGCTTTGGACTTTGCTTTCATCTGGGCGACTAAAGTCACTATTGACTTGGCGACCGGGGTCACGTCTGCTGCTTCCTTGCTTCCCCATCCGACGACCCTCTTCTGGTCTGGCATCGTGTTAGTCGGCATCATGGCGTTGCAGATGGGCATTGGCTATTTAGGCCGTTGGATAGCTGCCTTATTGGGCGTCGATGCACAGAATCGGATGCAACGTTACATCTTCGGCCATCTTCTGCGAGCACAATGGTATGGCCGTGAACAACGTCACAGCGGCGACATCATCAACCGCTTGGTCAGCGACAGCAACACTGTCGTGTCTGTGGTCACCGACACCGTTCCCCAGGCGTTGGCCGTGGTCGTGCGGCTCATCTGCGCCTTCTTCTTCCTCTTCTCGATGGATGCCATGTTGGCGGTTGGCGTAACGGTCATCCTGCCAGTTTTCATACTTTTGAGCCGACTCTATATCAATCGGATGCGGGCCATTACACGTGAAGTGCGGCGAACAGACAGCCGCATTCAGGCCATTCTTCAGGAAAGCATCCAGCACCGTCTGGTTTTGAAAACGCTCGAACGCATTCCCACCATCCTTCACAAACTGACCCGGCTGCAAGACGGCTTGCGCCGACAAGTTCGCCATCGCACCCTTTTCTCCTCTACATCGAATCTTGTGTTGAATGTGGGCTTTGGCGCTGCCTATTTATTTACCTTCCTCTGGAGTGCCAACCGCTTGGCGGAAGGCACCATCACATTTGGCATGATGACAGCCTTCATCCAGCTTTGCGGCCAGATTCAAGGTCCGTTCCGCGAGATGACTCGTTTCATTCCAACCATCATCGGAAGTTTCACTGCCGCCGAACGTTTGCTGGAACTGGAGGAGTCGCCTTTGGAAGATGACGGCGAACCAATCCGCTTCCAAGGAGAGGTGGGCATTCGTGTGAAAGATGTCACTTTCGCCTACGACGATCATAGCCGATACATACTACAACACGCTTCCTACAACTTCCCGCCAGGAAGTGCTACAGCCATTCTTGGCGAGACAGGAGCAGGCAAGACCACGCTCATCCGTCTCATCCTCGCGCTGTTGAAACCCACGGAAGGAACCGTAGAGATGTATCAAGGCGTCAAAGGAGCTGAGGCAACCCCTGTTTCTGCCCGCACGCGTTGCAACCTCGTTTATGTCCCACAGGGTAATTCCCTCATCAGCGGCACTTTACGATGGAACCTACAATTGGGTAGCCCCCATGCCACAGACGATGAGATGAACGATGCGTTGCGTTTGGCTTGTGCAGATTTTGTTTTCCAAATGCCTGAAGGACTTGATACTCAGATTGGAGAGGGTGGGGCAGGACTGTCGGAGGGGCAGGCTCAGCGCATTGCCATAGCCCGTGCCCTCTTGCGCCAAGGTGCCATCCTTCTACTCGATGAAGCTACCAGCGCCCTTGACCAGCAGACAGAGAAAGAACTGCTGGAGAATCTCATTGAACATAACAAACACATTGACTTCAAGCCGACGCTCATCTTCATCACCCACCGTCCGGCGGTCGTTGAACATTGTTCGCAGGTCATCACTTTGCAGAAACACGCCTGAATGTTACTTCTTTTCCTTAAGAATTGGACATTGCCCACAGCCATTTCCGTGGGTGTCGTTTCTTATCTCCTTTTTGCTTTCGTTCCGGAACTTGATGCGGCAGGTGATGTGCTTTGTCCCATCTTCGAGACCCTCTTGCCTCTGACCATTTTCCTGACCCTCTTCGTCACTTTTTCCAAGGTCGATTTCCATCTCATGCGTGTTCACCGATGGCACGGAGCCGTACTCCTTGCTCAATTCCTGTTCGTCGCTTTGCTGCTGATGGTGATTCAGTATGCACCTTTCGACATAGGAACGCACGTAAACATCTTTGAACTTTCCGGTATTTCCGTTTCTTCCCGTTCATTCCGTTATTGCTTGGAAGCGGTTCTCATCTGTGTCATTGCCCCATGTGCCTCTGCCTCGCCTGTGGTGACAGCCAAGTTGGGCGGCAACCTCACACAGATGACCACCTTCGTATTGCTGTCTTCTTTTGTGGCTTCCCTGTTCATTCCTGCTGTCTTCCCGATGTTGGAACCTCATCCAGGCATCACCTTCCTGTCAGCTTTCTTGGTGATACTCAGGAAACTGGCGCTCGTCCTGCTCCTTCCTCTCTTCCTCGGAGCCATTGTCCGTCATCAGGTGAAGCCGCTCTATCGATGGTTCGTGCAGACGCCAGACATCGGTTTCTATCTCTGGAGTGTCTCACTGGCAATCACGTCAGGCATCACCATGAAAAACATCGTTCACAGCGAGGCGACCTTGTGGCTGTTGGGAGGGATCGCTGTTTTGACGCTGTTGACCTCGTTCATACAATTTAAGACGGGCCGTCTCATCGGGCGAATCTTCGGTGAACAGATTTGCACAGGACAGGCTATGTTCCAGAAAAACACTGGGCTGGCCATTTGGATAGCTTACGTCTATCTGACTCCGATGGCTTCCATCGGTGCCGGTTGCTACGTCCTTTGGCAGAATATCATCAACTCTTATGAACTTTGGCAACACCGACAAAGCGTCGTTCCAGAGCCTGGCAAAGCAATAATGCCCACAGCATCCCGAAAAAGCACACGCCCGTGACCGCATTATCAATGCCTAAAGGAACGAAAGGTACACAGGAAAGAGCGAACAACAAACTGTAGGCAATCAGTCGTTGACGGCGCAAGGTTCGCAACAGCACTGCGCGACCCCACGATGTCGTCGTCAGCCAAAACGTCAGCAAACTGGCAAAAACAAAAATCTTGGTGTCCCATAATAGTCCCAGCACCATTGTCGTATGGCTCGTCAGCAACTCGATGTCCGGGGTCAGGTCCGGCAGTTGGTCTTGCGTGGTGAACTGGAGAATGGTGCCGATGAGCCATCCCGTCACCATCGGCCAACAAGCCAAACGAAAAAACTCGTTGCGCCGTTGCCACGCCAACAACAAGAAAGCCAAGCAAAGCGGTAGCGTGATGCCATCGTGGGTGGAACTACAAAAAACTCCCATGAAAAGCATAAACCCATAGGCGCGTCGGAAGTTCTTGCGGCTGATGCGTTTATACTGCGTCAGGAAAAACGGGACAATACATTGTGAACTGAGTTCTATGAGGGCATCTTCGTCACGTGCAAAGAACAGGTGGGAACCAGGGGCGAAGACAAGAATAAAAACCGCCGTCAACATCAGCTCCACAGGATTCTGGTCTGTGCCCACAAAGCGCGCCACCAACCACACCAACAGCGTGAACATGGTGGCCGTGGCGGGGATGATGATACGAGGATCCCAGATATAGCCGCCTGCCTTCGGAACTATCGTCAGTATCAGGCAGACAAACAGAAAGATGAGCAAATACGTCAGCGTTCGCATAGTTTTGGGTACAAAGGTAGCCATTTTTTCCCAATCACCTCAACTTTTCCACCTTTTCTTCCTTTTCTCATCAAAAAAAGCCCGCGAGGAAGTCAATTCCTGGCGGGCCTGGTTATTAAAATAAGTTAATAATGTTTGCTTTGTAAACTCGGCTCTTGTTTAGTCGAGACTCTCAGTAAATACGGATGCATTACTTACGATGGCTGCAATTGCTACAATTGCGAATGCGATAGTTGTTGCTACTGTCATAATCCTTTTACCTTTTTTAGTTAAACATGTTATCCTTTTTGTGTTTTCACGTGGGGCTCGCTTGCCCTCTTTTGTTTTCCTTTTGACGATGCAAAGGTACGGCGTTTTCAGGTAAACGCAAGGAATATATGCTAAAAAACATAGAAAATACCCCTTTCTTTGACTTCCATCAAGAAAAAAGTGCCTTTCTCCAATTCTTGATTTATGTCGGGTTACTACCCTCAAAATGTCTGGTTTTATTTCTACTAACAGCCCCTGAAGTGATAGGCATGAGTAGATGTATGTGGACAACGTGTGGAAAACTAAATAGTGATAGAAGTGATAGATGTTTTGAAAAAGCTAAGTAAAAGAACGATAATGAAAAAGAAAATCCCGAAATATGTCAACATAGAGCATGAAAAAGCCTCTCCTCGGAAGAAGGAGAGGCAATTATTAATATAGAATCTTTGGGTTCTGCCTTATAAGTTGGCAAGGTTCTCGCGGATGGAAGCTATTTTTTGTTCGGCGTCGGCTTTCTTCTTGCGTTCCATCTCTACGACGGTGGCCGGTGCGTTCTGCACGAGGCGCTCGTTCTGCAGCTTTTTCTCCACGCTGGCGAGGAAGCCCTCGATGCGCTGTAGTTCGCCTTCCAGGCGCTTGCGCTCGGCGTCGAGGTCGATGAGTCCTCCCAGAGGCACAGCATATTCTGTGGTGCCGACGAGGAAGCTGGCGCTGCCGCTACTCTTCTCTGCCACGACGTTGATGGCGGAGAGGTTGGCCATCTTGGCGATTGGTGCCTGGAAGCCGGTAAGCGGGTTGGCATTGAGGATTTCCAGTGCGAGTGCTTCGCGCGGTGCGATGTTCTTCTGGCTGCGGATGGAGCGTACGGCGGTGATGACTTCCTTCACGGCCTCGAAGTCGGCGCAGAGCTGCCGGTCGGCCTGTGTGGCTGCGGGCAGGTGGAGTTCTGCGCGCATGATGCTCTCGCCAGCCTTGCGGTCGTAGAGGGCTTGCCAGAGTTCTTCGGTGATGAAGGGCATGAAGGGATGCAGCATCTTCAGCAGTGTCTCGAAGAATTGCAGCGTGGTGTCGTAGGTGGCTCGGTCGACAGGTTGCTGCTTGCCGTCGACGTAGGCGGGCTTGATCATCTCGAGGTACCATGAGCAGAAATCGTCCCAGAAGAGCTTGTAGACGGTCATGAGTGCTTCTGAGAGGCGGTACTTCGAGAAGTCGTCGGCCAGTTCCTCTGCGGCGATGCGCAGTTTGGCGGCGAACCAGTTCGTGGCGGTGCGTGCAGCTTCGAGCGGCTCGCTGTCGGCTACTTCCCATCCCTTGACGAGGCGGAAGGCGTTCCATATCTTGTTGTTGAAGTTGCGGCCTTGTTCGCAGAGGCTCTCGTCGAAGAGGATGTCGTTGCCGGCAGGTGCGGAGAGCATCATGCCCATGCGTACGCCGTCGGCTCCGAATTTCTCGATCAGCTCCAGCGGGTCGGGGCTGTTGCCGAGGCTCTTGGACATCTTGCGTCCGAGCTTGTCGCGCACGATGCCGGTGAAGTAGACGTGGCGGAAGGGCATCTTGTGCTCGTACTCGTAGCCGGCCATGATCATGCGTGCGACCCAGAAGAAGATGATGTCGGGGCCTGTGACGAGGTCGGCGGTGGGGTAGTAGTAGCTGATTTCGGGGTTGCCGGGGTTGCGTATGCCGTCGAAGAGGCTGATGGGCCAGAGCCAGCTGGAGAACCAAGTATCGAGAGCATCTTCGTCTTGACGGAGGTCGGACAACTGAAGGCCGGCATTCCCGCTCTTCTCGCGTGCGAGTTGTAAGGCTTCCTGCTCATTCTCGGCGACGACGAAGCCGCCAGAGGGCAGATACCATGCCGGGATGCGGTGCCCCCACCAGAGCTGTCGGCTGATGCACCAGTCCTTGATGTTTTCGAGCCAGTGGCGGTAGGTGTTCTTGTACTTGGCGGGGTAGAACTGGATGTCGTCGTTCATGACGGGGTCGAGGGCGATGTCGGCCATGTGCTGCATCTTCAGGAACCACTGCATGGACAGCTTGGGTTCGATGGGTACGCCCGTGCGCTCGGAGCAGCCGATCTTGTTGTCGTAGTCCTCGATTTTCTCCATGAGGCCTGCGGCCACCATGTCCTCGGCAATCTGGCGGCGGCAGGCGAAGCGCTCCATGCCGACGTAGCGGTCCAACCCGATGACGAAATCATCGGGTACACTCGTTTCGGCCAGCGATTTCTGCTGGGCGGCGGCGATGCGGTCGCTGAGGGTGGCGTCGTCGTTGAAGATGTCGATGGCTTCGAGGTTGTACTTCTCGCCCAGCATGTAGTCGTTGACGTCGTGGGCGGGGGTGACCTTCAGGCAACCCGTACCGAACTCGATGTCCACGTACTCGTCCTCGATGACGGGAATGACGCGTCCGACGACGGGTACGATGACCTTGCGGCCTTTGAGCCACTGGTTCTTCGGGTCGTTGGGGTTGATGCACATGGCCACGTCGCCCATGATGGTCTCAGGGCGTGTGGTGGCCACCACGGCGTAGTAGCCGCGGGAGTCGCGGTGGATGACGTTGCCGGCAGCTTTCAGACTTTCTGAATTATCTAGACTTTCAAGATTCTCTATATAATACTTCATGTAGTAGAGCTTGGTGTGCTCTTCCTTGTAAACGACTTCCTCGTCGGAGAGGGCGGTGAGGGCCTTGGGATCCCAGTTGACCATGCGGACACCGCGGTAGATGAGTCCTTTGCGGTAGAGGTCCACAAAGACCTTGATGACGCTCTCGCTGCGCGGACCATCCATGGTGAAGGCGGTGCGGTCCCAGTCGCAGGAGCAACCGAGCTTGCGCAACTGCTTGAGGATGATGCCTCCGTGTTCTTCGGTCCAAGCCCAAGCGTGCTTCAGAAACTCCTCGCGGGTGAGGTCGGTCTTCTTGATGCCCTGTTCGGCCAGACGGTTGACGACCTTGGCTTCGGTGGCGATGCTGGCGTGGTCGGTGCCGGGCACCCAGCAGGCATTCTTACCCTCCATGCGTGCGTGACGGACGAGGATGTCCTGAATCGTCTCGTTCAGCACATGGCCCATGTGGAGCACACCCGTTACGTTTGGTGGCGGGATGACTACGGTGTAAGGCTCACGGCCGTTAGGCTTAGAGTTGAACAACTTATTGTCCAACCAATACTGGTACCACTTGCCCTCGACTTCTGCGGGGGAGTACTTGGAGGCAAGGGCAGACCCTTCCCCCTGCCCCTCCCTTGCAGGGAGGGGAGTGGACACCTCTGAGTTTTTGTTGTTAGTCATTATAATATATGTTATTTAGTTGTAAAATTCTGCTCTTGTCAGGTAGTCATTCCCCGTCCTGCACGGGAGAATCAGGGGAGAGGGTCTGCCCCTCCAGCTTCTTGGCCTCCTCCCAGATGGCATCCATCTCTGCCAGGGTCATCTCAGTGAGCGGTTTCCCGACGCGGATGCTGTGCTCTTCAAGGTAGGTGAAGCGGCGGATGAACTTGCGGTTGGTGAGTTCGAGGGCTGTGTCGGGGTTGAGCTTATAGAGGCGGGCTGCATTGATGACGGAAAAGAGGAAGTCGCCGAGTTCCTGCGTGCTCTTCTCCTTATCCTCGCGTTCCAGTTCGGTCTCCAGCTCGCCGAGTTCCTCACGCACCTTGTCCCAGACCTGTTCGCGCCGGTCCCAGTCGAAGCCCACGCCGCGTGCCTTGTCCTGAATGCGATAGGCTTTGATGAGCGAGGGCAGGGCATCGGGCACACCGCTGAGTACGCGCTTGTTCCCTCCCTTCTCTTTTACTTTCAGTTGTTCCCAGTTCTGGAGAACCTGGTCAACGGTAATCTCGCCCTTTTCGATGCGTTCGGCTTCAGGACCGAACACATGGGGATGGCGATAGATAAGTTTGTCGCAGAGCTTATTGCAGATGTCGGCGATGTCGAAGTCGTCGGTCTCGCTGCCTATCTTGGCATAGAAGACGATGTGCAGAAGCACGTCGCCGAGTTCCTTGCAGATGTCGGCCTTGTCGTTCTTGACGATGGCGTCGGCCAGCTCGTAGGTTTCTTCAATCGTGTTGGGCCGCAGGCTTTCGAAGGTCTGCTTGCGGTCCCATGGACATTTTTCCCGCAGGTCGTCCATGACATCGAGCAGGCGGCCAAAAGCCTCTATTTTCTCTTGTCTGTTGTGCATGGTAGTCGCATTTTGGCCGCAAAGTTACACATATTTTGTGATTCAAGAGGGATGATAGTGCATTTATTTTCAAAAATAAACAGCATACCCGCCCTTTGAAAAGGCGGGTATGCAACAAAATAAGCGGAAGGGCCGATGTCAACTATACCAAATGGTGGCATTGCTGGACGGCTCGTAGTAACGGTCGTCATCTTCGTTGAGGTAATTGTCCAACTCATACTCCTCTTGGAAGTGCATTTTCTTCTTGGGTTTCATAGGTCAGTCCTCCTTTTATTTGTTCGTTAGTCTTTTTACGTGCATATTCCTCATGCACTGCAAAGATAGCCTTTTCTTTGTTGACATCCTAAAAAGCTGATGAAATTTTCATCTTTTTAACGCAAATTGGCTGAAAAACACGGCTATAAGTGTACGTCCTACACGCAGCAATCTGCTTTACAGCCTTGATGTCGGTGTTCACAAGTATCCGCCAATGGACACCCAGCACAATGGACACCACCAGTAGGCGGTGTTGTGAAGCGATGCCACAGGCGGCGAACTGTGTAGGCAACACAAGCGACGAGAATGATTGCGACAAGGAAAGATTGCATTCTTTTTGCGAAGTTATGTGAACATCAATCCGATTTGAACTACGAGTGCAGAGATAATCCAAGCGACACAGGTTGTGTAAACGGCTGTCGTAACAGCCCATCGCCAATGCCCTGTTTCGTTCTTAATGGCGACGATGGTGGCCAAACATGGGAAGTAGAGAAGGATGAACAGTAGATAGGCGTAGGCTGTGAGAGAGGTGACTCCATCGGCTGCCATCAATTGGTGCAAGCGCGTGTATTTGGCGGAGTCTTCCGAGAAAGTATCATCTTCGCCAAACGAATCATCACCAGAGTAGAGAACGCCCATCGTTGAAGCTACAATTTCTTTGGCACCCACGCCAGCAATGAGGCTCACGTCCAGCTTCCAATTAAAACCTTGAGGCGAGAATAGAGGGGCAACGGCTCTTCCCATGCGACCAAGGTAGCTCTGTTCCATGTTTTCTGCCGTGGAAACGTGGAAACTCTGGGATGACGAGGGACCGAAATAGCTTAATGCCCACACAATAATGGAGGCGACAAGTATAATACCTCCCATCTTCTTCAGATACTCCTTGCCCTTCTCCCACGTGTGGCGTCCGATGGCTTTGGCTGTCGGCCAACGGTAGGGTGGGAGTTCCATCACGAAAGGTGTGTCCTCTCCTTTAAGGACAAAAGTGGACAGAAAACGAGATACCAAGATAGCTATGAGAATACCCACTGCATAGAGTGAAATTAGCACAGCCGATCGCCATTGCGCAGCAAAGAACGTGCCCACCACCATAATAAATATAGGTAAGCGTGCAGAACAAGACATGAAAGGAAGAACCAACATCGTTATTAAACGTGAGCGACGGCTCTCAATCGTTCGTGTGGCCATGACTGCAGGAACATTGCAGCCAAACCCCATGACAAGCGGAATAAACGATTTGCCATGCAACCCCATGTGGTGCATCAGCTTGTCCATGATAAAAGCGGCTCGTGCCATGTAGCCGGAATCCTCCATTAACGAGATAAAGAAATAGAGAATCAGGATTTGTGGCAGGAAGACAATCACTGACCCCACGCCGCCAATGACACCATCGACGAGCATGGAGCGCAACGGTCCCTCTGGCATGGCGGAGCCTATCCACTGCCCCAACCACGACACGCCAGTTTCAATCCAATCCATTGGGTATTGACCGAGCGTGAAAGTGGTTTGGAACATGGCATAGAGAATGAGGAAGAAAACGGGAAAACCCAGATATCGATTTGACAAGATGTTGTCAATCATGTGGGTGACACGATAGGTATCTGTCTTTGTTCCTGTACGGAATTCGGCTTCGGCCAAAGCACCGTGGATGAAACCATACTTAGCATCCATGATGGCAGTCTCTGCATCTACACCTGTTTCTTCTTTGACGCGCTGACAAGCGTAATCACGAGCAGACAACAGCTGTTGATGATCTTCGGGACGATGTTCGTCGAGAATGTGACGTTCCACGTACTTTGTCACCTGTTCATCCTTTTCCAATAGTTTGATAGCTAAGTAGCGGGTAGAAAACTGAGTGCGCAGGTGTTCGTCGGCTTTCAGGAAGCGTTGGATGTGTGTGATGCCGTCTTCTATCTCATGACCATAATTGATGTGGATGTGGCGTGTCTGTGTGTTCCTTTCCTCAAAGACCGAGATGACAGTTTGGAAGAGTTCATCGACACCCATTCCGCTCTTGAACGATGTCGGCACCATCGGTACACCGAATAGCGTGGAAAGTGTGTCTAACTGCACGTCATCTCCGCGTCGCTCGAACTCGTCGTACATGTTCAGTGCACATACCATACGCAAGTTCATGTCCACCAGCTGAGTGGTTAAGTAGAGGTTGCGTTCCAGATTGGAAGCGTCGAGCACGTTGATGACCACGTCGGGCATTTGCTCAGAGAGATGCTGGCGTACATAAAGCTCTTCTGGCGAATAGCATGAAAGGGAATAGGTGCCAGGCAGGTCGGTGAGGTTCAACGTATAGCCGCCGAACTCTGCCTTAGCCACACTGGCATCGACAGTAACACCCGAATAATTGCCTACGCGGGCATGGGCACCACTGGCATAGTTGAAGAGTGAAGTCTTTCCGCAGTTGGGGTTTCCAATGAGGGCGATGGTGATGGAGGCTGATTCTCCTCCAGGCCTGTCTGTTGGGAATGTAGGATGATCAGCCCCATATTTTTCCTCCTGAAGAAATGTTGAGGGCTGCGTATTATTATTCTGTAAGCCTGAAGAGTCCTCTCCATCATAGGAAGAACCGGGTGCGAGATAATCAACCTCGATTAATCTTGCTTCATCATGCCTTAGACTCACCTCATACCCCATTAACTTATATTTCACGGGGTCTTGCAGCGGAGCGTTAAGCAACACTTCCACAGTCTGTCCTTTGATGAAGCCCATCTCGATGATGCGTTTGCGAAAGCCCCCGTGGCCGCTCACTTTCACGATGACAGCCTTCTCGCCCGTCTGTAAGTCAGAAAGTTTCATAGTCCTTTATTTATCTTTCTGCAAAGATACTTCATTTTTCTTTCGTGGAGAAAGACCGACAAGTCTGAGTGGGAAAAATACCTACTCAAACGTCCAAAATCATTATTTGTGGGTAGTGGCAATGAGGCTATAAAGCCACGTCAACTTCCACGGGGCAATGGTCGGAACCAAAGATTTCTGTGTGTATGCGTGCGTCTGTCACCTGTGGGAAGAGTCGGTTGCTGACAAGCCAGTAGTCGATGCGCCACCCCGCGTTCTTCTGTCTTGCCTGAAAACGGTAGCTCCACCACGAATAGACATCACGCACCTCTGGGTTGCGAGTGCGCCAAGTATCGATGAAACCCGCTGAAAGTAAGGCTGAGAACTTCGCGCGTTCCTCATCCGTGAAACCTGCGTTCATGCGATTGCTCTTTGGATTTTTCAAGTCGATTTCTTCGTGAGCCACATTCATGTCGCCACATACCAGGACAGGTTTCACGGCATCAAGTCGCACAAGATAGTCACGGAAAGCATCGTCCCATGTCATGCGGTAGTCAAGACGACGGAGTCCATCCTGTGAGTTGGGCGTATAGACGGTGACCACAAAGAATTGTTCATATTCCAACGTGATGACACGCCCTTCGTGGTCATGCTCTTCGATGTCAAGACCATAGGATACACCCAAAGGTTGGTGGCGGGTGAAGATAGCAGTCCCACTGTAACCCTTTTTCTCAGCATAGTTCCAAAAGCTATGATAGCCGTCGAAGTTGATGTCTAACTGTCCCTCTTGCATCTTCGTTTCTTGCAAGCAGAAAAAATCGGCGTCCAGCGTTTTGAAGATGTCCCGGAAACCTTTGCCGTCGCAAGCGCGAAGGCCATTGACGTTCCATGAGATGAATCGCATAGTTTTGATGTTTGATGATTTGACGAAAGAAAGATTATTGGCTTAGTCCCTTCATCGAGAGGGAAATGCGGCCACGCCTCATGTCCACTTCGGTCACACGAACCCGGACATGTTGATGCAATTTCACGATATCAGTGGGGTGGTTGACGTATTTGTCGGCCAATTGGGAAATATGAACAAGACCGTCTTGATGGACACCGATATCAACGAAAGCACCGAAGTTAGTGATGTTAGTGACTATACCTGGCAACTCCATGCCTTCCATGAGGTCGTCGATGCTGCTGACGCGGTTATCAAATTCAAATTCTTCTAACGCTTCGCGAGGGTCGCGTCCTGGTTTTTCCAATTCGTGCATAATATCCATGAGCGTAGGAAGTCCCACTTCAGCGGAAACATACTTATTGATTTCCACGCGTGCGCGAAGGTCTTTTTGCTGGATGAGGTCGATGACTTTGCAGCCTTGATCCTTGGCCATTTGTTCGACAAGAGCATAGCGTTCTGGGTGCACGGCGCTGTTGTCCAATGGATTCTGCGCATTGCTGATGCGCAGAAAACCTGCACATTGTTCAAAGGCTGACGGCCCCAAACGTGGCACTTTCTTCAACTGTGCACGGCTGGTGAAGGCTCCGTTCTCCCGACGGTAGTCAACTATGTTTTTGGCCAAGGCTGGTCCCAAGCCACTAACGTAGGTGAGCAAGTGGACAGAGGCAGTATTCAGGTTGACACCCACCGAGTTGACGCAACTTTCGACGGTTTGGTCGAGGCTTCGCTTCAGCTTTGCCTGATCTACATCGTGCTGGTATTGTCCTACGCCAATGCTCTTGGGGTCAATCTTTACCAACTCAGCCAATGGATCCATCAGTCGGCGACCTATTGACACGGCACCACGTACGGTCACATCTTCGTTGGGGAACTCTTCACGGGCGACTTTTGAAGCAGAATACACCGAGGCACCATCCTCAGAGACAACAAAGAGACCCACCTCAAGGGAAAGATTTCTTAAAACTGTTTCCACGAAGCCTTTTGTCTCGCGGCTGGCGGTTCCGTTGCCGATAGCTATCGCTTCGACCTTGTATTTCCTGATCATTCCAGACAAGGCATCGGCAGCTTCTGCGGGTTGACGGACTGGAGGATGGGGGAAGATGGCTTCATGGTGAAGCAGATTGCCTTGGGCATCAAGGCATACAACTTTGCAGCCTGTACGGAACCCTGGGTCGATGCCCATCACACGTTTCTGCCCAAGTGGAGCTCCTAACAAAAGCTGGCGCAGGTTCTCAGCAAACACCCGTATGGCCTCGTCATCGGCATGTTCCTTGCTCAATGAAGCAAACTCGTTTTCGATGGACGGACATAGTAAGCGTTTGTAGCCGTCTTCGACAGCTTCGGCCACGAGACGAGAAGAGGCGTTTCCACCCCGAACCCACTGCTTGTCAAGACGCTCCAGACAATCGTCGTCGTTTACGTTGATGTTTACACGCAGGATGCCTTCAGTCTCTCCACGACGCATGGCTAATAGGCGATGGCTGGAACAACGTTTCAAAGGTTCACTCCAATCGAAATAATCGGAGAACTTTTGTGCTTCATCAGTATCCATTTTCGCCTTGACAACCTTTGAACTGATAACTGCTGTCCGGCGGAAACATCCTCGTACATTTTGACGGCTGCGTTCGTCTTCGCTGACCATTTCCGCAATGATGTCCTGAGCTCCTTTCAGTGCGACCTCCGTGGAAGCTACGTTTTCGCTCATGAATTGCTGGGCGGCAACCTCTGGGTGTGTTTCGCGTTGCATGAGAAGCAGCATGGCCAGAGGTTCAAGCCCCAGCTCACGAGCCACCTGCGCTCGCGTGCGACGTTTTGGTTTATATGGCAAGTAGATGTCTTCCAGCTCAGTAGCATCCCAGCATGTATTCAAACGTGTTTCTAAGTCGGGTGTCATCTTACCTGACTCACGAATGGTTTTCATGACGGTCTCTTTCCGCTTTTGGATATCCTTAAACCGTTCGTTCTGTTCGCTGATAGCTGCAATCTGCACTTCGTCCAACGCCCCTGTGCGTTCCTTGCGGTATCGGGCGATGAAGGGAATCGTGGCACCGTTATCGAGTAGGGCCAACGTTCCTTCGACTTGCTTTTCCTTTAAGCCGAGTCTTTCAGCAATGAGGCGGACAAAAATAGGCTGTTCCATCTTACTTAAGCGCTTTTTGCGTGCAAAGTTAAAGAAAAGTTACTGTTATTTGCAAGCTTTTTGCTATCTTTGCGCCCAAAATAAAATAAAAAGATATGCAAATAGGTGATCAAGTAAGATTCCTCAACGAAATTGGTGGCGGAAGGGTCACCGGTTTTCAGGGGAGAGACATCGTCCTCATCGAAGACCAGGATGGCTTCGATATTCCTATGTTACGCTCTCAGGTTGTGGTAATAGAAACCAATGAGAATAACTTTGTCAGAAAGAAGAAGGAAGAAAAACTTTCCACTCTTCCCAAAGAAGGGGCAGTCCACTTTGGAGAAGACATTCCACAGCCAGAATTCTCTAAGCCAAAGGAGCGGAAAGGCGGCGACTTGCTCAACGTTTGCCTTGCTTTCGTGCCAGAAGACTCTCGTGAGCTGACGAACACTCGTTTCGAGGCTTATCTCATCAATGATTCCAATTATTTCATCAGCGTCCTTTTTGCCAATAACGAGGGAGCTGCTTGGCATGCCCGTTGGCAAGCTACGTTGGAACCTAACACGAAGTTGCTCATCGAGACGTTTGACCGCCCGGCTCTCAATGATTTTGAGCGTTTGAATGTGCAGCTGATAGCTTGGAAACAAGATAAGCCTTTCATGCTCAAGCCTGCCGTCAGCGTAGAATTAAGGCTAAACCTCGTAAAGTTCTATAAACTGCATGTCTTTCAACCTTCGCCATTCTTCCGTGAGCCTGCTCTTATCTATGATATTGTTCGCGACGACCGTCCTATCCGGCAGGTATTCGTGGAGGCCGAAGAAGTCTTGGATGCAATGAGAGGAGTTGAAAGACCTGCTTATGGACCTGCTCGTGAAGAAGACAACACGCCTTCACACGAAGATGAGGCTCAAATCCCAACGGATCAACCTTCCTTCTCGGAAGAGCCTGAGGTTGTGGTTCCTGTCAGAACCCGTGAGGAAGAGCGTGAGGCGTTGAAAGCTGCCAAACGGGCACTGAAAGCGGAGATGTTGGCAAAAAAGAAGAAAGAACAGGCGCAAAAGGCTGAACGCAATCCTCATGAATCCAAACCGAACCTTCATCCTGAGAAGAACGATATCATTGAAGTGGATCTCCATATCAATGCTCTCTTGGATAATATTAACGGTCTTTCTCCCAGTGTTCTTTTAAACACCCAGTTGACCGAATTCCGCATCATCATGGATCGCAACCGCATGAAGAAGGGACAACGCATTGTTTTCATTCATGGTAAAGGTGAAGGTGTGCTGCGCGAAGCGCTTATCAAGGAGCTCACTCATCGTTATCGTTCTTGCACCTATGAAGATGCTTCTTTCCAAAAGTATGGTTTTGGTGCTACTATGGTGACAATTCACTAAACGAAAGCCGTCTTTGCCTGTTTTTGAGGCGATGTATAGCTTCTGAACAGAAAGATACCTAATCACGAAAATGGACGTTAATCCCAAACAGATACATATAGCTGATTTCTCCTATGAGCTCCCTGATGAACGCATCGCCAAATATCCGTTGGCGGAACGCGATGCGTCGAAGTTGCTTGTTTATGAACATGGCAACATCGGTCAGCGCAACTTTCGGGATTTGCCGGAATTGTTGCCAGAGGGTTCGCTGATGGTGATGAACAATACCCGGGTCATTCAGGCTCGGCTGCATTTTCGTAAGGAAACAGGAGCGCTCATCGAAGTGTTTTGTCTTGAACCGACGCAACCGCGAGACTATGCCTTGATGTTTCAGCAGACGTCTTCTTGTACTTGGCTTTGTCTCGTTGGCAACGCCAAGAAATGGAAGTCTGGCACATTGCAACGAGACATCGTTGTAAACGGTAGAAAGTTGGTTTTGAAGGTGGAAAGAGCAGATGAAAATCTCGGTTCAACACAGATGACCTTTTCTTGGTCAGATTCAAGCATCACCTGGGCGCAAGTGCTGGAAGCCTGTGGCGAACTGCCCATACCTCCTTACTTGAACCGCAAGACAGAGGAAAGCGACCTCAGAACCTACCAGACCGTTTATTCAAAGGTCAAAGGCAGTGTGGCGGCACCCACAGCTGGGTTGCACTTCACCCCAACCGTACTTGATGCCATTGACCGTCGGGGGATAGAGCGTGCGGAACTGACTTTGCACGTAGGAGCCGGCACTTTCAAACCTGTGAAGAGCGAGGTCATCGAAGGGCATGAGATGCATAGCGAGTGGATTGAAGTCTCTCGCAGTGTTGTCGATGCCCTCATCCGCCATCATGGTGAATGCACAGCCATTGGTACCACCAGCGTCCGTACCCTTGAATCTCTCTATTACATTGGGAAGAAGATTCTCTGCAATCCCAATATCACGGAAGACGAGATGAAGGTTGGACAGTGGGAACCGTATGAACAAGTGACGAATGAGGTCGTAAAGGTTGAAGACTGCCTCGCGGGAATCATGGGATGGATGGACAGTCACCATACTGATGTTCTTCACACTTCCACGCAAATCATCATTGTCCCAGGTTATCGCTATCATATCGTTCGACGCATAGTCACCAATTTCCATCAACCACAGTCCACTCTCCTGCTTTTGGTTTCTGCTTTCGTTGGTGGAGAACACTGGCGCGATATCTACCGCTACGCTCTTGACCACGACTTCCGTTTCCTGAGCTATGGCGATAGTAGTTTGCTCATCCCTTGAAGAGCATGTCTGCTTTCCCTGATTATCCATGCAAATCCCTAAATCTCTCACCATTTTCTTTATTTAGTTGTTAATCAGCAAACTATTGGTGAGACTTTGGTGAGGAATAGGTGAGGGATGGTGAGGGATTACTTGAAGAAAGGGCAGAACACGAAGAAGGATGCAGAACTACTCAATTCCTCACCATCCCTCACTTATCCCTCACCTATTCCTCACCTGTAAATCATTGTCTCTTAGCTTGATGACGTAAAAGGTGAGGGATTGAGGGATTATTGACAAAAAGACATGTATAGAGGGCATGGCAACTTACATTTTGGCCATCTGCAAGGAAGGTGTACACCTTACATGAGGAAGGTGTGCATCTTCAACGCAAACCGTGTTTGCATCTCTTTATTATCTGTCGCCCCAAGATGGTTGTTCAAAAAAGAAAGGGTGTCATTCATGTAATTCATGACTCAGATGATCATCGGAACTTGAGCAATCTACTTGTGAATAACTCATAGCTCTCGTGTTATTCACAAAAGAAAAACCCCCGCCTGAAAAGAGGTGGGGGCTTTCTTGTGAGTATGTATTCACTTATTTAGCGATACAGATGCTGACGCGGTTCTTGTCGTTCTCGCTGAAGGGCTGAACGGTGTCACCCTTAGCGTCAACAGTGATGCGTGCGGCATCGATACCAGCTTCGCGCAGTGCCTTGGCAACGCCCTCTGCACGACCCTGAGAGTACTTCATGTTGATGCGGGGATTACCAGTTTCAACGTCGGCATAACCGGTAACGGCAACCTTCACTTCAGGATTGGTCTTGAGGAAGTTGATGAGGTCGGTGAGCTTACCCTTCTGGTCGTCACGAATCTCGGTCTGGCGGATGTAGTAGAAAATCTCAGTGCGCTTCTCAGCTGCGCGAGTAGCGGTGGGCTGGGGCTTGGCAACTTCACGAGCGACAGGAGCAGGAGCGGGCTCTTCAACAACAACGGGAGCAGCAACGGGAATCACCTTTTCAGTGTTGCCGAGGGCAATCTTCAGACCCAGAAGGGCGTTGAAGTACCAGTCGGGATTCTCATCCTTAATCTTTTTCTTGCTATTGTAACGCTCCAGAGTACCATTGGCCATGCACTCGAGGTTGAGGCTGACACGCTTGCTGAGGCGGAAGTCGAGGTCAATACCGGCGCGGCCGAGGGGGTTCACCTTTGTGCCGTCCCAAAGCTTTGCCATCTCATAAGTGTTTGCAAAGTTGGCAGCTTCGTCGTTGTTCCAGCCAATGTTAGCACCAACACCAGCGATGATGTTAAGGCCAAAGACACGATTGGGATTGTAACCGGCAATGGCGTTGATGATATTGAACTTCACATCCAAGGACGGAGCCACGTAGTTCCACTTGTAGGTGTCGTTGGAAGCAAAGCCACCCTTGCTCTGCCAAGCATTGGCAGCTAAACGGAGTGCCCATACGGGAGTAAACTGGTAACCCACGGCGATTTGAGCGTTCGGCGAGATGAGTTTGTTGAAATCTGCCTCACCCAGCGTGTACTGTGCGCCACCCTGCAGCTGCAGGAACCAGTGGTGGTTGAACTCAACGGTCTCAGTTTCCTGAGCACTAGCAGCTAAGCCTGACATCATCAGGAAGGCTGCGAGAAGAAATTTAGTAAATTTCATGTTCTTTAAGTTAATAGGATATGTTATTTATTCTTGAGTCTTGCTCATAAAGCGGTGCAAAGGTAGGCAATAAATCGGTTTCACACAAAAAAACAACTATAAAAATCATCAAAACGGATGAATTTATTGTGTAGATGGCAGCAAAATGACACCTTCTTTCTTCATTCCGTCCACTTTTATGGTAAATGGAAGGTCAAAATGGACGACACGCATGTGGGCAGTTTCTTCTGTGGCGGGCATTTGGTCGAGGAGGTCGTGGCGGTAGATGCCGTCGCCCATATAATCGTTGATGGTAAAATATCCGACACCGAAGCTGGTAAGGTTCTGAAAGAAGTGAGTGCCTTGGCTGGGATCGACGCGGTAGTGGTCGAGGCCGGCTTCGACAATGACCTTGGCTGCAGAGATGTGTGGCCATTTGACAGGGACGCCGAGCCAGGGGTCTGAAGATCCCCAACGGCCTGGACCGACAAGTACGTAGCCACGTTCTTCGTCGAGGAAACGGCGGTTGATGCGTTCTATCTCCTCTGCCACGGCAGGGTTGTTGCTGGCACTCCAGCCGTCGGTCTTTACATAGACGATGTCCTGCACGTCAGTTTGGATGCCGTGGCCGATGGCGTTGTGACTTCTCAAGAGGCAGTCTTTGTCGGGTATGCTTTGGAGGTCTTCGTCCAACATGAGTTTGTTATCTACCATCGGGCGTATCTGCAGGAGGTAGAACTCACCCGTTCGGTTGGCATGTATGTTGGCGGCGAACTCGATTTCCACGGCGCGACGCATCTCTGATTGGCCATACAGCATGATCTTGCTTAAGATGTCTGGCAGTGGGAAGATGTCTTGTTGGAGTACGCCGCAGAAGGTGATAACTTTGCGGCCACCTTCATAGATGCCGTCGCGGATTACCTGGTCGTAGGGGTCGTAGGTGGAGGCTATGTATTGTAAAGTCCCGTCGGGCTCGGCAGCATTGACGCGCAGTTTCAATAGGTTGAATCCGTCGTCCTTGAGGAAGGTGGTAGGCGGGTTCTTCAGGTCGAGGGCGTAGAAGCGTGTCTGCGTTTCTTTCAGGGCGATTTCCATCTCAGAAGTCTGTAGCACCTGATGTGGATGTGCCGGGCAGACACGTAGGCTCTGTCCGCCGTCAACGATGTACTTGCCCAGTCCGAGGGCGAGATTGACGGTGCCTTCTTCAGCCCGCTCGTCGCCGATGGGGTAGTAGTTGACCGAACGGGCGACACCGGAGAGGGTGGGGTAGAAGCGGTCGCCATGTTGCTCACCTACGACTTCCTGCAAGATGACTCCCATCTTCTCCTGATCGATGACGTTGCTGGTGGCGGTCATATAGGCTTTCGAGTCGGCGTAGAAGACACTGGCATAAACGGCCTTGATGGCATCAGACAACATGTGCAACCGTTCATACTTGTCTGGCACGAAAGGAATCATGTAGGTGGAGTAGATGCCTGCGAAAGGCTGATAATGACTGTCCTCGAGCAGTGAACTCGAGCGGATGGCAATGGGTGTGGTGACGACCTCGAGGAAAGCCATTAGGTCGCCAATGAGGCGTGCCGGCAGGCGTGCATGGAGGAAAGCCGTCAGGATGTCTTCGTCTGGAATGTCGGAGAGCGCCACTTGGTAGAGCTGGTTGCTATCCATGAACTCGTCGAAGATGTCGGTGCAAAGAACGACGGTTTTGGGTATCATCACCTCGGCGTTGTCATAGTCGTTGAGGTCGGTGTGGCGTTTAATGATATGATCAATGAAAGCCAGCCCGCGTCCCTTGCCGCCGAGGCTGCCGTCACCGATGCGGGCGAAGTTCGAATAACGGTCAAAGCGTTCGCGTTGGAACACAGCCACGACTCCCTGATTCTTCATGCGGCGATAGCTGACGATGGCATCGAAGATGATTTGGCGATGCTGGTCAACGTCTTGGAGAGAGTTCCAGGTGATGCGTTTCAGGAACTCTGCAATGGGGAACAGCGCACGAGAACAGAGCCAGCGTGAAACGTTGTTGTGCTGGACGTGATAGAGCAAAGATTCGCGTGGTAGCGTGAAAATGTTATCTTGAAGGTCTTTGAGGTTTCGCAGGCGGGCCACCTCTTCCAGCGTTTGCGGGTTGCGGAACACGAAGTCGCCGAAACCAAAGTAGCGCAGGATGAGTTCGCGCAGGTCAACGGCCATCTTCTTGGAGTTCTTATCGACAAAGCGAACCTTCATGCCTTCCATCAAGGCCGCCTTCTCTGGTTCTGAACTCTCCATGATGAGGGGGATGAATTCGTCGTGTTGGCGGATAGCTTTCAGTAACTTCACACCTGCCAACTCGTCGAGCTGTCCTTCATGGGGGAAGCGGCAGTCGGAGATGACACCGAGCGTGTTGTCGGCAAAGTGTTCGTAGAGAGCCCATGCCTCCTCGTAGTTACGTGCAAGGACAATCTTTGGTCGTCCGCGCATCCGTAGTGTTTCCAACTGCGAGTTAAGTGCTTCGGTTGCAAACTCCAAGCTCTGCTGGAGTACGAACTTATAGAGATTGGGAAGGATGCTGGAATAGAAACGCACGTTGTCCTCAACCAACATAATCATTTGTACGCCGGCAGCGAGGTCGTGTGCCAGATTCATCTTGTCCTCGATAAGCTTGATGATGGAGAGCAGCAGTTCGGTGTTGCCCAACCAGCAGAAGACGTACTCAAAGGCCGAGAGGTCTTCGTCCGCCATGCGCTTGCTAATGCCGTGTGAGAAAGGCGTCAGGATGACGCAAGGGATGTGTGGGAGAGATGTCTTGATGCCTCGTGCGATGTCGAAGATGTCGTTGTTGTCCGTTCCCGGCATGACGATGACCAAATCGAAGGAGAAGCGCCGCATCTGTTCCAGCGCTTCTTCCTCGGAAGCCACTTGCACGAAGCGTGGCGGATAGCGCAGACCCAGCTTGGCATATTCGTCGAATATCTTCTCGTCAACGCGCCCGTCATCCTCCAGCATGAACGCATCGTAAGGATTGGCGATCAGCAACACGTTGAAGATACGTCGAGCCATGAGATCAACGAACGACGTATCGCGTAGCAGCAGGGTGTCCTTCTTCATGGACGGCGACAGTCAGTTTACAGGGCGTTTCGTTCCAACCATGCGATGGCCTGTCCCTTGACGACTTTCTTACCTTGGAAAGCCGTGATGTCAACGAGCTTGCCACCAAGACCAGCCGTGAGGGGCAACAGCTGTCCATACTGTGTTTGGAGGTAGCAGATGGTATCGCCTTCCTTATATATGGTGCCGATGGCGGGCTCTGTGCAGCGCGTCACGCCTGCATCACCGCTAACCTCGAAGAGCACTTGCCCATTTTCGGGAGCCGTGACGGCATCAGCCTTGGCGTGCTTGAAAGCGGAAAGTTCTTCCAGAGACATTTTGGGACCGGCTGTGGCTTGTGCTTTGGCGACCTTGGCTTTTTCCAAATCGGCAAGGAAGTTCTTCTTGGCTTGTCCGCTCTTGTAGTTGCGGTATTGTTCGGGGTGCATGGCCAGCTCATAGAGTTCCTCATCATCCTGTCCACGGTCCCATCCGTTCTCTTCCATTTCCTTGATGAAGTCGGGCAGGGCATTCTTCAGCAATGTGTGCGGGTCGGCATCGGTGAACTCGCGGCCTTGCTTCTTCGCCAGTTCCTTCAGTTCAGGGTCAATGGTGCCGGGAATCTTGCCGCTCTTGCCGAGGATCATGCCCCACATGCTGTCGTCCATCATCACGAAGCGTCCCTTGCCCTGTGCCATGGTGAGCAAGTTCATCAGGGCGATGTTCTTCACGTACTGCGAGAACGGCGTCACCAATGGTGGATAGCCGACACGCGGCCACACGTAAGCCACCTCGTCAAACAGCTTCACCAAGATATCGTCCGTTGACAGTTCGGGTTCGCCTTTGGTTTTCAGCGTACTGTTGATGACCCCGTGTATGCCTGCCAAGTCTGCCATCATGCTGCCCATCATGCCGCCAGGGAGTCCGCAACCGAGTAGAAGAGACGACATCAACTTGTTGCCTGGGTTGATGAAGTAACCCAGCCAGTCGTCAATGAACTCCTGTGTCAGTGCTCTCGCGCGCATGTACGCATTCATATTTATTTCTTTCACCTCGAAACCTTCGTTCTTCAACATCGATTGAACGCTGATGATGTCTGGATGCACCTTACCCCAGCTCAGTGGTTCGATTGCGGTATCGATGACATCAGCGCCGTTGTTGCAGACTTCGAGAATCGAAGCCATCGAGAGTCCTGGTCCGCTATGTCCGTGGTACTGGATAATGATATCGGGGTGTTTGGTCTTGATGGCTTTCGTCAGTGCACCAAGGAGAGCCGGCTGTCCGATGCCAGCCATGTCTTTCAGGCAGATTTCTTCGGCTCCGGCAGCAATCACTTGGTCAGCGATTTTGCTGTAGTACTCCACGGTGTGCACGGGTGAAGTGGTGATGCAGAGCGTCGCCTGTGGCGTCATGCCGGCAGCCTTAGCCCATTTCACCGAAGGAATGATGTTCCGCACGTCGTTTAGGCCGCAGAAGATACGGGGGATGTCCACGCCCTGAGCGTGCTTCACTTTGTATTGCAATTCACGCACGTCATCTGGTACGGGGTACATGCGCAGGGCGTTGAGGCCACGGTCGAGCATGTGGGTCTTGATGCCCACTTCGTTAAACGGCTTGCAGAAGGCACGCACGGCGGCGTTGGGGTTCTCGCCAGCCAGCAGGTTCACTTGCTCGAAGGCACCTCCATTGGTTTCCACGCGGTCGAAAACGCCCATGTCAATGATGGCGGGTGCAATGCGTTCCAGCTGATCTTTGCGCGGCTGGAATTTGCCTGAGCTCTGCCACATGTCGCGATAGACCAGGCTGAATTGGATTTTTTTCTTCATAGTATATATTTATAGGTGATTGTTTACTTCAGAATTTGAGGCAAAGGTAAGAAAAAGTTTGCATTCGCGACGAAGAAATAAAGAAAAAATCATCGAACAAAAGAATTATCGGGAAAAAGTCACTATTTTTGCATCCAAGAAGACACCGAAACACCCATGCGACTGCTCTTTTTTAATCCTTGGAACGATTTGGCGTTGGCGTCAAATGATCCTCACTACACTCCACCTGCTTCAGCTCGGCAGATGGCGATGGATCTTGCAGACCTCCCTTCTCTGTGGGCGAAGGAGGATGATCTCATTCTCCATCCAGGAGAAGACCAGTCTCATATTAGAGAAATGTCTTCCTCCCAACAGATATATGCCACCCCCTTCCCTTGGGGATGGAGTCCTTTGGCCGTGACTTGTTTGAGAGAGGCTGGCGTTTTGGTGTCGGATCTGCCAACGGCGGAGCAGCTTGAAGCCTACCGTGTCTGTTCATCCCGTCAGACGGCTGTACACCTGCTGGCTCGTCTGCGCCAATCGTGGTCAGATGCTTTCTTACCAGACGGTCCGCTCATCGGTGAATCCACCTGGTGTCAGAACGTGGACGACGCTTTGGCCGCCATCGCCGCTTATGGCGGAACGGCCATCCTCAAAGCGCCTTGGAGCGGCAGCGGACGTGGAGTGCGGAAAATCATGGCAACCCACTCCCATTCTCTTTCAAACAGCGGGGTCTCTGCCGTAGATCATTCCTGGCTTTGCCGTACTCTTAACCGTCAAGGCGGGGTAGAGGTCGAACCTTTCTATGATAAAGAACTGGATTTTGCAATGGAGTTCTGGGTCGAAGGCGGTCGTGTCGGCTATGAAGGTCTGTCGATTTTCACCACCACCGACAGCGGTGTCTATAGCGGCAACCTTGTTGCCACGGAGGAAGAGAAACTGCAACGCCTCGCACGCTATGTCCATCCCGCCCTCTTGTGTGAGTTGTCCAGCCGTTTCGCCCAACTCCTCTCCACAGCCAACCTTCCCGCGTGGTACACCGGCCCTCTCGGCGTGGACATGATGGTGGTTCATACTTCATCCTTCAATCTTCATTCTTCATTCCTCATCCACCCTCTTGTCGAACTCAATTTCCGAACGACAATGGGCTGGGTGGCCTGCCAACTCACCCGAAAGTTGAAGGAAGGAGAGACCGCTATCTTCAAAATCGACACCTCTGGGGGGCATTATAAAGCTGTTTTTGAGAAAAATGAAGGCTAAAAGTCTCTTTTTGCTATCCTAGACTTTGCACTTTCGTGAATTATGCCTACTTTTGCCCCCGATAAATGAAGCTTGACATGGAATCTTTCTTCAGAACACACGCTTATCTGGTAGAGCATACCGACCTGCCTGTCCGGCGTGCCTTGATGGACGAAATCGATTGGAAGCAGCCACTCATCGGCATCAAGGGCACACGCGGTGTCGGCAAGACCTCCTTTCTCCTGCAATATGCCAAGAAGAATTTTGATGTGCGGACCCGCAAGTGTCTTTACATCAATATGAACAACTTCTATTTCCAGGGTCGGGGCCTGGCTGATTTCGCACGGGAGTTCCGTCAGCAGGGAGGCGAGGTGTTGCTCATCGATCAAGTCTTCAAACAGCCAAACTGGAGCCATGAACTACGACGCTGCCACGACGAGAACTCGGGATTGCGAATCGTCTTCACGGGTTCCTCTGTCATGCGACTCAAAGAAGAGAATCCAGAACTGAACGGACTCGTCAGCAGCTACAACCTCCGCGGTTTCTCTTTCCGCGAATTTCTCAATCTGAAGACTGGCTGTCAGTTCCCTGCCTATTCCCTCGGAGACATCCTGCGCCACCATGAACGCATTGCCGCGGAAGTTCTCGACGTCGTCAATCCGCTCAACTTCTTCCAGAGCTACCTCCACCACGGCTTCTACCCCTTCTTCCTCGAGAAACGTAACTTCAGCGAGAACCTGCTCAAGACCATGAACATGATGATTGAGGTCGATATCCTCCTCATCAAGCAAATCGAACTGAAGTACCTCACCAAGCTCAAGAAACTTCTCTATCTGTTGGCCGTCGAGCGACCTTCTGCGCCCAATGTCAGTCAGTTGGCTCTCGATATTGAGACCTCGCGTGCCACCGTGATGAACTACATCAAATACCTTTCAGACGCACGCCTCATCAACATGATCTATCGCGAAGGCGAGGGCTTCCCGCGCAAGCCCGCACGCATCATGATGCACAACAGCAACCTCATGTATGCCATCTATCCCAACGGCATGGAGGAGATTGACGTGGCCGAAACCTTCTTCCAGAACGCCCTCTGGGCCTACCACGACGTACGCTTCGGCGATCGCATCTGTACCTTCTTTGTCGACGGACGCCGCTTCCGCGTGTGCATGGACGAAGTGCGGCGTCCATTGCCCGATGTCTACTATGCACAAGCCAATCTTGAGCGCGGTCGGGGCAACGCCATTCCCCTCTGGCTCTTCGGCTTCCTCTATTAGAAAAACATATTGCTATGATGAAGAAAATCTTATTAGCGCTGCTCTTGGCAGCAACAAGCATCTCAGATGTTTCTGCACAGAAAGGCATGAGTGGCTTGGGCGTGAATGTGCCGTTTGCCGTAGGTGCTTCCACAACCTCTTTAGGCATTGGCGTGAAGTATTACTATAATATCTCCAACTATTTCCGCATCGAACCGTCTGCGGAGTATCAGGCATTCCATTCGGGTGGGGACAAAGAGGAATATAACTGTCCTTTGTTCAAGGCTTTCTTGAATGGTCATGTTTTCTTTGCGTCGCCTCGTCCTGTGCGTCCCTATTTGATTGCAGGTTTGGGATATGTTTATTATGAGCAGAGAATAGTTCGTAGCACTAATCCTTACTATCGCGATTATTATTCCGATGATGGCTTCAATTATAACATCGGCTTAGGTCTTGACATCCGACTCAGCCACTCATTGTCTATGCAAGTGGAAGCAACAGGAATGAGTTGCCTAATATGTTCAAATGATGATAATGGCTCATACGAGTACAGAAATCACAAAGGCAGATGGTTATTCATTGCCCGTGTAGGTCTTGCATATAACTTCTGAAACGATGAAAAGATTATCCATTATTCTGTTCTGTGGCTTGATTGCCCAGACGCTGTTCGCCCAACAACAGATTGAGATACAGGGGACGTGGTTCAATATCACCTTGAATGACGACGACAACACTGCCGCCATTCGCGACAATAAGTATAAGCTCGACGATGCCAAGTACCCGATGTATGACCAGAGACGTAAGTTCGCGAATCTTGGCAACGAGACCGTACGCACGGTGATTATCCCTTCCAAGTATTCAGACGAGGAGAACGGCAAGGAATATACCATCACCACCATTGGCCGTTGTGCCTTTGCTGGCTTCTCCAACGTTGACCAGATTGTCATACCGTCAACCATTACCTCCATCGAGGACTATGCGTTCTTCCGTTCTTCGGTGAGCAGCATCGTCATCCCAACCTCGGTCACACAAATAGGCAATCGTGTCTTCGGCTACTGCCCGAAACTGCGCTCTCTGACCCTGCCCTTGGGGATGCAGGTGGGCAATGACCTCTATTCCGAGAGCAAGAAGATTACGGTGAAATATGAACTCGACCCGGAACTGGCAGGGGCTGTCGCTCAGCGCAAGACCATCGGAGAACCCAGTGCCTACGCTTCCACTTCGGATGTCGATGTGGATATTCCCACACTGTCCCCAGGCACTAACAGCGAGACCTTTGCCGTCATCATCGCCAACGAGAACTATAAAAAGGTGGCCAAGGTGGCTTGTGCACAGAACGACGGACGTGCCATGCGGCGCTACTGCGAGAACGTCTTGGGCATTCCTGGCGAGAACATTCACTACGTTGAGGATGCCACCTTGGGCGCGATGACCACCGAACTGAACTGGGCAACCCGCGTGGCAAAAGCTTATGAAGGTGATGCGCGCATCATTATCTATTACGCTGGCCACGGTATTCCCAACGAGAAAGACGGCGCAGGATTCCTCTTGCCGGTAGATGTGGCGGGCAACGACGTGCAGGCAGCCTATAGCCTTGACGCGCTCTACAAACAGTTGGGCGCACTCAATGCCAAGAGCGTCACCCTCTTCATGGACGCCTGCTTCAGCGGCGCACGCCGTGGCGACGGCATGTTGGTTTCCGCTCGCAGCGTAGCCATCAAAGCCAAGACAGAACAACCTCTTGGAAACATGGTGGTATTCTCTGCTGCCCAGGGCGACGAGACGGCCTACCCGTATGCCGAGAAAGGACACGGTCTCTTCACCTATTTCCTCTTAAAGAAGCTCAAGGAAACAAAAGGCGATATAGACTATGGAACCTTGAGCGAATACATCCGTAAGGAAGTAACCCGCAAGTCGGCCGTGGTGAACAACAAGCCCCAGACACCATCCGTGTCGTTCTCTCCGCAAATGAGCGACAGTTGGAATGGTTTGAAGCTGAGATAGCCTCCTACGCCATGTTTTTGCCAAAAAAGCCTCAATCTCTCACCTTTTTCTTTATCGGCTTGTTAATCAGCAAACTATTGGTGAGGGATTGAGGTTTTTTTGAGATAAACAGCATGGAAGAGGAGGACGGAACCTCTTCTCCTTACTCTCGGAAGGTATAGACCTTCTTCCCTGAACGTGCGTACCTTCCTGGATTCGGTTATGTTCCAGCCCCTTCTCAGTTGTGAACAGGCGGTTTCAAATGTTCTTGGATGGTCAACAGAATCCTGTTCCCAGCGGCTGACCATTTGAACTTTCTGGCGTTGATGCTGAATGGTATGCCAACTGTATGTCTGACTTTTCCATGCGTACCATGAGGTTGCCGGATACCCTGCATAAAGTGATGGAAACGTGGAAAAATAAATGTTTTTGTCACCATTCACACTTTTTTGTCACCATAACTTTGCTCTAATCAAGGATTATCACTACCTTTGCACCCGCAATTTTCCAAAAGAATAAACATTTAACTAACTAAAAACTTCTTACAATGCAAAGAAAAAGACTACTACGAACTGTCTTCCTTATAGCTTTACTATGTGCTATAGGGACGAGCACATGGGCACGCCTTCGTGGAGGTGAGCCATCGACGATGACATTTACGCTCAACGGTGTGACCTATGCTGATGTCGCAGAGACGGACAGCAAGGGCTTCACCACAGTAACACTGCCCGCAGGCACCGACCTCAGCGGACTCATCACCGCCGTACAGGTGGATGGAGCTACAGTCACTGCAAGTCAGGTGACCCCAAACCCCACGACCACCAATATCAACTACGGCGAGTTGAAGGTTTTCACCTACAACAACAAAGCATACGGCTTCCGCTTCATGGAGGATGTATGGTTCTGCGCTGTGTTCATCTCTGACTGCCACACCAATCAGGAAGGCACACACGACGGAACGAGTGCCGCAAATTTGACCACCATCATGAACAATATATGTGCGATGGGTAATAATGGCACAAAGAAGGTCAACTTCACCACCGAAGGAGCCACGAGTCTCGTACCTAAGACCAACATTATCTTCTGCCTCGGCGACGTTGACCAGGATAAGGGTGACGATGGTAGCAACGGCACGCATACCAACTTCTTGAACGCTACCGCAGAGGTGGCAAAGACTGCTGGCATCCCATTCATCTTCATTGCTGGTAACCATGATCTCTCGCCTGATTATTGGGAGGATGGAAGCAAAGGTGTGACATACGGTACTACTGGTGGTTCAAATGCAGACGATGAGACCATTAGTGCTATTAAGACCAATAATAACTACTGGAATAGTCAAGGTGTTTTCGATGAGAGTATCCAGTATTTCACGGGTGGCAGCGGCGAATGGCAACCCAGCCACTTCACCTTCAAGTTTAAGGATGTCCGTTTCTACTGCGCCAACAACTACTGGTTCCAAAAACCTTATAACAAGCCCGGTATTTTGTCTTCTACTACATACTACGCTCCCGATGGTATCATCAGCGCCCTCAATACATTCGTAGAGAATCATACTTCTGAGGCTTCTGTATGGATGCAGCACTACCCCTGGTTGGCAGGCTCTGACTGCAACCGCTGGTGGCTCGACCAGAATGGCAGTGGTAACTATATTACTGCGTCTAATAGTTCCAACTATGGTTCCAGCACCTCCGGAATTGCTTATAATGACGCAACTTCAGCTAACACGCTAAAGAAAGACCCGTTGTCAGCTATCATGATGAAAGCTGCTGGAAAGACCGATGGCAAGGTGCAGCATTTCTCAGGTCACTATCATCGTTTCGATAACCAGACTTACACCAGCACCGTGGAAAGTACTAACCAAGTTCACGACTATACGGTAGCGGCTAATGGTAATACCAGCCAGGCAAACAACGCTTACGTCGTCCTCTTCAAGCGTGGCGAGGGTGTGAAGGAAGTCATTCAAACTCAGTTCTAAACTACATTACTAACAAAACAAAAACAAGAAGATTATGAAACTTAAATCATTTTTCATCGCAGCCATTGCGCTGACAGGTTTTGCTGGTAATGTTTTGGCACAGAGAGACATTACGAGCACGTATATCACGAATGCAACGTTGTCTGACGGTACGAACGGATGGACAAAGTCTTTTACAAAGAATACGCAAACTAATGATCCTGCTGATGCTTTTTCCAATTCCGTTCGTGGCAATAATACATTAGGATATGCTTCTGAGGCATATGCTGGTTGGGGGAGTCTTATTCAAACGGCGTATTCCATGAAGCAGACGATAACATTGCCAAAAGGTAATTATCGTCTTGTGAACTACTCGTTCTTCCGCCAGGGCGGAGCGTATAACACAAATAGTTCCAAATCTTTGGCTTATCTGAAGGCCGGAACCGAACAGGTGGCACTTAAAACCCTCGGAAGCATTAACGCGGCAGGTTATGCCAATTCTCAGGCAGAAGGAGCCAACTGCTTTGACGCAAAGATGTACCGCAATACGCTTGAGTTTTCGATTGCTTCTGATAACACCGCCATTGAAATAGGTATAGAAGGTTCGTTCGATGAAGCAAAGTCTTGGTGTATTGTAGGTATGTTCGAGCTGTTCGACCTCGATGATGTGGCATCGGTCAGTTCGCCAACTGATGTTACCTATGCCATCACTAATCCAGGCTTCGAGTACCGCAACCAAACTGGTTGGACATCGGATAACATCGCCTATCAAGATAATAATTGGGGCAATAAATCTGGTATTGGCTTTAGTGAAGCATGGCAGTGGGATGCTGGGTTATCAAATCGGTCAATAACTCAAACTCTTACTGGTCTTCCTAATGGTCTCTATGAGCTGTCTGTATATGCCCATAACATCAACCAACGTAATGGCGATGCTGCAAGCACAGGTATGTTCGTCACAGCCAATAGTGAACAAACAGAAATCGGTGCCTACGGACAATATAAGGTGCGTGCCACTATTGATGATGGGAATCTGACGATTGGCATTAAGCTGCAAAACTGCACAGGTAACTGGATTGCTTTTGACCGTTTTGAATTACAGTTCTATGGTGACCCGCTTCAAGCTTTCAAGGACTTGTTGGATGAGAAGGTGGCTGAGGCACAAGCTCTCGTAGATGGTGGCACGCTGCGCACGGGTGCTGCTGGTCAACTGCAAACTATTATTGATAACAATGACAATGATGATGATGCTTTCACAACCGAAGCACAGTTCAATACAGCTGTCTCTAACATTGAAGCTGGCATAACACAAGCCAATGCAATCGCAGCAACCTACGCAGGTTATGATTCGTATCGTGCGCAGTTCGAAACCTTAAAGGAAGGTGTTGCATCAGGTGAAAGCCTAATAACCTTTGAGACAGCTATCACCACAGCGAACACTGCCGTTGCTAATGCAACAAGCACAGATGTCGCAGAAACACAGAAGGCTGCTGTTCGTGCTGCTGCCATGACCTTTATCTCGAATACGGATGGCCAGTTCGACATCACCTTCCTCGCCTCTCAGAACTATTGGGACTGGAAGAAGAAGGATGGTAGTAATGCAGGCATCGTTGCAGACCAGTTCTTGACGAATCGTCCGAATACGATTCCCTCGTTTGCTGAAAGTTATGAAACTACTTGTGCTACCACAGGAACGGTGCTCTATCAGACCATTGAAGACCTGCCTGCAGGTTACTATCAAGTAGGTATGTACGCAGCAGCCATGTTTACCTCAGGACGTGGCTTCACTTCCGAAGCAACCGAAGGCGATGCTAATCGTACATACGCATTCGCAGGCGACCTCAACGATGCTTCAAGCATCCTACGCACAGGTTCCCCGATAGCATTTGCGACTTCACGCGACTTCAACGACCTTACCACACTCGATGTGAACGTTCATCTCACAGGTTCTGGTCAGACCAATGACTTGACCTTCGGTGTACAAAAGGACGCAAACGGCTCCAACTGGCACTTCGCACAGATTGTATCTATTGTTTATAGTAACTCTCCTGACCTCACGCAATTGAAGGCTACTCGTGATGCTCTTGTTGCTGAGGCTACAGGTCTGAAGAATGGTGCTGATGCCGACTACTTGACCTCTGCACAGAAGACAGCTCTTCAGGATGCCATTGATGCAGGTAATGACGCAGACGACTTCGAAGAACTCAATACGGTTACCATGACTACCCTGCCCAACGCCATCAACACTGCTAAGCAGCAAATCGCACAGGCAAAGGCTGCTGTTCCCGTGATGCTGGCAGCACTGGAGCGCTTTGAGAACAACTACAACCTCCAAGATGGTACAGACTACCGTCGCGTAACCATGTCTGCCAAGGCCTGGACAGACCTGCTTACTGCTGTGAACAACGTTACGACAGCCCTTGATGACATCTCACAAGCCAGCAGCTACGCCACCCTTGCCGCAGCCCTGATTGACCAGATGGACGCAACCGACGCTTCCCTCCGCCTCTTCAAGAGCTACAAGGCTATGGTGGAAGGTTGCCAAAGCCTGAGCATTGCAGAAGGTACCACCTACGATGCCAGCAGTTATATGGATACCGATGCCACTGAGAATACGGCCATCGCAGCCCTCAACACAGCGTTCATTTCCTATCGCGAGGGAGAGACAACTGATATTGATATGGCTGGCTTCCTTGGCGGCAACCTTGACTTCTCGGAGACACAGGGAAGCTTATTGGTAGAGGGAACACTTGTGTATGACATCGTAGGCTGGGAAGAAACCTATTCCAACGTTCAAGCCAACGAGCGTATTCAGACCAACGCCGAAGGACACAGTGGAGAGCTCTACCTACGTTCAAACTGGACGGACAATGTTCCAGTTCTGGAAGTTGCCAAACTGAAGATGCTACCTGAAGGTGACTACCAGCTGTCGCTTTCTTGGAACAGCCCCATGACGAACATGACCAATCATTCAGCATACGTATTGGACGGCACCAGCACAGCCATTGGAGAAACAACTTCTGCTGCGACCACGCTAACCTACGACTTCACAGTGAGTGGTGCAGCTACTGACTTCGATCTCATCCTTGGTTTCCAGAAACAGAACTCTGGTAATACTGGTGCTGAGATCGTAGCCGACAATATCACCCTTATTTGTCTTGCTGGCACTCCGTTCCAACAGGCATACGATGCTGCTGAGGCCGCTGACCTCGACACCGACGCAACGGCTGCTGCCAAGGCTGCTGTTACCGAGTATGCAGCCTACGATGGCAACGAGAGCGGTCTGCTCGATAACGGTGAGCGTGGTGATGCTTACTGGCAGGCTGTCTATGTGTTACGCAATGCTAAGACAATCGCCGACAATAGCGGTGATGCCACAAGTTTCGTAACGAATGCTGATTTGACGAATACGACAAAGGTTGGCAATTTCCCGACTGGATGGACGGGTACATACGAAGGTGACGAGCCTGGTGGAAATGCTTGGATTGGTGAACAAGATGGAGATCAAGTGTTCAATATCTGGGCAGGTAACATCACGTTGATTGACATGTACCAGACAATAAACAACCTGCCTCAGGGTGCATACCGTCTGAGTATCGACATGGGTACGAACAATCTTCCCGCAAATGGAGATGGAGCTCCTGTCTTCAACTTCGTTTATCCTGCCAATATGAACATCGGTGCGTCTCAGATGGTGACTACTGACAATACTGGTGAACACCGTGCCTTTGACACCTACACTTCTGCAGCAGAAGTAGGCGCGGCTCACTCTGTAACAATAGGTATTCGTTCAGAAGGTCACTACTTCCAGATGAAGAACGTGAAGCTCGAGTACATTGGCAATGCTGCCACAGCTGCTGCTGAGACCGATGCATCGTATCTCCGTCAGGACTTCTTCTGGGGAGGACGCAATGTCGATGGTCAAGAGTTTGACTATACTGGCTCCAAGTACACGAATGCTACAGGTGTCACGCTCTATCCTTCTGGTGACAACCAGATTATCCATGCCCTGAGCGGTCAGTTGACCAATACCCAGAATGTGGATGTAAATGGCACATGCGCAGAACTCGTAATTACGGATGGTAAACCGTTGACAAATACGAAATCGTTTACAGCTACGACCGTTTCTTACACCCGTTCAATGACCAACGATTGGGGTACTGTCATCCTGCCCTTCGCCCTCACAAGCGATGAGTATGTTCAGTTCTATTCCCTGAAAGCATCGGATGATGAATATATGACTTTCGAAAAAGTGACTTCCGTCGATGCTAATAGCCCTGTTGCCTTCAAGAAGCTCTCAGGTGATGGAATTACGCTTACAGGTAGCAATGTGAATGTGGTAGCTACGAATGGTTCACAGGTGGACAATACGACGGCTGATAATTGGTCAATAGAAGGTTATTACACCGCTCAGACCATTCCTGATTACGAGGGCATCTACTACATCGCTTCCAACAAATTCTGGGCTGCCGATGGACAGATGACAGTGAATCCGTTCCGTGCCATCTTCCGCTACTCAGGTTCGAATCCCGTCAAGGCATTCAACATCTTTGTGGATGATGCAACTGGTATAAAGAATCTTGGCGCACAAGATGCGAATGAGAGCATTTATGATCTGAGTGGACGTCGTGTGATAACTCCGAGCAAAAACGGTCTTTATATCCGTGGTGGTAAGAAAGTAATCATCAAATAATTTAAGCATTGAACATCATGAAAAAGAAATATATCAATCCGCACACAGAGGTTTTCAACATGATTGTTGAATCGCTTCTCGTTGAATCCGGTTTGGAACGTGGCACAGATCCTAATGGCGGCGGCAATAACGCCGAGGTTAAAAGCCAGAATCGTTTTACTGGTCACACGAACCCTGTGAATTGGGACGAATAGGTCAAACATTGATTATTCGTATTTATTACAGCCATTTCCTTCGGGAAGTGGCTGTTTTTATTCCTATTCACACTTTTTTGCCACCTTTACTTTGCACTATCATCATTTTTAGGTATCTTTGCCGCCGAACTCTTATAAATAGGAGGAAGATGAGGCTGATACATATTCAAATCATACTCATGGCAATGTTGCTCTGTAGTTGTTCTGCTAAAAAAGAACAGCAGGGTAAGACATTGGCAAATGATTCTATATCAGTAGTCGCTGATTTACTAACAACGGAGTCTGCCGACAATGAATCATTAGCCGTCGAAGTACATCAAAAAGTGGCCGCTATGTATGATGATGTGTTCGACCATTACAACCGATCTGATTTTGTCTCATGGAATAGTCACGACTTGTATTTCTCGGATAGTTTGAAGAGTCTTTGGAGTATGTTGCCTGATGACGAAGAGGTTATCGATTTTGACCCTTGGACATGGTCACAGGACTATGACACGCTGGCTTATAAAAGAATAGATGTGTTTATGTTGACACAAGACACAGCACAAGCTATCATAACGCTATCTCTATGGAAAAACTATCCAGAATACCCTGTTATACTTGATATGGTACGCGAAAAGCACGATGATTCCAGTGCTTCTGCAGATTGGTATGTAAACGACATCAGAAACGGTGAACACACTGAATGGTCTTCCATAGCCGATGATATTAGGGATTATATCAAGGAATTCAAACAAGACTAATTATACTTATTCACATAAATACAGTTTTCAACAATTATGGCAAAAGAAAAGAAATTTATCACCTGTGATGGTAACGAGGCTGCGGCTCATGTGAGTTACATGTTCTCCGAGGTAGCTGCTATCTACCCCATCACCCCGTCTTCGCCCATGGCGGAGCACGTTGACGAGTGGGCTGCCCGCGGCCGCAAGAACCTGTGGGGCCAGACCGTCTATGTTCAGGAAATGCAGTCCGAGGCCGGTGCTGCAGGTGCCGTTCACGGCTCGCTGCAGGCTGGTGCACTCACCACGACCTACACCGCTTCTCAAGGTCTGCTGCTGATGATTCCGAACATGTATAAGATTGCCGGTGAATTGCTCCCCGGCGTG
>JAGCPY010000093.1 GCA_017965425.1 Bacteroidaceae bacterium | reverse complement strand
GGAAGGCCCAACAGATACTGCATATAGGGATTCTCACGGATTACCTGGATGGTCTTCTCGTCACTAAGATCCTCGACATGTTTTACGATCAGTGCGCCAACTACCATGCGGGCTGGTTTGTTACCTGCGCCGTGATGCGCATTACGAAGACGCTTGTTGTATTCCTTCTCTATCTTGTCCCAGGGAAGGTTGTCTGCAAGCTTAACCCAACGGTTTGACTTGCTCAACCCCGAGAGGGATTGCTGCAACTCAAACAGGTCGTGAGTGCGGTATTGTGAGTAGTATTTCATGACGTTATACGCTGATTTTAACACACAAAGGTAGGCGTTTTTCTTGAAACAGAGAAATAACCAGTGTTATATTTTATTAAATATCAGGCGGATGGCTTATTTTAGTGAACCCTAAGTATAAGTTTCTCTTACTCATTAAATTCAAGCGTACACAGCATTAGTAAGCTAATGTCATACTGAACGTTGTACTCTCAGCTATAGAGTTCACGACATCTAGCTTGAGGGTTTGGGAAAGAATTAGGGGTAATTACAAATGAAGTGCCTTATTCCAGCTAATAAACATTTGTTCATCAGAATATTGTCGATTAGAAGGCTTAATTTCCATCTATTGTGATTTGTTTATCCCTTATGAGTGCCTCAAAGTCTTCAACAGTAAATACACTTTGATTTGTTGTGAAGTCTGAAATGAAGAATCCAATATTCCTCATTTTGTTGCGAATGCTTTTTTGAGAGCTCCTATCTGCATCGCATTTTTGCCTAATCAAAGACCTTAATAAATCTGCTTCAGCAGAAGTAAATACAGCTTTTCCTTCCATATAAGTCACTTTTATTGGTTAATAATAAGTTGTTCTTCTTCATCCAGCTCCCATGTCCATTGGCAATCCTGACAGATCAGCACGCCAAAGTCATACTGAACGTTGTAGCTGCCACACATGGGGCAGAAGATGGTTCCGTTAGATTCTACCATAATTCATTTAGTTTAGAACTTTATGTACAATATAAATTGGAAATAAAAACCAGGCTAATACAAACCTATAAAACCAAGGAAAGTTGCGTAATCTATAGCTTTTCTTGGCGATAAGTGCAATGCGGAAAGCAACTGGTATAGCAATAATATATAGAATGACTATTGCACCAGCCAAGGATTTTATGATGGTTATCATTGTTTCCATTTATTCAATGTCTAACTTTAGTTGTTCAATTATATCTATATCCACACAAAAAGTGTGGGTCCATGTTTGCGTTTTCTGTCTGGAGGTTCTGGTAAACCCTGGAACGGAAAAACAATGCCCCACACTTGATGTTTGGTAACAACAAGTGATGAGCGCGTTGCTGACCTGTTCCAATGAAATTTACCAGATTTCCAGACAGGGACGAGCGATGCACTGACATCTTTCGTGTCGTAGCTTGCACTTTTGACGGCACAAAGATACACATAATTCGCCGATTATTGCAAATTTGGGACATTGTTTTTCTTTTTTCAGATATATTATTCCATCGTAACAAGTACTTTTTAACTCATTCCGAGAATGTAAACGGTATGGAATAGTCGTTGATGGTTTCCATTTCCTTCACCTCCTGGGTGCCTGCAGTTCTTTTCCTTCTGAAGATAAAGTACACGCAACGGGTCTTGGTGTTGCTTCTGAGTCCTGCTACATGTCGTTTGTCGGTGGAAAGGTTGGGAAAGGTCGTTCCGACTTCTGTATAGACCTGATCCAGTGTCCAGCCTTCTTTGGCCATTCGATTCAGATTGGGTGTGGGATCTGCGAATTCTGAAGGCATGTAGTCCTCCGTCATGGGTCCGAAATCACTTGTCAAACGCAGTATCTTGTATTCATACGACGGATTCCCCTGCTCGCAGGAGCTGAACAGAATTGATAATAATGCCATGAGCAAACACATTTTCTTCTTCATACGTGATAGGGTTTAGGATTGTTTGCGCAAAGGTACAGCTATGCAGCGACATATTCTGTCGGTTGAGAAAATCGGTTGAGAAAAAAATGTCACCTTGATTCCTATGTAGGTCGTAAGGGGTGTGGCTGCAACCACCGATTCGGCTGGAAGCAAAGTTCTTTCTTCCGAATTCCAAACCGATCGCTGTTGATTCACTTTTGCTCAAGAGATAGGCAGATTCTTAAAATCACGACGCGATGCAAGAGAATCGCGACGTGATTTTAATTTATATGACAGGTGATATTTTGTTAGGACTTAACTGATGGAACTTTTCAACGTAATCCCTGCACCTATTGTATAAATCCGGACTACATCACTTGTCCCTTTTCAGGAGATAGCCCCATCAGGATAGCCTGATACTGAAAGTCGGCTTTCTTGAGTCTTGCCTGGTTATGAAGTATTTCTCACAGAGTGCAGCTTGGTTAAGCCGTTATGAGAGATGGGTATCTCATGTATCGTTACAATCTTTCCTTTATTGGCAGTCGAAATGTTTTGAAGCGTTATTTCAGTGTCATCTCCTTCCACTTGCTCTGTAGGGCTGTGGAGGCACTGACGGAGGGTGTCTGCATTTTGTCGTTCTGCACGAATGACTGACGCTTCACCTCTTTCGTGAGGTAGTCCTCCAGTTCTCCCAGTGTGGTGGCACCCTTCGTGTCTTGCAGCTTCTTCAGCAGATAATAGGTGAACATGCCGTGCCGCATTTCCTTGTAGGGATAGGCCGTCTCATCGCCTTGTGCCGCGGTGAACACCACCATGTTGTCCGCTGGTGCCTGCGGTTTGGCCTTGATGGCCACGCTGCGCGCCGAGGCCAGCATACCCTCTTCACGTTTGGAGCCGCTGAAACAGGCATCGAGGAATACCGTCACACGCTCTGCCTTCATCTTGCCGAACTCTTCATAGAGCGACTTCAGCGAATAGGCGGTCTCCACATCGCTCCCCAGACCATCTATGGGCAAGAGGTAGGCCGAGCGGCTGCTCTCGTCGGGGATGCCGTGGCCGGCATAGTAGAAGATGATTCTCCCGCTGCCTTGACAGACTTCCATGGCTTGGCTCAACCAGCGGACGGAGCGGCGGATGTTGTTCAGCGTGGCATTGACGGTGTATTGGATTTGCTTTTCCGGCACGCCCAGCGTCTTCTGCACGTATTGGCGGAAGATGTGTGCGTCGTTCTCGGCGTATGGCACATCTGCCTCATTGTCATACTTTTCATTACCGATAATCACCACAAAGGTATTGCTGTTGACCTCGTCTGTCGCGGGTATGTCCTTGTCCACTGCTGCCAGCGCATTCATCTGCTCTGCCTCTTGTTTCTTCTGTAGCTTCTGCAGGTTATCCTGTGCTTTCTTGTCCCCCTTGTCGGCGGCCTGTTTATACCATGCGGCAGCTTGGGCATAGTCCTTCTGCACGCCCCGGCCAAACTCATACATCACGCCGAGGTTGTTCATGGAGCTTTTGTGTCCTTGGCCGGCTGCCTTCTGATACCAATAGAGGGCCTGCTGGTGATCTTGCTCAAATCCTTTGCCGTAATCGTACATATAGCCCAGATTGTATTGCCCGGTCACGTTCCCCTTCTCGGCCGTTTTCCAGAACCATTCTGCTGCCTTTTTGTAGTCTTGCTCCACGCCGTCGCCGTTATAGTAGCACACGCCGATGGCGTTTTGTGCTGCGATGTTGCCCTGACGCGCTGCCTCTATGTTCTTTTCGAACTTGGTCTGTTCTGCCTTCGGAGCCACTTGCTGGGACGTTGCGTTCTGCGGTTGGTTGGCCGCTGTCGCCTGTTGATTCCGCTGTGAAGCCCTCACATTGGCCAGATGGTCCCTGGCAGGTTGGTATCCTGCGGCCAAGGATTTCTCTAACCAGTAGATGGCCTTTTCGAAGTCCTGCTGAACACCCTCTCCCTGCGCATAGCAAATGGCCAGATTGTCTTCTGCCACCTCGTCGCCCAAGTCTGCTCCCATCTGGTACATCTCAAAGGCTTTTGTTAAATCCTTGGGAACACCGATGCCCGTCTTATAGCACACGCCCAGATTGTTGAAAGCCGGTGCATGCCCCAGGTCTGCTGCTTTCTGGTAATACGAAACGGCTTTCTCAAAGTCCTTTTCCACGCCATAGCCATGATAATAGTAAAAGCCCACGTTGTATGCCGCAATGGGCAGGTTCTGCTCTGCTGCCTTCTTGAACCAGTAGAGGGCCATGGTGTGGTTTTGCTGTACGCCCTGCCCGTTCATGAAGCAGCACCCCAGATTGTATTGAGCCTGTACGAAGTTCTGGTCTGCCGCCTTGCGGAACCAGGTGATGGCCTGTGCATAGTCCAGCTGCACGCCTTTCCCGTAAAAGTAGCAGCATCCCACATTATACTGCGCTATGGCGAGATTCTGTGCAGCCGCCTTGTTGTACCAAAGAAAGGCCTGTTGCAAGTCCTGCTGCACGCCGTTGCCGGTATCGTAGCAGAGACCTATTTCATTCTGGGCCGCGGCATCCCCTTGTTTGGCGGCTTCAATGTACTGCGAGTAGGCACTTTGGGCAGCAGCACTCAGCAGGCCGCCAGCCCAAACCGCTAATAAGAAAAATAACCTTCTCATAACGCATTGACTTGTTGTTTCTAAATTGTTTCCGAGGCAAAAGTAATACGAATATGGTTGCAATCCAAGAACTTTCTTAATTATTTAACATAAAACCTCAAAAATATTTGGCACAATGCTGGAATCACATTAACTTTGCGCCAAATACAAGTGAATCAATCATGGAGTGATATGAAAAAGATTATCTATTCAATTGTGTCCGTTGCGGCCATCATGTTCATCGCCTGCAACGGCAGTCCCAAGGGTGACTCAACGGGCGAAACCCCGCAGTGCGGCGACACAGCAAACGTAGAGCCTACGGAGGCGGCTGAATCAAAAACCGCTATCGCTGTGCAGGAAACAGCCCCTGTGGTTGCAAGTGACGTGCAGGAAATGCCCGCCAAAGCAGACGAGAATACCAAGGAAGTTGCCCCCCAGCCCAAATCTGTGGAATCAGAGAAGGCAGCAACCAGGGAGGAGGCCGCTAACCAGAACACTTCTTCCGACAGTTCTGTGAAAGAGGAAAAGCCGTCGTTGGTCGGGACTTGGGTGATGCAGACCACCGATATTTATAATATGTCCGATGAGAAGGTTGAGAGCCAACCGTCTGAGGGCACATCGTGGGAGTTCACGGAGCGCACGGTGACCGTTCATGACGAGGATGACTATCTTGATGGCACTGCGCTTCCTTACACCTTGAACGGCAAGCAGCTGAAAGTGCAGGATATCACCATCACCTTCACCGTGGTTCAACTGTCGGCTACCAAGCTGGTTCTGCGTTCATCAGCGTTCAATGAGTCCTACAACATCTTCACTTTTCAGCGTTTATAGCGGTGCGACATGATGTCCGTCGTGTAACAAGCAACAGCCGCACCAGAGTTGTGTCTCTGATGCGGCTGTCATCTGCCCTGCATGGTGAGTGATGCAGGGTTGTGATGTGCTATCTTTTACATCATGCCACCCATGCCTGGGGCACCGCCCATTGGCATTTCGGGCTTCTCCTCCTTGGCGTCGCAGATGACGCATTCTGTGGTGAGGAACATGCCTGCGATGCTGGCGGCGTTCTCAAGGGCTACACGTGCCACCTTGGCAGGATCGATGATACCAGCGGCGCGGAGGTCTTCGTAGCGGTCGGCGCGGGCGTTGTAGCCGTAGTCGCCCTTCTCGTTCTTCACATTGTTGACGACGACGCTGCCTTCGAGGCCGGCGTTCTCGACAATCTGGCGGAGGGGTTCTTCGATGGCGCGCTCGACGATGCGAATACCTGTGGTCTCGTCAGCGTTCTCGCCCTGCAAGCCGTCGAGAGCCTTGATGGAGCGGATGTAGGCTACACCGCCACCAGCCACGATACCTTCCTCGATGGCAGCGCGGGTGGCGCACAGGGCGTCATCGACGCGGTCCTTCTTTTCCTTCATCTCGGTCTCGGAGGGAGCACCGACATAGAGGACGGCGACACCGCCGGAGAGCTTGGCCAGACGTTCCTGCAGCTTCTCCTTGTCGTAGCTGGAGGTGGTGTTGGCAATCTCGTTCTTGATCTGGTTGATGCGGTCCTTGATGAGCTCGCTCTGTCCGTGGCCGCTGACAATGGTGGTGTTGTCCTTGGAGATGGTCACCTTGTCGGCGCTACCGAGCATCTCGATGGTGGCCTGTTCGAGCTTCAAGCCTTTCTCTTCGCTGATGACGACGCCGCCGGTGAGGGTGGCGATGTCCTCGAGCATAGCCTTGCGACGGTCGCCGAAGCCTGGAGCCTTGACGGCACAGATCTTCAGCTGGCCACGCAGACGGTTGACGACGAGGGTGGTGAGGGCTTCGCTATCGACATCCTCTGCAATGACGAGCAGAGGACGACCGGTCTGCACGGCGGGTTCGAGGATGGGGAGGAAGTCCTTGAGGTTGGAAATCTTCTTGTCGTAGAGGAGGATGTAGGGGTTCTCCATCTCGCACTCCATCTTCTCGGTGTTGGTGACGAAGTAGGCGCTGAGGTAACCGCGGTCGAACTGCATACCCTCGACGACGCCGATGGTGGTGTCGCGACCCTTGGCTTCCTCGATGGTGATGACGCCGTCCTTGGAGACCTTCTTCATGGCCTCGGCCAGGAGCTTACCAATCTCGGGGTCGTTGTTGGCGCTGACGGTGGCCACCTGCTCGATCTTGTTGTAGTCGTCGCCTACCTGCTCGCTCTGTCCTTTGATGCTCTCCACGACCTTGGCCACAGCCTTGTCGATACCGCGCTTGAGGTCCATGGGATTGGCACCGGCGGTGACGTTCTTCAGACCTTCGCGTACGATGGCCTGTGCGAGGACGGTAGCGGTGGTGGTGCCGTCGCCGGCGTCGTCGCCCGTCTTAGATGCTACGCTCTTGACGAGCTGTGCACCGGCATTCTGGAAGGCGTCTGCCAGCTCGATTTCCTTGGCGACGGTGACACCGTCCTTGGTGATCTGGGGTGCGCCGAACTTCTTCTCGATAATCACATTGCGACCTTTCGGGCCGAGTGTCACTTTGACAGCATTGGCCAGCTGGTCCACGCCCTGCTTCATCTGTTCGCGGGCTTCGATATTGAATTTAATTTCTTTAGCCATTTTCTTATTCGCGCCTTGAGGCGCAGTTTAAAGTTTAAGGTTTAAAGTTTAATGAGAAATGCTCTTTGTTAGTGAAGTCTGTTGTCTAAAGTCTATTGTTTAAGGTATCTGCATTAAACCTTAAACTTTAAACTTTAAACTCTGTTCTCGCTCAGGCGAGAACAGCCACCACGTCACTCTGACGCATGATGAGGTACTTCACGCCTTCGTGCTCCAGTTCGGTGCCGGCATACTTTCCGTAAAGGACGGTGTCGCCAGCCTTCAGCACCATTTCTTCGTCCTTGGTGCCACGGCCTACGGCTACGACTTTTCCCTGGAGGGGTTTTTCTTTAGCGGTGTCGGGGATGATGATGCCGCCGATGGTTTTCTCTTCTGCTGCAGCGGGTTCAATCAGGACTCGGTCTGCAAGTGGTTGAATCTTCATAATGGTTTGAATTTATTGATGAAATGTTAAGTTTATGAATTCTTGGGTTGATGAATCATAGAACCATGAAAAGTTCACGCACAAACCTGTGCGAAAGACGTGCCAAAACTCATGTGCTGACAAATTGTCAGAAGAGTTGCCTTCTTTTTTGTCTGATACCTTGATTTATGTTTGTAACGTCAGTACGAAACGTGTGCCTTTGCTAAATTCTGGGTCGATGGTGAGGTCGCCGTTCATCTTGACAGCCATCTGTCGGCAAATGGGCAAGCCGAGGCCGTCGCCGATGGTGAGGTCACGAATTTCGAGGAACGGCTTGAAGACATCGTCGCGCTTCTCTTCGGGTATAAAAGATCCAGTGTTGGAAACAATAAACTGGTGCTTGTGCGCACTGCGCTTCTTGTATTCCAGCCGAATATGTCCCTCTTCTGGTGTATATTTGGCAGCATTGCGGAGTAAGTGGAGCAGGATGTGCGAGACATATTCTTTGTTAATCGAGGCACTCATGTTAGGTGCATCAATGGCCAAGGCGACGTTACTGCGGACTTTATCGCGAATTTGGTTCATCAAGTCTTGACAGAAAGGTGGCAGATGCGTGTCTTCCATCTCGACTGTTTCTTCCATTGTTGTCTCTAATTGTGACAAAGTCTGGATATGGTCGGAGAAGTTGACCAGGGCTTTCACCTCGGGACGCGAACTGTCGAGCTTCTGCAGGGTGGGGGAGAGCTGCGCAGAGATGTTGCTGATGAACTTGGCTTTGAGGGCGTTGTTCTCATTGGCCAGACGGATGGACTTCTTCTGCTTGCGTGTCAGATAAGTCAAGCGGAGCAGCAACAAGGCACCCACAATCAGCACGCCGGCAAGAATGGCAGACAAAACGCAGAGTCCAGTGATGATGCGTTGACGTGCAGCCAGGGAGCTGTTCTTCTCGGCGATGGCGTCTTCGCCTGCCTGAATCTGTTTCTTGAGGGCATTGACTTCGTCAGCAGCCTTTATCGCGCTGACGGAATCCTTCCAGGCAATGTACCCGCTATATGCTTGTGCAACCAGACCTGCGCTTCCTGATTTGCGGCCATTGTCAATCAGTGTCTGATAAACATCATCCACCTTGTCGTATTCTTTTGAGGCCGTCAATTTGTCAGCCATTTCCCGGAAGACGGCATTGCCTTTGGCATCTTGCCCGAAGGTGTAGTAGTAGATGGCTTTGTTGTAAAGAAGGTCGTTCTTTATACTTTCGTCTTCGGAGGCGATGGCGTGACGTTCCATGATGTCGAGTTGTTCCTTGACACGGTCGCTGCGGTGCATCCGCAAATACATGGTCATGCGTGCTCGCGTTACTTTATATCGTTCTCCGGCCATGCTCTTGGTGTCCATCTGCTGGTCAGCCACGATGGCGTGTTCCAAATCGCGCAGGAGGTCGAAAGCTTCCTGATACCGGCCGGCAGCGATTTCCGTTTCGGCACGTTGCCACTGATGACTCCTTTGTTGTGCGCTGACCGTGAGGCTGAAACAAAGCAGGCTCACGGTCACAAATACAACTTTTCTACTCATAATGCAAACATGAATGTTGGTTTGTCTGTGCAAAAGTAGCTATTTCTTGGAGGACGGCCAAATAAAAGCGTCTTTTTCTGCTTACTTGTCGTCCAAGGCGATGCGGACCTGATGTTCGCCACTACCGTATTCCTGGGCTTTCGTTTCGCCTGGCAGGGTAACGGAGGCGGTGGCACCTTCGGGGATGACAAACTTCCAGCACCAATCCTTACCTTCATATTCCCATGCACTCTTGATGAGACCCGCCGCAGAGTGGTATTCCGCTTCGACGTGTCCGAGTCGGCGGTCGGGAATGGGACGCATGACAATGTGTCGGAAGCCAGGTTGTGCGGGGTCGGCGGCGATGCCGGCCACGGTTTCCCATATCCATTCGCAGACGCAGCCGTAGGCATAGTGGTTGAAGGAGTTCATGCCCTGCGGCCCCATGCCCTTGTCGGCCATATAGCTGTTCCATCGTTCCCAGATGGTCGTCGCTCCGTTGTCGATGCTGTAGAGCCAGCTGGGGTTGCGGCGTTGGAAGAGCAGTTCGTAGGCGATGTCGTCCATACCGTTTTCGGTGAGCGTGGCCATGAGGATGCTTGTGCCGAGGAAACCTGTCTGCAGGCAATTGTCGTGTTCTTCAAAGTTCTTTCTCAGGCGGGCAATCATGTTGTCTCGTGATGTGCCTTCGACAAGTTGGTTCTTCAGTGCGAAGAGAGCGGGTGTCTGCATCGTGTTGAGGATGTCTGTCTTGAAGGTGCCGTCGGGGTTGAGGAAGTTTTCGCGGAGGTAGTTCTTTGCTGTTTCTGCCATCTGCTGATAAAGGTCGGCATTTCGTCCGGTGGCGGCAGCCATGTCGCGCATCATCTCGGCATCGATTTGCCAATAACAGGCACTGAGGTAGTTCCAATAGGCAACGGCGTCGGGCAATGGGCCATCCTTCCCGAAGCCACGTCCGCTGCAACTCTCCAGTGGTTCGTAGGACAGCCAGTCGGCCCACTGGTAGTTGCCGTTTTCGTTGCGAAGAGCCTCGTGGTCGTAATGCGTGTCGTTGATGTGGTTCATGAAGCGTTCCATCGCTTGCCAGTTCTCTTCGATGATGTCGGTGTCGGCGAACTGTTTCCACACCGTCCAGGGGACGATGATGCCGGCGTCGGCCCATCCCAGACGCATTTTCTCGTCGCCATACTGGGCAAGAGGTGCCACGCCGGGGAAACCGCCCGTTTCGCTCTGTGTGTCACGCATGTCGCGCATCCATTTGTGGAAGAAACGGTTGGTGTTGGCGAAGAAGGTGCCCGTTTCGGTAAAGACCTGCGTGTCTGCCGTCCACCCGAGTCGCTCGTTGCGTTGTGGGCAGTCGGTGGGTACGGACAGATAGTTGGAGCGTTGACCCCAGATGGTGTTGGATATGAGGCGGTTCACCAGCTCGTCACCTGTCTGGATGGAGCCCGTTTCCAGTTTAGCTACGATGGAAGTGACGGGCACCGAGACAAGCGAGCGGATGAGCACCTCGTCGGTGGCGGAGATGGACACGAAGCGGTAGCCGAAGAAGGTGCAGTGGGGATAGTAGCAGGAATAGCCTTCGTCTTTGGCGAAAGTGTAGTTGACGCGAATGCCTGTGTTGGGGATGCGAAGATTGTCGCGGTGGCAGCTGCCTTCTGGGCCGTCCATGCCGCGTGACTTGGCGCCGTTGCCGTCGTTGAGCAGTTCGGCAGGCAGGCAGGTCAGCACTGTGCCTTCCTTTGCCCTGAAGATGAAGGAGGGCACGGCGGCACAGTTCTGTCCGAAGTCCACGACCAGTGTCTCGCCTGGTCGCACCACCATCTCTTCGGTGGGCGAGAACTCGCGTTCAATCACCACTTTACCATATTCGTCCTCGCTCTGGCCTTCGATGTCTTTCCAGACGTATGCCCGCACGGGTGAGAGGGCGAGGTCGGGACGCAGATAGACTTCGGCTCCGTCCGAAGGCAATATCTCGCCAGGGAATTCGGTGTTCACTTCGGGCTTTTGCAGTTTCTCGGTGTCGAGATAACCCGCCACCTCTCGTGCGTCATACTCTTCGCCGTCGAAGATGCCTGCGTGCTTGACGGGGCCTGCAATGCCAGCCTTCCAGTTGTCCAGGTCTGTTCCGTAGAGTTGCTGGCTGCCGTCGGTGTAGGTGAGTTGCAGCACGCCGCGGAAGGCACACTTGTGGCCAATCATTCCCTCATGCCCCCACGGGGTGACGATTTTGTCGGCCCACCATCCTGGCGTGACTTGCACGGCAAGGACATTCTCGGCACCGGCCTTGCAGCTGAAACCGTCGGTGATGTCGTAAGTGAACGAACGTTTGGTCTTCTCGCGATGTGTGAAGCCGGGTTTGAGCACCTCCTCACCCACGGGTTTGCCGTTGACGTAGAGTTCATAAATGCCTAAACCCGTTGTCATCCATTTGGCCGAGGCCACTTTCTGCCCGTTCTTGACGGTGCTGACGAACCAACTGGCGCCGTCGGCTGCGCGTCCGTTCTCGTGGTCGTTCACGGCTCCAGTCACCACGGGAGCATCGGCCACTGAAATCCATTCCGATACTTCCCAGGCGGAGTCGTCGAGGGCATCGGTGCGTGTGCCGACGGTGGTCGTGTCTTGTGTTTTGCAGCCAGTGGCAAGGAACATCAGCAGGGCGGCAAACAAGCCGGCCAGCTTAAAGTGTTTTGTTCTTGTGTTCATTTTTGTATAGTGTTAAAGATTATCGGATTTTCAAGTATTCCAAGGCCTGTTCTGGCCAGTAGTTCATCACCAGTTCATCGGGAAAACCGGTTTCTTCCAGCAGGGGCAGGGCATAGCGGTAGTCGGCGATGGAGTGGGAGATGTGGGCGTCTGAACCGAGGATGACGGGTACATCCTGCTGCTTGCACAGCCGCAGGATTTCCAGGTTATTTGGCCTGGCAGACTCCTTGTGACGGGCGGGGATGAGGCTGGACGAGTTGATTTCCAGGAGTGTCTGGGTCTCTTTGGCCGCACGGACGATGGGCTCGAAGTCCAAGTCTGCCGTGCCGTCGCCGGGATGACTGATGATGTGTGTCCACGGGTTGTGGATGGCGGCGAGCATGGCGTCGGTGTTCTGAGTGCGTGTGCCGCCTTGCCAGCACAACAGGTGGATGCCGGCAATGCGGATGTCGCAGCAGCGGTAGTGCCGCTCGTCGAGATCGAGACGACCACTGGTGTCGAGGATGTTCAGCTCCACGCCCAAGAGCAACCGCACACCGAACATCTCGCGAGGAACGACGTGCAGATTGCGGAAGTAGATGGGGTCGCAGGCACCTGGCAGGCAGGGACCATGCTCGGTGATGCCAAGGATGCGGATTCCTTTCTGAGAGGCTGCCTGCGCCATCTCCTGAATGGTGGAGTAGGCGTGTCCGGAAGCAAGGGTGTGGGTATGGAGGTCGATGAGTGGTGTCATGTTGTTTTCTTTGGTTTCAGCCACAAAAGTACGGCATTTTTTGGCTTCATGCAAAAAAAGAGATAGTTTTTGTAGGACATTTCAGTTTTTCACCGTACCTTTGCATGGCAAAAGGATGAAAACAGTAACACCAATGGAACAAAAGGAACATCATCACCACCATCATCACCATCATCGCAAGTCACGTCGCCTGAAATTGGCCGCCCAGCGGGCAGTGCTTTTAGGAGTATGTACTGTGGCTGTTTGTGCCACGCTTCTGATTTTTTATTGTGGTATGCGAGGGATGGACAATATGGAAGCGTTGCTCCTGCGACTCCTGCCTGTTTTCGTGATGGTGGGCCTGGTCGTCGGCGGTGGCTACTACCTGATCTTCAGACATCGATTCTGGAAGGGACAGAGATGATGTCATGAAGGCACACACCCGTTGGCTGGAAGGTGTACACGTTCAACATTGAATGTGTGCACCTTCTGCTTCTCACATACCTTTGTATTCACGATTGGGCTCAAACCTTGTCATCGTGTCATTCTCATCCTTTCTCTTGTTTTTTTGCAGAAAAAGCCTCAATCCCTCACCTTTTCGCTTATTAACCTGAAAACAAGAGGCTTACAGGTGAGACTTTGGTGAGGAATAGGTGAGGGATGGTGAGGGATTATGTGTACGCAGTAGCTCACATGGTGAAGTAGAAATCTCACCATCCCTCACCTATTCCTCACCAAAGTCTCACCTGCAATGGATTCATTTATAGCTGTTTAGGCGAGATGGTGAGGGATTGAGGCTTTTTCTGTGAAAACGCAGGAGGATGGCGTTTTCTGCGCTGTCATTTTTGTGGCAAACCTTTGGAAATAGGGGCGTTAGCGTGAGTTTCGTGCTCCAAGGCTGCGATGTCGGCTTCTTCGCCAACGACCCAGATGATGTCTCCAACTTTGAAGGCATACTTGGGGTTGGGAGAGACGAGCCCCTCTGTCCCTTCCTGTTCCAGCCCCACCACGAGGCAGCGGAAGTCTTGACGTATGTCGCTTTCCTGAATCGTCTGTCCAACGAGACGCGAACCGAAATCGATGACCAGGCGTCGCAACTTCATCTCGTCTTCGCTGACGGGTGTGGCGGCGATGGCGGCAGCCTGTGACTCCAGCTCTTTTCCAAAGGCGGCCAGCTGATTGTCGGAACCGATGACTTGCAGACGGTCACCCGGCAGGATGGCGGTCTGTCCGGAAGGAATGTTAATGCGATGCGGTCCGCGCAGCACCGAGACGACATGCACGCCGAAACGTCTTCCCAGATTGAGCTGTGCCAATGTCTTGCCAGCCCAGGAAATGCCAATAGGTACTTGGAAATCAGAGAGGTGGGTGTCGCGTTCCACCAAATGACCGGCATATTGCGGACGGCTGGTACGGCGGGCGGCCTCACGCTCACGAAAGTTTAGGTTTTCGGTGAACGTCTGTTCAAGACGCTGACCTTGCCTCTGCAAGGAACGGCTCATGATGATGGCAAAGAGGGCGGCAAGAATGACGAACATGCCAAGAGCACCTGACCAGTGTACGGTGTGGCTCAGGACGTAACCCACGAAAGCGGCTCCCATGACGATGCGCAACAACTGGACGGCTATCAATGGCGCGCGGTTGAAGTTGTTGTCGCTCCAAAGTAAGCGGAAGGTCTCGCCATAGTTCTTCTTCATCATCAGAGCTCGCAGGAAAGGCGACAGGAAGAGTATCGTGAACGAGGCCACGACGGCGTTGCTCCAATCTTCTGGAAGCAGGCTCCCGACCAAAGGAGCGACAAAGCGGAACATGATAATCACGATGGCGACACACAGCACAAGGTAGATGAGCACCACACGGCCCACGTCTGACAGATAGGCACGCCAATGGTTGTCCTGCCCCATGACGCTCGGACCACCACTGGTATAGCGGTCGAGCAAACTCTTTATCCGTCTCGGCAGGTGGCGCTCAAGGGCGGCATAGGCAGGAGTGGCCAGGCGAATCATGTAGGGCGTCGTGAACGTCGTGAAGACAGAGACGGCCACGACGATGGGGTAGAGGAAATTGCTCGTCACGCCCAAGGAAGTGCCCAAGGTGGCCAAGATGAAGTCAAATTCACCGATTTGCGTCAGCGAGAAACTGCATTGCATGGCGGTCTTCAACGGCTGGCCAGCCAGCAGAAAACCGCCTGTGCTGAAGACCGTCTGGCCTATCATGATGGCGACGATGATGCAGAAAATGGGGACGATATACTCCACGATGAGCGCAATGTCAACCATCATGCCGACTGAAACGAAAAAGACTGCTCCAAACAAGTCTTTGGCGGGACTGACAAGGTGCTCAATCTTCTCAGCCTCAATGGTCTCAGCAAGGATGCTGCCCATGATGAACGCGCCGAAAGCAGGTGAAAAGCCCACACTTGAAGCCAGTACAACCATGCCGAAGCACAAGCCCAGGGAAACGATGAGCATGGTTTCGTCGCTCATCAAAGATTTGACCCTTCGCAGGAATAGGGGTATCAGATAGATGCCAACAACGAACCAGAGGATGAGGAAGAATACAAGTTTCAGGATGCTCGTCGCCATCTGCATTCCCTCAAACTGTTGACTGACGGCAAGAGTGGATAACATCACCATGAGGACAATCGCAAGGATGTCCTCGATAATCAGCACACTGAGCACCATGCCGGCGAAACGCTGCTGGCGCAAGCCCATGTCGTCGAAAGCCTTGAAGATAATCGTTGTAGATGACATCGCCAACATGCCGCCAAGGAAAATGCAATCCATCTGACTCCAACCGAACAGCTTGCCCGTCGTGAACCCTACCAACATCATGCACAGGATGATGGTGCAAGCCGCAATAATGGGCGCACTGCCCATCTTCATGATTTTCTTGAACGAAAACTCCAGACCTAACGCGAAGAGCAGGAAGATGACACCGATGTCGCTCCACAGGTGAACATTCTCCAAATCGGTCACACTCGGCATGTAGGGCATGTTTGGCGATGCGAGGAAGCCCGCCACGATGTAGCCCAGCACGAGGGGTTGCTTCAATCGCTTGAAGATAAGAGTCATCACACCTGCGCAAATGAGAATGAGCGCAAGGTCGGCTATCATGGGTTCTAATTCGGACATGGTGGTGTGGAGGGGTGTTTAGGGTTCAAATGTCAGGCGAATCTGCATGTCGAGATCCTTGTAGTGGGCGCGGGTGGCTGCATCACCGGAGGCGGTGCGAACGCGTTGCTGAATGAGCTGCAAGGCCAGCGTGAGGAAAGGATGCTCCTCAGAAGATGAGTTGTTTTTCCAGCCCTCAATGAGCGTGACCACTGCCTTTGATTGCACATAACGGCGCCAACGGCTAAGGTTATGGCCTGTAGCTGTCTCTCGGAAAAGCATCTTCACGACGTCATTGATGTAATCGATTGGCTGATAGGCATCAGATGAGTAGGAGTAGTGGACGATGTTGCTGATGGTGGAAGCAGAACAGAGACTCCAAACCGCCTGAAAGGCCAGAGGGCGGGTCGCTGTCTGAGGGTCGGTGGTCAAGCGCTGTACGTAAGACACTTCAGTGAGCCAGGTGGGCTCTGTCAGCACATGCTTGTCTAACCACTTCATGGCTCGCTGGACTCGTGCTTTTTCCTCGGGGACATAAACGGGTCCAGTCTGCTCCACACTCTTGTAGTCATGATAGACACCACCGATGTTGCGTCCAACATGACCAACATAGCGGCGCATCTGGTTGATGAGACCATCGTACATTTGTTCGAGGTTGACATTGAGGTCGCCTTCTTCGCGCACCCACTGTGGCAGTTGGCCAATGATGCGTTGGAGGTTCTTGATGCCATACTCATTGGCAAGCATCTGATCGTCGCTGAGGTCTTCGGTTTGTGCGCGTGGGTCGTTGTCCATGCCCTCGCCGCCAAACCAATAACGGCGGCTGCGGCTCAGACGGTCTATTGTCATCTGGTTCAGGAGCAGACGTTCACGGTCAGCTGCTGCCAGACGGGCTTTTTCGGAAGACTCTGCCTCTGTGCTGATGCTATCAGGAAAATACTTGTAACCCCACTCAATGGCCCACTTGTCGTAGGTGTTAATGCGTGGGAAGATGCCCTCGGGGCCAATGCCGTCTTCGGGCTGAGCCACGTAGTTGAAGCGGGCGTAGTCCATGATGCTGGCAGTGTGGCCATTGGCTTCGACCCACGCCTTGTTGCGAAGGCTGTCAACGGGAGTAGCTGAGCTGGCACCCATGTTGTGGCGAAGGCCGAGAGTGTGGCCGACCTCGTGGCTGCTGACAAAACGGATGAGTTGTCCCATCAGTTCCTCATCGAACTTCATGGTATGTGTGCGGTCATCCACGGTTCCAGCTTGGATCAGATACCAGTCGTGGATGAGCTGCATCACGTTGTGGTACCAACCGATGTGCGTTTCGATGATTTCACCGGACCGAGGGTCGCTCACGTGAGGACCGTAGGCGTTGGCAATGGGCGAAGCAAGATAGCGGATGACAGAGTAACGTGCGTCTTCGAGGCTCATGGTGCTGTCGTTCTCAGGCCACTCTTCACCGCGGATGGCGTTCTTCCAACCAGCTTGCTCAAAGGCGACCTGCCAGTCGTTGATGCCTTGTATCAAGTATTTGCGCCATTGTTTTGGGGTGGCGGGGTCAATGTAATAAACGATTGGTTTCTTTGGTTCTACGAGTTCACCGCGAGCCATGCGTGCGGCATCCTCTGCATTCTTGGGTTCCAATCGCCAGCGAGTAATCATGCTGCGACGGCGGACTTGTTGCTGGTTGTCGCTGTACTCGCGATGGCTCTCGGTGAAGTAGCCGACACGAGCGTCGAAGTAACGGGGACGCATAGGATCTTTCGGCAGCAGAACAAAGGAGGTGTTCAAACGGAAGGAAACAAACCCAGTGATGGCACCGGCGGTGGTGTTGTTGCTGCCGGCACGGGCGACGTAGGTCTTCACGGTCTGTATCTCGGTGTTCATGGGGAAAGTAGAGACTTTGTCAACGTAGCTCTGTTCTCCTTTGAACTGGGCAATGCCGAAGCGGGTACGGGCGCTCTCGCTGAAGCCCATGATAATGTTGTCGCCACTAAGAAAGTCGCTCATCTTGACGCTGATGTGGTGCTGGTGAAGCGAGTCTTTTCCTTCCTCATCGACTTTAAAAGAGGCGACAATGGGGTCTTCTGTAGAAGCGGTGATGGCACGGTGTATTTGATCGGTACTGTCGGCAGTGGCGTCGTAGGCCAAGGCGCGAAGGAGGATGCGATCTGCTTGACGTTCAAAGAAGACGACGTGGCTGGAAAGCATTTCTCCGCCGTAAGTTCCCATGTTGACAGGGGTGGCGATGAAGCGCGTCGTGGTCAGAAACAAACGGCCGAGTAACGTGTCGGGAATTTGGAAGTACCAGTCATCTTTGAACTTCTGAACATTGAACAGTCCTTCGATTGGAGTGGGACGGGTCTCTTTTTTCGTTTCTGACTTGGCAGGAGTCTCGGTTTGTACTTTTTTCTTTTTCTTCTTGAAAAGTCCAGCATTTGCTGGAGTGGGGAGGAGCAAGGTGACGGCAATGGTCAGCAAGAGAAAACGTTTCATGGATAATGTCGTTTCTATTTTGAATAATGATTATTTCTCAGCTTGGTGGATGGTGACTTGTGGGAATGGGAAGCCGATGCCCAACTCGTTGAAGCGCTTGTAGATCTTCTCGCGAGTCTCGAACATCACACCCCAATAGTCTTCGTTGGATGTCCAGCAGCGGATGGCCATATCTACGGAACTGTTATTCAACTCATTCAACAATACAACAGGAGCCGGATCTGCAAGCACACGGCTATCGGCTTTCAGAATGTCGAGGACTACTTGGCGCGCCTTGTCCATATCCTCACCATACTCCACACCGATGACCCACTCTGCACGACGATTCGGTGTTAGTGTGTAGTTGGTGATAGTGCCACTACTCATAGAACCATTCGGAACATAAATCAACTTGCCATCAGCAGTCAACAGTACCGTATGGAAAATCTGGATAGACTGAACCGTGCCGGCTGTGCCTTGGGCTTCAATCCAGTCGCCTACCTTATATGGCTTCAGAAACAGGATGATGATGCCACCTGCGAAGTTCTGTAAATTGCCACTTAAAGCCATACCAATGGCAACACCGAATGATGCCAGCAGGGCAGCGAAGCTTGTCGTGTTCACACCCAAAGCACTGACGACAGTCACAATGAGCAGGATTTGCAACAGGATGCTCACGAAACTTTTCGTGAATGTCTGCACAGAAACTTCAACGTTTCGCCGTTCCAAGAATCCGGCCAACAGGTAATTAAGCAACTTGATAAGGTAATGGCCGATCATATAGACGACAACAGCAATCAGTATGTGCTTGCCTGCATCTAAGGACCAGTCGATGAGTTGGCTGACAACCTGGTTCCAGTGGACATCTCCTTGTGCCAATTCTTTAGCTACTGATTCGATTTTAGGAGTTTGGGCAAGAGAATCTGCTATAGTCTCTGCAGCTTGTAATAAGTGAATCATGATAAATAATGTTGTTGTGAATAGCGTTTTTGTTTAACGTGTGCAAAGGTACGTCTTTTTTCTTGACTTAACACAACATGAGACCATAAATCTTAACGCCAAGTTTTTATTCATTGACCGTGCTCTTATATATATTATTAAATGTACGCGCGCGAGTTTTGTTGTTCGGTTGTTATGTTTTCAAATATTTTGGTGTGATTGTTGAAAAAAGTTGTTGAAACTCTTGCAAGTTAATAAAAATCGCCGTACCTTTGCACCCGCAAACGAGAACGGTGT
>JAGCPY010000092.1 GCA_017965425.1 Bacteroidaceae bacterium | reverse complement strand
TTCAAGCTCTCAGCCTTCCACACCGCCTTCAACATCGTCAACACGCTGCTGCTCATAGGTTTTGTGAAGCAGATTGAGCAACTTGTTTGCCGTGTACTGCCGATGAAGGAAAAGGAGGAAGACTACCGATTGAAGTTTATTAGCGGCGGTTTGCTTTCTACGGCTGAGCTCAGCATCATGGAGGCCCAGAAGGAGATTCTGAATTTTGCCGAGCGTTGCCATAGAATGTTTGGCTTCATCCCAGAATTGATGGAGACCAAGGATGAGGTGACGTTCAACAAACTCTTTTCGCGCATAGAGAAATACGAGAACATCACCGACTCGATGGAGATGGAGATAGCCAATTACCTGAACAAGGTGAGCGAAGGCCGACTTTCGGCAGCATCGAAAACGCAGATACAGAAGATGCTGCGACAGATTAGCGAGTTGGAGTCAATAGGTGATTCGGTCTATAATCTTGGTCGCACGTTGAACCGCCATCGCATGTACGGAAAGGAAGCATTTACAGCCGAACAGTTGCAGCACATGCACTCGATGCTCGGTCTGGTTGAGGGCTCATTGGAAGAAATGATGAAGCGCATAGGCCTGACCGCACCAAGAACCAACATCTCGAAATCCATCAACATAGAGCACGAAATCAACAACTACCGCAACCAGCTGAAAAACCAGAACCTGAATGATGTAAATTCTGGTCAGTACAGCTATCAACTCGGAGTGTTCTATAATGATTTTATCTCCGAATGTGAGAAACTTGGCGACTATGTGATGAATGTTGTGCAGGCAGGCAAGGGCCTGAACAATGACTACGAAGACAAGCCCCGAAATGGGCAGGGCTAAAACCTCGACAATGAAAAACGGATAGTCAAGCCTCCACCAGGAGTGAGTTCTGCAGTTGCTGTTCCGCCATGAGCGGCAACTGCATTTTTTACGATGGCAAGACCGAGGCCCGTGCCTCCGAGTTTGCGGCTCCGGCCTTTATCTACACGATAGAAGCGCTCGAAGAGGTGCGACAGGTGCTGCGGCTCGACGCCCTGACCATTGTCGCTGACGGTGAAAAGGTAGGAATGACGGCCGTTGTGATTGGTTTCAACGCAGGTGATGCTGAGGGTGGTTGCGCCGGTGGCGTAGGCAATGACATTGTCGATGAGATTGCGGAAAATGCCGTATATCAGGCTTGCATCGCAGTAGAGTTCTATGCTGGCGGGGGTGGTGCTGATGGAGGGCGTGATGCCTCGCTCTTGCAGTTGCAAGGAGGTGTCTTCGAGCACGTTATGAATGATGGGCAGAATGTCCGTTTGACGGAATTCGTGGGTGGCGTTCGAATGACCGTTCTCCATCTCGTCCAACTTCGTCAAGGCACTCATGTCGAGCAGCAGTTTGTTCATCCGTTCGCTCTGGGCATAGCAGCGCTCAAGGAAATGCTGGCGCTTGTCCTGCGGCATATCGGGATTGTCGAGAATGCTCTCCAGGTAACCATGAATGCTGGCAGCAGGGGTCTTGAGTTCGTGGGCTGCATTCTGCGTCAACTGCCGTTTAATGCGAAGCTTGTCCTCCTCCGAGTGGCGGAGTTTCCAATAGAGTTGGATGATGGTGTGGCTGATGTCGCCCAACTCGTCGTTAGGCAATCTGCGCTCCAGTTCGTGATCCAGCTCGTCGCCCTCTTCTGCCTTGTGCGCAAACTCACGAAGATAGCCGATGTGGCGGCTAATGCGGTGGGTGTTGAGATAGAGCACCACGCCGAGAAGCAGCGTCAGGACGATGGTGAAATAGATGAAGGTGTTGTCGGCTCGGAGCGATTCGGTCAATTCGGCAGAATATGGCACCGCAGAACGGATAATGAGATTGTCGAAGCGCGTGGCAGAGTAGAAATACGTCTCGTGGGTGGATTGGCTCCGACGCTTGATGTCGTAACCATTGCCGTGCTGCAGGGCCTCCTGAACCTCATGGCGCTGAAGGTGATTGGTGAGCGAATCGGTATTGTCGTAGTCGTTGTCCTGAAGCACTCGCCCGTCTGCATTGATGATGGTTACACGAAGTCCCTCGATGGAGTGGCGGCTGGTAAAGTCGTGAAACTCGGCATTGGAGAGCAGACCGTCCTTGCCCAGCGACTGCATCATCTCGTAGTTGAACATCTGCAGGCGTGAATGCAGGATATCAATCTTGTACTCCTTCTCGCGCTGGTACTGATACACGCTGAAACAAATGGCAAAGAGGATGAAGATGCCACCGATGCTCATGAACAGGTTTTTCTGGAACGACTTACTTCTCAAAGATGTAGCCATAGCCTATGCGTGTTTTTATCTGATTACCATAACTGCCCAGCTTTTTGCGAAGTCGCGTGATGTTCACATCCACCGTGCGGTCGAGCACATAGGCATCCTGCGGCCAGCAACGCTTCAGGAGTTCTTCGCGCGGGAATACGCGGTTCGGATTCTGAAGCAGCAGCGAAAGCAATTCAAACTCCAACCGTGTGAGCGGCAAATCGTTTCCGTCTAGCGTGGCAGTCTTGGAGTCAAGGCATAGGGTGATACCTTCATACAGGATAGTATCAGCTTGTTCTTTGCTGCTTTCGTTAGGTTTGTTCGTGGAAGCAGAGCGGCGAAGCACAGCCTTCACCCTTGCCTTCACCTCCTTCATGCTCAAAGGCTTGGCAATGTAATCATCGCCACCGATATTAAGCCCTTTGACCATATTGTCCTCATCGTCGAGAGCCGTGATGAATATGATGGGAATGGCGGCTGTATCGGGTACATCCTTCAACCATCTTGCCATCTGAAAGCCCGACATTTCGGCCATCATCACATCCAGAAGTATGAGCGCATAGTCAGCCAAAGGAAGCTGGAGTGCTTCCTCTGCCGAATTAGCCACATCAACCTCATATCCTTCATTCTCAAGGTTATACTGAAGAATCTCGCAAATATCCTGCTCGTCGTCAACAACAAGAATTTTCATAAAACTAAACCTTTTAGGGCGCAAAGATACGCATTTTTTTCATGAATCACGAAAATAACATATTACGATGCTGTGACATTTTTGCATCAGATGTGTGGCAGATACCTGTCACATGGGGAAATTACGGTTTACATTCCTAGTCTTCTCTTCTTCGTGCCATCCCAATTGGTCACAATTGGTCAGCTCGTTACCACAACCATTGCTACCGCCGATAGAGATGCTTTGCGAAAGGATATCTATTTCTGATGCAAGCTGGCTAATACGGCAGACAGCAAACTCCCATGCAAATTTGCCAATGTCGCCAACGACGAAGCCCGTGGGCTCCGATTCCGCATTGCTATGAAAGCGTCTCCTTCGTCGCAAAGATTTCAGGAATTCAAGAAGTTTGTCTTGGAAGACACAAAGCTATCCTCTACGGAGCACAAAGCTTTGCTTTAGCGGAGGGAAAGGTGAGCTTTGAGCCTCACTCCGTCACCTGAAGATAGAAGCTGAAGGGGCGGAAACCGTCGTTGCAGCTGATCATGGCACTCATCGGGTTCTTCATCCATCCGTCGAAGAAGTTGCCTTCTCCCCTGGCCAGGGATTCCACAAACGGCCGCATGGATTCCCATGCCGACGGACACATGCCTTCGGGCTGCCGGCCGTCGATGGAAACCCACTCCTGCCCCACCCTGACATCGCAGGTGTGTTCAATGGGATTTTCATACTTTGCCATCAGGTCGGGATAGACCGTCTGGCGAATGGCTGTGATTCGAACCTTGTTCATTTCCGGCATCTATGTGATATCACGCAATCTACTAAACAATCCTAAATGTGAGGACAAAATTACGAAATACCGGGGAGAAATGATTAATTTTGCGTACTCATTTAAGAGTTTTTATATGATAAGACTGGATAGACTGAAGATTTGGTTGCTGATTGCCGCACTCACCATCTGCGGCACGACCAGTTTTGCCTCTTGCGAATCAAGCGGGGAGGACTCTCCCACTCCAACCATTGAGCGGATTGTCAAACGTGGCACTATCCTCATTGGAACGACGGGCGACTACCGGCCGCTGTCCTTCTGCGAGGCTGACGGCAGATACTGGGGCTTCTGCCTGGAGGTGGCCGGGGAGATTGCCAGACGATTGGGGGTCGCCGTGGAGTATGTCAGCACTTCATGGCCTACACTTTCCGCTGACGTGCAAGCAGAGCCGCAGACATTCGACCTCGCCATCGGCGGCATCACCATCACGGATACCCGACGTGAGAACATGCTCATGAGCGACGGCTATCTGGCTAACGGCAAGACCATCCTTTGCCGTGCGTCGGAGGCAGACCGCTACAAGTCGTTGGCAGACATCGACAAACCCGAGGTGACCGTGATGGTGAATCCGGGGGGACTGAACGAGAAATTTGCCAACGAGAACCTGACGCTCGCAAACATCGTCGTTCACCAGAAAAACGAGGAGATTCCGTCACTTATAGCTGAAGGTAAAGCCGACGTGATGATCACGGAGATAACGGAGGCTCCCTATTATGTCCAGACGGACTCCCGGCTTGCTGCCCCGCTATTGAACGAGCCTTTCAATCATGGTGAGATAGGTGTGCTGATGCGCAAGGGACAGGAAGACCTGCTACTGATGGTAAACGCCACCATCAGCCAGATGAAGTCCGACGGCTCCCTCCGCCGCCTGCATGAGAAGTACGGGCTGGTATATTCTTACTGAATATACTTCTGCCGTAGTGCTTTTGGAAGCTTAGAGGCCACAAGCTGGTAGGACTCTTTTATCCATTCCTGAACCAGAGCATCTTCCAACTGCTCGTAATAGACATCGCTCCAATGTTTCTTATTCCAATGCCAGGCTGGGGTCACAGAAGAGAACTGACTGCGGAGCTCTTCATTCCTTTCGGGTGACAGCTTCAATGCCAGCCTGGGGGCGGAATCCTTCATGTCATGTTCGCCGCCACCCAGCCAAAGGCATACAAAGATTTTCCCTTCCAGTCGGAAGGTGATGATGTCATCGCCAAACGGCTGATCCTCTGTCACAAAGGGGAGTGACAAGGTGTATTCACGCACCTCTTCGATGTTCATATAGTCAGTCTGAAAAATACACCTTCCGTTGAGATATGGGAAGATATACGAACAAGATGATAAACAGCACGACAAAGCCACCCAGGAAGACATAATAGGCATCGGAGTAGTAGCCGCCCAGGAACACCTTATCCATGAAGCTATCATAGTAGAATTCTGCCTCTTCCATGTCGAGATGGGTAGGCTTTTCCTTGTTGACGCGGTCGTACAAATCCTCGCCGGTTTCCACCTTGTAGATCTTCCCGTTTACATCTAATTTGAGATAATAGGTGTAGGTCTCGTCGGTATAGCTCTTGCCTCTGCTATCAATTTCATGAGACGTTTTTAAATCGTCGGTTGTGCCTTTAATGGTGTACTCTGTGAGCGGTGCCTTGTTATGTGAAATCCAGAAATGACGGAAATGCTGGATAAAAAACAGACCTATGACAAGGCTGATGCCCAAATAGACGCCCATCCCTATCAAATACATTTTTATGTGATACCAAAGGGAATGCTTCACCTTTGTATCGTTCTTTGTTTCTTCCATTTTTGTTTAGGTTTTAAGTTAATAAATTATGTTTCGCATATATATATAACTGAATAAGTCTCCGTTTATTGCATCGACTATTTAAGAACTGGTGATTTGTTCCAAGTCCTTACAGAATAAGCCTATGTGGTCTCCTGGTATAGCTCTAGCTTCGTTCGTCAGTTGTTTTAGTGGGTTTGTTTTAATTTGATTATCTTGTTTTTTGGATTGAATTCAGCAGATTCATCTTCCCATCGTCGATGAGTTTGAGGATGAGTTCGCCGAAGAGCGTGTTCTGCCAGGCGAACCATGAGCGGGTGTAGCGCGAGGCATCGTCCTTGTGGAACGATTCGTGGATGAAGCCCGTTCCGGCATCGGTATCAACGAGCATCTGCAAGCAATGGCGTATCTCCTGGTCGTCGGTGGAGGTGAAGGCACGCATCATGATAGACATCGGCCACACCATGTCATAGCCCACATGCGGACCGCCAATGCCCTGGCCAGCACGACCGCGGAAGAAGTAGGGATTGTCCTCGCTAAGGACAAAACGACGGGTGTTCTTGTAGATGGGGTCCTTGGGTGAAACGTCGCCCAGATATGACATTGCGAGCAGCGAGGGAACGTTGGCATCGTCCATGAACAGATGGTTTCCGAAGCCATCGACCTCGAAGGCATAAATCCTGCCATACTTCGGGTGATTATAGACGGCGTTCTTCTTCAGGGCCTGTTCCACCTCGTCGG
>JAGCPY010000091.1 GCA_017965425.1 Bacteroidaceae bacterium | reverse complement strand
TGGTGAATATGTTCTCTATGGCCTCCCATTCGTTGAGCATGTAGTGCACGGCAGTATATTTCTCAGACTTGGGAAGCATCTTTTCGGGCGGATATGCCGCCATCTTGTCGAGTTTCTTATGTATGATCCTGAGTATGGGCGGCGCATACTCCTGCCGCCAGCGGGTGTTGTCCTCCACCGTCCATCCGTCGATGCCGATTTTGTGCTTGTGGTCCTTGTGGTACAGGTAGTTGACGAGCCTGACGATGACCTTTGCGTCGAAGTCGTCCTCACAGTCGAGCCATTTCCTCTTCACGTGCTGCAGGCATGCCAAGCGGATGAGCCTCTTTGCCAGTTTCCTGTACGGTGAGAATCCGTCGGACTGGAAGGCCTCGCTGTATCCGTCTATGTAGTCGAAGATGACATCCTCACTTCTGGAGCCGTCATGATAGAAGTAGTACGTAAGTCCCAGGTGGACGGCTGTGACGTCCCAGATGTATCCTTTCTTGATTCCCTTGCCGTCCTTGTTCTTCTCCGCAACGAGTACTTTGTGGTATGTCTCGTCGCCAGCCACGTAGTCATCCTCCTTGATGGCCTGTCCCAAGGCCTTGTAGAGGTTCTCGAAAAGCTGCTCGGTCTTACGCAGCAGGCCGTGGGCAGTACCTTTCTGCAGGTCGAAGCCGTTCTCTGTGAAGAAGCCGACAATACGCTCCACGGGCATGGAGTAGAGGTAGCGCAGCTGGGCGATGCCTGCAATGAACGAGCCGTCGTAGTTGGAGCCGAGGAACGGGGCGTCGGGAGCCTTGCCCTCCATGACGGTGCCGTCCTGCACGTACTTGTTCACATGGTAGATGCGCTTGATGAAGCGCATGGGAATGAGGATGTAGCGGGCGGATTCGCGCTCGCTTATCCACCTGGCCCTTTCCTTGTCAAACCTGGGGTCGTCGGGATCTACGTGCACATGCTCCACCTCTGTGACGTAGTGATCCATCCGCTTTGCACCGTAGTTGGTCTTCTCGCGGGGCTTTGCCTCGGGAGCATCCTGCGTGCAGCCGTCACCTGAGGCGGACTCCTGCTTTGCGGGTGTCTGCTTCTCAGACTTGTTCTGCATGATCTTCGAAAGGCCTTTGGCGATATTGCGCTGCTTCTGCTCTTCCTGGGTCTTTTGGACGAGCAGCTCCTTCAGCTCTGCAACCTCTTGCAACAGCTCATCCACCTTCCGGTTGGAATCGCCAAGCTGCCGCAAGGCTTCGTCAAGCTGCCCTTGCAGGCTGGCCACCAATTGCTGTAGCATCAAGATAATCTCGTCCTTATTCATACCGCAAAGGTACGAAAAAAGGACGAGACCACCAAGAAAAACGGTAACTATTTTTGAATTATTTTATTGGCAATCAGATAGTTGTAAAAATTCTGATTTTCCAATTCTTAGCCTGCTGCGATATCTCACACTCTTAAGGCTCACACCCCGCATGATGGCAGAAAGCGTCCTGTAGGGCATCTGGACGGCCTTCTGGACGGGCTTGAACAGGGGTAGCTCGAAGGTGCCTCGCTCCAGACGCTTCTGATAGAGAAGGAAACCGTCGCCATCCCAGCAGAGCAGCTTCACCATCTGCCTACTCTTTCCGAAGAAGATGAAAACGTCACCGCTGAGTACTGGCTGCTTCAGTTCATTGCTGACCATCCTGGACAGTCCGTTGATGCCCAGGTTCATCCTCACATATCGCTGGCACACGTAGTACCTGCGGCTATCCTCTAATCCGAACATGGCAGGCCCTCCCCGGAATAAACCATAAAATCACAGTTACTTACGTAATATTCCTTACAACTATCACATTAACAGATAAATAGTGAAAAGATATATGGCTTAATACGTAATACAAATGATTTTTGCAACTATTTGTTTTTCAACACTTTGAAACATATTACGTAAGAAACTATGATTTTATGGATAAAGCTTGAGAAACGAGACAACGGCTCCGGCACTGCCGCGACGGATTGAAACCGTCGTTCCGTCAGGAAGCGTCAGACTGACGCCTGTCAGCAGATCGGGCTGAGGACTTGATGCATCCTCGTGCACATCAACAGGAAGGAAACAGGAGAGAGCATCCGGTGACGCAGAAGTCTGCGCATCCATACGGAGCTGAAGGACACGACCTTTGGCATCACCGACGCTGTAGCCATGTCTGTACATCCATTTCTCGAAACCACGACGGTGGACATGTAGAGAGCGGAGAAAAGGAGCAAGACGCAGACGAGGCTGCGTCTCTAATGCTGAAAGAAATTGATGCCAAGTCTTTTCATAACGGGCATCGGCTGTCATTAATTCCATTTTTGCACAATTTATTAAAGTGAATGTGCAAAAGTACTGACTTTTGGGATTACGTACAAGATGCTACAGCGGATACGCTTACCACCAAGCAGCAAAACAACTTGTTTTGCCGAAAAAGTCAACGCCGTTTGTCGGCGTAAGCACGCTTTTTCCAGCAAAACAACTTGTTTTGCGATCGAAACGAGGACGTTGGTCGCCGATACTCCATTGACGGGCACACAAAACAGTGGTGCACCATTGGTGCACCATTTTACAGCAATCGTGCACCAACTATCCTTCTGCAAGCTAGACGTTTGCGCTCCAAAAGTATACTTGGTGCACGATTTTTTTTGGCAAATAAATGTCGGCAATCAAACCTTACTATTTCGTCAATTCGGCATCGCCGGTGGAGAAGCTGCTGGTGCCGTCTCTCCTGTTCGAACCCATCGTCACTTCCACATCAGTGAGCTTACCC
>JAGCPY010000090.1 GCA_017965425.1 Bacteroidaceae bacterium | reverse complement strand
GCACCGTTGCCGTAGGGCAGCCTCACGGCCTGATACAGGTCGTTGTCGGTATACTGGAACTCATGATAGATGTGCATCATGGGCACGACATTGCTACCGTTAAACGGTTCGTCTTTCGTATTGTCAGGATTAAACTTATTCGCCCACGCTCCTTTGAAGTAAAGGGCATTCAGCAGATAGCTCACATTGTCTTTGTTGAACTCACCCTCGGTGAGCACTTCCTTGATCATGCCTTGCGTGTGGTCGCTGCCCCACTGGTTGATAACGTCGCGCGTCTGGCCGTCGTAGAAATCACGCGCCTCCGGCTGGGCGTCATAATAGTCGTTGGCTTTCTGCGCAAACGGCTCCTTCAGCTCATAGCCCCAATGACTGTTTACGAAGATGGTGTTGGCTATCTCGGCCTGGGTCTCCTTGTCGAGGGTCGGTGCCTCGTTGAGCATCTTCCGGCAGAACTGGTTGATGCCGTCAGCACCGGCCTCGCCGAAACCTAATACATCGTTGATTTCCTGCTGTGTCTTGCCAGTTGCACCGTTGTTCAGCATACCCAAGGCATAGGTGATGCTCAATGGTGACAGGATGCTGCTCTTCTCATCGCGTGCCTCACGGAAAAGGCGGAAGGCAAATTCGTTGTTACTCTCCACGAGTTGCTTTTCTTCGTCGGTAAGGCTGATGTCATGGCGTAAATTCTCAATAGGCTCGCCCATATACTGGCCGATGAAGAAGATGCTTCCAGTGGAGCGTTCGCTGATGATGTAGAGGAATGGGCGGTCGGCAATAAACTCTGCGTAATATTGGGGCGAGGCTTTGTCTGCTACCCCAATGACAGTCGCAGCAGCTGCCTCCGTGCCTTTCTCATCGAGCTTCAGATGGGCTTTCTGGCGCATCAGGCTGATCCAGCACGGGTCGGAGTTTGCCTCATTGTCACCTGCATAGCAGAAATCTATAAAGCCGTGACCATTGTATTTCAAAAAGGCATCCTTCATACCCAGCGAGGCCATGATTTCTTCCAGATCCTGATTGGTGTCGGTCTCGATGCGAGGCATAGCCAATATCACATGATAGTTCTTATATTCGGCAGCGTTCCAGTTCTTGCCGTTCATGGCTTCCAGCATATCGTCGAGCGTCCCATACTGTGGCAGGAAGACGGTCATCTGGTAGGAGCCGTTGCCGTAGGGCAGGATGACGCTTTGGTAGAGGTCGGTCGATGCATAAAGGAAGTCCTGATTTTGTGTCATCATCATGGCTGTGCGCTTCTTCTGATCGAAATACGATTTAAAAGTATACGTTTTGTCGAACGGATAGGCCCATGCACCTTTGAAGCAGATGGCATTCAGCAGGAAACTCACAAGGTTCGGGTCTTGCATGTCCTCAGGCTTCAGCAGGTCGCGGATCATGCCATCAGTCTGGTCGGTGGCCCACTGGTTGATGATGCCCAACGAGGCCTCGTCGCTGAAACTGAGCACGAAGGGCGAAGCGTCGTAATAGGTCGCTGCGGCATCCTTGAAGGCCGACTTCAATGTGATGTCCTTACGGTCGCCGTTGAAGAAGATGGTGTTGGCAATGGCCACGCGTGTATCCTCGTCAAGCAGGGCACTCTCCGTGAGCATCTTACGGCAGAAGGCGTTCATCGTCGCCACATCGGCATAATCGGTCTGTTGTCCACCCGACAGCACCTGACAGATCTCCTCGCGGGTGATGCCGTCAGCACCGTTGTTGAGCATGCCAAGGGCATAGGTGATGCTCAGTGGCGAGATAACGTGGCTCTCTGTGTCGCGCGTCTTGCGAAACAGGTTAAAGGCAAAATCGCTGTTTTGCTCCACCAGCTTACGCTCTGCATCAGTCAATGTTATCGTCTTCTGCCCACCACCCTGAGCGAAAGCCGTTGTTACCATAAGGATGGAAAAGACTATGAGTACAATTTTCTTCATAATGCCTCTCTGTTTTGTTATTATCTGCAAATATAAGAATGTTTTTCTATAATAGATAAAAAAACGCCAAGATGACTGCATGAATCACGCGTTTTTTAACTTTTTTTCTTGTTTTACGGTCTGCAAGGCCGATATAAGAATGCAGTCCGTGAGGATTGCAGCCCTTAAATAAAACCCCCTCAAACGTTTTGTCGGTTTGGCGTTTTTTATTATCTTTGCACCAAAAATCGGAAAGACAATGGCAAGTAATGCAGATTTTGTACAGTACATCACCGATCAGTGTAGCGGTGCGGGAGAGATAGTGGCCAAGAAGATGTTTGGCGACTATGGTATTTATTGTAACGGGAAAATCTTCGGACTCATCTGCGACGACTGTTTCTATCTGAAGCCGACGGAGGCTGGACGGAAACTGTTGCGAGTGGTGGATATGCGTCCGCCTTACGAAGGAGCCAAGGATTACTTCTACATTGGCGATGTAGACGACAGCGACTATCTCTCAGAACTTGTCCGCGAGACGTGTAAGGAACTTCCTATGCCAAAGCCAAAGAAGAAGTAAATATTTAGCTGTTCTTGACGGCCTGAGGCGTCCAATTCTTGAAGAATCGCAGCACTTTCTCCTGATTATAGCCCTCCCCTTCTTCCAGGAGACCCGAATCCTGAATATGAATCACCTTGCCGGCATCGTCAAGGACAACGAACACGGGATAGCCGAAACGACCGCAATTATTCAGTCGCTTCATCAATG
>JAGCPY010000089.1 GCA_017965425.1 Bacteroidaceae bacterium | reverse complement strand
TATCAGGAACGGCTGACGGGCGAAGGATGCTATGTCCTGAACGTGGGCAAGACCCATGCTGGCCTGGTTGAGGGAAGCGTCTTCGTACGCAACTTGCGCGACGTCAGACCCTTCGAGGCGTACTTCACCGTAGATGGTGGGGCAGTCAAGGCAGACTTCTTCAGCGTGTTCGACAAGACGACGGACATCGCGGATCTGTTCGGGAACGACGTCAAGGACAACCACGCAAACGAGGCTGTGTATGACCTTGGCGGACGCCGCATCTCCATATCCGCTGCATCCTTCAAACCCTCTTCACACCCGAAGGGAGTCTATATCGTGAACGGAAGGAAACGGCAGGTCAAATAAGTGACGGCTTTCCACAGAAGATCTACACATTCAAGGCAGAAGGTATAGACGTTCGAGGTCGAAGGTGTACACCTTCTGCTTTGATGTCTATGCGTTCCGTCTGAACCACAATCCGCCGCTCACCACACCTCTTACCATGGCTTTTTCCCGAAAAATCCCTCAATCCCTCACCTCTTTACGTAAGCCATTAAAGAACAGCCGATTATTGGTGAGGGATTGGTGAGGGAATGGTGAGGGATGGTGAGGGATTGATGCATAAGGCTGACTTTCAGCGTTTTCTGTGCTTTCTGCGATACATTCCTCACCATCCCTCACCATTCCCTCACCAATCCCTCACCGATAAATCATTGAACAATAGGCCAATAGGGCAAAAGGTGAGGGATTGAGGGTTTTCCCTGAAAAAAATAGGGTGAAGAGGGGTCAGCGCTTCAACATTCTGATACACTCTCCAACAAGAAGAACTGGAGACGTTACAACGATGATGGTCAGCCAAGTAGATATGTCCAAAGGAAGCACATTGAACATCTGACCACCAAATTGAACGATGAGGATTTGTCCGAAAAAGATGAGGCTTGCGATGAACAGGAACTCGCGGCAATGTCGAAGGTTGAAAGCGCTGTGACCTGTCAGGAAAGCACGCGCGTTGAAAAGGTTCCAGAACTGCAGCATCACGAAAAGAGTGAAGAAGGCACTTTGGTCGTGGGCGCTGATGTGACCGTCGCGCTCGAAGTACCACAGAAGGGCTGTCATCAGCACAAAGAACAGCCCGCCCACAAGCAAGATGAAATGCCACATCGGCGTGGAAATGATGAACTTGCGACGGTCGCGTGGACGCTCGCGCATCACGGCAGCCGTCGGAGGCAACGACGCAAGTGCCATCGCAGCAAAAGTGTCCATGATAAGGTTCACCCAGAGCATTTGCGTCACGGTCAAAGGTGCATCGGTGCCCATGAAGGCGCCAGCAAGAACCGTGAGGCACGCACAAACGTTCACCGTCATTTGGAAAAGGATGAAGCGCTGGATGTTGCGATAGAGAGAACGTCCCCACATCACCGCGCGTCCGATGCTGGCAAAGGAATCGTCAAGAATGGTAATGTCGGAGGCTTCTTTCGCCACGGCGGTTCCGCTGCCCATCGAAAGGCCTACGTGGGCAGCATGAAGGGCGGGCGCGTCGTTCGTGCCGTCACCCGTCACGGCAACGACTTCGCCACAAGCCTGCAAGGCTTCCACCAAACGCTTTTTGTCTGTCGGTCGCGCACGGGCAATGAGGACGATGTCACGTGCCTTGGCACGCAGCTCCTCATCTGTGAGAGCTGCCACCTCCGGACCCGTGAGGATTAGAGAGTCTCCCCCCTCACTCCCTGTCTGTGAGGAAGCTGGATGTATCAGATTGGAGGTCTTCTCCCCAGCGTCACGAGTGACCGCTCCCTCCCTGACAACAGAGAGGGCGGGGGTAGCGTCCATGAGCCCAATCTGGCGTGCAATCTCCAAGGCTGTAGCCGGTGTGTCGCCCGTGACAATCTTGACGTCAATGCCCGCACGGAGGCACTCTTGAACAGCAGGCGGAACATCGCTTCTCACAGGATCTGCAATGGCCACGAGGGCATCCAAAGTGGGCGTGGCGCTGCCCTCGGCATGTGCCAAAGCCAACGTCCGAAGGCCACGTTGTTGCCAAGAGAGAAGAAGATGACCATCTCCCTCAAGGGACGGGCGGGAGGCGGGGGTGCCGAAGGAGCGGTGGCACATTTCCAAGACGATTTCCGGTGCACCTTTAATATATAAGGTGTCGTCGATGCGTGTGGCCATGTACTTTCGTTCTGTCGTGAACGGGATTTCCTCAGTGACGTGTGCCGTAGCGCGAAGCGAGCTGTAGTCCCTCCCCTGTTCGCGAAGCCAAAGCAGAAGAGCGCCCTCCGTGGGATTGCCCAGCACGCGGTCGCCATCCAGCGAGGCCGTGCTGTTGACGGCGATGTTCATGGCCACCGTCGCCTCTTCGCCTGACCTCCGAACCTCCACGACGCGCATTTGGTTCTGCGTGAGCGTGCCGGTCTTGTCGTTGCAGATGACGGTCGTGGCACCCATCGTCTCACAGGCGTGCATACGGCGGACAAGGTTGCCCGTCTTGAGCATCCGACGCATCGAATAAGCCAACGACAACGTGACCGCCATCGGCAACCCTTCGGGCACGGCAACGACGATGAGGGTCACGGCCAACATCACCGACTGGAGCAGATAGACGAGAAAGTCTAACGTCAAAAGAGAAGACAACGACGGGGAAGAGGACGAGGACAAGGTCGAGAAAGAAGCATCATGCACCCACATGACGATGCGACCCACGACGACGAGGGCGGCGATGGCATAGCTGGCACGCGAGATGAGCAGTCCGAGGCGGTCGAGCTGTTCGTTCAAAGGCGTACGGACAGACGAATCAATCTGTGCCTCGGTGCAGACGTGACCCGCCTCGGTGGCATCGCCGACAGCGGTGACACGCATGAGTCCGTGACCTTCGAGGAGCTTGGTGCCGCGAAGAACCATGTCGGTGGGGAAGGTGGCATTGGGGTCTTGCTCTTCTGGCAGAATGCCCTTATGGCAGACGGGTTCTCCGGTAAGGGTTGATTCGTCCACCTGAATATGCGTGGCTTCAAGAAGTTGACCATCGGCGGGAATCTCGTCGCCCGTGGACAGCAGGACAAGGTCGCCCACGACGATTTCGCTTCGCGGAACGAGGGTCTCGTGCGCATCACGGATGACACGGACAGGTTCGTGTTCGTTCTGCTGGTTGAGAAGCGTGAACTCCTGGTCTGCCTTTTGCTCGAACCAGAACGCCAGCCCCGTGGCAAGAGCGATGGCCACGACAATGCCGACGGGTTCAAAGAAGGCGGTGGCAGGAGCGTCGAGGCTGAAATATTCATAACAGGAGATGCCGATAGAGAGCACGGCAGCAACCAGCAAGATAACGATGAGCGGATCGGTGAATTTGTCGGCAAACTTTCGCCACCACGGAGTGCGCTCACGAGGAGTGAGCACGTTAGCCCCGTGCGCCATGCGCGAGGCCAGTACTTCGGCTTGTGTGAGACCTGTTTTCATCTATGGGTGGCAAAAGTAGGGTATTTGCGTTGGAATACAAAATAAAATGAGAACAAATGTAGAAAAACGTCACTTTTTCGCTATCTTTGTGGCCGAAATGTCACTAACAAAAAGAAAAATGAAAACTTTTATCCTCTCGACAGGCTTGCTTCTGACAAGCGTCGGAGCCTCTGCCCAAGAACTGCCCGTCACCCTTTTCCGCCACATGGGGCCGATGGCTCTTCATGTTCCTGCTCTGCTGGACAGCACCAATGCCTACGGGAAGCATTTTGAAGAAGCGGAACTGCTGAAGACGCCGCTTCGGATGGAAAGAGCCCGTGAAGGCAAACTGTTCAGTCTGCCCATCTTGCCAAAAGACGGTGAAGCCGCCTTGCATCTTCTTTTCTTCAGTTTCACCAACACGAGCTATGCCAAAGCCAACATCCAAGTGGAAGGACTTAAACATCACGAGCTGTACGTGGACGGACAAGTGACCCCGAACGGACAGGAGGTGGAGCTTCAACCGGCTACCCACGAGGTCATCATCAAAGCCCTGACGACCGCCACAAGCACGGACTCCGTGCGCGTCACGTTGAAGCCTTCGGCGGCAGGACAAATCGTGCTCGACGACCTCAACGGCAACACACGGAAACGCCTCTACACGATGGACGATGTGCTCCATGCCCGTCGCTATGGCGGCCTTTCGCTGTCACCCGACGGACGATGGCTGACGGTAAGGACTTCACAAACAAAACCAGGCGGTGCCACGCAGAGCCGGACAGAGGTGCGTGAAGTGGCCACCGGACGCTGCATCGATCACCGCGACGGCATCACGTGGATGCCACGCACAGCACGTTATTACTTTACCGACAACAGTACAGGCCGACGCGAACTGCGCTGCATCGACCCTGTGACCCAAGCAGAAACCTTGCTGGCCAGCGACCTGCCCGAAGGCTATTTCTCCATGACCCCGACAGAAGACCGCCTTGTCTTCACCTTGCAGGATGAAGGACCGAAAGAGCGACCAGACGTTTACGAAGTCATGCATCCCGACGACCGACAACCGGGTTGGCGCACACGCTCGCGCCTGGCCGTCTATGATCTGCGGACAGGACTGATGCAGCCGCTCACCTTCGGACATTCAAGCATCTACCTCAACGACCTCAGTCAAGACGGGCGCTACGCCTTGATCTCGGCCATGAGCAGCCAGCTGGGGGCACGTCCGACGGAAGGCGTGTCGGTCTTCAGGATTGACATGCAGACGATGGCGGTGGACACGCTGGTCAGCCGAGAAGGATTCCTGAACAACGCCTGCTTCTCACCCGACGGACGCCAGGTGTTGCTGCAGGGGTCGCCAGAGGCATTGGGCGGCATCGGCAAAAACGTCCGGGAAGGGCAGACACCCAACATGACCGAAGGTGAACTTTTTCTCATGGACATCGACTCCGGCAAGGCAAAAGCCCTGACCCGAAACTTCAATCCCAGCGTGGGGGCTGTGGAATGGAGCACAGCCGACGGACAAATCTACTTCACGGCAGAAGACAAGGACTTCATCCGACTGTTCTGCCTCAACCCGAAGACAGGCGACATCCGACGCATCGACATACCAGAGGAAGTGGTGCTGCGTTTCTCGCTGGCCTCTCATGCGCCCGTGCTGGCTTTTTGTGGACAGGGCGCGTCGAACAGCGACAGACTCTACTCCATCGACCTGAAGAAAGAAAGTAAAGAGGGCAAGAAGAAAGGCCATGCAGCCGTTCGACTTCTCGAAGACCTCAGCGCCGAAACCCTCAAGAACGTGGAACTGGGAAGCTGCGAACCTTATACCTTTGTCAATCCCACGGGCGACAGCATCTGCTGCCGCTACTATCTGCCGCCTCATTTCGATGCGTCGAAACGCTATCCCATGATTGTCAATTACTACGGAGGCTGTTCACCCACGAGCCGACATTTCGAGACCCGCTACCCACAACATGCTTACGCCGCCCTGGGTTACGTCGTCCTTGTCGTGAATCCCCGAGGTGCCACAGGCTTCGGACAGCCGTGGGCTGCACATCACGTGAACACAGCCGGCGACGGCGTGGCCGAGGACATCATCGGTGCCGTGAAAGCTTTCTGCGCCGACCATCAATGGGTGAACGACAAGAAGATTGGATGCATCGGCGCCAGCTACGGTGGCTTCATGACACAATATCTACAGACAAAGACCGACCTCTTTGCCGCTGCCATCAGCCACGCAGGCATCAGCGACCACACCAGCTACTGGGGTGAAGGCTACTGGGGCTACACCTACAGCGAGGTGTCTATGGCCAACAGCTACCCCTGGACGCGCAAGGATCTCTATGTCGATCAAAGCCCGCTCTTCAATGCCGACAAAATACACACGCCCCTCCTGTTCGTCCACGGCGATGCAGATCATAACGTGCCCGTCGGAGAGAGCATACAGATGTACACGGCCCTGAAGCTGCTCGGACGACCCACGGCAATGGTTCTGGTGAAAGATCAAGACCACCACATCATCGACTACACGAAACGGCTGCGTTGGCAACAAACCATTTGGGCTTGGTTTGCACGCTGGTTGCAGGATGACCCAACATGGTGGCAGTCGATGTACCCCGACAAAGACTTGTAACATCCATACGTGATGGCTGGAACGTGAACACGTCATGGCCTGAACATATACGCGTGAAGCCCGGAAGGTCAATACGTTCCGGGCTTCACGCGTATATGTCAATGACGTTTCCTGAATCCTATTGCATCTTCAGGCGAAGAATGTTGAGCGAGAAGGGCTGGGCGGGATAGTCGAAGTTGCTGGCACCAGCTTCCACAGGAACACGGAAATCGACTGGAGCGACTTTGAGCTGCTGACGCATGGTATTCTCGTCGCTGCCCTTTTCCGAAGCGAGGACGATGGCATGGCCATTGGCCGCCAAACGCTTTCCGTTGACGTTGATGTGTGCGGTCTGCGCGACGCTGGTGGGATTGACAAGCTTCACGATGAGTTCGCCAGTCGGTTCGTCGAAGGTGGCGTTGGCGTAGAGACTCTGACGCTCAGGCAGGGAGAACTCGTGGATAAGCTTGCCGTCGAGCGAGCAACGTGCAGAAGTGCCTTTCACTTCAATCATCACGTCGTACCAGCGTCCTTCTTCGAGGCTTCCGGGACAGGCGGCCAGGGTGTTCTTGCCGCCGTCGGCCATGTATTCGATTGCATGTTGCGAGTTACCCCAACCGCCGAGGTTCCACCAAAGCAAATTCTCCTCGTCGGTGGCACCAAAGCAAATGATGAAACCCTCTCGACCTTCCAGGCGGCGGGCTTGGAGGCGGATTGTGTATTCTTCACCGAGGTCGGCAGTATGGAGCAAGACGGAACCCTCTGCGCGGCGGCTCTTCTGCCGAAGCACGCCATTGTCGAACTTCCAGTCGGCTCCGCCTTTACCCGCTTTCCAAGGCAGGGGTTGGGTGGATTCCTCCTCAGCAACCAGTCGGTCTATCAAGACCTTCCCCTTCGCATCCTTAACCTCCAGATGCCGGAACTCTGCACTGGTGCCCCAAGTGGTGAATCCCATACGGTGTCCGATACTGGGAGCCAGCATGTTATCCTTGACCGTGACTGGAACCACGCGAGTACCAACGTTGTCAGCCATCACTTTCTGGACGTGATAGGAAGGCGTGCCAAAGCTCTGGCTGGCGTTGAAGCGAATCATGTCAGGTCGCCATGCAGGGTTGTGTTCGTTGACGAAGATAGGAGCATAGCTGCCCATGACGACGATGTCGGAATTGCGTTCCAAGCCCATCATATAAACGGCTTCGCCCAAAGCGGCAGTGAGGTGGCCATTGATGCCGAATCCCTGTGTGACGGCATATTCGCCGATATAGATCTTCGGCCCTTGACGGCTGTAGCTGTCGTACTTGTGGAAATTGTTCTCGAACCAAGACGGCGAGCGGTAGTAGTGTTCGTCGAGGATGTCCACGGGATGCTGGCTGCGCCACGAGGGTTCGTCTGTTCCCCACGATTCAACGTTGCCAATGATTTCCACGTCTGGATATTTTGCCTTGATGGCCTTATAGAATTGGATGTAGCGTTCGAAGTAGTGGTCGCTCTGGTCAGAATTGTTGTCGAAATGGAAATTGGCGTTCTCATTGCCGACTTCCAGCAACCTCAGCCCAAAGGGTTCAGGATGCCCGTTCTTGGCACGGACGGCACCCCACTTGGAAGTGACGGGGCCGTTGGCATACTCAATGGCGTCGAGGGCTTCCTGGATGTACTCGTCGAGCTGGTCATACGGCTGCAACCAGCCATGTCCCAATCCGACATTGACGACGAACAAAGGCTCTGCGCCCAGGTCTTCAGACAGTTGCAGCATCTCGTGATAACCAAAGCCGTCAGTGATATTGTAGCCCCAGTTGACACTCAAATGTCCGGGACGCTCCTCGATCGGACCAATGGTGTTTTTCCATTGGAAGCGGTTGTGGAGCTGATTCTTGGGAGTCGTCTGTCCCTCCACATAGCAGCCGCCGGGGAAACGCATGAACTTGGGGTGCAGTGCTTCGAGCAACTCTGCCAGGTCAATGCGGCAACCGTTGGGGCGGCCTTTGTAAGTGGGCGGAAACAGGCTGACGACATCGAGGCTGAGCGTGCCTGGAGCCATGAAGGTCAAGTTGAGATGGGCTTCAGGATCACTGCCCGTAGCCCGCACGGCCACGTCTTTGACTTGAGTCCACTTGCCAGGTTTCAGTTTCAGTGCGAAGACGGCCTGCCCGATGTTCTTGCCTGTCTGCCCGTGCAGCGATACGACGAGGTCTCCTTTGTAAGCGGCCTCAGACTTCACCCAAGCCGAAAACGTATAAGTCGTCTGTTGCCGGACGCTGATGCCCCAATATCCATCGTTCTGCACGCCTCCGCCTGCGGCGTTGAGGACAAGCTGCAAGGCGTGAGCTTGGCGGTCGTTCAGCAGGTCATGTGTGATGATTCTGGCAGAAGCTCCGCCGAAGGTTGTCCAGTGGGCTGGCTGTTGGTCGTCATCTTCGAAGGAGCGGTTCTGGACGAGTTCGGCGTAGAGACCACCGTCGCCTGCATGATTGATTTCCTCGAAGAAGATGCCATAGAGGCGAGGGCTGACGGCAGCACCCAGACGGGCAGCATCCACGTCCACAACGGGTTGGGCGAACACGTCAGAGCCTGAAAGCATGAGGGCAGCAAGCCCCAAAAGAGAAATGAATTTCGTTTTCATCTTGTTTTTATTCTGGATTGATGGTTAAAACATTGGCATCATACGTGGCCACCACCTGGATTTCGTCTCCATTCTTGCAGATGACAGCGCGAATCTCGTTGCCAATTTCCAAGGTGGCCTGGCGGTCTGTCTGATCGTCGAGGTCGAGATAAACGGTGTCTGTCGCTTCGGAGTTGACCAACTCGATGACATTCATCGACGTGCCTCCACCCACAAAGCCATCAAGCGTGTCGAGGGTGGTTGTCTTGAGAGTTTCCTCGGTCAAAGACGAGCTGGCTGCGAGGCTGTCGGCATCGGCAGACGTGCTGCCTTTTCCGTTTCCCGTGCAGGCCATGAGCAACAGGGCTACGGGAAAAAGAGATGGGGTTCGTTTCATCTTGCGTAACATTCAAATGACGATTGCGGAGGCAAAAGTAGCAAAAGAACGTCAATGAACCGCACATTTGCCTTTCTTTTTTTGCTTTTTTCTGTTCTTTTTGTTTCCTTTGCCCCGTTTTTCAACATCATCTGTGATTTTCCATGACAGAACAAGATTCATATCACTTGCAGGACGATGTTTTACGTGCGGACATCGATCCTGACTCGCCCTCCCCTGCCCCAGCTTCGCTCACAGCCGAAGAGGCGACACGTCAATGGTGGCTGGAACAGTTCGGAAATCCGATGCCAGAGGCGATGAAGGCGTGGCTGCGCTCACTTCTTCAGCGTGAGATTTCACGTGCACGCATCAACGAACACCGGCTGGACGACGCCACGCTGCAGAAAACTCGCGAAGGACTGCGCCTGTGCCAGACACGGCTCGATTTTACGGAGGATTCCATCGCACGCTTAAAAAAACAACAGGAACGCACGCGCAAGTTCGTGGAGTTGAACACGGAGCTGGATGCTCAACGGCGTCAGCTCTACGACATCAACAAGCGGCAGGCATCGCTCTTACGCGAACAGCAAGAACTGGAACGTTTTGAAACTTTCGAGGCCATCAACAGCCTCTTCCAACGCATACATACCTACGAACAAACCATTGCCGACGACCGTGTCCGTCAATCCCGGCTGACCATCAAGACCGACGAACAACAGCGGAAACTGTCAGAGGCCGAGAAACAGCTGGTCTTTGAACGGACAAAAACCGACGAAGCAATTGCCAACATGCACCAGCTGGCACTCACGATGACCGAGGCTCAGCGGTTGGGAACCATCATCACCGACGGCGAAGCACAAAGGAAGACATTCGAGGAAATGTTGCAACAGCTGACGGAACGGAAGAAAAGGTTCTTGAAACAACTGGAGGAGGTGGAAATGCTGATGGCGACACAGCAGACGGAGCTGGCGTCCAAGCGTCAGAAGAAACAGACGTTGGAGGCACACCGCGCGATGATCGAGCGTGGCGATGCCGTTCAGGTGGAACTGGACGAACTGGCCAAAGCGGCTGAGTGGCGTGACACGGTGACCACGGAACTCCATCAAGCCACCCGCAGCCAAAACGAACGCAATGAACAGCTGGGACGGCTGTTCCGTGACAGCCAGAGCCTCGACACCAGCATCAAAGCCAAGCAGGAGGAAGCCGACGCCCACCGACGCAGTATCGCCGGACAGGACAGCTACACGCTTCAACGACGTGCCTTGGAACTGAGATCGCGCCGTCTCATGCTGGAAACGGGCGTTTCGCTCTGGCGAAGCATAGCTGCCGGATACGACTACATCGAACAAAAGGAACAAATCATCACCCAACTGCGTTTGCGGGCAGACCATCTGAACCGCAGCATCGACAACCTGGGGCAAGAAGTGAGGCAGCTCAGCCGTCAACTGGAACAGAAGACCTATCACTGGACGTTGTCCAAGAGCCAAAACGTCATCGAGCTGCGCGGCGACCTCGAAGAAGGCGTTCCGTGCACGGTGTGCGGTGCCACTCATCACCCCTGGCACAGCGAGACAACAGGCGAACAGAATGCGCTCATATCCAGCCTCCGGGCAGATTGTGAGATCATGGAAGTTGACCTCACAGGCAAACGGCGACAGCTCGAAGAGTGGAAAGAAGAACTGACAGCCATCCAGGCCAAGTTGGAAGTGGAAACAGGCAACCTCGCTTCACTGGAAGAACGGCAAAAGAGAGACACGGACGAGTGGCAGACCTTCAGCATCCTCGACCGTTCGTTCATCGATTGTTCCCCCTCCACAAACAGGGAAGCACGTTCGACCATGCTCCGCCAACTGATTGAAAAGACATCGGTGGATGCTGAGCAAGCCGAAAAAGACCTCAACGCCTTTACTTTCCACCTCGATGCCATTTCCCGCATCGGCTCAGAGATTCAGAAACTGCAGCATCAGGCAGCTGAACTGGCCGTCCGCCTGAACGAAGTCAACACGGCTTGTCAGGTCATGGCCGGACGGGTGGAACGGCTCGCCCAGCAACAACGCTCGGCCACCCAGGACTACAGCCGAAGATACGAAGCTCTTGAACATCTCATCACTATTCCAGAATGGTATAACAAATGGAAGACCTCGTCAGAAAGTATGAAGTTCCAGATTCAGGAGATGATGGAGCAATGGGAGTCTCTGGGGAATGACATTATTCGGCACGAGGGCGCCGTGCAAACACTTGATGCACGGACCGACTTGCTGAAAAAGTGGCTCGAACAGACAAATGCAGACATCTCCCTCATCGAAACTCATCGCGCGAAAGCCGAGGAACAGGTGTCGAAGTCTCGAAATACTTTGGAGAAAATGCTGCCTTCGACAGACGGGACCACGAAGTACCATCAAGGCCGCAACTCGCTGGAACAGCAACAGGCACAGACGAGGAATACCGAAAACGACTATCTGGAGAATTTGAAAGAAAGCCTCACCGTGGAAGCCGAACTGAAAAGCCTCGCCGAGAGTATGCATCTGGCCGAGGAACACATGGCTGAAGAACGACGAGAGCTGGATGTGTGGATGCGGCAGTACAATGCCAGCCACCCACCCGTGCAGTTTGCCGAGCTGGAACGTGTACTCGACCAGCGCAAAGACTGGGGACCTGTTCGTGAGGACGTCCGCGAAACGACGTTGAAACAGGCTGTCACCCAAGCCCGTGTCGATTACTTGCGGGCACAGGTCATTGCGTTGCAAGCCGAAGGTTCGCTTGCTTCCACTGAAGGTGGCGAGAACGAACAAGCAGTCATCCAACAACAGATTCAAGAACTGGAGCAACAGCGGCGAAACATCCTCCAAAAGATGGCTCAGAGCGACGAAAAGCTACGACTTCACGAACAAGCAGCCCTTGCAGCGTTAAAAAATTAAAAAAACACCTCCTTTCTTCTTGCCGAAAAACAGTAAACTATTAACTTTGTACCCGTATTTACTACAAATTACAACCAAATGAGACATGGCAAAGTATAATTATCACAAAAAGAAAGAAAAGGTGGCTGCCTACCGTACCCAAATCAAGCCCGAAGTCATCGACGGAATCTATGAACAGATTCTGAAGAAAATGATTGTCGAAAAGAAGTACAGGGATCCTTCATACACCGCCAAGAAGCTGGCAGAAGACATTCAGACGAACACACGCTACATCAGCGCAGCCGTCAATCATCGCTTCCAGATGAACTACGCAGAACTCGTCTGCGGGTATCGTATTCGCGATGCCGTTGGAATGCTCACCGACAAGCGAAACCGCGACCTGACGATGGCCGAGGTTGCCACCGCTTGCGGATTTGCCAACAGGCAGTCGTTCTATGCTGCCTTCTATCGACTGCAAGGCAAGACACCCAAGCAATATCAGACCGATTTCTTCGCAAGACAAATTGCTCCAAAACGTCCAAAAAAGACTGATAACATCCAATGAATTTAAAATCTATCTCATTCATGTTTGTGCTTGCAGCATCAACACTGGCCACGTCCTGTGGCACGCAAAAAGAGAAAGAAGAAACAGAATTCCAATACAACGACGAGCGCTTTGCCGACTTGCAGATGCTCCGTTACCGCGTCGAAGGTTTCGACAACCTGTCGCTGCGGCAAAAGAAGCTTGTCTATTATCTCTCCGAAGCCGCCTTGTCGGGTCGCGACATCCTTTGGGACCAGAACGGACGCTTCAACCTGCGCATTCGTCAGATGCTTGAGACGGTTTACACCGATTATGAAGGCGACCGCGAGAGCGAAGACTTCAAGGCATTTACGGTCTATCTCAAGCGTGTGTGGTTCTCTAACGGCATCCACCACCACTATGGAAGCGAGAAGTTCTTGCCCGGATTCTCGGAAGAGTTTCTCCAGCAAGCACTCCAGAACGTTGATGCCTCCAAATTGCCTTTGACCGAAGGGCAGACACTTGAACAGCTTTGCGCGGAAATCTTTCCCGTTATCTTCGACCCGACCGTCATGCCCAAGCGCACCAACCAGGCCGACGGCCAGGACCTGGTGCTCACCAGTGCCGCCAACTATTACGGAGAAGGTGTGACACAGAAAGAGGCCGAAGACTTCTATCTTCGCATGAAGGAAGCCGACCCAGACCCCGAGCATCCCATCATGTTCGGCATGAACAGCCGGCTCGTTAAGGAAAACGGACAACTCAAAGAAAAGGTGTGGAGAAGCGGCGGACTCTACGGAGCGGCCATCGACCGCATCATTTTCTGGCTTGAAAAGGCTAAGACCGTGGCCGAGAATGACAAACAGGTCGCTGTCATCGACAAACTCATTGAATATTATCGCACCGGAGACCTGCACACTTTCGACGACTACACCATCCTCTGGGTTCAGGACACGGAAGGCGATGTCGATTTCACCAACGGCTTCACCGAATCCTACGGCGACCCGCTCGGCATGAAGGCCAGCTGGGAAGGCCTGTCCAACTTCAAGGACAAGGAAGCCACCGAACGCACGAAGAAACTCTCAGCCAACGCACAATGGTTTGAAGACCATTCGCCCGTCGATGCCCGCTTCAAGAAACAGAACTGCAAGGGCATCACCGCGAAGGTCATCGTCGCTGCCATCCTCGGCGGAGACCTCTATCCCTCCACCGCCATCGGAATCAATCTGCCCAACAGCAACTGGGTGCGCGCCGAACACGGCTCCAAGAGCGTCACCATCGGCAACCTCACCGATGCCTATAACAAGGCTGCGCGTGGCAACGGCTTCCAAGAGGAGTTCGTCATCGACCAAGCCACCCGGCAGATGATCGACAAGTACGGCGATGTCTGCGACGACCTCCATACCGACCTCCATGAGTGCCTCGGACACGGCAGCGGAAAACTGCTCCCCGGTGTTGACCCCGACTCGTTGAAAGCCTATGGCAGTGCTATTGAGGAAGCGCGTGCCGACCTCTTCGGACTCTACTATCTCGCCGACCCCAAGCTGACCGAACTGAGGCTCACGCCTGATGCCGAGGCTTATAAGAGCCAATACTACACCTACATGATGAACGGCCTCATGACACAGCTCGTCCGCATCGAAGCCGGCAACACCATCGAAGAGGCTCACATGCGGAATCGAGCACTCATTGCCCACTGGGTGCTCGAACGTGCCGCCGACGGCTCTGCCACACCTGCCGTTCAGTTGGTGAAACAAAACGGCAAGACCTACGTCCAAATCAACGACTACCCGGCTCTCCGCAACCTCTTCGGACAGCTTCTGGCCGAAATCCAACGCGTCAAAAGCGAAGGAGATTTCGAGGCTGCACGTCAGCTCATCGAGACCTACGCGGTCAATGTCGATCCTGTGCTGCATCAGGAAATCCTTCAACGCTACAAAGCGCTCGACCTTGCACCTTACAAAGGATTCATCAATCCCGAATACATCGTCACCGAGGACGAGGACGGCAACATCACCGACATCCAGATTCGCTATGGAGAAGCCTACGACCAGCAGATGCTTCGCTATAGCCGCGACTACAAGACGTTGCCTTTCATCAACTGATGACGCCCCTCGCTTCCATACACGCCGATCTGCGCTCTGCCATGAACGGCATCGCCGCCCGCAGTATTCGCGAAAGCGGAATGGCCTACCGACTCGTCTATGGCATCGAGCTTCCGCGTCTGCGTGAGATTGCTTCTGCCTATGCGCCTGACCGACATCTTGCACAAGAGTTGTGGCAAGAGGATGTTCGCGAATGCAAGATGCTGGCCATCATGCTCTACCCCATCGGCGACTTCGACCGTGACATGGCAACCCTCTGGGTGGAAGCCATCCAGCCCTCTCAGGTGGAACTGGCACAGTTGTTGGCAATGGACAGGCTCACACACCTGCACGATGCTGCCGACCTCGCCTTTCAGTGGATAGCCGAGGAGCGTCCGATGTTCCAGCTCTGCGGATTCCTCGTCATCACCCGCCTTCTCATGCAAGGTGGTCGGCTCTCCCCTGACGCCGAAGCCGAATTCATCGACCAGGCAGAAGCCGCCCAACACGCCACTTGGACACCCCTGCGACGTGCCGTACAGAACGCGCTCGTGCGATTAGACAGGGAAGAACCGCCTTATCAGGAAGCATCAACCTCGTAACGCCGTCTCACATCCACGACCGCGAGAACTCACATGCACACCATGAGTCGGGAAGGTCTGTACCTTCCACGCAGAACGTATAGACCTTCCAGGCAAATTGTCAAGACACGCCGCACCTCCCTCCTGTGCCTGCAGGTTTTTCCTTGCAGGTACTATTATTTAGGCCCCGAAACCCCTCAATCCCTCACCTTTTATCATATCAGCCTTTTGCTCAACGATTTACGGGTGAGACTTTGGTGAGGAATAGGTGAGGGATGGTGAGGGATTGCTTCGCAAGCCTGCATTTCTGCGTTTTCTGTGTTTCCTGCGAGACATTCCTCACCATCCCTCACCTATTCCTCACCAATCCCTCACCAGCAAATCGCTTACTTACAGACGATTATCGCGAAAGGTGAGGGATTGAAGGATTTTATGGAAAAACATGTGGAGAGAGTAGTGGCCAATGGCGACAAACAGCGGCATCGGCCTGTGAATCAGGGCTTCAGACGACTCCTGAACAGTCGAACTCGCTCTCTTATTTTTTCTCCCTCGCTTGTTTGGCAAATTCAAACAGCGACAGAGGCAGATGGCAATAGCCCGAAGGATTTTTGTCGAGGTAGTCCTGATGATATTCTTCTGCCGTGAAGAAGTTCTCCAAAGGCTGTTTCTCGACGGCCAAAGGCCTGTCATGTTTTTTCTGTTCTTCTTGATACGCCTTCTCGATGACAGGCAGATCCGCGGCATCGGTATAGTAAATCCCCGTGCGGTAGCGAGTGCCTTCGTCATGTCCTTGCTTGTTGAGGCTTGTCGGATCAATGGCCAAGAAGAACATCTGTAACAAGAATCCAAGGCTGACCACGTCGGGATTGTACTTGACACGCACGGTCTCTGCGAAGCCAGTCGTGTCGGTATAAACTTCCTTGTAAGTTGGGTTCGTCGTGTGTCCGTTGGCAAATCCCACTTCGGTTTCCAGCACTCCGGCCATCTGTTTGAAGTAATGCTCTGTTCCCCAGAAACATCCTCCAGCAAGGTAAATCTCTTTTTCCATTGTTCTATTTCATTTGTGTGTAATCTGAGACAACAGCGCCTGGCATCCTTCCAAGACATCGCGCCAAGTGGCCTCGAAGTCTCTTGTATACCAAGGATCGGCCACGTCACCAGGCCGTTTAGTGAAGTTCATCAGCATGACGATTTTCCCCTCCGGGTCGCCGCCGCAGATGGTCTTCATGTTACGGATGTTCCATGAATCCATGCCTACCAGGAGGTCAAAGCGACCGTAGTCTGCGCGTGTCAGCTGGCGGGCGGTCTTGCCTTGGCAAGCGATGCCATGCTCAGCCAACTTGCGGCGAGCAGGTGGATAAACGCTGTTGCCGATTTCCTCTGTTGAAGTTGCAGCTGACTCGATGAAGAAGTGGTCTTGCAAACCTGCTTCCTTCACCAAGTGTTTCATCACGAACTCTGCCATTGGGCTACGACAGATGTTGCCATGACAGACAAATAAGATTCTATTCATTGGTTTCCTCGCCTTCGTTATCGTTCTATTGTAGCCACAACATATTCCGATTGTGTGCCAATGCGGAACTTGCCGCCCCAGATGCCAAGGCCGCTGCTGACGTAGTAGCGTGTCTGGCCACGTTGATGGCAACCCCACGCACATTCATAGAGAGTATGAGTAATCCACGACACTGGCCAAATCTGGCCTTCGTGGGTGTGACCGCTCAACTGGAAGTCGATGCCTGCCTGTTCGGCCAGCTCCAAGGCATAGGGCTGATGGTCGAGCAGGATGCAATATTTTGTGGTGTCGGCCTGCTGCATCAACTCTGGCAATGCCATCCGATGCCGGTTGGTGCGGTCGTCGCGTCCGATGATGCACAAATCGCCCATCGCCGCACAAGAGTCTCGCAACAGACGGATTCCGGCCTCCCTGTAGAATTGCTGTGCACGGGGTTCACCGCTGTAATACTCGTGATTGCCCAGACAAGCATAAACGGGAGCCGTCAGACGACGGAACTCAGCCGCCATGTCTTCTTCCAGCAAGGGCTGCACGCTGATGTCGATGATGTCTCCGGCGATGAGTATCAAGTCAGGATGTTCGGCGTTCATGAGATCGACCCAGTGGGAGAGGTCACGACGCGTGTTATGAAAGCCGAGATGAAGATCGCTGGCCATGACAAGAGTGTAATCCTTATGCAAGTGCTTGGATGATTGAAGATTGAGCGGAACCCGCACCTTTTCCTTGTAATGGATGTGACCGCAGAGAAAAACTGTGAACAGCAAACCCAGCAGCGCCGTGGCCGTCACCCAATTGGCATAGAGCCAAGAACTTGGCACGAGATGAAGGATACGCCCCACGTCGAGAACGAGAAACGCCATGACCAAATAAAGCAACACGATCAGGGACGACGTGCCGACCTCATACAGCACCTGCGAAACGGCTAACGGAAACTTCTCCAGCGTACCGCTCAGATCGAGGAAGAGCAAAAGAAAGCACGCCACGCCTGCAGCCACAATCATGCCTTTCCACACCCCGGCCAACGGCAACAACACCCAAATGTGCCAGCCGACGTAGGCGAGTCCAAGCAACGGAAGCAACGCAATCAATAGGAACCACATAGCTGTCTGACGGGGAAGGTGAAATAAGTGTCAGGAAAAGGTTCCTTGTCCAGGGTGAAGTGCCACCACTCCGTGTCAAAGGGCTTGAAGCCGTGACGCATCATTGCCTGACGAAGCACCATCCGGTTATAGAATTGCTCGGAAGTGATGGTGCGGTCCGCAGGACTTGCGGTGCCGTCACCCGTATATTCAAGAGTCACTGGATTGCCGCAGAAATCAGGATGGCTCTCTGGACCGAACCAGTCGAAAGTGCCGCCCATATCAAGCTCCTTCTCCGTTGCCATGTCGAAGAGCGTCAAGTCAACGGTACTGCCACGCGTGTGGCCGCTCTTCGCACAGATATATTCCAAATCAAAGAGCACGCTCTTGTCAAGGTCGGGATAAAAATAAGCTCTCATCAAGGTGTCTGGAAGATCTTCGGCCCATCGCATGAAGTGATCCACAGCCTTCTGCGGGCGGTAGGCATCATAGATCTTCAAGCGGTAGCCAAACTGCTTGACATCATCACTTACGGCTTTCAAACTGTCGGCAGCCTCCTTTGTCAACAGCGCTGTCGGCTCCAGATAGCCATCGATGCGGCTGCCCACAAAATTGTACGTACCGAAATACCTGATTTCCAGAATGGCATCAGGAACCACGTCGGTCAATGTCACGAAGTGGCTGGTGTCTTCCGTCGGAATTGCAGCAGCTTCTTTACGCCCCTGGCAAGCCATCAAGATGCCGCACAAGGAAAGGATGGCAGCTAACAGCCATCGATTGTTCCGTAGCTTCTTCATATAAACATGCTATTTATTCACGATTCTTATCAAAAACCTTTTGCAAATTTACGAAGAATCGCAGAATTATTCATAACTTTGCCAACAATATTACAATTCTTTATGATTTAGCAACATGAAAAGAGTCATTCGTACAACAAAGGCACCTGCTGCCATCGGCCCTTATAGCCAAGCCATTCAAGTGGGAAATCTCGTTTACACTTCCGGTCAGATTCCCATCGACCCGGCAACTGGAGTATTCGTACAAGGAGGTATCAAGGAACAGACACGCCAGTCCTTGAACAATGTAAAAGCCATCTTGGAAGAGGCGGGCGGATTGACGATGGACAATGTGGTGAAGACGACGGTTTTCTTGGCAGACATGAATGACTTTGCCGACATGAACGCCGTCTATGCTGAATTCTTCTCCGAGCCATATCCCGCACGCTCCGCCGTGGCCGTGAAGACGTTGCCTAAAGGAGCGTTAGTTGAAATCGAAGTTGTCGCAAGTGTATGAGCAAGACATTCTTCTTATCATTGTTCACCGCCTTTCTTGTCGTGACAGTGAATGCACAGACGGCGTTGAAGAAAGTCTATGACGAGGACATCAACCCCATTGAGCAAATCGACAAGGCCACGCAGAGAGCTAAGGCCGAAGGAAAGTTTGTCGTCTGTCAGGTCGGCGGCAACTGGTGTCCTTGGTGTCTGCGCTTTGCCGACTTCATCACCAAAGACCAGACCATCAACGCGCTCGTGCAAGACAATTTCGTCTATATCCACGTGAACTACAATCCACGCAAGTCCGAGGGAGCAGAGAAAACAGCTCTGGCAAAAGCCATGCTGAAAAGACTCCAGAACCCTGCACGTTTCGGCTTCCCCGTCTTCGTCGTGCTTGATGAAGAGGGAAAAGTGATTCACATACAGGATTCCAGCTTCCTCGAAGAAGGCAAAGGCTACAGCCACGAAAAAGTGCTCCGGTTCTTCAACAGCTGGACACCAAAAGCTGTCAAAGGACAATGAAAACGCGTGAGCTAAACCTCCGTGACCTCGGCGGCATCCCTTTGCCAGAGGGGAATGGCTTTCTCCCCGCTGGACGCTATCTTCGCAGCGGAAAGCTCTCTGTCCTACGCAAAGACGAATGTGAAAAACTCTGCCAACGCTACCATATAGGGTGCGTGATAGACCTGCGAACACCCATTGAGGCTGAGGAATTTCCCGACCCACTGCCCGATGGGGTGGAATACGTTTCCATCCCTCTCCTCAAAGACAAGGCTGTCGGCATCACACACGAGACAGGGTCAGACCCCATGACCGTTCTGCGCAAGATGCGAAAGAATCCGGAACAAATCATGGAACTGATGCCTGACTTCAAAAAACTGTATATCGACATCGTCACCAGCGAAGATGGAAAGAGGCAACTCGACAAGGTGGTCAACAAGTTGAGGCGAAACGAACAGGACGGCATCTGCACCCTTTTCCATTGCACGGCTGGGAAAGACAGGACAGGCATCGTCACTATGGCACTCTTGAAATCATACGGCATCAGCAACCATGAAATTGTCAAAGACTATCTCATCACCAACCACAACGCCTTTTGGCCTACCATCAAGAAGTGCCTCGTCGTTGCTATCTTCACAAGAAACTGGAGCGTTGTCAAAGCTGCATACCACGCATTCATGGCAGACAAAGAACTTATCGAGACGGCCATCAGATACTATGACCAAACTCGATAAGTCCTCTTCACGACAATCATCCTTCCCGTTCATCTGGAAGGATGAGAGTTAAGCTTTCTACACCCCTTTGAAGGTGAGATGATCTCCGTCTGCATCCACGCGAATCTCATGTTCGCGGCTGACACTGCCGTCCAGAATGGCTTTCGACAAATCATTGAGCAACAGCCGCTGGATGGCTCGCTTGACAGGACGAGCACCAAACTCAGGGTCGTACCCCTCTCGCGTCAATAGGTCGAGGGCGGCATCGCTGATTTCCAAACTGATTCCATTCTGGTTGAGCATCTTCTTGACGGCTTCGACTTGAAGCTTCACGACCTCACGTATCTCGCTCTGCGTCAATGGCTCAAACATGATGGCCTCATCAATTCGGTTCAGGAACTCAGGGCGGATGGTTCTCTTGAGTTGTTCCATGACCGTACGCTTGGTTTCCTCGATGACAGCCTCGCGTTTGACAGCAGGCAAACCGCCGTCCACACTGCCGTTGGCAGGTGAATTGAGTTTGGCAAACTGTTCACGGATATATTCGCTGCCGAGGTTGGACGTAAGGATGATAATGGTATTCTTGAAGTTGACAGTACGTCCCTTGTTGTCCGTCAGACGACCGTCGTCAAGAACCTGCAAAAGCGTATTGAACACATCGGGATGCGCTTTCTCGATCTCGTCAAACAGCACCACACTGTAAGGCTTACGGCGCACGGCCTCCGTCAGTTGACCGCCTTCGTCATAGCCAACGTAACCCGGAGGAGCTCCAATGAGTCGGCTGACGCTGTGCTTCTCCTGATACTCGCTCATGTCTATACGTGTCATCATGCTCTCATCGTCGAACAGGAACGCAGCCAGAGCCTTAGCCAACTCTGTCTTACCCACGCCCGTCGTTCCCAAGAAGATAAAGCTGCCAATAGGTCGCTTCGGATCTTGCAGACCTGCACGTGAACGGCGTACGGCATCTGCCACAGCACGGATGGCCTCGTCCTGACCAATGACACGCTTATGCAGTTCATCCTCTAAGTGAAGCAGTTTCTCACGCTCGCTCTGCAACATCTTCGACACAGGGATACCCGTCCAGCGGCTCACGACCTCAGCAATGTCGTCAGCAGTCACTTCCTCTTTTACCATCGCCTCTGCACCTTGTGCGCTGCGCAATTGCTGCTGAATACGTTCAATCTCAGCCTCCAGTGCCTGCAAACTGCCGTAACGGATTTCTGCCACACGCCCATAGTTGCCTTCACGCTCCGCACGTTCGGCCTCAAACTTCAACTGCTCAATTTGCTGCTTGTTGGCTTGTATCTTCGCCAAAAGACTTTTCTCGCCTTCCCATTTGGCCTTCATCTGCTGTTCCTGCTCCTGAAGGTCAGCGATTTGCTTGTTCAGCTCTTGCAGCTTTTCTGAAGCAGGCGAGTTGCTTCCCACGCCATCTGCTTCACGGCGGATGGCCTCGCGCTCAATCTCCAACTGCTTCAGACGACGCGTAATCTCATCCAGCTCCTCTGGCACGCTGTCACGCTCCATACGCAACTTCGCTGCCGCCTCGTCCATCAAGTCTATTGCCTTGTCGGGCAGAAAACGATCCGTGATGTAACGGTTTGAGAGTTCCACCGCAGCAATAATCGCGTCGTCCTGAATACGCACACGATGATGATTCTCATAACGTTCCTTCAATCCACGAAGAATAGAAATCGAGGAAAGGGTGTCCGGCTCGTCAACCATCACACTTTGGAAACGACGTTCCAGAGCTTTGTCCTTCTCGAAATACTTCTGGTATTCGTCCAGCGTCGTCGCGCCAATCGCACGCAGCTCACCGCGAGCCAACGCAGGCTTCAGGATGTTTGCCGCGTCCATCGCTCCTTCGCTCTTACCGGCACCCACCAACGTGTGAATCTCATCAATGAACAAGATGATGCCGCCCTCGCTCTTCGTCACTTCGTTGATGACAGACTTCAACCGCTCCTCAAATTCACCCTTGTACTTTGCACCCGCAATCAGCGCCCCCATATCCAGCGAGAAAAGCTTCTTATCACGCAGGTTCTCAGGAACATCGCCTCGAAGGATTCGGTGAGCCAGGCCTTCCACGATGGCCGTCTTGCCCGTGCCAGGCTCGCCAATCAAGATGGGGTTGTTCTTCGTCCGGCGGCTCAGGATCTGCAACACCCGCCGAATCTCATCATCACGGCCAATCACAGGATCCAGCTTACCCGCGCGCGCTTCTTCTATAAGGTTTCGCGCGTACTTCGAAAGGCTCTGATACGTATCCTCGCTCGACTGCGACTTCACCTGCTGTCCCCCGCGCAGCTCGCGGATGGCAGCTGCTAACTCCTTCTCCGTCACGCCAGCATCTTTCAGAATCTTCGCCGCCGTGCAATTGCTTCCGACCAAAGCCAGAAGCATCAGTTCGATGGTCACGAACTCGTCGCCCTGCTTACCTGCCAGTTCTTCCGCACGCGTCAGAATGCTATTCGTCTCGCGGCTCAAGTATGGTTCGCCACCCTCCACACGGGGCAGACTCTGCAACTGAGCCTCCAACGCCTGGCTGACCGCCTGCTCGTTCACCGACAACTTGCGCAGCAGGAACCGAACCACATCCTCGCCCGTCTTCAAGATAGCCACAAGCAGGTGTTCAGGCTCTATCGCCTGCTGCCTGCGGGCCTCTGCCGTGCGCACAGCCGTTTGAACGGCCTCTTGCGCTTTAATCGTAAACTTATCGAAAGTCATATTGCTTAGAATTTATAGTTAAACATTTGTTCATAATCACTTACTTCTTGGCACGCAAAACCCATGCAAGACAAACAATAACAGACAAAATGTCTGACCTTCTGACTTTTTGGCTACATCTGGCGACCAAAACAAGCCGCGGCTGTTGTCAATAGCCGTTTTCGTGACAAAGTTCTCTGCCGTCATACGCACTTCCCATCATTTTCCACCCAAAATCCCTCAATCCCTCACCGAATGCTATAACCGCCTGAAAGAAAGAAGTTTGATGGTGAGGGATTGGTGAGGAATAGGTGAGGGATGGTGAGGGATTGTTCTAAGGGGAGCACAGAAAACGCTGATATACAGTCTTTTTACCAATCCCTCACCATCCCTCACCTATCCCTCACCGAAGTCTCACCTGTAAGACACTATAGAACAACCAGTTAGTTCGAAAGGTGAGGGATTGAGGGATTGATGGCCAAAAAACAGTGTATAAAGGGAGTGGCGAGCGGTGAGCTGGCAATATGCGCAGAAGGTGTACACGTTCGCGGCAGAAGGTGTACACGTTACTGGAAAAACAGGAACTGAATCTGTCTGACAGGCTCAACCGACCTTGTCAAAACCAGCACCTACAGATGCCTGACAAAGTCTGTAATGAGACGGAAAAGGGGTTCGTAGGTGTCGAAACGCACGGTCTTGTAATTGTCTTGGGGCGTATGATACCATTGGAAGGCATCGCCCTGTTCATTCTCGAAGAAGATGCAGGGGACGCCACGGACAGCAAAAGGATAGTGGTCGCTTTTCTCTTCGAGCGTGGCCAGCTTCAGACCTCTGAAATAACCTCCTTGGCGGTTGAGCTGCTCAAGAACGGGAAAAGCCCATGCTCCGGCGTCGCTGGGTTCGCAGTGGAGTTCAGGATTGTTGTCGCCAATCATGTCGATATTAAAAAGATACTTGATGCTGGCGAGGGGCTGCAAAGGATGTTCCACGTACCATCGTGAACCGCGCAGATAAGCATCTTCGCCGGAAAAAGCAATGAAATAGGTATCGAACTTGGGACGCTGGCGAACATAGTGGCGGGCAAGCATGACGATGGCGGCTGTGCCGGAGGCATTGTCGTTGGCTCCTGCATAGAAGACCTTTTTGCCAAGATTGCCGAGGTGGTCGTAGTGCGCCGTGAAGACGATGCAGCTATCGTGGCGCTGACCTTCTACTTTGGCAATGACGTTATCGGTTTGGTAATCAGGGTAGAACCGTTGGTCTATGTCGGCCCGTATGGTGGCGGCGTTGGCAGGGAGTGCAGAAGCCAATGTCCAGATGGTTGGCAACTCGGCGACACGCTCACCATAGGCTTTGTAGAACTTCAAAGGCTCGTTCCATGTGTAGAGCATCCCGCCGACGTGGCTGCTGTCGGGGTTTTGCAGGAAGGCAAAGTCGCGGCGATGTCTGTAGGGAAACCAGAAGTCGCAGACGACAAAAGCGCCATGATTCTCGGGTCTGTTCAGTTCTGCACAGATGCGCTGGAAGTCGTAGTGGAGGGTGTCGATGTGATAGAGGCGGAACTCGCCGTGCAAAGCAGGGTTGTACTCACGCACGGTGAAGTCGCGTCCAGCCTGTAGCTTGTGTCCATCCACCGCCAGCTCCATGCGGTCGGGAAAAGTGTTGATATCCAAGCAGAAGGGTTGGCGGATGACCTCATCGACACCTGCCTTCCGAAATTCTTTCTCCAAGAAGCGAGCCGTCTTGCGAACACCGTCGCGTGCATAGCCACGACCTTGGTATTTTCGCGAACTGAGGTGGCGAACGATGCGTTTATAGCGTGGCAGGTCCTGAGACGAAGAAGGCACCGATGCAAAGAGCATCAGCATCAGGAAACCCAAAAGGAGATGCTTGTTCATAAAGAAAGCTAAGAGGGGTCTTGAACGAGAACCTGCGCAAAAAACTCCTGGCGCGTCTCGGCATGTTCAAAGGCGCCGATGTGGTGCATGGTGGTGGTGCAGGCATCTTGTTTGGCTACGCCACGCATCTGCATACAAAGGTGACGGGCTTCGACTACGACCATGACGCCCAGTGGATGAAGCGCTTCCTGAATGGCGTGTGCAATCTCCTGCGTCATGCGTTCCTGCACTTGCAGGCGGTGGCTGAAGGTGTTGACGACGCGCGCCAGCTTGCTCAAGCCCGTAATCTCGCCGTTGGGAATGTAGGCAATATGCACCTTCCCAAAAAACGGAAGTAGATGGTGCTCGCAAAGCGAATAGAACTCGATATCCTTGACAACCACCATGTTGTGGTACGTCTCGCTGAAAAGTGCAGAGCGGAGAATGGCGACGGGGTCTTCGTCGTAGCCGCGCGTCAGCTCGAGCCAAGCACGGGCGACGCGGATGGGTGTTTTCACGAGACCTTCGCGCGTCGCGTCTTCTCCCAACAGTTGCAGAATCTCGGCATAGTGATCTGCCAGAGCCTGCTGGCGTTGTTCCCATGACAGGGCAGAAGAACTCTCTTTCATGATGTGGGGCAAGTTCAATAAAGCAACGTAATCTTGCTCTTCACGATGGATGCTTCCCTGAATTTCTGTGTCTGCCGCATACGTTTCAGCAGATCATTAGCTTCTTCATAGGTTTTGAAGTCGCCGACACGGCAGATCCATCGAGGGCTGATGAAATGGGTATAAACTTGTACGTCGCTAAAGGTAGAACGAACCAGATTGGCCATGCGATAGGCTTCGGATTTTGACTGGCGGTTGTTCCCTCCGGCATAAACCTGTATGCGATAGCCGTTCATGCGGACACGCTGTCCGGTGATGGTGTGGGCGGCCTCGATTGAATCGCTCACCGTGAGACTGTCTCGCTGAGACGAAGTCTTAGGACGAGGCGTAGGGCTGGAGGGTGTTGCCTTCGGACGGGTTGGCACATTGGAAGTTATGCCGTTGACCAACGCCTCTATCTCGGCATCTTGGTATAAAACAACCTTACCGTCCCTACCTGTGGAGCGGGTAAGGTGTTGCGTGAAGGTCTCTTGTGCAGAACACGAAGAGAGAGGAAAGAAACGGCCCCCGCCACAGCCTTGGAGAGAGGGATTGCCATCTGTTGAGAATGAGAATCGTGGCAGACCGCCCCATAAAAAACAGGACAGCACACACAGACGCATCAGACAAATTGTGCTATTGCTCATCGCTCGACTTTGAACGCTCATTCTGAAAATGACATCACTCTCTACAAGGGAGTTGGAGGGGGCAGTTGACTATACTTTATTTCCAAGCGTCGATGATGCCTTTGAAGTCGGCACACTTGAGGGCAGCACCGCCGATGAGGCCGCCGTCAACATCGGGCTTCGAGAAGATTTCCTTGGCATTGCTGGGCTTGCAACTGCCACCGTAGAGGATGCTGATTTCCTCAGCAGCCTTCTCGCCAAAGCGACCGGCAATGACGCCACGGATGAAAGCGTGCATGTCTTCGGCTTGCTCGGCGGTCGCAGTCTTGCCGGTACCGATGGCCCAGACGGGTTCGTAGGCAAGGATGATGTTAGCCAGCTGCTCCTCGGTGAGGTCGAAGAGGCTGTCTGCGAGCTGTCCGCCCACGACTTCGTTCTGCTTGCCGGCTTCGCGCTCCTCGAGTACTTCACCGATACAGAAGATGACCTTCAGGCCGTTGGAAAGAGCGAGGTTCACTTTCTCCTTCAGGATTTCTGCGGTCTCGCCGTAGTAAGCGCGACGCTCACTGTGACCAAGGATGACATACTGAGCACCCGTGCTCTTAACCTGAGCTGCGCTCACTTCACCCGTGTAAGCTCCCTTCTCCTTGTCCGCACAGTTTTCGGCACCAAGACCGATGACGCTTCCTTCAACCACGTCTGCCACTTTGGCAAGATGGATGAACGGCGTGCAAATGACGACATCGCAGTTGGGTTGGTCGGCTGCGAGAGCTGACTTCAGTTCATTGGCCAAAGCAAGGCCTTCTTGCAGGGTGAGGTTCATTTTCCAGTTGCCTGCTACAATCTTCTTTCTCATAGTTGGTGATTATTTGTTGGGTTGGTTTCGGCTGCAAAGATACGACAAAGTGGGCGCAAGGCCAAAGATTTCACCGCTTTTTAATTGTTTTTAGCCGTGCGACGCCGTTTGAGAAGCCATCGGAGGCTGAAAACGAAGCGGTCGATGAAGGTGAAGAGAGCCAAAGGCACCAGATACCATAGCAACAGACGAAGCAACATCTGGTGATGGCTGTCGGGATGGGAATGTCCTTGCGGCAACGAATGCAAAGGTGCTACCCACGTCTGTTCGGGCGGAATCTGGTTGTTGCCCCACTTGCCGATAATGGTTCCGTCGTGTAACAAGAGAAGAGCCGGATTGCTGCGGGCAATGGTCTTCAACAACAGTTCGTCGGCGAAGTCAATGGGGTACTCGGCACCAGTGAGATCTTGCCAACGGTGAATGGCCTCGTCGCCTGAAGCCGTGACGCATAAGAAGCGATAGCCATACTGCCTGGCATAGTCATAAAGGCTGTTGATGCGGTTCATGTTTCCGTCATCGGCATCTTCGATGTGAGGAGAGATGAGCAGGAAGGTATAGGAAGTATCACTCAGGATAGCGTCGGTCTGTGAGCCTATGTCGAAGTCCATGATTTCGGGTTGCTGCAACTGGTCTTCTGGCCATTCCATCGCCGTGGGAATGTTCTGCCCGATGTAGTAAGGCCGAAAGTCGATGATAGGTTCGCCCCACAGACAGAGGCCAGCAATGAAGAGGGCATAGAGTGTGCTGAAGAGCGATATGGTCCATTGAGCCAGCTCAGAGATGAAGCGGGTCATCAGGTTACCACGCCACCAAATGACAAACGCAAAGGTCAGCAACAGCACATTTTTCCAGAACGTCTGCCAGTTGCTCAGGTGGACGGCATCGCCGAAACAGCCGCAGTCAGACACGGCATTGGAGATGGCAAGCCACAAGGTCAGTGGCGTATAAATGAGCAGGAAGAGGAGAGTGATGAGAGAAGTCGTACGCCGACGGATGCCGAAGAAAAGGTTAATGCCTATCATGAATTCGACCACGGCTAAGGTCAAAGCCAGTATGATAGACAACAGTGGAGGCATCCACTCACCCATGTTCATGGCCACAGCATAGTCGGTGATTTTGTACTGGGTTCCTACCGGATCAATGAGCTTCACCAACCCCGAAAAAACAAAGATGGCGGACACGAGCAACCGACACGTGTTCACCACTATCCAAAGGAGCTTGCTTGTTTTACCCGTCTCTCGATTCTTATCAGTCGTCTCCATCACCATTTTGTCAGCTTGATCAGTCCGAAAACTGCGTAGTTCATCATGTCCATGTAGTTGGCATCGATGCCCTCGCTGATGAGGGTGGCTCCGTCCAGTTCTTCGATTTGCTTGGTACGGAAGATCTTCTGAAGAATCAAGTCAGTGTAGCTGCTGACACGCATTCCCCTCCACGCCTCGTCGTAGTCGTGATTCTTTCGAAGCATGAGCTGAAGAGAGTCTTCGGCCAAACGGTCATACTCGGCCAAGGCTTCCTCCACCCCCATGTCGTTTGGCTGTTCGGCAAATCCGTGTTCCAATTGGATGAGACCGATGATGGCGTAGTTGACAATAGCTATGAATTCGGGACGGATGCCTTCATCCACCCTGGCCTCGCGCTTCAGTTCAAGAGAACGAATGCGGTTGGCTTTGATATAGAGCTGATCGGTGAGGGAGGGTATGCGCAAGATACGCCAAGCGGCACCATAATCGTGCAACTTCTTGGCAAAGACCTCGCGGCACTCGGCCATCACGGCACGGAATTGCTCTTCGGTGGTCATCATGAATATTTGAGAATCTGACCAACACGCAACTTGGCACGCGTCGAGATGCCATTGGCTCTTGCCAACTTGGCCACTGTGATGCCATGCTTCTTGGCAATACTGGAGAGTGTCTCGCCCTTGCGCACCTTATGGAAGTTCGTGTTCTTTGCGGCACGAGCGTTACGTGCAGCCTTGCTGTCGAAAGCCTGTTCAGAGGAGTTGTAGCTTACCTCTTCCTCAGCTTGTGCCATGTCTGCCTCTGCCACTTCACCGTCAGCCACCAATTCGCTGGGCGTATGCTTGCCGAGGAGAGTTCCTCGTCCCCGACCACGGAATACGTAGAAGTCGCCAGTGACATCTTGATGTTCGAAGTCGAAAAGCTTGGCGGGGTCGATGTATTCACCCAGCAAGCGGGTCTCGAAGTGAAGATGTACGCCTGTGGCACGTCCTGTACGGCCTGCCAGACCGATGGGTGTTCCAGCCTTCACGATGTCACCCGCCTTAACCAAGTTCTTGGAGAAATGACCGTAAATAGTTTCAAGGCCATTCGGATGACGGATGACGACGACATTGCCGTAGCCACCCCGCTGGAATTCCACGATACGCACCTTTCCGTCGAAAGCTGAGCGGATGGTGTCACCTCTGTTGGCGTTGATGTCAATGCCCTTGTGCTGACGGCGGAAACGGGGACGATAGCCGTAATAGGATGTCACCACGCGGTTGGTCGTGGGCATACAGAAATGCCTCAAGTCAATCTTGTATTCTTGCGGCAACTCTGTATCGCCAAAGGCATTGATGAAATTCTCTTCCCAGTTGGGGTAGAGGTCGGCAGCAGGGTCTTCTAAATTCTCTTGCTGAAAGAGGCGTTGGATGGCTACGCTATCCACGGCACGCATCTTCACGTCCACGGGAGCATGTCGAGCCAGCAAATCTTGCCCCATTGACGGAAGGGCAAGCGTGGTCAGCAGAAGTGTTGCCGTGGTCTTTCGTATAAAAGTTTTAATCATTCTTAGTCGTTAGTTAAGGTGCTGTTTAAACTTCATTGGTGGCATACAGGAAATCCATGACGGAACTTCTGTAGTCAAAGATTTCTTCTGGCCGGAAGAAACGTGCCAGCTCCACCTTTGCGTTCTCGGTGGAGTCCGAAGCATGTACGATATTCTGTTGGTTGCTCATTGCATAGTCACCGCGGATCGTACCCGGGTCGGCCATTCGACCGTTAGTGAAGCCCGTCATGCCACGAACCACTTGAACAGCCTCCACGCCCGAAAGAGCCATTGCCACCACAGGAGAAGCCTGCATGGACTTGGCCAACAGAGGGAAGAAGGGGCGGTCAACCAGATGAGCATAGTGTTCTCGGAGGATGGCATCGTCCAGTTGCATCATTTTCATGCCGGCAATACGCAGTCCACGGCGTTCAAAACGATTGACAATCTCACCGATAAGCTGGCGTTGCACGCAACTGGGCTTGAGTAACACAAGGGTTGTTTCCATATTATTATAATAAGGTATGAACTCCCGCTGGGAGCTTATTCCACATTTCGGCGACAAAGATAGATAAAAAGTTTGAAACGGGAACCATCTATTAACGTTTTTTCTAAATTCTTTTATCTGACGCTGCATTTCAATAGAACTCCAGTTGTCCAGAGGGAGCCTTGTGAAGTCTTTTCTGTGGGACAAAGATGGACGGTGGTGCTGCGGTCAGTTGCAAGGCTTCGCTTTCGTTGCCACAACGGTCAATGGCAGTCACGGCAAAGTTGAGACGGGAGAGCGTAGCATATAAGGGATTGAACTTAAACAGAGGTTCTGGAAGCAGCGATGCTACCAAGTGCTCAGCACGCGTTACATCCACAGGCCATTCTTGCGAGGCATAAAGGTTGTAGCGCACTCCGCCTGGCTGGTTGTCGTTAGCGGCAAGCCACCTCAACGTATCGCCAAACTCGTCCAGACGCTGTCCGGCACACAGGGAGGGCGGTGACGGCGGCACGTCGTCGAGCCATGTGCAGGCGGGCGGAAGAGCTGGGAATGCGTAGAAATCGCGCTGCAAATAGTCGTAACATCCTTTGACATTGTCTGTCACAAACTTCGAACGGAAATAGCACTGCCCGGCCAAGCCTTCGGCACGGAGGAAATGTAATTGACGTTGGACGGCTGAAAGAGGCCAATTCTTCTCTTGTGGGTGCAGGAGGTAGATGCCCAGTCCTGGTGCCACGAGGCGGCCCGCGGCCTGTTCCTGCCAGTCGGCTGCAAAGGGATAGAAGTGGTTGCCGTCGAAGTACATCATCGGGAAGAGAATATCATGAATACCCTCGCGCAACCAGCGTTGGGCTTCTTGGTGCACGGCATCACGGGCGTTCCACCCACGCGAGGAGAAGCGGCTAAGATCAGCGTGTTTGCCTACAGGCGAACTGCTGACACGCACCCAAGGTTTCAGCGCGTGGACATCCTCATAGATGCGGCGGACAATGCGGGTGATGTTCTCGCGCCGCCACGCTGCTTTGTTAGCGCCTTTCGGAGCGAGTTTCCTGAAAGTAGCCGCGTCATTGAACGAGGCCGCCCCCTCGGGATAGCGGATGTAGTCGAAATGGATGCCGTCCACGTCATAACGCTCTACCATCTCATGGCAAATGCGGACGAGGTAGTCGGCTGTTTCAGGTATTCCCGGGTCGAGGTAGTAGGTGTCGCCGTGCTTGCGACAGAGCGACGGGTGCGATTTCAGCAGGCCTTTCTTCTTCATCTGCTTGGCCACGGCTACCTTGAAGCAGGGAATGGTGACCACCCAGGCATGAAGCTCCATCCCTCGGCGGTGCGTCTCTTCGATGGCGAACTGCAAAGGGTCATAGCCAGGGCTGGTGCCGATGGCACCTGTGAGCGCACCGTCCCAAGGCTCCAAGTCAGAAGGATAGATGACCGAACCGCGAACGCGTGTCTGCAAGAGTACGGTGTTGAAATTCGCAGCTTTCAGCTGATCAAGGATTTGGCAGAGCTCTGCTTTCTGCCGTTCACGAGTGGCTTCAGAAGTGGCACGGGTCTTTGGCCAGTCGAGACCGTTGAGCACGGTCAACCACACAGCACGCATCTCCCGTTTGGGGGCAGGGCCCTCCTGCAACAGCTGCGCACAAACATTCAACGGCATGAAAAGCATGACCGCGAACATCCCTATATAAATATAATAAGGTGTCGATTTCATCATTTCGCGTCTTTCGCCTGCAAAGGTACGCAGAAAAGGGCAGGTGGCAAAAGAATGATGAGAAAATATGCACCCAATTGACAAAAAGCAAGTTTTTTCAACATTTTACTAACTTTTCTCTCGATTTATAGTGAGTTTTGGGTTAAAATGTTTATATTTGCAGCCGAAAAAGCAAAAAGAAGGCTTCAACAAAGTTAGCAAATAACCATCTTACAAACCAACAAACAACAATCATGGACGCAAAATTAGTCTTGGAAGACCTCAAACGTCGTTTCCCTGGCGAGCCTGAGTACCATCAGGCAGTCGAAGAGGTGCTCGGCACCATCGAAGAAGAGTACAACAAACATCCCGAGTTCGACAAGGTGAACCTTATTGAACGCCTCTGCATCCCCGACAGAGTCTATCAGTTCCGTGTCACATGGACCGACGACAAGGGCAACGTGCAGACCAACATGGGTTATCGCATACAGCACAACAACGCCATTGGCCCGTACAAAGGCGGCATCCGTTTCCACAAGAGCGTGAACCTCGGCATCCTCAAGTTCCTGGCTTTCGAACAGACGTTCAAGAACTCGCTGACCACGCTGCCTATGGGCGGCGGCAAGGGCGGTTCAGACTTCAGCCCCCGTGGCAAGTCTAACGCTGAAGTGATGCGTTTCTGTCAGGCATTCATGCTTGAGCTGACACGCCACATTGGTCCCGACGTGGACGTCCCCGCAGGTGACATTGGCGTAGGTGGCCGCGAAGTCGGATACATGTTTGGCATGTACAAGAAGCTCACCCGCGAATTCAGTGGCGTGCTCACCGGCAAAGGTCTCGAATTTGGCGGCTCTCTGATTCGCCCCGAGGCTACAGGCTACGGCAACGTTTACTTCCTCCGCGCCATGCTGCGCACCAAGGGTGAGAGCATCGAGGGCAAGCGCGTCCTCATCTCCGGCGCAGGCAACGTGGCTCAATACTGTGCCGAGAAAGTCCTCCAACTGGGCGGAAAGGTGATGACCATGTCTGACTCCGATGGCTACATCTACGACCCCGACGGCATCGACCGCGAGAAGCTCGACTACATCATGGAACTGAAGAACGTCTATCGCGGACGCATTCGCGAATACGTGGAACAGTATCCGAAAGCCAAGTACGTCGGCGACGGTGCAAAGCCTTGGTTCGAGAAGGCTGACATCGCCCTGCCCTGCGCCACACAGAACGAGCTCAACGAGGAGCAGGCCAAGGCGCTCGTTGCCAACGGCGTGATTGCCGTGGCCGAAGGTGCCAACATGCCTTCCACACCCGGTGCCATCCGCGTGTTCCAGGAGGCCAAGATCCTGTATTCTCCTGGTAAGGCCAGCAACGCCGGCGGCGTCAGCGTCAGCGGTCTGGAGATGTCTCAGAACTCTGAGCGTCTCAGCTGGAGTTCCGAGGAGGTCGATGCCAAACTGCTCTGGATCATGGAAAATATCCACGAGAACTGCGTGAAGTACGGCACCGAACCCGACGGCTATGTCAACTACGTCAAGGGTGCCAACGTCGCTGGCTTCATGAAGGTGGCAAAAGCCATGATGGCTCAAGGCATCGTCTGATATCCCCTTTTCAGCAATAAACACCACTTAGAAGAGGCTGTGTCGAAGAACAACGACACAGCCTCTTCTCGTCGGGGCGTGAAGGTGTTCGCCTTCGGCCTTGAACGTGTGCACCTTTCACACGAATGATACATACGTTCCATACAAATTGTCAATACACGTCGCGTCTCACCACTGTGTCCGCCGATTTCCCCTGCGGAATCTATTATTTTGCCTCCAAAATCCCTCAATCCCTCACCTTCCACCCTATCAACTTATTTTTCAACAATTTACAGGTGAGACTTTGGTGAGGGATGGGTGAGGGATGGTGAGGGATTGTCAATACACGCCACACTTCACAACTGTGTCCGCCGGTTTCCCCTGTGGAATCTATCATTCAGCCTTTCAAAACCCTCACCATCCCTCACCTATCCCTCACCTATCCCTCACCACAAAGCACCTTATCTTCAAACGATTATCACAAAAGGTGAGGGATTGAGGGTTCTCTATGAAAAATCAGAGGGTGTGAGTCCTTCATAGCAATGATCCAACAGAGATGAACGTGTCAATTTGACAAAGATCGAGTCAAACCAGTTTCTTCTCATCGTCCATCTTCAAATATCATTATTCAGTTACACATCATCACATTGCATTTATTGCATTATTCCTCGCTTTTCTTTCTTTTTTCTCCATTCCTTTCTCTCTTTTAATTCTTTTCCCTATCTTTGCACCGTCTTACCCGCCAAAAGCTCGTTTCAGCGGAAACAAAAAAGGGCTGCGGGAGGCTATGACGAAACAGAAAACGTCGCAGACTTTTTTCGATGACTGAGAGCTGAACTGTCCGACCAACAATTCAATATAGATATGTCAGCGAGAAAGGGATGCACGCCTGTTCTAGGCGTGCCCTTTTCCATGTACTTTATCTATACGGGCATCTTTGGTCGGACACCCGAGTTCTCAAGTGCAGCGGACGGGGTGCGCTTTTCTTATGCAATGATGTTAAATGTCCGACCAACATGAAACCATCAGAGACAGAACAGATTAAGTCACGTCAGCGAGTGGCTGACCACGGCGAGGTATATACTGCCAAGCGGGAGGTCAACGCGATGCTCGATTTGGTGAAGGAGGAGACGGAGCGCATTGACTCGCGTTTCCTGGAACCTGCATGTGGCACGGGGAACTTCCTCGTGGAAATCCTCAGCCGAAAGATGGAAGTGGCGAGGCGGCGCTTTGCCCGCAACCGCTTCGAATATGACCTCGCCTCGGCACAGGCCATCAGCTCAATCTATGGCATTGAGCTGCTGCCCGACAATGTGGAGAGCTGCCGCGAGAGGCTTTTGCAGCAATATCTTGATACGTACCGCCTGCACCTCGGCACAGATGCTTCGGCTGAACAGCATAGGTGCATCCGCTTCCTGCTGGAGAAGAATATCCTTTGCGGCGACGCCCTGACGATGCTGCAGCAGGACGGCACGCCCATCACCTTCTGCGAATGGACATTCATCGGCATGGACGGCAAGGTGAAGCGGCGCGACTTTGAGCTGGCAGAGCTGCTGCGCAACGTGGAGTTCGACAAGCCCAAGCCGGGCGAGTACGGCAACCTCTTCAGCGACCTGGACGAACCCGTGTTCGTGCACCTGCCCAAGCGCGAATATCCGTTGACTGATTACCTAAAACTTCCTGACTATGAATAAACTTGGCTACAACCCCGATGTGCTGTCGTGCCTGGCCAACCTGAGCAACGACGAAGTATTCACCCCTCCGCAGTTGGCCAATCAGATGCTGGATATGCTGCCGCAGGAACTCTTCCGCAGCCCCGACACGAAGTTCCTTGACCCTTGTGCTAAGAGCGGCGTCTTCCTGCGCGAGATAGCCAAGAGACTCATTGAGGGATTGGCCGACCAGATTCCCGACTTGCAGGAACGCATAGACCATATCCTTCATCATCAACTCTACGGCATCGCCATCACACGCCTAACCTCACTGATGAGTCGCCGCAGCCTCTACTGCTCCAAGGATGCCGACGGCAAGTACAGCATCTCGCACTTCGACAACTCCGACGGCCACATCCACTACCGAGACTTGCGCCACACGTGGCAGAACGGCAAGTGCACCTACTGCGGAGCCAGCAAAGAGGTCTATGACCGCGCCGGCGACCTCGAGTCCCATGCCTATGAGTTCATTCACACAGACAATCCAAACAAACTTTTCAAGAATATGACCTTCGATGTAATTATAGGAAACCCGCCGTATCAGCTGAGTGATGGGGGAGGTTCCGGCTCAAGTGCCATACCTTTGTATCATAGATTTATTCAACAAGCCAAAAAGCTAAGTCCTAGATATCTAACGATGATCGTCCCTGCAAGATGGTATACAGGTGGAAAAGGACTTGATGAGTTCAGAGATGAAATGCTGCATGATAAAAGGATAAGAGTATTGATAGATTATAATGATTCCAGGCTTTGCTTTCCTGGTGTTGACATAGCAGGTGGCGTTTGTGTGTTTCTTTGGGACAGAGACAACCAAGGAATATGTCATGTTAAAAATATTATAAGTGATAGCATTCAGTACGAATCAACGCGTCATCTCGATGAATTTGAAGTTTTTATAAGAGATTTAAGGACCATTAATATTATCCATAAAGTACAGCTAATCAAAGAGCCGACAATGGATTCAATAGTCTATAGTAGAAATCCTTTTGGCTTTTCAAGTACCTATAATTATAGTTATACAAGGCCTTCTGCCAATACTATAAAGATAATGACCAGTAAAGGAGATTTCTACGTTCCCATTAAAGATATTACAACAAATAAAGGAATAGTTGATGACTGGAAGGTCGTCATGTCTAAAACTAGTGCAGAACACGCTGGACAAGCAGATAAGGATGGACGGAAGAAAGTCGTTTCACGAATAGAGATATTGGGCAAGCAATACATATGTTCAGAATCTTATCTCCTAATTGGTCATATGAAGTCTAAAGAAGCTTCGGTTAATCTCCTTAATTATATTAAATCAAAGTTCTTCAGATTCCTACTCTCGGCTGTTTTATTAACTCAAAATATTGCCAAAGACAAATTCCAGTTTGTCCCCCTCCAGGACTTCACCCGTCCCTGGACCGACGAAGAACTCTATGCGAAGTACGGCCTGACGGATGAAGAAATCCAGTTCATCGAGTCGATGATCAGGCCGATGGAATAAGGAAAATGATCAGAAAAGATAAATAAAGGCGCTCTTTGACAGAATGAGAAAATAGGGGATTTCCTTTGGCGGTTCAGAATACAATGTGTATTTTTGCACCATCAAAAGTGAAATAACATGCATCATACAGACCCAAACGACCCGTTCTTCACACCTGAAGTGGTGGAATACATGCGGCAGAAGAACCTGGAAAACATCTCCTACGAAGAAAACGTGGAGGTGTTGCAGGACATCATAGATGTGTATTCCATGAAGCCCGAAATCCGCTACGATTGGACGGGCGATGACGTGGTTCATGAGGCCGAAACGTTGTACTTCACCCGGAAGGAGCTCAAGGAGAAGCGTTTGGAGGCAGCCAAACTGGTGGAAGTTGATGGTAACGTTGTCACTTTGGACGAGGTATTCGCCATCCTATCGCACAGGGACAAAGGCTTCAAGGAAGAGTATCTGGAGAATGAAGCATTAGCCCAGAAGAATTGCCCTGACCATGTGGAGAAACTGCGTCGTGACTTCTTTGTTACCGGCTACTACCCGGGCCGTGACCAAGGCCCTCAGACCGAAGAGGAATGGGAAGAACTGCTCGCAGAGATAGATGAGGAGGATTGCATTCCTGACGAGGAAGTACGCCGAATGTGTGAAGAGTGGCTGTCATGCGCGTAATCTGGTCTAAACGAGCAACGTCTCAACGCCAACAACAAGAAAAGTGGTTGGCGGATATCAGAGGCTTGGATTTTGCACGCACCTTTAATGCCAATATAGACAAAGCTATTGACCAAATTGCCCAAATGCCAGATATTGGGCAAAGAGAGAAGTCAACACATGGCGGTAAGAATGTTCGTTCCGTGCTGACACATCCCAAATGCCGCATCGTCTATGGATATGACGACAAGACTGTTGTTATCATCAGTCTCAAATTCACGATGATGCTCGAATAGTTCCCTTTTTCTGCTCTGTCATTCTGAGTGCCATAACCATAAAAAGAAACGAGTTATGGCAACAAACTATTTCCCACGGAAGTCGGAGTCAGCTCCGAAGATTTATGCCTACGAGGACAAGTATGACCCTAACCTGAAAGGGATGCTGAAGGTGGGCTATACCACAATCGGCGTGCCGGAACGTGTGCGCCAGCAGTATAACATCGTCCGTCCGGGCGAGCCGCCCTACAGGATTCTGGTCGAAGAGAGCGCCATGCGCGAGGACGGCACCGTGTTCCTCGACCACGATGTGCATCGTGCGCTGGTGAAGATGGGATGCCGGCACGTGGAGGGTGAATGGTACCGCTGCACGCCGCAACAGGTGCGCGCAGCCGTGGTGGCCGTGAGGCAGCGGCAGGATATGGCCTGGCATCGCGACAAAACATTCGGTATGCGCGATGAGCAGGCGGCGGCTGTAGAGAAGACGGCCAGCTACTTCGAGAGCTATGCCAAGGAACAGGGGCGCACGCCCCACTTCCTATGGAACTGCAAAATGCGTTTCGGAAAGACCTTCACCACCTATCAGCTGGCCAAGCGCATGGGATGGACGCGCGTGCTGGTGCTCACGTTCAAGCCTGCCGTAGCGCAGGCGTGGGAAGAAGACCTGATGACGCACGTGGATTTCGAGGGCTGGCAGTTCATCGCACGCAACGCGGAAGCCACGATAGACTATCAGTTCGAGCACGCCGACAAGCGGCGACCCATGGTTGTCTTCGGCTCCTTCCAGGACTTCCTCGGAAAGAACACGGCCAGCGGTGGCATGAAGCTGAAACACGAGTGGGCCAGGGAGTTCAACTGGGACTGCATCGTGCTGGACGAATACCATTATGGCGCCTGGCGCGAGAATGCCAAGGAATTGATTGGCGCCAGCGAGGACTTGGGCGGCGAGATAGAGAACCCCGACTACTTCGATGAAGACCTGATACCGATAACCTCCAACCACTACCTTTATCTTTCGGGCACGCCTTTCCGCGCCATCGCCTCGGGAGAATTCATCGAGGAACAGATCTACAACTGGACCTACAGCGATGAACAACGCGAGAAGGAGCGTTGGGGCGACAAGCCTGGCAACCCCTACGCCGCCCTGCCGAAGATGGTGCTGCTGACCTATCAGCTGCCTGCGGAGATCACGCGTGTGGCGGAGGAAGGCGAGTTCGACGAGTTTGACCTGAACTCCTTCTTCGAGGCCGAGGGAAAGGGCGACGCGGCCATCTTCAAGCATCACGACGAGGTGCAGAAATGGCTGGACATGCTGCGAGGACAGTACTTGCCGACATCCGTCAACGACCTGAAGGCGGGCAACCGAAAACCGCCACTGCCTTTCCTGAACGGCGACCTGTACTCGAACATGAACCATACGCTGTGGTTCCTGCCCAACGTGGCCGCCTGCTTCGCCATGCGGAACCTGCTAACGGAACTGCAGAACACGTTCTATCACGACTATCGCGTCATCGTCTGCGCGGGAACGCAGGCGGGCATCGGTCAGCAGGCCCTGCCGCCCGTAGAGAAAGCGATGGCCAACCCCGACCCGCTGCATTGCAAGACCATCACCCTGACCTGCGGCAAGCTGACAACGGGCGTGACCGTTCGGCCGTGGACAGGTATCTTCATGCTGCGCGACACTTCGTCACCGGAGACCTATTTCCAATCGGCGTTCCGCGTGCAGTCACCTTGGACCATCACCAACCGAGACGGACTGCATCCCAATCAGGTGGAGATCCTGAAGAAGGTGTGCTATGTCTTCGACTTTGCGCCCAACCGGGCGCTGCGCAAGGTCTCGGAATACTCATGCCAGCTGAATGTGGAGGAAGGGAACCCCGAGAAATGCGTGGACGACTTCATCCACTTCCTGCCCGTGCTATGCTATGAGAACGGAGTGATGAAGCAGCTGTCGGCCAGCGATGTGCTGGATATGGCGATGAACAACACGTCGGCAACGCTGCTGGCACGCCGTTGGGAGAGCGCTCTGCTGGTGAACGTGGACAACTTCACGCTCCAACGGCTGATGAACAACCACGAAGCGATGGCAGCACTGATGAAGATTGAAGGTTTCCGCTCGCTGAATCAGGATATCGAGACCATCATCAACAAGACGGACGCCATCAAGAAAAAGCGCAAGGAAAACGAGGACGGTCTCTCGGCACGGGAGAAGAAGCAGCTCTCGGACGCGGAGAAGGAGATCAAGAGCAAGCGCCGGCAGATTCAGGAGAAGCTGATGAAGTTTGCCACGCGCATACCTATCTTCATGTACCTCACGGACTATCGCGAATACTCGCTGAAGGATGTGATACTGCAACTGGAACCCAAATTGTTCGAGCGTGTGACAGGCTTGACGAAGCAGGACTTCGCACTGCTGGTGAGCCTGAATGTCTTCAACGAAGCTCTGATGAACGATGCCGTCTATAAGTTCAAGCGTTACGAAGATGCCAGCTTGACTTATTCAGGCATCGACCGCCACAAGGGCGAACGGCTCGTAGGCGGCTATAGCACAGTCATCACGCAGGAGGAGTATCGTGAACGCCCTCGGAACTAATGTGCACCGTAAACCTCGATGTCGCCGATGCGCACGTATCCGTCTGCGCCGCCCCTCGTCACATTCACACGCACATACCGAGCTTCGACGGGAGTAAACTTCGCCTCCGTCACAGCAGACACGTTGCCGCTGTAAGAACCTACCGTTGTCCACTGCTCGCCATCGAGGCTCGTCTCAATCGTGAAGTCACGGTTGTTCAATGTAGCATCCAAACCGCCTGCCTCTGCATGGCGAACCACGTAACGGCTCATCTGATAAGGCTCCTTGAAGTCCATCTGCACCCATCCTGTCCCGTCATTGTTTTTTGAAATCCACATATAGCCCTGCGACGGCGAACCGTTGGCCGCCATCTTCACCACTGCGCTCGACGTCGTCGCTGAAGAAGTGATTGCCATCTCCTCCAACATCGTCAAATTGAATGGCAAATGGTGAGCCTCGTTGTAGTAGCTGAACCAGTGGTCGGCACGAACAATATTCACATTACCCGGAGACAGCGCGTCAAGCTTCTCTCTTAAAGCAACCAGCTTGTCTGGACCCGCATCCCAAACTGTCGCCTGACCCATTACAAACATCGGCTCCTTACCTTTAAAGTCTTTCACATCGCGGTTGAAGAAATCCGTGATGACATCCACGCCGTTCGCATAGCACGGATATTGAACAGCAATCGGCAACCAGTCCGACTGCACACGCGTCGTCAGGCGACCTGCCTGACGCTCCCAATCGTTAATCGTCAACCCATAAAGGTAAGGACAGTTTTCTGCGTAGGCCGCACGCTGTGCCGGGCTGACATCGTCCCAAATCGTGATGACACGCAGACCGGATTTTTCCAGGTACCGCTCCGTCAGTTGAGTGTAAGGAATAATCACCTGGCTCGAAGTCGCACTGGCATAATAACGCGTGTTGTGAGCATCGTATGGCATCGCATAACCCAAGCCCGACGGGCCGCTCACAAAACAATCATTCCTCGACGCCTTGCCGTAATAATAGTTCAACATCATCGGCGCAAAGTCTGCCAAGGATGGGCTGACGGTCCAGTTCAAGGCCATCTTGCTGCGACCAGACTGATCAAATATCTTCGCCATCGCATGTTGGCAGTACTGGATATTGTCGCCGTCACTGATATAAACCGCTGCATAGACCTTGTTCTCCAGTTTCGGACGCTTAGGGACTGTTGGTATCTTGATTGCTTTGTTCACTGCTGAATAGACAGTGGTGTTCTCAAAAAAGTCAGCAGGAACAGTTGACAAACCATACTTCGTCGCTTCACCGACACCAGAACGTTCCTCTGGATACCAGCCCAACACGATGTCCCGACCAGGAGTCATATCCTTCAACAGCTTGTCAAGCAACCGGTGCTCGCCCGTGTTACGCGGGTCCAGCCATACACAGGCCGAACCGCAAGCAGCACCAATGTCATGAACGTATGGTATCGTCGGGCGCAGGCTAATAAGCAAGCGGTGGTTGCAACGGCTCCAATAGTTATTATAAAGATAGGTATAGACCTCCAAGGCGGTGGACATCGTCAACGGAGTCAAGTCTTCTACAACGGGAAAGTCCATTCCGTTCGCCACCAGCTTCGACCTGATAGCAGCAGTGACCGGCAGCAGGCCGTCCAGCCCCGCAATAGTGACGGCCAGGTTGGAATAATGGTCACACAGCTTGTTGCTGTAAAGCACCAAACCTTTTATCTCCTCCTGAAACAATTTCACCATCTCATACGGCTTAGAGGTGGAGATGGCACTCGTTCGGATGCCATGAGCGGTTGGCCACGTGCTTTGAGGTTCTTCGTTATGATTGTAGAGGAGGATTCGTGGACGTGTACGATTCACTATTCCTTGCAATGTGCAGAACATGATACGTTCTTCGTCACTGAGCGAAGCGGCACTCATATCCAGCGACCTGACAATGTTGGCGGGAGGGAGGAAGAAAGGAATCAAACGATCCTCTGGCCAGAATAGCTCATTGGCTTCCAAGATGCGATCACCGCTACTGTTGAGATGGTACAACGTATCAACAAATGATATCTTTTCCACCTCATTCACTTCTGTACGCACAACAGCACCATTCGCCAGCTGCGTCATCATCGTGGTGGACTGTTGAGCAATCAGCGGTGCTACGCCTAAGAGGGCTGTTACCAAAAGGAATATCTTTTTCATCTTGTTCGGCTTGTGTTAAGTGAATGGAGTATTAAAGCTTTATTTTCGTAGAGAACGTACCAACCTTGACGATGAAAATCCCATGTCCCAATGTTGCACGACTCAATCTCAGTTCGCCAGCACGGACGAGAGGAGACCGCAAGCGACGACCGTCAAGAGAATACACCCGAGGCTTTACACCCTTGGGAATGCCACGAAGCAACACGCCGCCGTCTTGCAATATACAGTCAAATCCTTTCAATTCACTGATTGCCGAGGCATCACCTGCTTCACCGAACCGTATTTCCGCTATGTCTGTTATTTCAAACTCCACGGCATCTGCCGAACTGCTCTTAACGAGGAGCCTGCCATCATCAATCGTCACGACGGGATTCATCTCGAAGAGCACCGCCGTCGTCTTACCATCCAAGGTCTTGACGATCAAGCCCTGTCCACCTTCATCAACAGTCAGGAAACTGATTTGCTGCAGGTCTGCCACACGCACCTCGCTACGCGTACCGTCCTTCTTCTGAACATTCATCACCTTCTCCTGAGCATCAACTGACACGACCCCCAGCAATAAAAGCGTTACTAAAAGAATCTTTCTCATTACCTTTTATTCTCAAAAAATAGTAAAACATCCATAAGACGTGGCAAAAGTACTAATAGAAAAGAGAAACTCATGTCTTTAAATGAATTATTTCATAAGTCCTCTTTTGATTTAGTATAAATTAACATCTGAAGATACTAAGATTCTCTTTTGCCTAAAAGAAAAATAGGAAACTATGATGGGAGGGGGTGTTAGGTGTGTATGGCGAAGATGATGATTGTGATGCGGTCGTTTGGAAAAGGATATGAATATGGGAGGAATGGAGAGGCAGAAGGAGTAATGTGTATGCTATTCTGGTTCCACATGGACGACTACATGTGTCTCTGTGCCATAGCGATGTTTAAGGATTTCCTCAACTTGGGAAGCTTTGTCATGAGCCTCTCGCAGGGAAATATCACCATTTACTAGTATATGCAGCTCAATGGCGTAGTGGTTGCCAATGCGTCGTGTGCGAAGGTCATGTGGAGTGGAGATGCCAGGAACGGAAGCAGCGAGTTGAAGGATTTCTGTTTCGACATGTTCTGGGAGTGACTGTTCCATAAGGTCTCCGATGGCATTGTGAAACAGGCTGATAGCGACTTTTAAGATGAAGAAAGCAACGATGACGGAAGCGAGTGGGTCGAGGACTGTGTAGGCTGGTCCTAAGAAGATGGCTCCTGCGATGCCGATGGCAGTGGCAACGGAAGAGAGGGCATCGCTGCGATGGTGCCATGCGTTGGCTTCGAGTGCTTGTGAGTTGAGCTGTCGTGCCTTGAGGATTGAGTATCGAAAGACGGCTTCCTTGAGGATTATGGAGAGGAGTGCAGCATAGAAGGCGATGGTTCCTGGTGCTGGTAATTGCTGCCCACTTATGGATGCAGCGATTTTGATGATGCCTTGGTAGAGGAGTGCGAGTGCGACAAAGAAGAGTGCAAGGCCAATGATGGCGATGGCGAGTGTCTCGTACTTGCCGTGACCGTAATCGTGGGACTTGTCCTGTGGTTTGCCGCTGATGTGGACGAAGAGGAGTACGATGATGTCTGTGAGGAGGTCGCTGAGTGAATGTACAGCATCAGCCATCATGGCTGCACTGTTGGCGAGGAAGCCGGCAACAAATTTGAATATCAGGAGGAGGACGTTGACCGCGCCTCCAACGAGAGTGACTTTCTGGATTTCTTTGCTCCTTTCCATCATCGTGTTCCTTTTCGAGAGTTTGAAAGAAAGGATTTTAGCTGAGACGCCACACGACACGAAAACAACGCCGCACCACGACCGCTCAAATGGGAATCGTCAAAAAACAAACTGTCTTCAGAATAATATAGGGACTCATGAAGTTCATTGATGAGTGGGATGCCGTAGCGACGAGACTGCTCAACAATCCAGGCCTCTTGCTCTATGTCGTGATAACGACGAGGAGAAAGCACCATCACAAGGTCTATCTCGTGACGACGACACAAGGAAACGACGTTCTGGAAATGACGCACTTTCGCCGTGTCCAACTGCAAATGGCTGACAACGACAGTGTCCATGCGGGAGACCAGGGCGGGCTTCGCCGCAAAACCGTTGGTGGTGTTGGGCTCGTTGAGCAAGTGACGAAGGAAGAGGTCCAACGTGCCGTTGTAACGGTATAGGCGACTGCAAAGCTTCAAACGTTGCTGCCATCCTACTTCGCTGTTGAAGTACGCAGTGACGGGTCGGCTGATGCCATAGAAGGGCTTGATGCGTGACAAACGGCCTTCGTTTGGGTCCAACTGACCATAGACATCGATGACGACGCAGTGGGGGTGGCAACGTTCGAGATAGGCTTGCATCACAAGGTCGCTGTAGATCATGTTCATGCCCGCCACTCCACAATTCTGAACACTCAGGCCCAAGCTGTCGCTGAGGATGCGAGGATCGTAATGGTACTTCGCGCAGGAGGCACCGAGGACGAGGACGTCACCAGTTTTCCTGAGCAGTGTTTGCTGAATGGTACCAATCTGAGAGAGCTTGTCGGAAAGATGGGTACAGACGAACCGTGACACAGCGCCGACACAGAAGTCAATGGCAGCGACCAAGGCGAGGATGGCTAACGATTTCAAGACGAGCTGTTTCATCAGAACTGGAAATAGATGAACGATTGGCCTTCGAGCTGGCCGCAGTATAGGATATAGCAGATAAGCAAGGCGATGGAGAACAGACGCACCCACGTACGGCGGGCATGAAGGAAATGCACGTTGCGACGGTACTCTGCCGACCACTCTCGCAGAAACAGAATAGCGATGGACGGAAGGGCATACACGACAATGGTGGAGAACTCTTCGGAATAGAGAGGGCCAAAGCCATGAGGAATGCGGGACAGCGTGCCAAGGAAATCATGCACAGAGGCGGAACGGAAAAGGACGGAGCCAAAGGCAAATAATGTGAACGTCAGCAGGCGGCGGCTCCAAGCATACAGTTCGTTGTCTTTCAGACGGTGCCTCTTCTCGAAACGCTTGCGCGGCTTGTCAAGGGCGGTCGTGGCAACAAGAAGGAGTCCGTGATAGACACCGAACCAGAAATAGGTCCAATTTGCACCGTGCCAGATGCCGATGACAACGAGGTTCACCAACGTGGCAACATACAAACCCCACTTCCCCCAATGGCGCAAGCCGACGTTGAGCGGCATAAAGACGTAGTCGGTAATCCACGTTGTCAGCGAGATATGCCAACGACGCCAGTACTCGGCCACGTTCTTGGCCATGAAAGGACGGTTGAAATTCTCTGCCACGCGCAGCCCCATGACCTGCGCCACACCAATGGCCATCTCGGAGAAACCGCAGAAATCGGTATAGAGCTGCAACAAATAGAGAACGGCGGCAACAAGAATCGTCGTGGCATTGTGGTGGGCATAGTTGCCGAATACGGCATCTGTCCAGGGCGAGATGACATCGGCGATGCACATCTTCAGGAACATGCCCCAGAGCACACGCTTCAGTCCTTCCGTGAAGTCGCTCTCGCTGAAACGCCGACGCTGGCCTAACTGAGGAAGGAACGTCGAGGCACGGTCAATAGGCCCCGATAGGATGGTGGGAAAGAAGGCAATAAACGTTGCGAACTCAACAACGTCGCGGGTTGGACGGATGCTTTCACGATGAACCTCGATGACATAGCCCATGAGCTTGAAGGTGAAGAAGCTGATGCCGATGGGCATGACGATGTTCAACGTGCGTGAACAGTGTGGAAGGCCAAAGGCGGCAAAGAGCGCAGACATCTCCTCCACGAAGAAGCCGAAGTATTTGAAGTAGAACAGGATGCCGATGCCCAAAACAACACCCACGGTGGTCAGCTGCGAGGCAAGGCGTGGACGTGAATGGTTATGACGTTCGATGGCAAGACCGAGTGCATAGAAAACACCCGTCACGGCCACAAGCAACGGCAGGATTTTCCAATCGGCCCAGCCATAGAAGATGTATGAGGCCGCCAAGAGCCAAAGGTTCTGCCCCTCTTTCCTCTTAAAGAAAAGGAAATAGGGGATGAGCACGATGGCAAAGAAAAGCCAGAAGTTGATGCTGTTGACAACCATTCGCTATGCTTGGGACGTCAGCCGCTCTATGGAATCAACCATTTGGCCGACATTGGCCCACTTCATGATTTCCAGCGAAGAGAACTTGATGTCAAACGCGTCTTCCACGGCCACGATGAGCTGGATGTGCGACAGCGAGTCCCATTCCTCGATGTCGTCGGCGGTCGTAGCGCCCGTCAGGTTGACCTCGTCCAAGTCCAGGACATCGGCAAAGATGCCATTCAACTGATTGATTATTTCTTTTCGTTCCATTGGATTTATTTAATGGTGATAAAACATTCTTTTGGCTGATAAGCATCCACGTCCAGGACATAGCGACCGCTCCCCTGCCCTTCCAGCGGCAAGAAGCCTAAATCCAGGTAGTGGCGTTCAACCATCTTGTTCTTTAGCGTGGGCAAATACTCGCCCACGATGCGGCGGCAACCTCTCTGGCGAGCTCGCTCCACCATCGTGTTCAGCACGAAGTTCTCCACTCCACGACGCAACACACGACAGCTCATCAACCACGTATCTATGAAAAGGGTTTCCGGGTGGTCGTGACTCGCCTCGCGCAAATCGGGGAAACGGGTTCCGCTTTCGGCGCTTGCGGAGAGTCCCCTCTCGTCGATGGGCTTCATGACAACGACGGCAATCAAGCCGTTGTCGCCGAAACGGTCTTCGAGGGTGAAGCTCAGATCCACCACCTCCGGATCAGAGGCCAAGGCGGCAATGTCGGCTTCGGTATAGCGAACGGTGCGCAGGTTAAACTGATTGCTGCGCTGCGTCAGCTGAGCCACACGAGGAGTATTGAACTTGGTGAAGCCGCTGACCACGGACGTCATGCCGAGCGAACGCAGGAAGTCCGCTTCGCTGTCGAACGTCTTGGCCAGCTGCACCCGCTGTGCCTCCACTTGGTACTGCCGCGTGCGGTCCTTGTCGGCAGAGCTGTAGGAGGCGGTCTCAAAGAGGTTCAGCGAGTAGAGATATTCGAGGTAGAGCCCAGGGTCGTCGGGCAGTTCGGGCACGGTAATACCTTGTATGTTCTCGCGCACAATGGCCCGCTCGAAGGGGTTATCGTCGAGGAACACCATGCTGTCGAAGCCGATGTTCAGCACTCGTTGTATGGCCCGTATGTTGTCCACCTTCGTTTCCCAATTAGCTTGGAACACGGCGATGTCGTCCAGACGCAGCACCATGTCGGGATGACGCTCAAAGGGTTCCTTGGCCACCTGCTCGTCGTTCTTCGAGGCCACACAGATGATGATGCCTCTTTGACGCAACTTCTTCACCCAAAGCTGGAACTCGCTGAATGCCTTGCCAATGCCAAGACCGTGTCCAAGCTGGATGCCTTCGAGGCCGTCGTCGCCGATGACACCGCCCCACAGCGTATTGTCGAGGTCCAGAATCAGGCACTTCTTGAACTGGCCGCGGATGGCACAAGCAATGTCGAGAACGCGCGATGCCACAAAAGGAAGTGCGTCAAGCGACAGCACCATCTCGGTGCTGACGTAGATATTGGGGGCAAACAGCCAGTCGCGCCCAAACTTGTTCTGCAAGGCTGCGATGTCACAGAGAAACAGATTCTGGTATTGCCGGGAAAGTTGCATCAGCTCGAAGTTCAAACGACGAACCTGCCACGTCAACGAGGACGGAACCTGATTGGCATAGCTGCCGAAGACGGTGTCATCGATTTCTGGGTAGTTCAGGCAGATGAGCTTCTTGCCGGCAAGAGCCTTGTTCTCACAAATGGAAGCCACGAACGCTATTCGCACGTCGGCAAGCTGCTCCTGCTGTTCGGCGGTCATCATGCTATGCTGCTCCGCCAACTTGTGAGTCGATTGGAACAGCACGACGACATCTGCGTCGAAAGCATAGAGCTCGCTTCCGGGATCCAGGAACTGACGCTCTACCTGGTTGTACTCTGCCTCAAACAAGTCGATGTGGAAGCCTCTGGCCACGCCTGTTCCACGCAGGGCGGTGGCCAGGAACTGTGTGGCCGTGTCGCCCACCAGCGCCATCCGAATCGTCGGCAAACTGCCTGCTTCGTGGCGGAGGTTTTTCTTCAGCTCATTGAAGGTGAACATACGTTTGTTTCAATTTTTGTGCAAAGATAGGCTTTTCCGTTGAGACGGCCTTCATTTTTTCTCCATTTTCTCCAGTCATGTTCCCAAAATGCCAAAGGATATGCCACCACCCAAAGACGGCAGGCAATCAACATCGTTCCTACTCAACATTATCACGGAACATCCATCACGCCCATCACTCCTGCTCACAGGGTGTGGATTTTCAAGCCGCCACGGGCACCGCCCTTCGGCATTACTTCTTGAAAAGCTTTTTTGCGGTGATGCCGAGGTACTTGCGAGCGTTCATCCACGTGTGTCCACCTGTGGTGTCGAAGGCTTCGTGGCGGATTCCCTTTTGCGTGAACAGGGCTTCGTTCTGCTTCACGGGGTCATGGAGGAAGTCGTCTGAACCAACGCCGAACCAGATAAGGTGAAAGAGGCTGTTCATCTTCTCGGGATTGTTCACGAGGTGGCCGAACCTCTCAGCATAGACCTCGTCGGTCAGGTAGGCAGCGTAGGCACAGACAGCCGAGAAGCGGTCAGAGAGCTTGAAAGCGGTGTAGAGCGCTTCTCCGCCACCACGCGAGAAGCCTGCGATGGCACGGTAACGGCGGTCGGCCTGCGTGCGGAAGTTGGTTTCCACGTAAGGCATCACACACTGCTCCATCTCCTGCGAGAAAATCTCGTAGCACTCCGTGGCTGCCGACGACGATGGCCGCGGGTTGCCCGTGTTCATGTTGCCGTAGGGCATCACGACGATCATCTTTTCTGCTTGTCCGTCATGAATCAGGTTGTCGAGGATGAAGTTTGTACGCCCTGCCTTGTACCACGTCTCTTCGGTGTCAGTCGTTCCGCTGACGAGGTAGAGCACAGGATAACGCAACCTGGCTTTGAGGTCATAATCTGCCGGCGTATAGACGAGCATCGTACGCAGTTCCTTCAGCACCGAGGAGTAGTAGGTGCAATAGTGAACCTTGCCATGCGGGATGTCGCGCTCTGTGTAGAGCATTTCAGGATTCGGCATGAGCAGCAGGCTGCCCTTGAAGAGTTCGTTGGGGAAGAGGTCCTTGTTGGCTGGATCGTTGACGGCCTGCCCATCTACGACGAAGTTATAAGGGTAGATGTCGGCAACGGTCGGGTGCACCGTCGCCTTCCACACCTGTTCGTCGTCGTCCCACTCCATCGGCGCCGCAGGACCCCATTGTCCGTTGACCGTCACCTCCTTGGCCTGTGGGGCAAAGAGCCGGAACGTCACGTCGCCATTGGCTTTCACTTCTGGCGATTTCACACTTTCGAACCAATCCATCCGCTGACGGCGGGGTTTCTGTTCCGTCTGAGACCAGAGCGGGAGCATCGTAGCCACAAGAGCTACCAAGAGAAGCATTTGTTTCATAATCTTTCTTTTATTGATGTTTCATCACGATGCGTCCACGCGTCCGCGCGGGGAACGGCAAATCTTCTTCGTTTCTGCACGCGCCTCACGCCAGCTGGGGAAATAGTGGTCCATGAGTGCATGAAAACGCGGCCCGTGATTGGGCACCAGCAGGTGAACCAGTTCATGAACAACGACGTGCTCGATGCACCATTCTGGCAGAAGCAGGAGATAGGGGCTCAGGCAGATGACTCTGCGCGCGGGATGGCAACACCCCCAGCGCGAGATGGTCGCCCGATAGTAAACGCCTGCTGGCTCGACACCCATCTCACGGGCATGGTGTTCCAGCATCGGGAGGACGATGCTGTCCAGACGCTGCCTGGCCGTGTCCCAGTCCTGACGCGTCTTCAAAGGCAACTGAGCAAAGAAAGCCTGACGCGTCTGTTCACCCTCTGCCGTCTTCGCACGCGCCTTTTCAATCCACTCCCGATGGCTACAGACGAAATCCTTCACCTCGTCGTCCGGGGTTCCGTAGGGCACAGACACGCGCACCTCGCCATCCTTGGCGATGCGCATACTCATGCGGCTGGTACGGCGACGAGTCACACTGATGCGGAAAGGTGCCGTTTCACGTTCAAGGTTCAGCATTTTCGTCATGGGGCCTTTGTACGGGCATTCACGTTGCAAAGGTACTACATATTTGACATCCTACAGCAAGAAAACTGCTTTTTTCTTCCATTCCTGCCCGTTTTAGCACGAATCGGTCTGCACATATCTGGATTTATCTCTGCTGAGTAACGTATAGACGTTCTGCCTGAAAGGTATTGACGTTCTGCACGGAAGGTATTAACGTTCACAGCATCGACACAAAACATTCCTGCGAGAAAATACAGCAACCACGTCCTCTACACCTGTTTTTTCAAAAAAAAGCCTCAATCCCTCACCATCACCACTAATTAGCTGTGAACAAGCCGTTTGCAGGTGAGGGATTGGTGAGGGATTGGTGAGGGATGGTGAGGGATTGAGGTTAAACGCCTACCAATCAAGCTTGTTGAAGACACGGATCTTGCGCAAATAGTAAGCCGCCAACAGGCTGCCGAGGTATTGCTCGGGGATGGGGTCAAGGGTCGTGCAGGCGAGATTCGCAGCACGATCATTCCTGAAATCGCTCTTGATTCGACGAAACTCGCGGCGCGCCTGCCAAACAGCGCGGAAACTGCCAACCTCGCCTTTCAGAAGGAACACGAAAGAGGCCAAGGCATCTAACCAGAAACGCAGGAAAAATACACGCCGTAAGCGATTGGCCGGCAGGTTCTTGTACAAGAGCAACAGGTTGTTGCGGAAGTTGAGGAAGGTCTTGCGAGGATTCTCTTTCGGCAGGGTGCCGCCACCGACGTGGAAGACAACGGACTGAGGCACACAGACGATGCGATGGCCGCGTGAACGCAGACGCCAGCACAAATCAATCTCCTCCTGATGGGCAAAAAAGCGACCGTCGAGACCGCCCACGTCCCAATAGACACGGGAACGGATCAGCAAGGCGGCACCCGTGGCCCAAAAGACGTCGGCCACGGTGTCATACTGCCCAAGGTCTTCTTCCACGGTATCAAAGAGGCGGCCACGACAGAAGGGATAGCCCAGCGAATCCAAGTACCCGCCCGCAGCACCGGCGTATTCGAAATGCGTGCGCGTGTGCTCGGCACGAAGCTTGGGCTGGCAGGCGGCCACATCGGGGTGGGCATCCATGTAGGCGAGCAACGGCTGAAGCCAACCTGCCGGCGTCTCGATGTCTGAATTCAGAAGAAGATAGTATTCATCTTCCTCCCCCACCCTGCGCAAGGCCTGGTTATAGCCTTCGGCAAAACCATAGTTGCGGTCAAGCGAGATGACCTCCACCTCGGGAAAGTCTGCCGCCAGAACGGCCAGGGAATCATCCGTGGATCCATTGTCGGCCACGACGACACGGGCAAGGCCCGCTGGCGTGTTCGCCAGAACCGAAGGGAGGAAGCGGCGGAGCATCTGTGCGCCGTTCCAATTGAGTATGACAATGGCTGTATTCATTCGGCAATGAGGGCTTTTTTGTCGGCGTTCCAACCGATGAGCTTGAGGGGAAGCAGGTGGTTATCTTGGCCCTGACCCGCATACTCGACCTTGATGTAATTGTCGGTGAAACCGTTGTAGAGGCCTGCCACGCGAGAGTGTTCGAGCAAGACGGGGCGCGTCGTTCCGACGAAGCGGTCGTAGAAAGCGTGCAGTTTCCGGTCGCTGATGGCCAGAAGTCGCTGGCTGCGCTCGTGCTTCTCCTCGGGACGGACGACGTGGGGAATGCGCAAGGCTGCCGTACCCGGACGCTCACTATAGCTGAAGACATGGAGCTGGGAGATGGGCAACGAATCGACAAAGTGTTCGGCTTGGTCAAAAAGCTCGGACGTCTCGCCGCGCGTTCCAACAATGACATCCACGCCAATGAAGCAGTCGGGCATCAACTCACGCGCGCGCGATACCTTATTATAAAATAGAGCCGTATCGTAACGGCGGTGCATCAGGCGCAGCACTTCATCAGACCCCGACTGCAAAGGGATATGGAAGTGGGGCATGAAGGCACGGCTCTGGGCACAGAAACGTAAGACATCGTCGGTCAGCAGGTTAGGCTCGATGCTGGAGATGCGGTAGCGCTCGATGCCCTCGACTGCGTCCAAGGCACGCAACAGGTCAAGGAACGACTCGCCCGTCGTGCGACCAAAATCGCCGATGTTCACGCCCGTGAGAACAATCTCCTTTCCGCCTCCGGAAGCCGCCTGGCGCGCCTGCTCTACCAGAGAGGCGATGCTGCCGTTGCGGCTGCGTCCACGAGCAAAGGGTATCGTGCAGTAAGTGCAGAAATAGTTGCAGCCGTCCTGAACCTTCAGGAAATAGCGCGTGCGGCTGCCGCAAGAACAGGAAGGCACGAAAACAGAGGCGTCGGCGACATCTGAGCACGCCAAACCGCTGTGAGGGGTGTCCGTGGAGGTGTCGAAATGTTGCTTGATGATATCGACGATCTTGCCCTTATCCTGCTGACCCAAGACGAGGCTCACGCCAGGGATTGCCGCCACCTCCTGAGACTTCAACTGGGCATAGCAGCCGGTGACGACCACGAAAGCGCCCGGATGTTGACGCACCAGCTTGTGGATGGCTTGCCTGCACTTGTGGTCGGCCACTTCTGTGACGCTGCACGTATTCACGATGCAGACATCGGCTTTTTCCCCTCGACGAGCCACGCGAACACCTTCCGCTGCCAGGTGTTGAGCTATCGTGGAAGTCTCTGCAAAGTTGAGCTTGCAGCCAAGGGTGAAATAGGCCGCACGTCTGTCCTTTAAAATTCCATCTGTTGTCATTCTGCGTGCAAAGTTACGGCAATCTGCGCGAAGGAGCAAAGGACAGCCAAATTTTAACATTTGACTACAATGCTAATTATTAAGCGATTGCACCATCATCTCTAAAAAAGATGAAAAAAAGATGAAAAAAAGATGGGTGTAAACGATACAACGTATCAAAAAAGTCCGTACCTTTGCAGCGTTTTAGAAAAGCAAATGATTGTTTTACAGAATTAAAAAGCAAAAAAGAAAATGAAAAAGGTTGCATTTATGTTCGTAGCCGCTATGGCTATCTCTTTCGCATCTTGCGGTGGTGCTCAGCAGAAGGCTGAGGAGGCTTGTGACAGCGTATGCTGCGAGGCTGCTGAAGTTGTTGACACTCTCGCTGAGGTTGTTGACAGCGTCGCTGCTGAGGTTGTTGAAGAGGCTGCTGAGGTTGTTGCTGAATAATTCAAGACAGCAGAGCCATCTCCTGCTCGAACATCAACAGGAAACAACAGCGGAAGGACTTCACTCACGTGAAGTCCTTCTCTTTTTTGTCTGCACCTAACCAGCATCATCCTAAGGTTGAAGTGCAATTGCAGATAGACGAAACAAGAAAAAGCCGTGACCCACTCGGAGTCACGGCTTTTACGTATGCAGTTCTACGTCTGTATGTTACAAATGATTACGCCTCTTCTTCTGGATCTTCGTCTTCAACATCTGCATTCTCTGCGGGTGCAGGAGCGGGAGCAGGTGCAGCCTCTACGGGCGCAGCCACGGGAGCATCGCTGATGACGGTAACGGGGATGGCCACGCTGATTTCCTTGTGAAGGCGGACGACGGCCTTGTGCTCTCCAACAGTCTTCACATCCTTGATGGTGATGAGCTTGCGGTCGATGTCGAAACCGAGCTTGCTGAGTTCGTCGGCAATCATTACGCTGTTGACGCTGCCATAGATGGTGCCGGTGTTGCTCACCTTGGCTTCGATGGTCAGGGCAACGCCTTCGAGCTTGTCGGCGATAGCCTGTGCGTCATTCTTGATCTTCTCGAGCTTCTTAGCCTTTTGACGGAGCTCTTCGGCAAGCTGCTTCTTGGCACTCTCAGATGCGATGACGCCCTTGCCCTGGGGAATAAGATAGTTGCGACCATAGCCGCTCTTCACGTTCACGATGTCGTGCTTGTAGCCCAAGCCGATAACATCTTCTTTCAGAATGATTTCCATAGTGCTTATTCCTCTTTAATTATTATTTCATCATATCGGTTACGAAGGGCAGCAAAGCGAGGTGACGTGCACGCTTGACAGCCTGTGCGACACGGCGCTGATACTTGAGGGAAGTGCCGGTAATGCGACGGGGCAGAATCTTACCCTGTTCATTAAGGAACTTCTTGAGGAATTCGGGATCCTTATAATCGATATACTTAATGCCGAGCTTCTTGAAACGGCAATACTTTTTCTTCTTAACGTCAACGGTAGGCGGTGTGAGATAGCGGATTTCTGATTGTGCCATAATGTTAGTCCTCCTTTTTAGCTTTTTTGTTTCTTCTCTTTTCAGCATATTCTGCTGCATACTTCTCCATCTTGACAGTCAGATAGCGGAGCACTCTCTCGTCACGGCGATAGTTCACTTCGAGCTTGCTGATGAGCGTGGGATCGGCCTTAAACTCCAGCAAAGCGTAGAAGCCCGTGGACTTCTTCTCAATGGGGTAAGCGAGCTTCTTCAAACCCCAGAGCTCTTCGTTCAGAATCTCTGCACCTCCTTCGGTGAGAATATTCTTGAACTTTTCGACCGCTTCCTTCATCTGATCGTCAGATAAAACGGGAGTTAAAATGAAAACGGTTTCGTACTGATTCATAATACGTTAATTGGTTATTAAAAGATGTTTTTGCAAAAATGCGGTGCAAAGGTAGCACTTTTTTCTGACGTGACAAGGCTTTAGGGGTGTTTTTCTTGCCGAGAAGGGAAAAAAATGGCCCTGCTGACACTTTTTTGGCAAAATGTTTCGGTGAATGAAGTTTTTTTCCTTAATTTGTGCTGTCAATGTGAGCTTTTCATACCTAAAAGAGGCAATATCTAAACAAAAACTATCATAAAAATGAAACTTTATTCTGGTATCATTGTCGCCTTGGTGGGCGCGCTCTTGCTGATTATGAGCTATTTATTGGACTGGGTTGACTACAACATTGTTCAGGGTCTGGCCATTCTGTTGGTGATTGGCGGCATCTGTCTTCACATGTACGTCAATTATAAGAAACCCAAGTACGAAGCATGACACAAGAAAAGGCCGCGCGATGCGCGGCCTTTTCTTTATGGGTGTGTTTCATTCTTCCTCCATCTGTGCAATGAGCCGGTAGCCCTTGCCGTGGACATTGTTGATTTCGATGTCGGGGTCGTCCTTGAGGTGTTTACGCAACTTGGTAATGTAAACATCCATCGACCGTGCGTTGAAATAGTTGTCGTCGATCCAGATGGTCTTCAGGGCGAGTTCGCGTTGAAGCACCTCATTAGCGTGTGCACACAGGAGGATGAGCAGCTCGCTCTCCTTGGTGGTGAGTTTGGTCTGCTGGTCTCCGATGCTCAGAATCTGGCGCTTGGTGTCGAAAGTGAACTTGCCGATATGATAGACGGAGACGGTCTTGGTTTGTTTCCCGTGGACGCGACGGAGAATGGCTTCCATTCTCAGGACGAGTTCCTCCATTGAGAAAGGTTTTGTGATGTAGTCGTCTGCTCCAAGCTTGAAGCCGTCGAAGATGTCTTCCTTGAGGTTCTTGGCCGTGAGGAAGATGATGGGAATGTCTTGATTGACCTGCCGAATCTCAGTGGCGAGAGAGAAGCCATCCATCTTGGGCATCATCACATCGAGCACGCACATGTCATAGGGGTTTTTCAGGAAAGCCTTGTAACCGGCTTCTCCATCGGGCTGCAGGTCAGCGTCGTAGCCTTTAGCCTGCAAATATTCACGCAAGAGCATTCCGAGGCTCTCATCGTCCTCGCAAAGGAGGATTCTCAGTTTGGCTTTTTCTTGTGTCATAGTCGTTCGTATTTTAAGGGTTGGATAATAAGTTTTAGGGGGCTTATGGTTTTTATGAGTCTCAGGAGTTTGACGCTTGTCAGTCGATGAGCGGCAAGATGATGGTGAACTTCGTGCCTTGCCCGAGCTCGCTCTCGGCTTTAATGCTGCCGTGCATGAGCTCTATCATTCCTTTCACATAGGCGAGGCCGAGGCCGAATCCCTTCACATCGTGCTTGTTGCCCGTATGGACGCGATAGAATCGGTCGAAGATGCGTCGGAGGTCGTCGTGACGGATGCCGATGCCGTTGTCTTGCACGGTGACGACGAGCGTGGAGCCCTGTGTGGCGGTGGTGACGGCCAACCGCAGGGGTTCGTTTTCACGCCGGTACTTGACGGCGTTGTCGAGGAGGTTGAAGATGACGTTGGTGAAGTGCATCTCGTCCACATAGATGGCGGCGTCTTCGGCGTCGAGGTGCGAGATGAGCTGCCCGCCATTCTGCTGCACCTTCAAGGTGAAGGTGCGGACGACGTCGTCGATGACGGCGTTGGCGTCAATCTCTTTCTCGTTGAAGCGTATGTTGCCTTTCTCGTAGAGCGACATCTGCAGGACCTTCTCGACTTGATAGCGGAGGCGTTTGGTCTCGTTGACAATGACGTGGGAGAGGTTGTCGATCATCGTCGGGGATTTGGTGATGGTGTTGTCGCCCAACATCTGAGCGGCCAGTGATATGCTGGAGATGGGGGTCTTGAACTCGTGGGTCATGTTATTGATGAAGTCGTTCTTCATCTCGGTGTCGCGCTTCTGGCGGACAATGAGCCAGACGGTGAAGCAGAAGGTAATGAAGAGGACGAGGGTGAAGATGAGCGAGGGAATCATCATGCGCACCACTCCAAGGATGTAGGTGTCCAGCTCGGGGAAGTGGATGCGAAGCGTTCCCATCTTCTGGGACGGATCGTTGCGGAAGAGCGTCTGCGTGTAGCTGTGGTCAGAGCCTTCGGGGTCATAGTCGTCGCAGCGGAAGACCTCGACGCCGTATGCGTCCGCTACGGTGAAATGATAGTCGAGGTTGATGCCCCCGGCTTCGAGCTCGGCACGCAGGTTGGAGTCGAGCAGGCGGAAATCCATGCGCTCGCGGAAGTCCTTGTCACTGGCGTTGTAGAGGATGGTGTAGATGACTTCGTCGAGGACGCCTTTCTGATAGAGGTAGGCGTTTCTGACAAATTCCTGGAATCTCTGGCTGGCGATGTCGAGGGACGAAGTGGGCCTCAGCGCGAGGGCCTTGGGCATCTGCGAAGGGTGCTTCACCTGGGTCTTCAGACGGAAAGGCGTGATCTGATAGAGGCTGTCGCCCAGCTCGAGGGTCTCTTCCACCTGTTGCTTCCACGACGGGTCGGCCAGGTTGTCGGCCTCAAAGCCGGTCTGCTCGGCCACCATTTCCAGATAGCGGAACGTCTCGTTGCGTTCCATGTCACGGCTGGTTTGGTCCAACGCACGGAACACGCTTTCGTCGAACTGCTCCTTGCGCATCTTGACCATCGCCTTGACGATGCGGCCTTGCAGGAAGAGCAATCCGAAGAAAGATATGCCGATGATGAGGCTAATGATTCCGATGGTTGTTCTTTTCATCGAGTGCTTCGTGATGGGGTTTCTGCGGGCAAAGGTAGTGGTTCGTGTCTGTATGTGCAAACACAAAAAGAGGTTTTCGTTTAACGTTTTAACATTATTAACTAAAAGTAAAGATGAATTGATTCAAATATGTACACACAGAGAAAATTATGGCCACTCTTTTGCGCCGATTTGCCAGAACTTTGTATCTTTGTGGCCATGAAACAGCTGCTTCTCTCCCTTTTGGTGATGCTGCCCGCGTTCACGGCAGCCACCTCTGCGGCCTCCGTCAAGGACGGTGCACCCGCACAAGTGCTCTTCCAAACCTACGACAGTTACCGTGTTCCCTACCGCATCCCAGCCATCGCGACGACACGCAAGGGACACCTCCTGGCCGTCGTTGACCGCCGCTACTGCCAGCTCGACATCGGTTTCGGCAAAATCGACATTGCGGCACGTATGAGCAAAAACAACGGACGCACATGGTCGCCCGACACCGTCATCCAACGTGGCTCGGGCATCGAAGGCTCAACCGACTGCGGATACGGAGACGTGGCCCTCGTCGCCGACAGAAACTCCGACAACATCCTCTGCATGTCGGTCACGGGAAACGTTATATATATTAAAGGTACGCGCGCGAACCCCAACCGCATCGCCCGTTGGCGGAGCACCGATGGCGGACGCTCGTGGACGAAGGCCGAGGATGTCACCGACGCTTTCTACCAAATGTTGCCCAACACCCGCACCATGTTCATCGGGTCGGGGCGCATCATGCAGAGCCGCGTCGTGAAGAAAGGAACCTTCTACCGGCTCTACTGCTCGGTGCTGACGCGCACGCAGATGGACGACAAGGACGTGGCCTGCAACTATGTCCTCTACAGCGACGACTTCGGACAGACGTGGGCCGTCCTGGGAGGCTCCACCCTCGACGGGCACGACAGCCCCTGCATCGACGGCGACGAGCCAAAGACCGAGGAACTGCCTAACGGCGACGTCATCCTCTCCTCCCGCAAGTGGTATGGCCGCTTCTTCAACGTCTTCCACTTCAACGACATCCGTTCCAACCAGGAGCAGGGCACGTGGGGACAATGTGTGGCCAGCCATGACATCGAAGGGGGCATCAAGGTCGGCGCCAACTCGTGCAACGGCGAGATCCTGCTCGTGGATGCCAAGGAGGTGGCCAGCGGACGGGCCGTCAAGCTGATGTTGCAGTCGCTGCCCTTCGGCGAAGGCCGCAAGGACGTCGGCATCTACTATAAGGAAATCCTGCCGAACGGCATCTACTCGCCACGCGCATTCGCACACCAGTGGACGCGAGGACTGCAAGTGAGCCACACCACGTCGGCATACTCCACAATGATTCAGCAGAAGGACCGCCGCATCGCATTCTTCTGGGAGGAGGAACAGAAAGACAACGGCTACAATATGGCCTACCGCCCCCTCACCATCAGCGAGATCACCGGCGGGAAGTACAAGTAGAAGCCCCCAGGCACTCACCACAGAGATGGAAAGTGTGCACGTTCCCTCGCGAACGTGCACACCTTCTTGCAAAAAAGTGTACACGTTCAGCAGAGAAGGTATTGCCCTTCCGTGCTGAACGTGCACACCTTACCAGCCGTCGGTTTACGCCTCGGCCTTGCGGTCGTCGATGTTGTCGCCCTCGGTGGGTTGAAGCTTAGAGAAATCGGTGTAACCGTTGCTGACGAGGATGTTATACCATTGGAAGAGCTTGCGCGCATCGGTAGGATAGACGCGGTCGCGGTCGAAGTTGGGAAGCACTTCGCCCAGATAGTCGAGGAGTTCCTGCTTCGAGGCTTTCTTCAGGTCGAGGCTGCACTGGGCGCCATTCTCCTTCTCCTTGATGGACGTGAGCACCTCTGCCAACGGCACTTCCTTCTCGTCGGTGAACATGGCGATGTCGGCCAGCGAGATGACACGGTCGGTGCTGAAGGCCGGCATACGGTGTTTCCTTTCGTCGATGCTCTCGACGATGAGGTTTTTGTTTCCGCGCGAAACCAGCTTATAGAGACCTGGCTTGCCGGCAATGGCTAAAATTGTTTCAAGCATGGTTGTATGAGTCTTTGAGTGAATGAATAAGTTCTGAGATTTGTGGGAGCAGGTCGCGCCCGTCGTTCTCGATGACCACATCGGCCATCTGTCTGAGACGGTCTTCAGGCAGCTGGCGCGCCATGCGTTCGCGCACGGCAACCTCCGTGGCTCCGTCGCGCTGCATGGCACGGCGTATGCGGAGGCTTTCGGGGGCTGTCACTAGCCACACACTGTCCACGTCGGAGGCCATACCGGCTTCCACGAGCAGGGCACTCTCGACGGCGACGACATTTGGAACGGAAGACCGTGAAGCGAGCGAAGAAAGTCGCTGCCCCGCCCACTGGTGAAAATCCTGCCTGACAAGGGGATGAACGATGGCATTGACGGCGGCGGCGTGGTCGTCGCTGGCGAACAGATAGCGAATCATCGCCGCCTTGCAGAGCTGTCCGTCAGGCGAATAGACATCGGCACCAACGAGGGCTGTCAGCTGCCGACGCAACGTCGGCGACTCGTTCATCAGACGGCGCGCCTCGCGGTCACAATCATAGACGGGAACGCCGAAGTGTTCCGCCAACAGCCGCGAGACGAAGGACTTGCCGCTGCCAATGCCGCCTGTGATGCCTATCGTCATTATTCCTCCGTCTGTTCAATCATATACTGAACCGTCTCGGGCTGAATGCGCACCTGCGACACGCCGTTGGGCAGCGACCGCAGACGTAAATGGATGAGGCTGTCGCCAGACGAAATCAGCTCCTCGTAGGTGGTGGCCAGCACGAAGTCCTCGGCATCCACGTTCTTGAAGTCCATTGCACCGATGCGGAAAGTCACGGTAGCCGTGGCAGGGAACGTCCTGAGCGCATAGCCCGCAGGGAAATTCGTCCCCACGACAGGCACCTCCACTTTCTTCTCCGTGAACAAGTCCACGGTGGCCACCAGTGTTACCTCCGACGGTTCCACCTTCACACCGCGACGGCTGATCAGCTGCACCTCGCGGCTGGCATTCGCGGTGAGGCCGTCCCAGTTGACAGGCACTGTCGGCACCGACTCCAACGAGTCCAGATAGGCTTCGTCGCCCCATACGGTCACAGAATCAGGTACGAAATGCAACGCGTAAAGATAGAAAAGCGGTGCCGTCTCCACGTTACCGCGGAACGTCACGGGCACACGCCTCTTGTAGCCACGGTTGTAATAATACTCCAGCGTATCTGGACGGATGGTCACGATGCGGGTGGAGTTGTCGAGCATGTCCGTGAGCTGCTTCTGGATTTCGGAGTGCGTGAGGATGACACGTCCCGAAGTGCTGCCATCGTCGTGCGTGCGAAAGTCGATGTGAACGGTCCGGCGCTTCAAGCTGAGGTAGTACTCCATCAAAGTTGAGCCCTTGTCACGCACCCTCACCTGCATCGTCGGGGGCAGTTCGGTGGTGATGACGGTGCCCGCGGGCACACTGTCCAGTTCCAACCTCACTTGGAGATCCGACTCATAGCTTTCGTTCAAGGTCTGAAGGAGCCAGAAGCCCGTCGAGATGAGCACGAAGAAGACGAACACCAGTGCATCCCTACTCCGCTTGCCGGTAAGGAACGACCTGATGTTCTCGCTCAGGAGGCGAAGGCGCTCACGGTCCATGCCTCAGTTATTTGGCGTAGTTCTCGGTGCTGGCGGCAGAAGCAAAGACCGAGTTGCGATCTACGCGCACGCGCACACCACTGGCCACTTCCACGATGAGGACATTGTTCAAGTCGTCGATGTCGCGCACCACGCCGTAGATGCCGCCAGCCGTGACGATTTCCTGACCTTTCTCGATGCCCTTCCGGAAGTTCTGGATTTCCTTCTGTTTCTTTTGCTGCGGACGAATCATGAAGAAATACATGATGGCGAACATAGCCACGAGCATGAGGATCATGCCCATGCCCCCGTCGCCTTGTGCGGCCTGAAGGAAGATAATGAGTTGTTGCATAATAATGAATGATAAAAGTGATTTGCTGAAATGTCTTGAAGCCAGATGTCTTGCCTACTGAGCTTCGTCTGTTTTCTCTTCTTGCTGCGGGGTGTCACCGGCTTGGGGAGCGTCGTCGTTGAATTCATCGACACGATGATACTGACGCGAGTCGGGCATCTGCTTCTTGAGCTTTCCCTCCTGGATCTGCTGACGGCAGACGGCATCGAGCAAGCCGTTGATATAGCGACCGCTTTGCGGTGTGGAGTACATCTTTGTAATTTCCACGTACTCGTTAATAGACACCGTGACCGGCATCTGCGAGAAGGTGAAGATCTCGGCCAGCGCCGTCTCGAGGATGATCTGATCCATGACGGGCAAGCGGCTGATGTCCCATCCCCTGAGGAACGGCGAGACGAGGGCCCGGTAGTGCTCGCCACCCAACAAAGTGGCACGGAACAGGCGCTTGGCGAACTCGCGGTCTTCGTCGTCGCGGAACTCGGGCATCAGCTGCTGGCCAGCCCCTGTCTTGGGTTCGAACCGCTTGATGGTCTTCATCACAAAGGCATCGACGATGTAACGGTCGTCGTTCCAGTAGAGGCTCTTTTCCTCCATGAGCTGGCTCAATTCTTCGTTGTCCACGATATGCGCGCGGTATATCTTCCGCCACAATTCACGTTCCTGCTCATAGGTAGGCTCTTCGCGGCCTGCCATCCACTCCTTGTAGATGTCACCGTCGGCGATTTGGCGATAAAGTCTGCGCACGAAATCCTCGTCGTCTGCCCATGTCTTCTTTTGGTTCTCCACGAAATCACGCAACTGACGGTTGCTCTGGAGCTGAGCTATGAACCTGTTGTCGATGAACTTTGTACTTGGCGGCAGTCCTTCCTTCAAGCGGCGATAGCGGCTGTTGGCGGTTTCCACGGCACGTTCGGCCATCCGGTTGACTTCCACCATCAGGTCCAGCATGTACATATACAAGTCGTAGGCTTTCGATAAGCTGAAGAAGAGTTCCTTCTCTGCAGTATCCAGCTTTTGGGTTCCGTTCAGACGATAAGCATACGTGAGCTGAACCACCTTCAGCCGGATAAGTTCTCTATTGATCATAGGTCTTCGCGGCGCTTGACGCGCACTTTTCAAAGTTTGAGGGTGCAAAAGTAGGCATTTTAAGGCAAAAATGCACTCTTTTCGACAAGTTTTTCTTCTTTTTTAGGGTTGTTTGGCTAATTATGCCTACATTTGCCCCCAGTTTCGATGATTTATTCAAGGAAAGACTTATGAAAGAAAACCACAACAATTTCGGGAGTCAAGAAAAGGACATCCTCTTTTCCCGCTCCATCAAGGCAGGTAAACGCCTCTATTATGTAGATGTCAAGCAAAGCAGCCGGGGAGATATGTACCTGGCCATCACCGAGAGCAAGAAAATCGTCAGTGGCGACCCTGACATGCCTCAGTTTAATTTTGAGAAGCACAAGATTTTCATTTATCCTGAAGACTTCGAGAAATTCACCACCAGCTTGGCAGATGCTATCAAGTACATCTACGACAACCAAGGCCCGGTCGAGCAGCGACCCGAAGAGCCGCGCAACGATATTCACCTCGACGAAATGGAGTTTTAACCCGTTCGCATCAACGGCCTTTGGCATCCTCTGCCAGCCGTCATGGTGATTTCCTTTACAAACAAGGGACCCTTTTCCATCGTGAAAAGGGTCCCTTGCTGTTGGGTTTCGCAATTGCTTACTAAATCTTCACGTCGGGATCGTTGGGATCATACATGCAGACGATGAGGTCCACTTTGTAGATCTTATGCTCATTCTTGTCCTCGATGTCTCCCTTGAGGTGGAGCCAGCACTGGCCTTTGAACTCGCCGACCTTGTGTTCAATCTGAGCCTCACCGGTAGCAAAGGAGTTCTCTTTTCCCTTGTTGTCGTCGGCCCAATCATAATGCAACAGGCCTTCTTTCTCTTTCTCCCAGCGCCAAGAGCCAACATAGTCTTTGGCGTCTGGGTTCTTCTTCTTGTCGAAGCCAATGGTGAAGCTGCCGCAATCGTCAAAGCTGATGCGCTCGATGGCATAGCCCTTGCCGAAGTCGTCGTCAACGTGACAGCCTTCTTCCTCTGCCTTTTTCTTGACATCGTCGAAGTCGGGAATGGCCTTACGTCCAATCCAGGAGGTGGCGCCGGGCTTGAGCACGTTGATGCGGATCTCATAGGGTTTCCATGTGCGGCAAAGCTTTTCGGTCTCGCTGCTTGAAGCCACGGGCTCTTTCTTGGAAGCCTCGTCCTCAATGGGTTCACTGTTCTTCGGCTGAATGACCACCGTGAACTTGCCATTGCCATTGGGAACAATCTTCACGGTGCCCCAGAGCTGACCGCCCACGTATATTTCTATGAGGTCGCCGTTCTTCTTGTACTCGCCTACGATATAGTCGAAGAGGGCCGAAATGTCTTGGCCACGAGTGGCAGAGGCCTTTACGCCGAGCTCTTCATTGATTCTCGGCAGGCGCAAAGTAACGGTGTTGGAAGCATCCAGGTTCACGTAACCGCCATTGTTCATTTCCCACTTGCCGGCGTTGGCTTTGTTGACGGGAGCTTTGTACACATAGGGTGTCGTGTCCTGCGAACTGCCGCCATCGTCGTCACTGCTGCACGCAGCAAAGCCCAGAGGCAGCACAGCCACCATTAACGTCCAAAAAAGTTTCTGAATTTTCATAGTCGTTCTTGTTTATGGGTGAAACATTTAAATGCGTTTTCTCTTAGAAGATGCGCCCTGTCAGGCGGATGTTCAGGACGGGCCAGCAAATGACTTTGTTCTTGATGTCAAAGGCATCGTCGATGGTCTTGTCTTCGCCCTCGATGAGGGATTTGACGTCGCCTGCCGTCAGGGACATATATTGCTTGCCTTCCCAAGAATAGGCCAGCACCTCGGGTTTGTTGTGGAACTGCACGCCAATGTCGCAACTCACGCCAATGCGTTTACCTGGCTTGGGCACCATGCGTCCGAAACCGATGCCCACGTAGGGCTTCACTTTGTTATAGGTGAGCTTGGCCTTGATGCTCTTAAGTGTCTCGGAGGCTGGGCCGGGTTCGATGGCGTAGCCGTTGGGGTTGTCCTTGGCGGGAACCACATAACCTTCGAAGCCCACGACGTTGCCCTGGGCGTCGCGACCTTCGGTGACGGTGGCCGTGACGAACTCATCGTTACCCACGAAGAGGCCTCCGGTGACGTGGACGCTGTACTTATTTCCGAAAGGATAGATGTCCACCAAGAGCTTGCCATCTATTTTCTTGAAAGAGCCATCGACCTTGCCCTTGGCCTCTCGCCCATGACGGGAGTAGTTGAAGGTTTTGTCCGACACGCTGATTTTCGGAAAGAAGCTGACGCCTGCGCGCAATCCGACAAAGGGGGTAACAGGGGTGGCGGCCTCAATGCCGATTCCATCTGTACCCAGGGATACGCCCACGCCGAGGTGGTTGAAGAAAAACTTGTCGTTGTCCTTCTGTGCCTGTGCTGTGCTTGTCAACAGCATGAGAGCTGCCACAAGAAAAGAAATCTTTTTGTTCATGAGGAATAAAGAGATTAGAGTGAATAATCCGTTTGATGCCGCAAATGTAAGGCTTATTCATAAACGCGACAACTTTTTTGATGTTTTTTTGTTCTTTTTAAGGTGATAAAGGCCGCTTTCACCCTTCTTCACCGATTAACGTGCCACCTCCATGCGCCAGAAATTGCCGTTTTCGCCCTCACACGTGCCCCGTTGCCCTGCCAGACCTGCTGAAAGAAACGGACAGGCCTTCCGCCATGAAGGTCTATACGTTCCAGCGCGAAGGTGCACACCTTCCACCGCGAAGGTCAATACGTTCCGGCACGAAGGAACAGGAAGCGGCGCAGATTCGGAAAAAACTTGGAGCGTGTTTTGGTTTTCCCGTCGGTTTACACTACCTTTGCAGCGCAAATCAGCATATACACCTTACCATCATGGCCATATTTTTTTTCCGCACCCCTGAACAGCGCATCGTCGCCACACAGGCAGACCACCAGCTCACTCAAGAAGAAACCGACAAGCTCTGCTGGCTCTTCGGCGACGCCACGCTTATTGACACTCCGACGCTCGACGGCGCCTTCATCGGTCCCCGTCGCGAGATGATCACGCCTTGGAGCACAAACGCTGTGGAGATTACCCAAAACATGGGGCTCTGCGGCATCAAGCGCATCGAGGAATATCGGCCTCAAGAGCCCACCCCCATCCCCTCCCTAGGGAGGGGAGAACTATTAGGGCCGCCATCGGAAAGCCAAGCCCCCCTCCCTGGGGAGGGGCAGGGGGTGGGCTGCTCCTTCGACCCCATGCTCCAGCGACATTACGACCGTCTCGACCAGGACATCTTCACCGTCAACATCGAACCGGCACCCATCCAGCACATCAGCGACCTCGAAGCCTACAACGAGCAGGAAGGGCTGGCGCTCTCGCCCGAAGAGATCGACTACCTGCACGATGTCGAGAAACAGCTGGGGCGGCAGCTGACAGACTCGGAGGTCTTTGGCTTCGCGCAAATCAACAGCGAACACTGCCGCCACAAGATCTTCGGGGGCACCTTCATCATCAACGGACAAGAGATGCCCAGCAGCCTCTTCCAGATGATCAAACGGACGACCCAGGAGAACCCGCACAAGATTATCTCGGCCTACAAGGACAACGTGGCCTTCGCCGAAGGACCCGTCGTCGAGCAGTTTGCCCCTGCCGACCACGCCTCCAGCGATTTCTTCCGTGTGAAGGAGATTGAAAGCGTCATCAGCATCAAGGCCGAAACCCACAACTTCCCCACGACGGTGGAACCCTTCAACGGTGCAAGCACCGGCACGGGCGGCGAAATCCGTGACCGCATGGGCGGCGGCACCGGCTCGTGGCCGATAGCAGGCACGGCGGTCTATATGACCAGCTATCCGGAAAGGCCCGCCCAAACCCCTGACGGGAAGGGGGCTGCGGCAGGCCTGCCGCCCCGCGCCTGGCTCTACCAGACCCCTGAACAGATTCTCATCAAGGCCAGCAATGGCGCCTCGGACTTCGGCAACAAGTTCGGTCAGCCGCTGATTGCCGGCTCGGTGCTCACGTTCGAACACGAAGAGAACGGCGAGCAATACGGCTACGACAAAGTCATTATGCTGGCCGGCGGAGTGGGCTACGGCACCAAGCGCGACTGCCTGAAAGGCACGCCCGAAAAGGGTAACAAGATTGTCGTCGTCGGTGGCGACAACTACCGCATCGGACTTGGCGGAGGCTCGGTATCGAGTGTCGATACGGGCAGATACAGCAGCGGCATCGAGCTGAACGCCGTGCAGCGAGCCAATCCGGAAATGCAGAAACGCGCCTACAACCTTGTGCGCGCGCTGTGTGAGGAAGACGTGAACCCCATCGTGTCTATTCACGACCACGGCTCGGCGGGTCACGTCAACTGCCTGTCGGAATTGGTGGAAGATTGCGGAGGCCTGATCGACATGACCAAGCTGCCCATCGGCGACCCCACACTCTCCAGTAAGGAAATCATCGCCAACGAAAGCCAGGAACGCATGGGCCTGCTCATCCAGGAAGAACATCTTGAACACGTGCGCGCCATCGCTGAACGCGAGCGGGCCCCGCTCTACGTCGTCGGAGAGACCACGGGCGACGCCCACTTCGCCTTCCAACAAGGCGACGGCGTCCGCCCCTTTGACCTCGACGTCGCCCAGATGTTCGGCCACTCGCCCAAGACGGTGATGGTGGACGAGACCGTGGAACGCCGTTACGAGGATGTTGACTCCACCCTCCCCGAAACGGGGACAGGAGTGGGCGCCGCCCTCGCCTCAGTTCTCTCCTTAGAGGCCGTCGCCTGCAAAGACTGGCTGACGAACAAAGTCGATCGCTCCGTCACCGGCAAGGTGGCACGCCAGCAATGCCAAGGCGAGCTGCAACTGCCGCTCTCTGACTGTGGCGTCGTGGCCTTGGACTATCAAGGGAAAAAAGGCATCGCCACCGCGCTTGGCCATGCGCCGCAGGCCGGATTGGCCAATCCTGCGGCTGGCAGCGTGCTTTCCGTGGCCGAGAGCCTGACGAACATCGTGTGGGCACCGCTGGCCGAAGGGCTCGACAGCGTCAGCCTCAGCGCCAACTGGATGTGGCCGTGCCGCTCACAGAAAGGCGAGGACGCACGCCTGTATGAAGCTGTCGAAGCGCTTTCTCAATTCTGCTGCGACCTCGGTATCAACGTGCCGACCGGCAAGGACAGCCTCTCCATGACGCAGAAGTACCCTGACGGCACCAAGGTGATTGCCCCGGGCACCGTCATCGTCAGCTCCGGCGGCGAAGTCGCGGACATCCGCAAGGTCGTCAGTCCAGTCATGGCCGACGAACAGAAATCCGCCCTCTACCACATCGACTTCTCTTTCGACGAGCTCCGACTCGGAGGCAGCGCCTACGCACAGGCCCACGGCAAGGTGGGCAGCGACGTTCCCACTTGCACGAACCCCGAATACTTCCGCGATGCTTTCGACGTGGTGCAGGAATGTGTTCGCAAGGGACTCCTGCTGGCTGGCCACGACATCAGCGCGGGCGGCCTCATCACGACGTTGCTGGAAATGTGCTTCGCCAACACGAAAGGCGGCATCAAGCTCAACCTCAACAACTTCGCCTCGGACGACCTGACCAAGATTCTCTTCGCCGAAAATCCTGGCATCGTCGTGCAAGTTGCCAACAAACACGAAGATGAATTCAAAAAGCTGATGGACGAAACCGGAGTGGCCTATATATATATAGGTGTACCCTCTCGCGAGCGCACCCTACGCATACGCAAGGCAGACTTCGAAGAAACCTTGGACATCGATGCCCTTCGCGACATCTGGTACTCCACGTCCTTCCGTCTCGACCAGAAACAGAGCATGAACGGCTGTGCCGAACAGCGCTTCAACAACTACAAGCAACAACCGCTCGTCTGGAGAATGAACAGGCCTGCACTCAGCCCCGCTAAGCTGCTCACTGCACACGAGGGCAACAAGGCGGAAGCGGGGCTTCCGCGTGCAGCCATCATCCGCGAGAAAGGCACCAACGGCGAACGAGAAATGGCCTACTGCCTCTACCTCGCCGGCTTCGACGTGAAAGACGTCATGATGACCGACCTCATCTCTGGACGCGAAACGCTGGATGACATTCAGATGATTGTCTTCTGCGGCGGTTTCTCGAACAGCGACGTACTCGGCTCTGCCAAAGGATGGGCAGGCGCCTTCCTCTACAACCCCAAGGCCAAAGCTGCCCTCGACCGCTTCTACGCCCGACCCGACACGCTCTCGCTCGGCATCTGCAACGGGTGTCAGCTGATGGTGGAATTGGGGCTTCTCTCACAGGATGGAAACCTGCAAGGCGTCAAGATGATGCACAACGACAGCCACAAGTTCGAGTCGGCCTTCCTCGGTCTGACGATTCCCGAGAACAGGAGCGTGATGTTCGGTTCCCTTGCCGGCTCGAAGCTTGGCATCTGGGTTGCCCACGGTGAAGGTAAGTTCCATCTGCCACAGCCGGAAAGTGCTTACCATGTCGTCGCCAAGTATAACTATGCGACCTACCCGGGCAACCCCAACGGTTCGGATTACGCAGTCGCAGGACTTTGTTCTGCCGATGGCCGACACTTGGCCATGATGCCGCATCTCGAACGAGCTATTTTCCCCTGGCAGTGTGCCTATTATCCTGCCAGCCGAAGCAAGGACGAGGCAACACCGTGGCTCGAAGCCTTTGTCAACGCACGCAAATGGTGTGAGCGACAGTAGGCTGTTAGATTCCTTTCGGATGGTCTGAAGAAAAGCCGGGAGTCTCGAATCAACGAAACTCCCGGCATATTCAGCTATTGGTCAGTCACTCCATATATCATCCCAGTCTTGGTCTGATTTCACGCCGTCACTGCCATCACCTTCCTCCATGGAGGAAGTATCGATATTTATTTTGTTGTCAACGAGGCTGTTGGAAAGCAAAGGAGCACAAGTGCCGATGGTGAACCCGCTCATGGAGGGTTGTATATACATTTTCTTCATAGTCGATTCATTATTTACTTATTTAACCAATAACTTCTTGCCACGCTGTAAATAGATTCCTTTCTGAGTGGGCAGCCCATTGACCCGTGCACCCGTAGGCGTGAACCACGATGCGGCTTGACCGGCAACACCTTGTGAATGAACAATTCCACCAACACCGGTTTCCGCGTCGCCGAAATCCAGCTTAACTTCCGCATCCCCCGACGGCAGGAGAAGGTAGGAGCGCAAGCCCGACAACCCTCCCGACGTCAGTTTCTTCAAGGCGCCGGAATCTTTGCTGAGATAGGCCACGGTTCCGTCTAAGGGAAGCGTCTTCTTATATAACTGCGCGACAAAGCTGTATGCTCCGAAAGTGACGCTCTTACCTTCCGTCTCGGTGATGTTGACACCCTCGAAGAGAGGATTTTCCACGTCAGCCGCCGGGCGAACAAAATAAGGTGTTCCGGCACTGATGGAAGTGACATTGGAAAAGTGGAGTGTGTTTCCTTCTGCACTCGTCAGCTCCAGAATGTCTGTTTCTGCCAATGCAGAGGTTTCCAGCTGTTCTTGCGTGAGTGCAAAGGGAACCGAGAAACCCTGCCAGACGTTGGCCGTCAGCGTGCGCTGGAGGGTGACGTCCACGCCAGCGGCAGCGGCAGCCGGCGTAGTATCGCTCTCGCGAAGCGTCAATGTGCGGTCGGCGGAGAGGGTGTAGGTCACGCCCGCCACGGTTTCAGCTATGGTGATGCAGTTGTTAGCGACCTTGGTGACACTGACAGGCTCTCCGTTGCTGGCCATGACCTTGAAAGCGGAAATGCCTGGATATGAAATGGTCAGCGGCAGTCCAGCACGACTGAGCACGGAAGCCTCGGTGAGTTTGCCGCCTTCCCATGCCATATCCACCGTGAAAGCCCCTACCCCACGCAGGCCCTTAATGCTTCCCTTGGCCCATTGTGATGGCAGGGCGGGCAGCAACTGCAGGGTGCCGGTATGGCTTTGCAACAGCATCTCGGCGATTCCTGCCGTGACACCAAAGTTGCCGTCGATCTGGAAGGGAGCGTGTGAATCGAAGAGGTTGTAGTAGAGGCCGCCCTTCGATTGGTCGGTGCCGTAGCTGGTGCTATGGGTCAAGGCGAGCTTCATGATGGCCATGCAGTTATCGGGATTCAGTGCACGCGCCCAGAGGTTGATCTTCCACCCCATCGACCATCCCGTGGAAGGCAGGCCGCGCAGAGCGAGACTGTTGAGAGCCGGCTGGTAAAAATCGTTGTCGGCGGGCAGATTGGCGAAAGGATAGAGAGCCATCATGTGAGAGAGGTGACGATGGCCGGCCTCGCTGCCATTGCCTGTAGCAAAGTCCGTGTATTTCCATTCGCGCAGGATGGGATCGCCAGTGCTGACGCCTTCGCGCGTCGCACCATGCACGCCGTTATAGAGTTCGGTGTGAAGGCCATTGTCAAGGGCGGCGAACTTCTCCTTCATCGCTGTGAAGTCGCTCTCGCTGATGCCGGCAGCGGCAGTTCCAACAATGTCGATGCTCTTGATTGTCTTGTCGAAGAGGTTCCACACGATCTGTTGGGAGTGGGCCGTGGCGTTCTCGGTGGGACCGTGTTCAGGCGAGTATTCATTGGGGCATTCCCAGAGACCGTCGCTGCCCTTCACAAGCCGTTCCATCCACATCTGCACGGCAGGAATCATGACGGGAAGAGCCTTCGTGCGCAGGAAGTCAACGTCCTGAGTGAATGCGTAATGCTGCCAGAAGTGGTCCACGCTCCACGCGCCAGCTTCTGGGTAACTGGCTGCCATCCATGTGCTGCTGCATCCGAAGATATTGTTCTCGGTATAGAATGCCCAACCCGTGGAGTGGTGCAGGTATCGACCATCGGAGCCGTTCCCAGTGGCGTAGTCGCGCCAGACGGGCTTGACGAGAGCGTTGTAGTACATATAATTAAGGTACTTCTCGTGCATCTCGGGCAGGCCGGTATTCTCGGCAGGCCAGTAGTTCATTTGGATGTTGATGTTGGCATGAATATCCGAGCACCAAGGCGGGTTATTCTTGTGGTTCCAGATGCCTTGCAGGTTGTTGGGCAGGTCAATACCCCTCGATGAAGCGATGAGCATATAGCGCCCGTATGCGAAATAGAGCTGTTCCAACGTGCGTGCTGCAAAGCTGTTGGACGCATAGTTATCCACAAGCTCTTTGGTGGTCATGGTGTTGGCAGCGCCATTGAGGCTGAGCTGGCAACGGTTGAAGAATTCTTGATAGTCGCTAACATGTGCAGCATAGATGGTTTGCCAGCTCTTGGCGGAAGCGGCATTGATGGTGGCCTGCACTCTGGAGGCCAGCTCGCTGGCGCTAATGCCTAAGAGATAACCCGTTCCCGTGGCATCGTAGTCGGTGGCAGCCGTGAAGACGACCAGGACTTCGTCTGCGCCTACAACGTTAATGCCCGTCTCGTCGGTCGTCAAGGTGCCACCCGTCGGGATGACTTTCATGCGGGCGTTGTAGCTCACGGTTTCGAGCTTACCCGCATAGGAGCCTTCACCGTTGGCATAGGACGGCGTCTCGTTGTGGGTTCCTGCCAAGGTGAAGCGCTGACTGATCTGACCAGCCTTAGAGGCAGAGAGATGGACGGCGATGACCTGATCTGGATAGGAAGAGATGTAGTCGCGACGGAAGGTGACGGTGCCGTCTGGGCTCTGCCAGGTAGCCGAAGCCGTGGCATTGGTCAAATCGAGACTGCGGGCATATTCTTTGGCTGCCTTGGTTTCTGTGTCGAAGAGCTCCGAGAGGTCTTCCATGTAGATGTATCCCAGATTCTGGTAACCGCCGCCACGGTCATAGTTGTAGTAAGAACCGCTCCAGACGGTCTTCTCATTCAGCTGTACGCAATCGCGGTAGATGCCGCCGTAGATCATGCCGCCGAGTTGACCATTTCCGATAGGCAGTGCATATTCCATCCAGGGGTCAGACACCTCCGACGCGGTGACGGGGTCGGTGTACCACAGCGTCAGCGCATTCCCGGGTTGCCATGAACTGGCGCCTTGATAAGCCCATTCGGTGATCTCGAAGTTCACGGGATCAATGAAGAGCAGCGGATTATTTGTGTCGCCTGCCGTCCATTTGCTAATCCGGCGGCCAATGCCAGCCCCTTGGTACTGGTTCATGCTCTGGCCACCGGTGTTAGCAGCTTGGATCTCCCACGCCGGAGCCCACGTTCCGTTCGTCGTCGCAAAAAGCTTCAGATGGCCATCGGTGGATGCGGAGGTGGAGAAGAAGCCCGTGTTGGTGTCGAAGTACAGATGACGGCCTTCCTTGTTGATAATCTCGCAGTCGTTCTTGGTGCCGACGAGTTTCCACAGCTGTGATGTCCGGAACTGGTTGGGCTTGGCGGTCATCACATCCTGACCAGCGCCCATGTCCTGAACGGCTCCTTCACCATTGCGGAACTGGATGATGTACCACGTCTCGGCATCACCGTTGCTGAAGACCGGGCATGGCGGTTCAATGGGCAAGAAGAGCAGGGGATTGTTGCCATCGTTGGCGCTCCAAGAGCCCAACGCCCTTCCTGCGCCGGCACCGCCCCACTGGTTCATGCTCTGCCCGCTGATGCTTTGCGACTGAATCTCCAAAGCCGGCGCATAGGAGCCGTTCGTGGTGACGTAGAGTTTCAAGTTGCCTGCCTGCGAAGCGGAAGCTGCATATCGGCTTTGCCCATTGTTGTAATAAATGTGGCGACCGTTGCGGCTGATGATTTCGCAGTTATCTGGCGAACCCGTCAGGCGCCACTGCTGGTCGGCGCTGACGTAGCTCACAGCCGCCGTCTGCAAATTCGCGCCTTCCCCCATGTCCTTCAAAGCGGCAGAACCATTTTGGAACTGGATGATATACCACGGCCCAGTGTCGTCGGTGCTGAACGTGGGAACCTCTATGAACTGCACGGGGTTGTTGTTGTCGCTGGCGCTCCAGGAGCCAAGCTCCTTGCCTGCTCCGGCACCGGCCCATTGGTTCATGCTGTTCGTGCCAGTCGTCGGGGTCTGGATTTCCCACGCCGAGGTGTATGTGGTGTTGGCCGAGGCCGCGAGCTTGATGTTCCCTGTCTTCGACACGGAAGCTGCATAGCGGCTTCCGTTGTAAAAGACGTGGCGGCCATTCTTGCTCACGATTTCGCAGTTCGACGTTGTTCCGACGAACTTCCACAACTGGTTGCTGTTGGTCCAATCGAGCGTGGCAGTCTGGAGGTTAGCTCCTTCACCCATGTCTTGCAACGCGGCCTTGCCGTTGCTGAAACGGATGACGTACCACACCTCTGTGGCATCATCGGAGAAGATGGGTGCCAACTGAGCCCACAACGTGGCGGGCAGGGCTGACATCAATGTCAGCAAGAGTAATGTAAGTCTTTTTCTCATGGTTTGAATGGATTAGTACTATGTGAGTTTGCAGCAAAGGTAAGGGCATTTGCCGACATAGCCAAACATTTTACGGACTTTTCCTCCGCAGGGCCGTAAAAAGACAAAATTAAGCTTCTTCCTTTGCCAGATTCTCGGAATTGCACTACCTTTGCTGCGCAATTATCAAAGCCCCAGCCCATCTGCCTTGCAAACCATTCAACTTTTCACCACCTTCTTCCACATCGGCCTCTTCACCATCGGCGGCGGCTATGCGATGATACCGCTCATCGAGGCCAAGGTCGTCGATGAGAAGCAATGGATCTCGAGGGAGGAACTGCTGGACCTGATGGCCGTGGCGCAGTCATGTCCGGGCATCTTCGCGGTGAACATCGCCATCTTCATCGGATACAAGACACGCGGTGTGTGGGGTGCTTTGCTGTCAACGCTCGGTTGCATCCTGCCCTCGTTCCTGATCATCCTGTCCATCGCCCTTTTCTTCCGGCAGTTCCAGGACAATCCGTGGGTGGCACGCGCTTTTCGCGGCATCCGTCCCTGCGTCGTCGCACTCATAGCCGCTCCGACGTTCAAGATGGCGAAGACGGCCAAAATCAGTCTCTATAACGTATGGATTCCCGCCCTCAGCGCCTTTCTCATCTGGATGTTCGGTGTTTCGCCCATCTGGATTATCGTTGCCGCCGGACTGGGAGGTTATCTCTACGGCAGACTCATGAGCTTCACCCCCGAGTCCTCTCCAAAGGGCGAGGGTAGTCTTAACTCTCAAGAACCATCCAATGACATCAAGCCTCAACAGTGACCACGCCTCTCCCTTTGGAAAGGGGGCGGAGGTGAGGCTTCCAAATTGATATGCTCTACGTCCAACTCTTCTACACCTTCTTCCTCATCGGACTCTTCGGCTTCGGCGGCGGATATGCAATGCTGTCCATGATTCAGAGCGAAGTCGTCACCAATCACCATTGGATGACGATGGGCGAATTTACAGACATTGTGGCCGTTTCGCAAATGACTCCAGGCCCCATCGGCATCAACTCGGCCACTTACGTAGGCTACACGGCGGTCGTCAATGCAGGCCTTCCGCACTGGATGGGCATACTTGGCTCGGCCACGGCCACTTTTGCCGTCGTCCTCCCGTCGTTCATTCTCATGCTGTTGATTTCCAAGTTCCTCATGCAGTATAAGCATCACCCCCTCATGGAGCACATCTTTACGGGTCTGCGCCCAGCCGTCGTCGGTCTCTTGGCTGCCGCCTGCCTGCTCTTGATGACACCTGACAACTTCTCCACGCCCACGGAATCTCCCTGGCAATTCTGCATCTCCGTCGCCATCTTCATCCTGACCCTCATCGCCTGCCAGACCTACAAGATGAATCCCATTCGCGTGTTGCTCTTCTGCGCCCTCGTCGGCATCCTTCTTTTCTGAACATGCAGCCCCACATCAAAAGCTGACCGCCCACGAACTTGTTGGCGGTCAGCTTTTCTGGTCAATACCTCCTGGCCGGAAGGTCAATACGTTCCGTACGGCAGGTATATACGTTCAAGGCGAAAGGTGCACACGTTCAAGCCGGAAGGTTAAAGGAAGCTCCTCGGCTTCTTTGCTGTCGGGCGTGGGGGTGTCTGCGGCTGAGCGGGGGCAGCGTCGCCCTCTTCCATGAGGCCCTGTGAGCGTGCGTTGCGGAGCAAAGCACCGAGATTCACGACCACATTGGTCTGGCAACTGAACTCGCCTGAAGGCATCGACTGGAAGTCGCCCACCAGCTCAACGTCACCGACAAAGGCTTTGTAGGCCGGGGTCTTGCCTTCAAAGAAATCGCGCAGCCAGAGGTTGGTGGTTTGTCCACTGCTCACGATGGGCAGGCCTTGATTATAGTCCTCGACGCCTTCATAGAGGAGCTTGTGAAGGACTGCCATGCGGGACTTCTCCACGGCATCCTTCTTGCTCTCGCCCGTACCTTCCGAACTGAAGATAGCCTGCTCACCTTCCAGGATGAGTAGCTCCACGCGTGCGGGTGTGGTCTGCTGGGCGCTGACCGAAAGAGCTGCCAGCAGGCAGAGGAAGAAAAAGAATGGTCTGCGGATGTTCATATTGTCGATTTATTGAAGAAGCTTGTCCAGCCCCCTGGAAACGTCATCAAAGATGTTCTTTGACGGACGGCTGATCACCTTCAAGGCGGTGCCTGCGTCGAAATGCTTCTTGATGTCGAGGCCGCCATTCTTGACGTCGCAGAGTGTCAGCGTGGCACTCATCACCTCTTTGGCTTTCAGCTCACCAACCTTCTTGTTCACCTTCTCGCCAGCAATGTCCACGAGCGCATAGACTTCGAAAATCTGTCCCTTCTGAATACCCATGCCAGAGCCCACTGAGACGTAGCAGGTCTTGACGCCTTTCTTGTTGTCAACCACGTCCAGGGCCTTGACGGTAGCCTGCACACGGAAGAACTCGTTGACAAAGCGCTTCATGCGGTTTTGGGCATTTCCGAGGGCCTTGATGATTGCCTCGTCGGCGGTCTTGCCAGTGCTCCAGCTGTCGGTATAGGTCTCGGAAGCCTCCGTGACACCCGTGGAAGTGTCGATGAGCACGAGGGTGTAGTTCACCTCGGCCTTGTAGGAGGTCTTGCCATCGCTTGTTGATTGGGACTCGGTGATGCTGTTGAGCGTGCCTTCGAGCATATAGTCGAAGCCCTTCTCGCCCAGTGCCTGCAAGCGTTCGTTGCGCACCTTGGGCAGGTCGGGCAGGGTCGTGGCATCGACAACGGTCAGACGCTCGGTGGCCATGATGCCGGAGATGATGGCCTGGCGCAAGTTGTTGACGGTAATCTTGTTATAACCTGCGTTGTTGTGGAATTCTTCTACGAAGACGACTTTCTTTTCGTCTTGTGCCGAAGCGGCGATGACGGTCAGCAACAGGGTTGCCATTGCAAGTAGTTTTCTCATGTCGTTTCTTTTTTTATATGAATACTCTATTTGTTCTTACTCTACACTGTGGGCCAGACGGAACCCCACGGTGGGGCTTGAGGTGGAGGGACGCATGTGGCCACGGAAGCTGTTACGCAGACAATCGCCCGCATCCTGGAACGAGCCTCCACGGACGACCCGCTGCACACCCTCCCTGGGTCCCTTCGGGTTCACCACCCGAGCCGAGGGATAGCGTCCGAAGTTGTCGTGACACCATTCGGCCACATTGCCGGTCATGTCCTGAAGTCCGATGGCAGAAGCCTTCTTGCTGCCGCAGTCGGCAGTGGCGTCGCCGATGTGTGCAACAGCATCCGGACGGGTGATGCCGGAGAAGCTGTCGCTCTGTTTGTCGTCGCGTCCGTCGGCAGCATATTCCCATTCGGCCTCCGTCGGTAGGCGGAAACGGGTGCCGCATTTTTCGTTGAGCTTCTCGATGAATTCCTGTACATCGTCCCACGATACGTTCTCCACGGGCAGCTTGGCACCCTTGTGGGACGAGGGGTTAGACCCCATGACAGCCTGCCACAACTCCTGCGTCACCTCGGTCTTGCCGATGACATAGGCATCGAGCACCACCTGATGCACTGGCTGAGAGAGGCTGAAGGTGCTATAGCCGTTCAAACCCTCCTTGGAGCCCATCATGAACATGCCCTTGTCAATCCGCACAAGGTCATACATGACTCCGGCCAGCAGGAAAGCACCTCCCGCCGAGACGTCGAGGCCTTTAGACTGGACGGGAATGGGCTTCGGCTTGTTGGAAGGTTCCAGGTCTTCGACGACGGTTTTGTGCGCCGAGACGGTTGGTCGGGGAATGTTGACGGTCTTTGTGGCTGCCGTCTCTGCGAGTTTCCAGCTGCGCCAGTCGGCACAGGTTTCTGAAGCCGAGACGGTGGGAGTCTGTGGCTTGCTGTTCTCTTTCATCGACCGCACGCCCACTTCCTGACTGACGTAGTCGGTGAGCTCGCCAAGGGTGACGGCTCCCCCGCTCTCGTTCAGCTTTCGCAAGAGGTAGTAGGTGAACATGCCATGTTCCTTCGTTTTATAGGGAAAAGCCGTCTCTGTGCCAGTGGCGGCAGAGAAGGAGACGACGTTGCCGTTGACGGTAGCGGCTTTGGGCTTCAAGGCCACGGAACGAGCCTCAACAATGGTGCCGCCTTCGCGCTTGGAGCCACTGAAGCAAGCATCAAGGAAGGCGATGGTGCCACGTGAGGGCATCGCCCCCAGCCGCTTATAGAGAACCTCGGTGCTCAAGCCGCTTTCCAGGTAGGTGGCATAACCGTCCACGGGCAACAGGTAGGCTTTCTTGCTCTCCTCGTCGGGCATTCCGTGGCCACTATAATAGAAAATGGCACGCGCCTTTCCACCATTGACCTTCATGATCTTCTCGAGCCAAGAGAGTTGGAAGTTCATGTCGTTCAAAGAAGCGTCGGGAACGAACTTGATGTTTTCCTCTGGAATGCCCAACGTCATGTGGCAGTAGGTCTTGAAGGCGGCGCCGTCGTTCAAGGCGAATGGCACCGGCACCTCATGCTTGTAGTTCTCGTTGGAGATGATGACAACGTAGGTGTTCTCGTCCACCGTCTCCGTGACGGGCAGGCTGGTATCGATATCCTTCTCGGGCTCTGTACCTTGATTCTGCGCAGACAACACGCAAACCATGAACAGAGCTGCAAGCAGGACAGAAAGCCTCATTCGTATTTCCATATTGGCTTTTATCTTATGATTCAACGCGCAAAGGTACAGAAAAAAAGCATTTTGCATTCACAAGAAGACAACAATATCCTCTTTTTAAAGATTATTAACGACCTGAGTGTGAGGTGAAGCCTCCCAATGCCACACGGAAAGCTCCTTGCTCGGCCACGTCATAAACCTTCCACCCAAGGGTTTCAGCCTCCTGCGCCAGCGTCTTCCGCTGATAAGAGGGAAGACTGGCGTCGAGCACCAACAGGCGTGGATGCCAAAGACGGGCCGCATCGGCCAATGAAACGACACGTTTGTTCGTAACCCACAGTAAATCAACCATTTCGGGGGGGGGTAATTTTATCCCTTGACGCTGAGGCAGATACATCTAACATCACCGCCGAACAGGTGCCGGTTGCCAGAGACTTGCGTCCACGCAGCACCACGGGCGCAGCTGTCAGTCGTCGCGCCCAGAATGTCGCCGAGATGGACTTCAGCCCGACCTCCAGGGAATCGGGCTCAGGCATGAGAAGCCAACTCCTGGAGGGAGAGGCAATCAGATGCAACGCAGGACAGCGACGGCTGTGATAGACAATCAGTTGAGGCTCGGCCTTCCTACTCCAAAAGTCGTGGACGACAGCGAATGGCAGAGAGACTTCGAAGCGCATTACCGACAACTGCACGGCAACTAACGCGGACAGGCCAACCGACAACAGCGTGGAAAGGCTCGGCAACAGGAAACTGGTCAGAAGAACAGCCATCGAACAGAAGATGAGAACCGTGGTCAGCGGAACGAAAAGAACACTGAACAATGCCGTATAGGGCGAAAACTGATGAAAATAATACATCACCAGAGGAAGGGTAAAAAGTTGAGCCGACAACGATACCGAGAACAGTGTCAGAGGCCAACTCAAGTGGTAGCGTTGCAACCAATAGAGTCCAAAATGGAAATGCTCTTGCACCCAGTCTGCCAAACGCCGGTGCACCACCAGGATTCCCGCCACCGACAGAAACGACAGCTGGGCACCCACATCGAAGAGATACAAAGGGCTCAACAGCAACATACAGAAGCCTGTAAGCAACAGATGTTGCAACGGGGCTCCGTAGCGCTGAAGCAGAGAAGCAATGACGAAGACCGACATCATCGACGATGCACGCACCAATGACGTGGGCAAGCCGGCCAAGAAAGCGTAGGACCAGATGAACAGCAGCAACAATCCTCCTACCCCACTCCGCCAACGCGACAACAGCAAACGGCCATTCAGCAGCGAGAGAAGGAACCCCACGAGGATGCCTAAATGCAATCCCGAAAGGGCCAGCAGATGGGCGGCTCCGGCATCGGAGTAAAGATCACGCGTCTCGCGCTGCAACAGCGAACGGTCGCCCAACGTGGACGCGGCCACAATGGCCAACGTCTCTCCCTCCAAACCCGATAACGCATAACGATCCAACAGCCGTTGACGACAAACGAGTGCACACCGACGGACACGGCCCACCAGCGAAGACGGGGCGGACTCCACACCTTGAACCCATCGCCAACGACGATAGTCAAATTCGTCGGGATTGCCACGGTTCGAGGGCGGATGCTCCATTGCCTGCCAGGACTGCCGAATATCCTGTGCGACAAACGCATAACGCGCAAAGCCGAGCACGAAGAAGAACAGCATCGTCACCAGCAAGAAACGAAAGCTGGAAAATGAAGACGACGATGAACTGAGGTTCAAACGCCACCCCAACAGCGCCAACAAACAGCAGAAGCCCCACGCGCAGGCACCCAACCAAACGGGCACTGCCACGGAGGCTTCGTAGAACAAGATGTGCGCTGCCACAATGCCCACGACCAGCGAAAGCGTGGCCAAGAGAACGGGCTTCGACATGGGCTCAAGCGCGACTCGTCAACACCAAATCCTTCAAGACCCTGACCTCAGCCGCCGGATCATCTGCGCCAAAGACGGCACTGCCAGTGACGAAGACGTCAACACCAGCCTCGGACAACTGCGGAGCGGTCTGACGGTTCACGCCACCATCTACTTCGATGAGGGCATGGGAACCACTGGAGGCAATCATCTCCTTCATGCGCCGCACTTTCTCCAAGCTGTGAGCGATGAACTTCTGTCCGCCGAAACCAGGCTCGACGGTCATCAGCATCACCACATCCACCTCAGCGATGATGTCTTCCAACGTGCAGATGGGGGTGGCAGGGCACAGCGAGACGGCCGCCTTCATGCCCGCCTCGTGAATCTGCTGGACGGTGCGGTAGAGGTGAGGGCACGTTTCCTGATGCACGTTCATCACGGCGGCACCCAGATCACGCACTTGACCAATGAACTTTTCGGGCTGCACAATCATCAAGTGGACATCCAACGGCTTCTGCGTCAGGCGTGCCACATGCTTCATCACGGGAAAGCCGAAAGAGATGTTAGGAACAAACACACCGTCCATCACATCCAGATGCAACCAGTCGGCCTCAGAGCGGTTGAACCACTCCATCTCACGCTCCAGGTTGCCGAAGTCTGCTGCCAAGAGCGAAGGGGCAATCAGTTTCATAGCGGACGGACAGCACGTGCGTAGGCACGGATGCGGTTAAGGGTGGAAGGTCGTGGAGAAACTGAACATCCCAGAGCGGCCAGTTGGGCGTCGAGCGTCAGTGGGGTCAGTTGAATAGGAATGCGTACAGGCTGCTTCATAGGCGTTTTCTATATAGTGGTAAAGTGCTTACGATAATAGAACGCTTAAAGCCTGCCCTTTATTGTGCTTAGACGAAAAGATTTTCATGAATGTCCGTTCAGGCGTAAACGTATAGACGTGAAAGCCGGAAGGTATATACGTTTTGGCTTTCACGTCTATACGTATTTTCGCTAACATCAACGGACAACCTTCTTTGTGCATTCACCTTGACGCACCACGAGTACGCCACGGGCGGGCACTTCCCAAAGGTTAAATCGTTCTGTAGAAACCGAATATACCAGACGGCCTTGAAGGTCATAGACCCGTGTGATGCCGTCATCCGTCCTGCGTGTAGCAGTGATGCGGTCATCGAGCGGAGAAATGACCTCGGAAACGGTGGAGGTTGCGGGGTCGCCCGTGTAGTAAAGCTCATAGACGATTTCACCGCCAAGGCAGAGGATGCTGTGCCAGCTTCCTTCACGATCATCCTTTGTGCCAAAACTCATTCGGTAGGTATGACCAGGCTTCAGGCCTTGTTCTCCATCGACAAAATAATAGTAATAGAAGGATTTGTAACTATCTGTATCACCACAATAACCATAGCCGGCGAGGATAGTATCACGGTCCTGCAACTCCTCTGCAATGACCCACTCAGAACCGTCTGTCAGATCTTTAGCGAACAGCCCGAAGACGCCGTTGAAAGAAGATGGGGAAAAATTGAGAAAGCCATAGGGCAGGTCAGCATAGAGCGTAACATGTTCCGTTCCTTTGTCGTCGGTCTCTTTTCCCCAGCGGAAAGTATAGGGGTCACCCGTATATCCCCAAATACGTGGTTGTACCTGGTCTGTAGCAAGAGGTGCAGTGCGGATGCCAGTGATCATAACGTGGCCGTCTGTGAAATGGTCTGTTGTTCCATTCGTGGTTGGATTCAGCAATTCTATCGAATAGAAGCCATTGGCCACGCCTCTCCAACCCCAGTTCACATAGACAAGTCCTTCTGCATCCACTCCTGAGAAGACGAAAGCATGTCCACCAACTTTTGGATTAGGATCGAAAGCACCATAGAGGATAGGGCTGCGAACAGCAAGCTCGTCATAGATAATCTGGTTCCATTCGTTCACATCCCTGAAATAATCTAACTGGTAATACTTAACGCATTCCTCAGGATATCCGAAAAACTTGGTCAGCGCAATTCCAGCCAAATAGCCAGCTGTTCCACTGCTGTTATTGGAATATGTCATATAGGTGGCATAACCGCAATCACGTAGCAACACGTCAATGTTATCACTATATTCTCGGAAAGACGAATATGTGTTCTGGTAAGGCCAAGTGTAGGTGGAACTGACATGAGCAGTCTTCTTTATGTCCGTATCGTTCTTTCCAACCTTGGTGGTGACATAGTAGGTAGCATCAAACTCGGCAGAAGGCGGGTATTGGCGGTAATTGAGACATTGCGCCAAAGCAGTAGCCATGCAACCGCTAGGATAGTTTTCGGGAGTCTTGCGGTCGAAGGGATAGTCCTGACTCCATTGTGTGGTAATGAAGTTCTCCACGGGGATGAAAGAAGCAGCCGAGCGGCATGGTGCCTTCATGACTCCAGATTCTATCGCCACCAGCTGGCGGCTCACAGTCTGTAGATACCACTTCAGTCCTGCCGGCATGTCAGCGGGATCGAAATGCTCCGTGGAATAACCGATGAGAGGATCCACAAGTTCACTTTTTGCTACGATGGCGAAGCCGTCAATGCCATCAGTGGATGTGAAGATTGTATAGGCATCAGCATCGGCTACGCACTCCAAGTTCACAGGCTGTACATGCCCATTTATCTGCCCCTTGACAGCGGCAACTCTGTTCAGCTTGGCTGCTGCAATGTCACGCATTTGCTCAAAGGAGCGGTTATCAGCCGTTGCAGTGCCCACGGCAACCAGCGGCATAAGCAATAAAAGAATTAGGTACCTCATATCAATAGTTATCGGAAGAGTACTGTGCGACCGTTTCGGACATAAATCCCCTGATGGGGATTCACGGCAGGACGGCCTTGCAGGTCATAGTAGTTAATCGTGGAAGGAGAATCGTTCCTTACTTCACGAACAGCCGTGCGAATATAATCCGTTCCATCGGTGATGTCCACTTTCGTGCCGTTGATGCGAATGTAGATAGCGCTCTTGGTGAAGCCTCCATAGATGTCAGGCTGCAACCATTCAGTGTCACCCGATTCGCGGAAGAGCAAACGCAGAGCATAGTCACCGTTGGGGGTTGAATCCTTCAGTTTACAGTTTATCGTCGTTCCGGAAGATGTTATATAACCAGAACTCAACGCCACGGAAGGAACAGGTCCACTTTTGATTTCACCAAGCATCTGGCCTTTCGTATCAAAAATACCCATAGAGAGTTGCCATGTGTGGCTGTTGGCATTCGGGTTGCTAATGTCAAACACACTCACGGTGAATGCTTGTGATTTCCGCATAGAAGTACCGATGCTGCATTTCAATGGGGAAGATATGAAAGGATACTCTATCGGCGTGCCTGTCTCTCCATTGCGTGCCGGCTCAATTCCTAAAGTCATTCTCTGTCCCACATTGTACAGATGTCCACCAGGATTCAACCTTGCGAGAGGAAAGTAGCCGTTCCATGTTCCGTCCCATCCCCAGTTGACATGTACATAGTCTGTCTCATCATATCCATCGACAATAAAAGCATGGCCAGATAAATCCCCACCTGCTGACGTTTCAAAAGCGGAATAGAATATAGGACGCCCGTTGGACAACTCGTTTTTGATAAGTGCAAGCCATTCATCGGCTGTGTAGCAGTCGCGATGATGCATCCTGAGTGTGGTCGGTATAAACCCGAAGTTAGTATAAAACGCCTTGATGGGTGAAACCGCTCCGCTGCCATCCGTTTTGTAGTTCATGTTGACAGAGAGACCACAGTCATAGAGCAGAGTGGAAACAGCTTCCGAGGCAGCTTCCGAGACTATATTCTCTGCCGTAGTAGCGCACATGGACGCCCAATCATAGACATGTTCCAAAGAACCATGATAGGTCTCGCCGACACCATCCTTCGCCCAACTATAACCTATCCCCTGTTCGGGCCACTGCCATCGGTACATAATTTGTGCCATGGCCGTAGCCACACAACCAGTAGGGCAAGCCTGGCCATCTTTAAGTGGACAGAGATTATTGTACGGCTTATCCTGTCCCCATGAGCTGGGACAAAGAGGTTCCACCACAGGTGACACCTGAATATCCAAGGCATCCATCTTGTTGCTTTCCAGCAAAGAGATATGCTTTAGATATAGTTTCAGGCCATCTGGCATCGCCTCAGCAGACGTCACCTTGTTCTCGCGGCTATAACCTAAGATGGCGGGCAGGGTGTCATTGGCAGCCACAATGCAGAATCCCATGCCGTCTTCTGCCATGAAAATATAATATGGCAGTTGCAGATCAGCAGTAGAACGCGTTACCGTGTTAGGCATTCTCGTCATGTGCTTTCCCATGACGGCTTCAGCCTGACGCTGTGCTTGAAGCAAGCCTACCGGCTCTGCAAAAAGCAGAGCCGGTAGCATCGTGAGCAGCAAGATTATTGCTGTCTTGTTTCGCATACTTATTCTTCTGCAAATACACCTTCGTGCATCTGGATGGCATCATAATCGTCACCAAAGCTACCTGCGGACACGCGATAAGCCATTGGTATGTAGTAGACGTCTTCCTCCTCATTATACTGGTTCTCTTTCAGCCAACGGGTGAACATATCACCATAGGTGGAATGCACGTAACCAAAATAGGTGTCGGTTTTCTCCACACCTGCACCATCAGTGAAGGCGATAGTGTGATTCTCGGCATCGTACTTGAACCAGTAGCTGTAGCCGTCAAAGAAGATGTCGCAGCGATAGAGGTCAAGGTACTCAGAGTAGTAGACGTTCGAATCCCACGCATCCTCGAAGAGCCAACTGAAGTAGGTCAGCGAACCCCAAGGCTTGTAGTCCTCCTTGTGCACGGTAATCTGCATGGTGGAGTAACCGTAGGCTGTGCTGGCCGGGTCAATGAAGGGAACTTCCTGAATCAAAGTGTCCCTCATGACATTGCCTTCTTCATCTTTCACAACAATGCCTTCCTCGTCGACTCTGTCCACAATCGTCGTATCAAGATAGGTGGCGTCAATATCCTTATAGGTGACAGCACAGTATTCCTTCGGGAAGGTAAGCATGAGGATGTAGTCGACGAAAGCCTCGGTCTTTTCGCTCACGGCAATAGTAATTTCCTTGGTGTCCTCACCGTCGGCAAAGGTTACAGATTCAGGGACCGTGAAGACTTCGGGCTTGTGCAGCACGATAATGGGTACAGTGAGTTCACCCTTATTGTCAGCGCGTTGCACCTTGATGGTGAACTCCGTGTCCTCCAAAGCCAGTGTCTTGTTCTCCTCATCGGCGAAAGTCACGTTGATGTTGCCAACGCCTCCGCCGACAGTGTATTCGTCGTCTTCGCTACAGGCAGTGAATGCCAAGCCTGTGGCTGCAATCAACGACATGAGGAATATCTTATTCAGTTTCATAACGATGTTCTTTATTTAAATGGTTGATATGTGGTATTCTCTCATTAGTCAGTCACACCGTCGCGGAGAACGGGCTTGCCTTCAGCGTCACCTGCTACGGGCTGTGCACCACCGTTGTTGTCAACAATGGCATAGTTGTTGTTGAGCTCGGTGTTGGGGAAGCGCATGTTCAGCCACGGGTCGTTGTTCTCGACGTTGAACTGGAAGGCATCGGGGAAGTTGGTAGTACCCTTGCCGTGGAAGCGGACGATGTGTTTGTTCAGACGCTTGGCGTCGAAGATGAACAAGCCCTCGCCCCACAACTCTACGCGACGCTGGAACCAAATCTCGTTCTCAAGTGTACGGCCACCAGCATCTGCTGTGTAGGCGGGATCACGATAGGTCTTCACGAAGTTTTCGAGGGTGGTCTTGGCTTTGGCAGCATCACCGCTACGCAGCTGTGCTTCAGCCAAAGTGAGAATCATTTCCTCGACACGGATGAGAGGCCAGTCATTGTTGTTCACGGTGGAACCGACACCACTCTTCATGCCAAACTTCACATTGGTGTAGGGATCGTAGGCAATCTTCACGTCCTCAATTTCAAAGCTGGGAATCTCGTTTCCATTGGCGACTTCACCCGTTGTGGGGTCTGTCCAGGAGAGACCTTCGAGGTTGGGTGACACGCCCTCGGCGTTCAGCCACCAGCCCTTACGCACGTCCGTGTCAGCAATCTTGTTGTAAAGCAAGATGTTGATGAACGGAGGATTTATGTAAGGAGCATAACCGTCGCCGGTGAAGGAGCACATCCATGAAGAAGAGGTGGGTGCACCATCGATACCAGCCATCTCAGTGGTGATGTTGATACCCCAAATCCAGTTGTGTTCATCAAGGGAGCAGAAGGCAGGTTTGCTGACTTCAACAATGCTTGCAGGCGTGTAGCCTTCCATAGCAGCCTCAGCGTCAGCAGCAGCCTGAGCCCAATTGCCCAGGGCAAGGTTGGCACGTGCACGCAAGGCAAGAGCCACGTTCTTATCAATACGATCCTTACTGGTGCGTTCACCGATCTTCAGATTGTCAACAGCATAGTTAAGGTCTTCGATGATGTACTCATACACTTCCTTCACAGTAGCACGCGGGTTGTTGCTGTAGTCCACTCCATCACGCAGGATGGGTACACAAGGCTGGTCTGCAGCAATAGCAGCACTGAATTGGAAGTAAGGAGCAAGGTTCATGTAGTCGAAAGCACGAATGGCACGAGCCTGTGCCTTCATGTTGATGGCAGCGGGTTCGGTCGTGTCTTCAGGATAGAGAGCCAGCACCTCATTGGCAGCACCGATCTGGTTGTAAGGGATGCGGTAGCGCATGTAGGGATTGGCATAGTTGGCGTTACGTGTGGAATACTCCGAGCAAGTGGAGAACCAGTTGTAACCGCTGTTAGGCAGACAGATGTCTGCACCTTCGAGGTCAGCCGAGAAAGCGATGGTGATGAATCCGAAATCATCGGCACGAGTGCTGTTACCGCCCGTGGGCCAGCAGGTATGGGGCTTGCCCATCATGTCGAACATACCATTGAATACTGCTTCTGCACGCTCGGGAATAGCAAGGTTCGTTTCCTGAAGCTGCTCTTTGGTGATAGAACCGCCTTCAGGCTCCTGCTCGTCGATGTCGTTGCAAGCTGTGGTCAACAGGGCTGCACCGAGCATAAAGATGGAAATCTTATATAGTTTCATATATATCCGATATTTAAAATTGATAGGTATAATGTGAAGGTGATTAGAAGGTCACGGTGATACCACCTGTGAGCGTACGCATAGCAGAGTAGCTACCCGAAGACAGACCCTGACCTGTGGTGAAGCTACCGATGCCAAGGTTATAACGTGGGTCAAGACCCTGACGTGCTGTGAGCAGGAAGAGGTTCTCGCCTGCGAAGTAGAGGCGGACGCTCTTGATGCTGAGAGGCTTCACCCACTTGGAGGGCAACGTGTAACCTACGGTGAGGTTGCTCAGGCAGAGATAGTTGCTGTTGGTGAGGAAGCGGTCAAGCGGTGTCTGTGAACCAGAACCTGGATCGTCGATGGCTGCTGTGCTCAGACGTGGGATGTCGGAGTTGGGATTCTCGGGAGTCCAGGCATCGAGGAGATCCTTGTGCATGGCAGTACCGAGCTGTTGGCCGCTGCCGTTGTGCATGAGCTGCTGGTAGCCGCCGTCGTAGGTCTTGCCGCCGAGCTGGAAGCTGAACTGTGCACTGAGGTCGAAGCCGTAGAGTTCGAGGGTCGTGCCGAAGCCGCCCTGTACTTTGGGCAGGATGTCGCCGCAGTCATAGAGGCTGGCTTCCGTGATGTCGTAGGTGAGTTCTTCCTTCACGATGGGACCTTCACCGTATGTGTTAGTCATCAAAGTGAGCTTGTCCGGGTTTTTCTCTTCCTGATCAGCATAGGTATAAGCCTTCCAATACTGTGCACGACCATTGCTCTGGTCCACACCGGCAAAACGCTTCATGTAAGCATGTGCACTGGAGCCGCCTACGCGGATAATCTGGTTGCTGTAGCGCAGACCCTTCTCGCTGATGCTCTCGTCGAGTTCGGTGAACTCGTTGTGGTTATGAGCCAGATTCAAGTTGATGTTCCACTTGATGTCCTTGGTGCGGATAACGTCGCCATTCAGAGAGAACTCAACACCACGGTTGAGGAGCTTGCCGACGTTGAGGGGGAAGGAGGTCACAGGAAGACCAGAGCTCAAAGGCACCTGCTTGGACCAGAGAAGGTCGCTGGTGGTACCGGTGTAGAATTCAAGAGTACCGTTCAAGCGGTAGTTGAAGAGAGAGAAGTCGATACCGAAGTTCCACATCTTCTTAGTCTCCCAAGTCAGTTCTTCATTACCCTTGGCGGCCATGACGACATTGTAGGACTTGGAATCGCTGTTGTAACTGGTGGAATAGCGGTCAGCGTAAGCGTGCCAACCCATACCACCGTCGTTACCATTTTCACCGTACGAAGCCTTCAGCTTGAGGAGATCCACCCAAGAGACGTTCTTCATGAACTCTTCCTTGTTGATCTGCCATGCTAAACCGGCACTCCAGAACGTACCCCAGCGGTGACCGGGAGCGAACTTCGAACTGGCGTCGCGACGGAAGCTGGCGTTGGCAAAGTAACGCTCGGCATAATCATAGGTAGCACGTGCGAGGAAACCTTCTGTCATATAGTTGTCGGTAGAAGAACTCATACTCATGTCGTCGTTGGGACCAACGGCATTGTTGATTTCTCCGATGAAGGGATCGTAGAGGTGGGTGTTAGATGCAGAAAGAGCCTGATCCTTGTCCTTCAGCTGTTCGTAACCGGCCACGATGCCGAGATTATGAACTTGGTTGAAGGTGTGGATGTAGTTGACCATGTACTGCTGGTTGACAGAGAAGTAGCGGCTGGTGCTGACACCAGCTGCACCGTCAACACTGTTGGCAGAGCCGAAACGGCTGGAGAGGGTGGTAGCACGTGAGTTAATGCTGGTAGCACTGAGATTGGCCTTGATGTCAAGTCCTTCGATGGGAGTCACCGTGACACCCCACTGTCCGAAGAAGTTATCGGAGTAGGTGCGACGGCGGTCGTTCTCGTTGTCGCGGACACTGTTTCCGCCAAAGCTGGCACGGCGGAAGTTGGTGTTGTTGGCATCATAGACGGTGCGACCGTTTTGGTTCATGATGTTGCCGTCCTTGTCACGCACGTAAAGGGGATAGATGGGAGCAATACCATTGATCGTGTAGAATACGTTGGTGCTGCTGCCGTAGGTGTCGCTGTAGGAGGGACGCTGGTTGTCGTAGTGAGTGTAAGCCATGTTGGTGGTCAGACGCAACCACTTCTTAGCCTGATACTCCACATTGGTACGACCCGTGTAACGTTCAAACTGCGAATTGTTCACCTGTCCGCCATCGTTCAGATAGCCTGCGCTGGCGAAGTAGCTCAGACGACCGGTGTTGCCGCTGACGCTGGCGTTGTACTCTTGACGCAAGGAGGAATGATAAACCTCGTTGTACCAATCGTCTGGTGTGTAGAAGTACTGTCCATCGCTGTAGCCCAATTTGGCATTGGGGTTGAGCTTGAAGTTAGTACCGATGAGCTTCTCGCCTGCGGGCACTGTGAAGATCTGGTAGCCCAGACCGCCGTTGTTGACGTCACCACAAAGGATTTCATCAGCGGCTGCATAGGCGTCAGAAGCTGTGCCGCCATTGTAGGCCACGCTGTTGTACAGGGCACGGTACTGTGTTTCCAGATACTGGCCGGGATCAGTGATGATGTCGTAGCGCGGAGTCAGGCGTGCGTTGGAACCGATACGTGCATCGAAGGTCACCTCAGCATCCTTGGCAGCACCTTTGGCTTTCTTGGTGGTGATGATGATGACACCGTTTGCACCACGGTTACCGTAGATGGCCGTTGCACTGGCATCCTTCAGGACAGAGATGCTCTCAATGTCGCTGGGGTTGATCGTGGCCATGCTTTGTGACATGGGCACACCGTCGATGACATACAGCGGCGTGGTCGATGCCATGTAGGAGCCAATACCACGGATGCGGATGGTAGGAGCGCTACCGGGAGCACCGTCGCTGGAATTGGCGGTGATACCTGCCACCTTACCCACGAGTGCACTCGTGGCCGTCGAGGTGACGTGGTTGGTGATGTCCTCGCTCTTGATTTCCACGGCAGAACCGGTGAACGCAGAACGTGTACTGGTACCATAACCTACAATCATCACTTCCTCGAGCATCTTGTCATCCGTGTCGAGGGAGATGCGCATACCGTTGCGGGCCTTGACGACACGCGGCAACATGCCGATGTGTGAGATCTCGAGACGCGTATCTGCACTGGGAACGCTGATGACGAACTCACCATCGATGTTGGTCACAGTGCCTGTCTTCTGTCCGAGTACCTTCACGGAGGCACCAGGCAATGGTTCACCATCATCTGCACTGATAATGGTGCCTTTCACTTGAACTTGAGCGAAAGCCACTCCTAAAGATAGGAACAGCCCCGCCAAAAGAGTCATGAATCTTTTTTCCATAAATACTCTCTTAAATTAAACATAATACTTGTTATCTTGTTTACTCTCTATATTTTTGCCTTTCCTGAACGGACAATGTCAGTGATACGGTCAATGGCCCATTTCCTATGAAGCACGGACTAAAACGGCGCAAAGTTAATACTTTTTTAGCTAACAACGATAAAAATTGTGAAAAAAGATGGATTTTAGGGCTGTTTTTTTAGGAAAAACACCTTTTAAGATACAAAATGGAACCTCGGAAGCACAAAAGAACACCATTTTGTCGCACGGAGGACGGACTTCGTAGATACGTGCGCGCGCGAACATATAATATATAATATGAGTGGAGGGTGTACACGTTCAACGAAGAAGGTGTTGACGTTCTGCTGAGACGGTCAACATGTTTCTGCGACTGGACATGAACTGCCTCACACCATGTAAGGGTACAAACAAAGGAAATCCCTCACCTTTTGCCATATCTGACTGAAAAGAAGCTATTTACGGGTGAGGGAAAGGTGAGGAATAGGTGAGGGATGGTGAGGGAATGGCCTCGAAGCCATCATGCGACCGTCATCCAGCCACGCAAGATGAGGGTTCCTCGGAGGAGGAGAATGCAAAAGCCTCACCATCCCTCACCTATTCCTCACCTTTCCCTCACCGGCAACCATCTGTTCACCAATAAGATGTGACAAAAGGTGAGGAATTGAGACTTTTTTGAGAAGAAAGGGGGTTAATCGTACTCCACCATGGAGAGGTCCTTGGTGGCGGCCATGCGACGGAGGTTGATGATAGCATAGCGCATCCGTCCGAGGGCGGTGTTGATGCTGCAATCTGTCAGGGCAGCGATTTCCTTAAAGGAGCGGTTTTCGTAGATGCGCATTCTCACGACTTCCTGCTGTGGCAGGGGCAGGCGGTCAATCATCTGAGTCAGCTCGTTGACCGTCTGCTCGTTGTGGTAGTTGTCTTCTATGGAAGGCGTGGCCAGGGGTGCATTGTCGAACACGCGATGGCGTTCCTGCTCACCGGAGATTTCCACGAAGGGCGACTTGTGGCGATAGTTGTCGGCAATGAGGTTGCGGGCGATGCGCATGATCCATGCCTGGAACTTGCCATTATCGACATAGCGGTGGGCACGGACATAGTTGATGACCTTGAAGAACGTCTCTTGGAAGATGTCATTGGCTTTGTCCTCGTCGCAGACAAGGGCAAGAATATAGCCAAAAAGGGGTTGTTGATAACGCTGCAGCAAGATGTCGAATGCTGCGTCATTGCCTTCTTCATAGAGCTTGACGAGTTGCTCGTCAGTCTCTGTTCTGAGATTTTGCATTACTATCTAATAGGATGGTTTAGGAGTAATGTTTTGTCGATAGGCAATGTATTTTAATGGGTTTAGCGGGGCAAAGGTATATGGAAATGTTGAAACGTTGAAACTTTGTAACGGTTAAATATGGATTTCAGACGGTTTTTTAACATTCTTTCAGAATCGCGCCCTCTAAATGGGCACCACGGAGGAATTCTTGGACGGGCATACGCCGTTTTCCCGCCAGTTGGAGGTCGGTGAGACGAAGGTCGCCGTCGCGGAGGGGAACGAGGAGGGAAGCCTCACCCCCAACCCCTCTCTGAATGGCGAGGGGAGTGATTACTTGTGCAGTTTGTTCGTTGTTGGCTTCCTGTCCTTGAGAGTATCTACTCCCCTCTCCGTCCGGAGAGGGGGCGGTGGTGAGGCTTCCAAACACTTTCAGCTGTGTCTCCTTGCCGTCGGCTGTGCACAAGGTGGTCCATGCTCCCGGGTATGGCGAGAGTCCACGGATGAAGTCATAGGCAGACTTGACCGTGTGCTCATGCCAGCGAATCTGGGTGTTGTCGCGGGTAAGCTTGGGAGCGGGATTGAGGGACTCGGCGGGAGAACCGCCGAGCACAGTGTCCTGGTCCACGGGGTTGGCGGTGCCTGCGGCAATATCCTTCACGGTGCGGAGGACGAGGTCGGCACCGAGTTCCATCAAGCGGTCATGAACATCGCCGACGGTGTCGGTGTCGGCAATGGGCGAGGGCACACGGTGAATGATGCGCCCCGTGTCGATGTCGTGGTCGAGGAAGAAGGTGGTGATGCCCGTCTCGGTCTCACCGTTGATGACAGCCCAGTTGATGGGTGCCGCTCCACGGTACTGTGGCAAAAGGGCAGCGTGGAGGTTGAAAGTTCCGAGAGGGGGCATGGCCCAGACGACTTCGGGCAACATACGGAAGGCAACAACAACCTGAAGGTCGGCACGGTAGCTGCGCAGTTCTTCTAGAAAAGCCTCATCCTTCAGCCGTTCTGGTTGCAAGACGGGGATGCCCTGGCTGACGGCATACTGCTTCACGGGCGAGGCCTGCAGCGTGTCGTGGTGTCGGCCTACGGGTTTATCGGGCATCGTGACGACGGCCACGACGTTACAATGGTTCTCTACCAGCTTGCGAAGGGAGGCGACGGCGAAGTCAGGCGTGCCCATGAAGACGATACGGAGTGAGGCAGACCCTCCCCCCTGCCCCTCCCTTGCAGGGAGGGGAGTAAGATGTATTTGACTGGATGTGTGCTTATTCATTGAAATAACTATCTATTTGCTGTAAAACATTGTTGATGTCGTATAGGACTTCTTCGTTGGTGAAACGCATGACATGGAAGCCCATCTGCTCCAGAGCCTGTTCCCTGACGGCATCGTCCTCCTGCTGCTGACGTTCCGCATGGTAGCCTCCATCCACCTCAATGATCAGCCCGCCATGCCGCGAAGCGAAATCTGCGATATAGTCACCTACGATATGTTGCCGCAAGAAATCAACACCCAAAGAACCACCCCTCAGCTGCTCCCACAGATACTCCTCTGCCATCGTCGCGTTCTTCCGATTCTCTCTGGCATAGGCCCGAAGCAAGAGATACCTATCGGGCGAGGAAGTTTTATATGAAGCCGTTTTCTGTTCCATCTGCAAAGGTATCCACTCCCTTCCCTACAAGGGAGGGGCAGGGGGGTGGGTCTTCCTATTCATCACTCAAGTCCGCCATCATGGTCCGATACAATGCTGTGACGTGGCTGCGACGGATGAAGCCCATGAAGATGCCATCGGCATCGACGACGGGCAGCGTCCACGCCTGGGTACGGTCGAAAGTTGACATGACAACATCCATCGAATCGTTGGTGGTCAGACGTGCAGCATATTGTGACATGAGGTCACTGACATGCAGGCGATGATAAAGCTCGGTGCGGAACATGACATGGCGCACACGGTCGAGGATGAGCACGCCAAGAAGCTTGCCTGCCTCATCGACGACGGGGAAGACATCGCGGTTCGAGCCTGCCACCTGACGCACAATCTCGCCGAGGTCGTCGTCGGGATGCAAATGTTCTTCATAGCGCTCGATGACGGAGTCCATCGACATCAAAGTGAGAATGGCCTTGTCGCGGTTATGGGTGACAAGCTCGCCCTTGCGCGCCAGGCGCATGGTGTAGATGCTGTGAGGCTCGAAGATGATGATGGTCAAGTAGGCACAGACGGCGACTATCATCAGCGGCAGGAACAAGCCATAGCCGCCCGTCAGCTCGGCAATCAGGAAGATGCCCGTCAGCGGAGCGTGCATGACGCCGCTCATCAGGCCTGCCATGCCAAGAAGAGAAAAGTTATTCTCTGGCACGATGATGGTATTGCCCGGCAACAGGTTCCACAAAGAAGCGAACAGGAAGCCCGACACACAGCCGAGGAACAGACTCGGCGCAAACGTACCGCCGCAACCACCCCCGCTGTTGGTGGCCGTCGTGGCAAACACCTTGAAGACGATGATGCCAGCCAAATAGAGGAGCAGCAGATGGGGGGTCGCATAGAAGAAGGAGCCTTCCAGCACTTGGTTCCAGTCGGCCTGTCCCTGGCCATTCAGCAGCAGGCGGATCATGCCGTAGCCTTCGCCGTAGAGCGACGGGAAGAGGAAGATGAGCACGCTGAGAATGGGGCTGGCCACGAGGAAACGTTTCCACGGAGAACCTAATCGGCGGAACTGGTCTTCGAGCCAGTTCATGACACGGGTGAAGTAGAGCGAGACGAGACCGCAGAAGATACCTAATAATATATACGCGGGTACGCGCGAGATGGCGAAAGCGTTGGTAAGGTGAAACTCAAAGAGGTTATCCGTACCCGAAATGGCGAAAGTGACGGCGGCGGCTGTCACACAGGACACCAGCAGGGGAAGCAGGCTGCCCAGCGTGAAGTCGATCATCAGCACCTCCAGCGTGAACACCAGCCCTGCTATCGGCGCCTTGAAGATTCCCGAGACGGCACCTGCCGCTCCACAGCCCACGAGCAGCATCATCTTCTTGCTGTCCAGACGGAACAGCTGCCCAAGGTTCGAGCCGATGGCGCTGCCCGTCAACACGATAGGCGCCTCGGCACCCACGCTGCCGCCGAAACCGATGGTGATGCCCGATGCCACCACCGACGACCACGTGTTGTGCGTCCGGATGTAACTCTTCTTGCGGGCGATGGCATACAGAATCTTCGTGATGCCGTGGCCGATATCGTCGCGCACCACGTGGCGCACGAAGAGACCCGTCAGCAGGATGCCCACCACGGGATAGACCAAGTAGAGCCAGTTGGCACCCGTGATGGAGAAGTGGTTCGTCAGCATGTACTCGATCTGATGGATGAGCCACTTCAGCAACAGGCCTGCCAGTGCCGTGAGCACACCAATCACGAAGGCCAACAGCAGCATGAACTGCCGGTCCTTGATGTGCGCCGTGCGCCAGTTGATGATGCGATTCCAGTTTTCTGTCATTTACGCCCGCAAAGGTACGACATTCCAGCCAAGTCGCCAAAAAAGAAGACGTTATTTTGTTGTAAGAACGGATAGTCGGGAAAAGATAGGAAAAAGATTGTATGTCAGCGGCGGATGATGGTGACTTCGCCAGAGGGTGTGAACTTGATGATGGAGGATGGCTCGTGGCGTGAGGTGTCGCGCTGACGTGACAGGCAGACGTAATCGACGGCATTCTTGATCTCGTCGGAAATGTCAGCAAAGGTCTGGGGAGCTGGCTGTCCGCTAATATTGGCGGAGGTGCTGACGATGGCTTTCTGGAAGCGGTAGCACAGCTGCTGGGAGAAGACTTCGGCTGTGACGCGGAGTCCTACGCTGCCGTCCTCGGCAAGGAGGTTGGGTGCGAGCCCTGCAGCGCCGTTGAGGATGATGGTGGTGGGTTTGGTGGCGAGGTCGATGATGTCCCATGCCACGTCGGGGACGTTGCGGACGTATCGCTGCAACCGTCCCGGGCTATCGACGAGGCAGATGAGGGCCTTGGAGTCCTCGCGTTGCTTGATTTCGAAGACCTTGCGTACGGCCTCGGGGTTGGTGGCGTCGCAGCCGATGCCCCAGATGGTGTCGGTCGGATAGAGGATGGTGCCGCCGCGCTTCATCACGTCGATGGCGGCTCGGATATCTGCGTCTCTTTCTTTACTCATTAGAATTCGCTGGTGAAGTGGAACTTGATGTGCTCGAAGTCCTGCTGTGCCATCTGCAAGACGTAGGCGGAGTCGGCGAGGAAGACGTCGCGGCCTTCGATGTCGCGGGCCATGTACTGATATTTACGCTTCTTGAACTGCTCGAGCTGGGCATCGTCGTCGCTCTCTATCCAGCAGGCTTTGTAGAGCGAGGCGGGTTCCCAGCGGCACTTGGCGCCGTACTCGTTCTCGAGACGATACTGGATGACCTCGAACTGCAGCTGACCGACGGTGCCGATGAGCTTGCGACCGTTGAACTGGTTGCTAAAGAGCTGTGCCACGCCCTCGTCCATGAGTTGCGAGATGCCCTTTTCGAGCTGCTTGGTCTTCATGGGGTCGGCGTTCTCGATGTACTTGAACATCTCCGGGGAGAAGGAGGGCAGTCCGCGGAAGTGTAGCTGCTCGCCCTCGGTGAGGGTGTCGCCGATCTTGAAGATGCCGTTGTCGGGCAGTCCGACGATATCGCCCGGCCATGCCTCGTCGATGGTGGATTTGCGCTGCGCCATGAACTGCGCGGGCGAAGAGAAACGTACGGTCTTTCCCTGACGCACATGCAGATAAGGTGCGTTGCGGACGAACTTGCCGGAACAGACCTTGCAGAAGGCGATGCAGGAGCGGTGGTTCGGGTCGATGTTGGCGGTGATCTTGAAGATGAAGCCCGTGAACTTCGGTTCTTCGGGTTGCACGTCGCGCTCCTCGGCCTTGACGGGTTTGGGAGCAGGGGCTATCTCGACGAAGCAGTCGAGGAGTTCCTTCACGCCGAAGTTATTGAGTGCTGAGCCGAAGAAGACGGGTGCCACCTCGGCATCGAGGTAGGCCTGGCGGTCGAACTCGGGATAGACGCCCTCGATGATCTCAAGGTCGTCGCGGAGCTTCTGTGCGTCTTCGGGGCCGACCGTCTGATCCAACTCGGGAGAACCGAGTTGCACACTCACCTTCTCGGTGACGCGTTGTTTGTCAGGGCGGAAGAGGTTGAGGTTCTGCTCGTAGATGTTATAGACACCTTTGAAACGCTGTCCCTGGTTGATGGGCCAGGAGAGGGGGCGCACCTTGATTTGCAGTTCTTCTTCGATTTCGTCGAGGAGGTCGAAGGGGTCTTTGCCTTCGCGGTCCATCTTGTTGATGAAGACGATGACGGGTGTCTTGCGCATCCGGCAGACGGTCATCAGCTTACGTGTCTGCGCCTCGACGCCCTTGGCACCATCAACGACGATGATGGCGCTATCGACGGCTGTGAGGGTGCGGAAGGTGTCCTCGGCGAAGTCCTGGTGGCCTGGAGTGTCGAGGATGTTGACCTTATATTCGGGGGAGGAGACGGCAGGCAAACCGCCGTCCACCGATGGTTCCGAAGGGGAGTAGTCGAACTCCATGACGGAGGTGGTCACAGAGATACCGCGCTGCTTCTCAATGTCCATCCAGTCGGAGGTAGCTGTCTTCTTGATTTTATTGCTCTTGACGGCACCAGCCACCTGAATCTGTCCGCCGAAGAGGAGGAACTTCTCGGTGAGTGTGGTCTTACCCGCATCGGGGTGTGAGATGATGGCGAAGGTTCGCCTGCGTTCTATTTCTTGGTTCATGGGTTTGTAATGAGGCAGATGGGGCGAAGGGAATCTTGGAAATCACTGAAGTTCCTGAACACAATCTTTGAGGCTGTCCTCCCAGTAAGGAATGTCGATGCCGTAGGTTTGCTTGATTTTTGTCTTGTCGAGGACGCTATAGTGGGGCCGTGAGGCAGGAGTGGGATATTCGGTGGTGTGAAGAGGCCGGACGTGGCAGGTGTTGATGCCGGCGAGGCGATGGATGGCCTTGGTGAAGTCGTACCAAGAGATGACGCCTTCGTTGGAGAAATGATAGATGCCTGGGATGATGCCCTGATTGACGGCAGCCATGATGACGGCGGCAAGGTCGCGGGCGTAAGTGGGCGTGCCTATCTGGTCGAAGATGACGCCGAGTGAATCCTTTTCTCGCCCGAGGCGCAGCATGGTCTTGACGAAGTTGTTGCCGAAGCGGCTGAAGAGCCAAGCTGTGCGGATGATCATGGCCGTGGGGTTGGCTGTTAGTACGGCTTGTTCGCCGGCGAGTTTGGTATGACCATAGACCGACGTGGGGCAGGTGGGTTGGTCTTCGGTATAAGGCGTGTGAGCCGTGCCGTCAAAGACATAATCCGTGGAGATTTGTATGAGCTGGCCGCCACGTCTTTCGATGGCCGCAGCAAGGAACCCCGGTGCGGTGGCGTTGAGAAGGAGCGCTTTATCCGGTTCGCTTTCAGCACGATCGACCGCCGTATAGGCCGCACAGTTGACGACGACGTCTATCTCGTTCTTTTGGACAAAAGACTCGACGGCAAACTGGTTCGTGATGTCGAGGGAAGAAATGGTTTCAAGACCGTCCACGTCCACGACATCGGTGAAGAACCAGCGGTATTCCGCGTTGGCCAGTGCTTGCCGTTGCATTTCATTGCCCAACTGTCCGCAGGCACCAGTAACAAGGATGTGTTTCATATCTTTTCTATTCAAAGTTCCAGCTCTCCTGCCTTTTCTTTCTTCCAGGCTTCAGACAAAAGAGCCAACAAGTGTGAGATGTGGGCGACAGCCTCCTGTGTCTCTTTGGAAACGGGTTTATGTTGGAGGCGCAGGAGGAGGACACCGTAGAGTGCTTCCAGGCAGTTTTCCAGTTCCGGGGATTCTGTGTGACCGCTACGGGCGCGCAGTTCCACGATGTAAGGCAAGGCTTTGTAGTAGGCCGCCGAATAAAAGGGATGCTTCGTGCTCTGCAGCAATTGCAGGTGAAGGTCGGTGAGCAGGGAGAGCGTGCCTTGATTGATTTGCAGATGCCCCTGTTGCGTCTTGCCTTCTTCTCTCATCATCTGGCAGAGGTCGGCCAGCCATTGCGCTTCCTGGCTCTTTTCTTCCTCGGAATAATCAAAGCGGGTCACATATTCTTCCCGCAGGCGGTCGGGGTCACAGCCATAGACACGAAGGGTGTCTTCCAGCTGCCACATATACAATAGGTACTCAGCAATGTTGGAGTCCTTCAGTTCTTTGGCAATCTTCACTTTTCCTAAAACTATATACTAATAAAGCGTCAAGCCCAGCAACGTCGATAGCAATCCCAACATGGAAACGACCATCACGATGGCGCCGATAAGGCGGTTGATGAGACTGATGCGCGCCAAATCGAACGTCGTCCTCAGCTTATCAACCACATAGGTGAGGCCACACCACCAGAGGATTGCTCCCAGGAATATGCTCAAGTAGCCCAGCGCCTGCTGCCACGGATGCTCGGGCACCACAAAGGTAAAGCGTGCGAAGAGCGCCATGAACAGGAAAATGATGAGCGGATTGGAGAGTGTCACCAAAAATCCAGTGGCGAAGTTGTGCATGAGCGAACCTTTGTTCTTAGAGGGTGGACGCAACGTCGGTTTCGTCCGGAAGGTGAACCATCCGAAGCCAAAGAGCATGAGGCTGCCTATTAGCTGCAGGAAGTACATGGTCCGCGGTTGCTCGATGAACTCCAAGACGAAGCTCATGCCGAAGCCAGTGATCAGGGCATAGATGATATCACTGACCGCGGCTCCCACACCCGTGACCAGCCCATACCATCTGCCCTTGTTCAGCGTGCGCTGCACACAAAGGACACCCACGGGACCCATCGGAGCGCTGGCAACGATGCCGACCAACAGTCCTTTTACTGTCAAATCAAGTAATGTAACGTGTTCAAACCACATAATGCGGCTACAAAGTTCGCTTTTTTCCATGAAACGACGAAGGATTTTGCCAGAAAAGAACATCTTTTCACCTGAAAAGGCACTTTTTTCCCCTTTCTCTTCTCTCTTTTCGTTCCTTTGCTTATCTTTGGCGCTTGAAATTCGCAAACCTAACCTCTTTAATTAACATGGAAAAGAAACCTTATGTAATTGGCCTCGACCTCGGAGGCACCAACTCGGTCTTCGGTATTGTTGACCAAAACGCCAACGTCGTCGCCACCACCTCCATCAAAACACAAGGACACGGCGACATCAACCAATACGTAGATGACTGCGTAGAAGCCCTCCGTCCCATCATCGACGAGGTGGGCGGCATCGGAAAGATCCACGCAATGGGCATCGGAGCCCCTAACGGCAACTATTATTCAGGCTCCATCGAGTTCGCCCCCAACCTCCCGTGGAAGGGCAAGATCCCCTTGGCCCAGATGTTTAGCGAGCGCCTCGGCATCCCTGTCCGTCTGACCAACGACGCCAACGCCGCCGCTATGGGAGAAATGCAGTATGGCGCCGCCAAGGGAATGCAGAACTTCATCATGATCACACTGGGCACGGGTGTCGGCAGCGGCATCGTGGTCAATGGTCAGATGGTGCTGGGTTGCGACGGCATGGCCGGCGAACTCGGCCACGTCATCGTGGAGAAGAATGGCCGACAGTGTGGCTGCGGTCGCAAAGGCTGTCTGGAAGCTTACTGCTCTGCGACCGGCGTCGCACGCACGGCGCGCGAGATTATCGAGAAGACCGACAAACCAACCCTGCTCCGCGAGATTCCGCTCGACAAGATTGAGTCGAAGGACGTAGCCATCGCCGCCGGCAAGGGCGACGAAGTGGCGAAGCAGATCTTCGAGGAAACCGGTCGCATCCTGGGCGAAGCCTGTGCCAACTTTGCGGCCTTCAGCAGCCCCGAAGCCTTTATCTTCTTCGGCGGACTCACCAAGGCCGGCGACCTCATCATGGATCCCATCAAGCGTGCCTACGATGCATCCGTCCTCCGCATCTTCCAAGGCAAGGCCAAGATGCTCGTCAGCGAGCTCGACGGGGCAGCAGCTGCCGTGCTCGGTGCCAGCGCCCTGGGATGGGAAGTCAAGTAAAAGACCCTCCCCCCGCCCTCCCTTGCAGGGAAGGTGAGATTACCTTTCAAGAATTGTTATACATACAATATGGAATATCATCCAGCACAAGAAATAGCTCCCTCTCTACAAGGGAGGGAAGGGGGTGGGTCTTATCTCATCGCCCGCTTCCTCGATTACGTTAGCTACGACACCCAATCCTCCGAAGAGGCTGAGGGCTGTCCCAGCACCCCGAAACAGCTGGTCTTTGCCCGTCACCTGGCCGACTCCCTCGAAGAGATGGGACTCGAAGACGTGACGATGGACGAACAGGGCTACATCTATGCCACCCTACCCTCCAACGTCCCCGCCGACGTGCCCACGGTCGGATTCATTGCCCATTACGACACCAGCCCCGACTGCTCCGGAGCTGACATCCATCCCCGCATCGTCAGAAACTACGACGGCGGAGACATCGTCCTCGATGCTGAAGAGGGCATCGTGACGTCGCCGAAGTTGTTCCCCGAAATGCTGGAACACGTAGGCGAAGACCTCATCGTCACCGACGGTCACACCCTGCTCGGTGCCGACGACAAGGCGGGCATCGCAGAGATTGTCGAGGCAATGGCTTTCCTCATGGAACACCCCGACATCCCGCACGGACGCATCCGCATTGCCTTTAACCCCGACGAGGAAATCGGAGCCGGTGCCCACCTCTTCGACGTCGAGAAGTTCGGTGCCGAATGGGCCTACACCATGGACGGCTCAGAGGTCGGCGAACTGGAGTATGAGAACTTCAACGCCGCCAGCGCCACCATCCACGTCCGAGGACGGAACGTCCATCCCGGCTACGCCAAAGGCAAGATGCGCAACGCCTGCCTCATCGCCACGGAATTTGCAGAGGCCATGCCCAAGGACGAAGTACCCGAGCGCACCGAGGGCTACGAGGGATTCTATCACCTCACCGGCATTCGGGCCACCGTCGAAGAAGCCACCCTCTCCTACATCATACGCGACCACGACCGCCAGCGCTTCGAAGAGCGCAAGGACTTCGTGTCGGATCTCGTGGCTGTGTTCGAGGAGCGCTATGGCAAAGGCGTCGTCGAGGCCGACATACGCGACCAATACTATAACATGCGCCAGCAACTCGAAGGCAAGGAACACATCATCGACATCGCACGTCGGGCCATCGAGCAGGCAGGCATGAAGTGCGTGGTCAAAGCCATCCGAGGAGGAACAGACGGCGCACAGCTCTCCTTCAAAGGACTGCCTTGCCCCAACATCTTCGCCGGAGGCCTCAACTTCCACGGGCGCCACGAATTCGTGCCCATACAATCTATGGAGAAGGCCATGCACACCGTCGTCAACATCTGCAAGATCGTGGCGGAATAGCCCCCCACCCTGCACGTTCACCTCCGAACGTGTGCACCTTACCGTCCGAACGCGTACACCTTCCAGCCAGAATGTCAATATGTTCTGACTGGAAGGTGTACTTGTGTAAAATGATGCGGCCTTACGCCTCGGCGGCAGCGAGAAGCAGCTCGCTGAGGGTCGGATGGATGTGCACCATCGAACGGAGCTGGGCAACGGTGGCGTGGCAGCACATCAGGACGCTTGCCTCCTGCACGAGGTCGGCAGCATGGGCGCCGAAAACGTGACAGCTGAGTATGCGCCCCCTGCCGGGTTCGCAGCAGAGCTTCAGCATTCCCTCTGTATCCTTCATGGCCAAGGCCTTACCGTTGGCACGGTAGAAAGCTTTGTGGCACTCAAAAGGTGTGCCGGCGGCTTTCAGCTGGTCTTCCGAAGGTCCCACACAGGCGGCTTCTGGCTCCGTGAAGATGGCTGCCGGCATGATGCTGAAGTCCAGCTCGTCGGGCTGCCCGAGGAGGCTGTTCACCACGTGAATGCCTTGCATTTCCGCAGCGTGGGCCAACATCTGGCGGCCGTTGACGTCGCCGATGGCAAAGATGCCCGGCACGGAGGTCTGGAATTGCTCATTGACGACAACACCCTTTCGCTCATCGAACTCAAGGCCCGCGTTGACGAAGTCGGGCGAGACGTTGGGCTTGCGACCCGTTGCCATGAGGATGACATCTGCCTCGACGGACAGTTCCTTGCCCTTCTGCTCGAAGAGGACAGCCGCGCCGTCGATGGCTTTCACGCCCGCTCCCATAAAGAAGGTGATGCCGCGCTTCTCCAGCTGCTTGCGCAGACGTTTGGCGATGTCGCCATCGACCATCGGAAGACACTCTTTCAGGTATTCAATGACCACCACTTCCGAGCCAAAACGCTGGAAGACGCTAGCAAATTCCATGCCTATCACGCCGGCACCGATGATGCAAAGACGGCGAGGCAATTCCTTCAGTTGCAGCAATCCCGTGGAATCTACCACACGGGGGCCGTCCACGCCGGGAATGGGCAACATCTTGGAAGAGCTGCCCGTGGCAATGATGATGTTCTCAGCCGAGAAGCGCTGCCCGCTGGGCGTCTCCACGGTGTGCGCATCGATGAAGCTTGCACGCTCTTTGACCAGGGTGATATTGGGATGAGCGAGCAACGTCTCCACGCCCCCGCGCAACTGCTCCACGACTTGCGGCTGACGCTCCACGGCTTCGGCGAAGGAGGCCGAGTGGACGTAGGTCTTCGTGGGTATGCACCCGACGTTGAGGCAAGTGCCGCCCACGTGCCCGCCTTCAAAGATAGTGACCTTGAGGCCGTGATGAGCTGCATGGACAGCTGCCCGATAACCGCCGGGGCCAGCACCGATGATGAGAAGGGAAGCCCCGTCCGTGTGCCCCTCCCCTGAAGAGAGGGGAGTAGGATGAGTTTGGCTATTTGTATTCATAATAACACACTATTCTTGTAAGGTAAACAGCCCCCTCCTTCACAGGGAGGGTAAGGAGTGCGTCCCCCTCCCTCACAAGGAGGGCGGGGGCTGGGTCTTCTCCCTAAAGGTCTGATGTCTGCAGGGTCTTCCAATAAGTTGTTACCGGTTGCTTGGCCGCCAGCACATCGTCCACGCGACCGATGGGGGTGTTGTGGGGAGCGCTCTTGACCAGCTCGGGGTCGGTCTTTGCCTCTGCGGCGATCTTGTGCATGACGTCGATGAAGGCATCGATGGTCTCCTTGCTCTCGTTCTCCGTAGGCTCGATCATGAGGGATTCATGGAAGAGCAGGGGGAAGTAGATGGTGGGAGCGTGGTAGCCATAGTCGAGCAGACGCTTGGCCACGTCCATCGTGGTGACGCCCGTGCTCTTATCGACGAGGCCGTCAAAGACCACTTCGTGCTTGCACAAGCCGCCGATAGGCAACAGGTAATCGTCGCGCAGGCGTTCCTTAATGTAATTGGCGTTCAGCGTGGCCAGCGGACCAACCATCTTCACATTCTCGCGACCGAGGCTGAGAATGTAAGCATAGGCTTTCAATATAACACCGAAGTTACCGAAGAAACTGCCGACGGAGCAAGGGGAAGAGCTGGCTGCCCCTTCGTCCGTCGAGGGGGACACATTACCATAATCCACAGTAAAGATTGGCGCCGAAGCCCCCTCGGGGACAGTATGGGGGGCCACCAACACGACGCGTGGCGACGGCAGGAACTGCTCCAATCCCTTGCGGACGCCGACGGGGCCGCTGCCGGGACCGCCGCCTCCGTGAGGGGTGGAGAAGGTCTTGTGGAGATTGATGTGCATGACGTCGAAGCCCATGTCGCCGGGCCTACATTCGCCGAGGAGGGCATTGAGGTTGGCGCCGTCGTAGTACATGAGACCGCCCGCTTTGTGAACCATGTCGGTGATTTCCAACACACGTGGCTCAAAGATGCCAAGGGTGTTGGGGTTGGTCATCATCATGGCAGCCACCTGATCGCCCATTTCTTCGAGGAGCTGGCGCAAGTGATCGACATCGACCGTGCCGTCCGACAGGCTCTTCACCTCCACAACTTCCAGGCCACAGACAGCCGCCGAGGCGGGGTTGGTGCCGTGGGCAGAGTCCGGGATGAGAACCTTATTCCTCGTTTCGTTATTCGCTTCATGATACGCACGTATGACCATCAAGCCCGTCAGCTCTCCATGAGCACCGGCACAAGGATTCAGGGTGAACTCGCTGAGTCCTGCCAATTCGGCCAGAGACTGTTGAAGGTTGAAATAGACCTCCAACGCGCCTTGGCAGGTATCGGCAGGCTGCAAGGGGTGAAGGCCTGCAAAAGCCTTCATAGCGGCAATCTCCTCGTTGATGACGGGGTTGTACTTCATCGTGCAAGAACCAAGGGGATAGAATCCGTCGTTCACACCAAAGTTATTGTGGCTGAGGTTCGTATAGTGGCGCACGACAGTCAGCTCGTCGCACTCGGGCAGACGGGCAGCCTCTCTCCGGCGCAGCACTTCGGGCAGTTCGGCAGTCGTGTGGCTGCGGTCGTAATCTTGTGGCAGGGAGTAGCCCTTGCGACCTTTCTTCGAGAGTTCAAAGATGAGGTTTCCGTATAATGTTCTGTTCATTGTTTCTTTCTGTTAGGTTTTCGCTTCTTCACCTCATAAACAAAGGAGATGATGCTTACCAGTACGCCAACAATGGCGACGAGCAAGGTGATCACATCAAAGTTGTTCTTTGCAAAGGTAAAGAGCGAATCCATGCTTAGAGTATATCTTTTCCGAGAATATCAACAAGTTCCTCTATTTCCTCGGGCGTGCGCTGCTCGGTGACGGCAATCATGAGGGTCTTCTCGCCCACTTTCACGCCGGCAAGATACCCACATTCGGTGGCTTCTGCCAACAGGGCATCGAGGTCGCCATCGTAGTCAACGCAGAACTCGTTAAAGAACAGTTGGCCAGGGTAAGTAAGGTGGAACTTACCGGTGGCAAGGAGCTTGTCGCAAAGGCTGTGGGCTCCGGCATAACTCATTTCAGCTGCCTCGCGCAACCCCTGTTTGCCCATGACGGAAAGGTAGATGGTCACGTAGAGCGCCATCAAACTCTGGTTGGAACAGATGTTGGAGGTGGCTTTCTGACGACGGATGTGCTGCTCGCGAGCCTGCAATGTCAGGACGAATGCGCGCTGTCCGCGGTTGTCGAGGGTCTGACCCACGATGCGTCCGGGCATCTTGCGGATGAGCTTCTCTGTGCAAGCCATGAAGCCCACGCCGGGACCTCCGAACGTCATGGGGATTCCCAGACTCTGGCCTTCGCCCACGGCGACATCGGCTCCCCATTCACCCGGTGTCTTCAGGATGGCCAGGTCGCTGGGGTTGGCGTTGATGACGAAGATGCCTTTTTGTTCATGCACGGCGTCGGCGATGCCCGTGAAATCCTCGATGATGCCGAAGTAGTTGGGCTGTTGGACGATGACGCCGGCCACGCCGCCTTCTGCCAGTTCCTTGTCAAGGGCTTCACGGTCGAGAGCTCCGTTCTTGGCGGGGATGAGCTGGAGGGGAACACCGTGGAAGTGGGCGTATGTATCTACGACGCGTCGCACCTTCGGGTCGATGGTCTCACTGACGAGCACGCGGGTGGCTTTCTTGGCGTTTCCCCAGGCCATCATCATGGCCTCGGCGGTGGCCGTGGAGCCGTCGTACATCGAAGCATTGCTGATGTCGAGTCCCGTGAGTTCAGCTATCATCGACTGGTATTCAAAGATGTAGTGCAGCGTACCTTGCGAGATCTCGGCCTGATAAGGCGTGTAGGAGGTCAGGAATTCAGAACGTTGGATGAGGTTCTGCACGACGCTGGGAGCATAGTGGTCGTAGCAACCGGCACCGGCAAAACAGACGAGCTGTTGTGCATTGACGGGGTGCGTCAGTTGCTCGAAGAAGAGGCGCAGGTCGGTCTCGGAGAGCGCCTGGGGCAGGTCATAGTCGCGTTGGAAGCGGGCTGCCTCTGGCACGTCAGCGAAGAGGTCGTGGACAGAGGAAGCGCCAACCGCGTCGAGCATCTCCCGAAAATCTTCTTCGGTGTGGGGGAAATATTTAAAAGCCCCACTCCCCTGCCCTTCCTTTCCCGGGAGGGGAGCCGTAGCTTTTGTTGTTTGCTTTTCGTTCATTGTATGATAGATTGACTAACCATTCTTGAAAGGCGACCACCCCCTCCCTCACAAGGAGGGTGAGGGGTGGGTCTTCTACTTATTCGCAGTGCTTTTTATACGCTTCCACGTCCATGAGCGCATCGAGCTCGGTGGGGTCGGAAAGCTGGACCTTGATGATCCAGTTGGCAAAAGCGTCCTTATTCAGCAGTTCGGGCTGGTCTTCGAGAGCCTCGTTGACCTCCACGACGGTGCCGCTGACGGGTGCGATCAGATCGCTGGCAGCCTTGACGCTCTCGACAGCGCCAAACTCTTCGCCGGCGGTGACCTCGTCGTCCACTTCGGGCATGTCAACATATACCACGTTACCCAGGGCGTGCTGGGCGTAGTCTGAGATGCCGATAAAACCAAATTCGCCTTCTACGCGAACGTACTCGTGTGACTCTGAATAGAAGAGTCCGGATTCAAATTGTGCCATAATGTTGAAAGGGAAGAAGCCTCACCCCCACCCCCTCTCCGAAATGAGAGGGGAGTGATTACCTTTGGGAGATAAGACTTGCATGTTAAAAGTGAGTTAATAAATGATATGTTTTCAAGTATATACACCTCTCTCCCCTGAGAGGAGTCGGGGCTGGTCTTTTACTTCTTATAATGTTTGTCGTAGAACTTCTTCTTGACGACCACGCCGGGGAAGGTCTTCTTTCGGATCTGTACGGCGAGGGGCGTTCCCAGCTTGGCGTAGTCTGTCTTGACGAGAGCCATGCAGACGCTCTTGTCAACACTGAGGCAGTGGTAGCCCGTCGTCACTTCGCCCACGGTGTCTCCCTCGGGAGTGAGGACGGCATATCCGTGACGTGGAATGGCCTTGTCTGCGAGCTCAATGCCCACGAGTTTCCGGGCCACGCCGTTGGCCTTCTGATTGGCGAGGGCTTCCTTGCCGATGAACTCGTCTTTATCCAGCTTGACGAAGATTGAGAGGCCAGCCATGACGGGACTGATGTCGGCGCTAAGTTCGTCGCCGTAGAGGGGCAGACCGACTTCAAAGCGGAGGGTGTCGCGGCATCCGAGGCCACAGGGTTTGCAACGTCCGCTCTGCATCAGCTTTTCCCATGCCTTCTGTGTGAAGTCGTGGGAACCGTAGATCTCAAAGCCGTCCTCGCCGGTGTAGCCAGTACGTGAGATGATGATGGTTTCGCCCTCGTCGCCTTCGGCAACCTCCAGCGTCTTGGCCGTGTAGAACTTCAGTTCCTTGCAGGGCAATCCGAGGACTTCCTCGACAACGGCCTCTGCCTCGGGCCCCTGTACGGCAAGCTGGCCGTAGTAGTCGCTCTGGTGGTCGAGGCAGATGTCGAAGCCTTGGGCTTGCTCTTGCATCCAGGCCACATCCTTGTCGATGTTGGCGGCGTTGATGACAAGGAAGAAGTCGTTGTCGCCCATCTTATAGACGAGCAGGTCATCGACGGTGCCGCCGTCGGGGTAACACATCATGCCGTAGTAGATTTGCCCGAGGGGTGCGTCGGTCACGTCGTTGGTGAAGATGTGCTGGACGTAGCGCTCGGCGTCGGCACCCGTGATGCGCACTTCGCCCATGTGGCTGACGTCGAAGACCCCGCAGTGCTGGCGCACGGCGTTGTGCTCGTCGGTGATGTTCGTGTACTGAATGGGCATGATGAATCCGCCAAAGGGCGACATCAGAGCGCCGAGGGCCACGTGGTGGTCATAGAGACAGGTTTTCTTTTCCATGTGATGTATGAGGTTTAATAAGGCTTATGGTTCTAAAGGTGCAAACGGGAATGAGGGAAGTTTTGGGGATGAGGGGTTGAACGGATTACGGTTAAGTGGCCGGCTGCTGACCGTAGATGAACGAGGGTTGAAGGTAGGAGCGTTCCAGTTCTTCGATGGCGCAGACGTCGTCTTCGCGCAGCTTCAGCTCCTTGTTGCAGAGGTGGCTGACGGCAAAACGCTTGAACTCGTCGATGGTCAGCGCCGTGTGGTCTCGCATCAAGGTGATGCGCTGTCTGACGCTCTCGACGCCGTGCTTGTCGAGTTTCGCCTGTGGCGGGGTGATGGCGTTGAGCATGTGTTGCATGTCTGTGTCGAAGAGCATGGTTCCGTGGACGATGCTGTAGCCGGGGATGTGGTAGAAGGCGTTGCCCGACACCTTTTGGCCCCCGATGAGCACGTCGTTGTGCTGGGTAGATGTGGCGGGCACCCCAAGCTGCCTGAGCATGTCGACCACCATCTGCATGTAGCGCGAGAACGTCACGACCACTTCGTCGGAAGGGGTGACGTAGCTCATCATCACGTTCGAGCGGTCGGCATAGACACATCCGCCTCCGCTCTTGCGGCGGAAGAACTGGATGCCGTGGCGGCGACAATAGTCGAGGTTCACCTCTGCCTGAATGTCCTGGTTGCGACCGAAGATGACCGTGGGCTCCACCTGCCAAAGGAAGAAGACGTCGTCCTGCAGTCGAAGGCGGCGCGCGGCATACTCCTCCATCGCCAAGTAGAAACTGAGGCGGCGGACTTCGCAAGAAGGCAAGACAAGGTGGGTCATAGACGGTCTTTTTGGTAGCAGCCAAAGGGCTTTTCAGCCTTTTCGCGGGCAAATATACTCAAAAAGACGCAACTCTCCGCATGTTTTCAAGATAATTTTCAAGAAATAGTTCATCGGGTCGGTTTTTTCCTCGTCGCGCCGTCCAGGACACATCGACGTCGGGCGGAGCCGCCCCACTTTTTCCGAGGCAGGAACCGACATCGGAGGGCGGGAAGATGGCGATGAAGAGGGGCACGGAAAGGCGCGGGAGCGGGATGGTGTGCTGGTTTCAAGCAGAACGTGTGCACCTTCATGGTGGAAGGTGCACACGTTCGGGGTGTCGGGTGCAGACGTCCGTGGCTTGGCCGTCAGGAGGGCTTTCATTAAGGCTCGATGGTGATTTCTCCACAGAGCGGACGCGCCATGAGACGGCGTATGGCCTCCGGGTCAGAGGTGTGGCCTTGGAGGTGCATGAGTTTGGCGATGGCACACTCCACGGTGCTGTCGTAGCCAGAGAGGACGCCCGCGTTCTTGAGGAGGAATCCGCCGCTGTAGCGTGCCATTTCCACGGGTCCCGCGGCGCACTGGGTGATGTTGATGATGACGATGCCGTGGCTGTTGGCCTCGTTGAGGACTTGTTCGAGCCAAGGCGACTGGGGGGCGTTGCCGCTGCCATAGGTGCGCATGACGATGGAGCGCAGGCCGGGAGTGGCCAGCAGATAGCGCACGGTGGCCTCCTGAATGCCCGGGAAGAGCGTGAAGACCACGACGTTGGCGTCCAAGGCGAAGTGAGGCGTCATGGGTCGCGAATAGTCGGGATGGAGGATGAGTTCGTCGTGATAGACAATCTTCACGCCCGCATCGGCCAAAGGAGGGAAGTTGAAGCTGTCGAAAGCGTTGAAGCCCTCGCTGTTGATTTTCGTCGAGCGGTTTCCCCTGAGCAGCTTCCCGCTAAAATAGATGCAGACTTCGGGCACGCGGGGAGTGCCGTCGGGCTTGCGGGCTGCCGCTATCTCGATACTGGTGATGAGGTTCTCGCGTCCGTCGGTGCGCAACTGGTGGATGGGCAACTGGGAACCGGTGAGGATGACGGGCTTGGTCAGGTTCTCGAGCATGAAGGAGAGTGCCGAGGCGGTGAAGGCCATCGTGTCTGTCCCGTGGAGGATGACGAAGCCGTCGTAATGGTCGTAGCCGTCGGCGATAATCTCCACGATGCGCCCCCACAGCTGGGGATTCATGTCGCTGCTGTCAATGGGCTGCGGAAACTGATGGACATCGACGCCGGCGGGGATGTCGTGGAGCTCGGGCAGTCTGGCCACCAACTCGTTGAAGTCCAGCGGCTCCAAGGCTCCCGTTCTGGGATTGAGGCCCATGCCGATGGTTCCGCCCGTGTAGATGAGCAGGATGCGTGCGGTCCGCCGGGGTTCGTTGTTGGTTTGTTTCATGTCGGTGGCGGTCGGCAGGTTACCTTCCGAGGATGATGTTGACCAGGGCTGTCACGTCGGCAATGGTCACGGTGTTGTCGCCATTGACGTCGGCGGCTCCGAGGTTGTAGGCCGTTGAGCCGGTCCTGTTGAGGATGATGTTGACCAAGGCGGTGACGTCGGCAATCGTGACGACATAGTCGCGGTTGACATCGCCTTTGGGATAGGCACGCTGCAGCAGGCGGAGGTTATCGACATACAGACGCGTCTGGTTGGCAGCGCCTTGGCTTTCAGTCGTGTGCAAACCCACGCGGAGGGTCACGGTCTTAGGCGAGCCCGCAGGAATGGTGAAGGTGACGTCCTTCTGCTCCCACGCTTCGGCGACGGAGGGCAAGGGGGCGTAGTGTTCTTCGCCGTCCGTGACGACGCCGCAGTATGCCGTGCAGACATTGCCGCCAGAGGTGGCAACGACGTTAGGTGCGGTGCGGCGGCTCTCGTTGGCACAGGCATAGCGCAGATCGAGCGTCAGCATGTAGTCTCCCGGTTCGAGGGTGACGTCCTGGCGGATGGCGTTCAAGCCGGCAGTCCACGAATTCATGACGCTCAGGCAACGGTCGCCGGCCTCGTCGGCAAAGGCGGCAGGCTGGGCCATGATACTGGCGCTGTTGCCGACGTTGCTGGGGGAGACGCAGTACTGGGTGAAGCTGTAGGGCATGGAATAAAGCAGCGCGAAGTTCGAGGAGGACGAGAGGCCGTTCTCGGGTGTCCACCCTACGACGGGCAGGACTTGGGGGAAACGGCTGTCGGCAGGAGCCACAGACTGTGTGAAACAGGGGTTGTAGGTGGTGCCGTTGAGGGTGATGCTGCCCGTGGTCGCCCATGTCTGGTCCTCCTCGAAATTAGGGTTTGCGAGGACGGCAGACGTGATGTCGGTGTAGGTAATGGCAGAGGGGTCTTGCTTCTCGACCTGGGCGGTAAGTCCGCTGTCGTCGAGGCGGATGAGATAGGTGGCCGAGGGTTCGATGCTGAACTGTCCGTTGATGGTCTTTCCTCCGGAGAGGTAGGCAACGTTCACACGCTGTGTCTTGTTGCCGATGGTGCGAACGCTGATCTGGCTGTCGTCCCACGGGTTGAAGGCTTTCACCACGACGTCTCCTCCGCTGACGAAGACGGTCAGGGGATGCATCATGGCGTGATCCACATCCAGGGCGATGGTGCCCGATGCCTTGCCGCCGACGATGTTGGTCTCAACGGGCAGGACGGGAGCTCCCAGCCCTTCGACGGCCAGGTTTTTCAGTTGGGCACGGTTCGTGTTGCCTCCGGCGAGGTTGGCCACGACGAGGTTGCGCTCGCCGTCAGGATCGGCACAGATGAGGCCGTTCCAGCCCGAGGGCAGTTGGTCGGCGAGGCTGACGGCCTGCGCAGCAAGGGTCTTCGTCGTGGCGCTATCCACTTGACTGTAGTAGATGACGATGGAGCGGTCCACGACTTTGCCTTTGGTGAAACTCTCTGTCTGTGCGGAGTAGAGGGGATAGAACTTGGAGCAGAGGATGCTGTTGTTGTTGGCTTGTTCGCCAAAGGCCATGCGGCCCGTGCCTTGAAGGGTGACGACGCCGATGCTGTTGTCGATGTTGGCCCAGGGACTCTCGAACTGCACGGTCTGCACACCATCGGTCTGCACGCGTCCGGCGGCATGGTAGAGGGTGCGCTGAGGACGGGTGAAGGGGTCGGTGGTGATGGCCAGCAGGCCTCCACGGCGACCCGTGATGGTGCCGCTCTGCAGGCCACGGACATGGTTCATGTAGATGATGGCGTTTCCGCGTGTGGCGGCGAGGACAAAGCTGTTCTCGAGGGTCTCGTCGTTGGTGTTGATGCGCCCGTTCATGGTGAAGGCGTTTTCCTGGAGGTCATAGACGCCGCTGACGACGGGCGTGGCGTTGGTGCCCTTTCCGCTGACGTTGTACCATCCGAGGATGTTGCCCGTGTTGTTGGCACGGAAGGGACAGATGATCTTGTTGCGGTCGGGGGTGGTGTCGGTGAAGTAGCCGGTGTAGCTCTTCAGACCGGTGCTCCATGAGAAGGTGACGAAGCGGTCCTTGGAGCTGGCGCGCACGATGTTCTGGCTCTTGAAGAGGTGGGCGGCCTCGTACTCCTTGCTGAAGGCTTGCCAAGTCGTGGGCTTGAGGTCGGCAGTGGAGGCGACGGCGTGCATGAGGTAGGTCATCATGACGCGGTGAGCCTCTACGCCCATGCGGCGTGAGCCGACGTCGCTGCGCAGGAGCCAGGAACCGTCGGACGTTGTTTGCTGGCGGGCCTTGATGAACTTATAGGCCATGTTCTCCAGCAAGAGGGCATTGGGGTCGCGCAGGAAGCAGGCCAGGGTGCTGTATGAAGTGATCTGGTCGAAGAGGAAGAGGCTCCAGTCGTTGCCGTTGGGCATGGCCAGCTCGCCGTCAGCCAATGCGAGGCGGTTGAGCACTTCGTTCTGCACGTTCTGAAGGTTGTGCATGAGGGCGTTGGTCTTCCATGAGGGCTTGCGGCCTTGGAAGAGGAGCATGGCCAGATGAGCCTCGCCCAGCTCCTGCTGCACGACGTTCTGGTAGGAGGTGTGGAAGAGGTTGTGGTTCTGCAAAGTGAAATCGTCGTAGAGGTTTTTACCACGGTAGTAGTCGGCGACGGTCTTCTGGTCGTAGTCGGGGTCGATGACGGTGTGGTCCTGTGCATCATCGACCTGCGAGTAGCTGTTGATGGCGAAGTCACGCAAACGGTCGAACCACGCCGAGGCCAGGGCATCGTCGGGATAGAGCCCAAGGGCACAGGCCAGGATGTCGGCCTCCCAGCCGTTCTCTTCGGCCTTTGTGTCGCCGGCATAGCCCGTGGGGATGCTGCGGTAAAGCTCATAGTTGCACTCGGCTTTCACCATATTATAAATATAGGTGCGCTGCGTGGCGGTCAACTCTTCAGCGAGGAAGTGGGCGGCGTAGCAGAGCGACATGGCCCAGAGAGAGCTTTCCCAAGTATATTGCGATGTGGAAGTGCTGCCCCAATAGGCGTTGCGCGAGGTGACTTTGAACTTGTTGGCGTTGTGGCTACTATATCCCCAGATGAGGCTCTTGATGGCCATCTCCTTGACGTCGTCCCATGTGATGCCTGCGGGCAGGGTGGTCTTTCCCTTGGCGTACTTGTAGAGGAAGGCGCAGACCATGGAGAAGTCGGCATTGGGGCGCACGACTTTCTCGTCGTTGTTGGAGCCCTCGGTGTCCTTGAAAAAGGCGCAGGCCTCGCCCTGGCTGTTGGGTGACTGACAGGGTGTGTAGAGGCTCTTCATGTAGGGCAGATGGTTGGTCAGCATCTGCAAAAGATCCTGCATCATCTGGGCTTCGGGGACGAACTGGTGGGTAATGACGCCCTCGGTGAACGAAGGCACGTCGGTCTCCTTGCCGCCGATGATCGTGGGCTCCACGTAATCGTCGGGGATGCTCAGCAGGCGCACGTCGTCCACGGCGATTTGGCTGCCGCCACTGACCCATGTGATGCTGAGCAGGATCTCCACTTTCGATGCGCTCTCGACCTTGAAATACAAATTCTGATCGGCCCAGTTGCTGCTGGCCATGCAACCAGCAGAACCCTGATCGAAGCTGAAGGAAGTGCTGCCGAGGGTCTTGCCGCCAGCGGTCACTTGCAAGACGGCGGAACTCGTGGCGCTATTGGCATAGAAGGCTTTCGTCTTCATCTTCAACAGGTAAGAACCAGCAGGAAGGCTGGCGCTCGTCTGCCGGATAGTGCTCGTGCCGTTGTTCCATCCCATGCGCTGGAACAGGGCATACTGCCCGTCGGCGATGGCGGTCTTGCCGAAATTGTTGTCCGTGAAGCAGTCGGCGGTAATCAGCAGTTGCTTGTCGGGGCGCGTGGTCGTCCAGCCGGTAATGGCGCTGACGTCCCAACCGCGAAGGCCGTCGGCGCTCTCGCTCTTCTTGACGGCGTCGGTGCATTTTGACGCATCGGCCTCGAATGAAGGATTGGTCAGGTACTGGGTGCTGACGTCGGTCTGTGCCTGTGCGGCGATGCTCATGCCAACGAAGGCAGAAAGCAGAAGTCTTCTTAAATGATTCATATTGTTATGTCTGTTTTTAGTTTCGGTTGAGTGTTGACGGTGGCGTTTCCATAGCCGAGAAGTGGAGACGTTGGATGCGGATGAGCGTCTGGTCGTGTACGTAGTAGATGCGGCATCCCGGATGGGCGAGGAAGGAACGATAAGTGGCTCTCTTGCCTTTCTGCTCAATGCGTCCGATGGTGGGCATTTGGGCGATGGCGCGATAGGTGGAAAAAATATTCTGGGCAAAGCTTTTTACAAAGTCCTTACCCCGATAATGTTCATACCATTGAGCCCGTTCCTCGAATTGTCTTCGGACAAGAGGTGAGACTGCGAACTTCATGGGTCAAGAAGTTTTGCGTAGCGGCGTTCAAACTCTTCGAGCGTAATCCAGCCGTCCATCTTCTCTTCCTCCTCCCATTCGGCGATTTGCCGTTCCCATTCCTCGTCTGTCGTGGGCGGATTCCAGTTCCATTCCTCGGGGTCGTGCCCCACGGTGAAATCCACTTTGGCCAATTCCTCCACGTCCTCCGGCTCAAAGTGTGCTTCCGCCCACGCACGGGCCTCGGCCACTTCCTCCTCAAAGGTCTTGCCCAAGGGGTTATAGCGCGCGTAGAGCTGCTCCAACTGCTGCACGTCGTTTTCCTGTTCGATGCCACGTATGATGGCTTGACGCATGAACTGCATCTTCGGGCGGGTATAATAGGGTGCTGCGGGTTCCTTTGTTTCCATGTCTGTATGGCTTTGTATTCTTCTTTTTCGGCTCCAAAGATACACATTTATTGTGATACGAAGCGTGAGAAGAGCAGAAAAAACGAGGGAAAAGAGGAAAATATGCGTGCAAAAGACAAATCTTTCCTCTTTAAACTTTAAACTTTCAACTATTTTATCTACCTTTGCGCCCGCTTTTGAGCACATCCACGCCCTCGGGCGATCGTGTGATGGCGAATTAAGCAAAACAAACTTAATTTAGAGTAACACAAAACTTAAACGAAATGAAAACAATTGAAATCAAGGGCACTGCCCGTGAGGTCGGCGGCAAGAAGGCTGCCAAACTGCTCCGCAAGCAGGGATTCATCCCCTGCAATGTCTATGGCGAAATGAAGGACGAGAAAGGTCTGCCCAAGGCTTTCGCTTTCAGCACAACAGAATCTGAGCTCCGCAAGCTCATCTACACGCCCGACATCCACACCGTGAAGCTCGACATCGATGGCAACCAGTGCCTCGCCATCCTCAAGGAAGCACAGTTCCACCCCGTCAAGGACAACATCCTGCACGTGGATTTCTACCAGATCACCGACGAGAAGCCCATCGTCATGGAAGTGCCCATCCGCCTCAACGGTCTCGCAGAGGGCGTCAAGGCCGGCGGTAAACTCGCTGCCAGCGTGCGCAAACTCAAGGTGAAGGCCGTGCACACGGCTATCCCCGAGCGCCTCGACATCGACGTGACACACCTTGAACTCGGCAAGACCATCAAGGTCGGAGAACTCAGCTTCGAGGGCCTCGAAATCGTCACCAGCCCCAGCGTCGTCGTATGCCAAGTCAAGATGACACGTAACGCACGCAGCGCCGCCAGCGCTGAGGAAGCTCAGGCATAATAGACCTCCTCACCGCTCCCCATCAAGCTGGGGAGGAACTACCTTCAAGACAAGATATGAAGACGCAAGGAACACAACATGGACTTTGCGTCTTCTTCATTTAGGTTAATATTTGATTTTCAAAATACGACTTAACTCTCTTTAATGTTTGCATTCCTAAAAAAACTTGTAGCAAAGGTGACCGGTCCTTCCCTTTTAGGGAGGACGGAGAGAGAGTCCGAGTCTTCCATTCCTATGGAAAAATTCCTCATCGTCGGTCTGGGCAACATGGGACGTGAATACGAGGGCACACGTCATAACATCGGTTTCCGTATGGTTGATGCACTGGCTGCCTCCGTCAACGAAGAAAAAGGCAACGCCACCGTATGGGAAGACAAGCGCTACGGCTTCGTCACACGCATCAGCGTCAAGGGACGACAGCTCATCCTCTTGAAGCCCACCACCTATATGAACCTCAGCGGCAATGCCGTACGCTACTGGATGCAGCAGGAGAAAATCGAACTCCCTCACCTCCTCATCTGCGTCGATGACATCGCCCTTCCCTTCGGACAGCTGCGCATGAAACCCGCTGGCAGCGACGCCGGACACAACGGACTGAAGCACATCGCACAAATCCTCGGCACACAGCAGTATGCCCGCCTCCGCTTCGGCATAGGCAACGACTTCTTCAAGGGTCAGCAGGCCGATTACGTCCTCAGCACCTTCCCGCCCGAGGAAGAGGCCCTCATCCCAGAACGCACCAAGGAAACCTCCGCAGCCATCAAGACCTTCTGCCTGGCAGGCATTCAGATGGCCATGAATCAGCTGAACAGGAAGAATAAGGAACAGTCCCTCCCCTCTGCCCCTTCCTCGCAGGGAAGAGAGTAAAAACATTTTAAGATATGGACTCAAGCCATAACAACCATTCAAAAGTAACCACTCCCCTCCCTACAGGGGAGGGACAGGGGGGAGGGTCCTTTCCTCACTCTGCAAGGGAGGAGCGGGGAGGAAGGCAGGCCCATTTGGACAAATGGCTGTGGGCCGCACGCATTTTCAAGACACGCACCCTCGCCGCTGCCGCCTGCAAGAAAGGGCAGGTTAGCATCGCCGGCGCGCAGATGAAACCCTCACGCATGGTGAAGGCAGGAGATGTGATTGACGTTCGCAAGCCGCCTATCACCTACAGTTTCCGCATCCTCCAAGCCATCGAGCACCGAGTCGGCGCCAAGCTCATCCCGGAAATCCTCGAGAACGTCACCTCTCCCGAACAATACGAGCTACTGGAAATGAACCGCATCAGCGGTTTCGTCGGACGAGCACGCGGCACCGGACGCCCCACGAAGAAAGAGCGCAGAGCCCTCGACGACTTCGCCGACACTGCCGCCAGCACGCCCGTCTTCTTCAGCGATTTCGACTTCGACCTTGATGATGACGACGACGGCGACGAAAACGAGGATTAAGACGGAAACAATTTAACAAGACCGAAAACCAACCAAAAAGATCAACAAACAACAATGGAAAAGAAAAACCTACAGAAACCGTCCGCTCTCACAATGCTCGTGAGAACGTTCCTTGCCACACTCTGCCTGATGCTGACTTCGGGACACACGGCCCTCCTTCACGCCCAGACATCTACCAACAAACAAATCTATGACGACACCGTCGAAACCAACGCACAATTCATCGGCGGCGATAAAGCCTGCTTCGAATGGCTCGCACAGAACGTACGTTATCCTGCCGAAGCCATTGAACAGGGCATACAGGGCCGCGTCATCGTGCAGTTTATCGTCGAAAAAGACGGTTCGCTCTCCGAAGTGAAAGCCATCCGCTCGCCCCACGAATCGCTCGCCAAGGAAGCCGTGCGCGTCATCCAGACAATGCCCAAGTGGACACCAGCCATGCAAGGCAACAAGCCCGTGCGTTCACGGTTCAACCTGCCCGTCATGTTCAAACTCTCTGCCGACGACAACCAAGCCTCCCCCGCCGGGGGATCACAGGGGTCTCTCAACCAAGCACACCCAACCGAGGGTTCACAGGAAGCGGTCGCCGACAGCAAAATCATGGAAGTCGTCGAGGTCCCTTCACAATTCCCCGATGGAGAGCAAGCCTGCTACGCCTGGCTCGCACAAAACATACGCTATCCTGCCGAGGCCCAGCAAAAAGGCATACAGGGGCGCGTCTTCGTGCAGTTCGTCGTCAACACCGACGGTTCCATCGTTGACGTCAAAGCCGTCCGTTCACCCGATCCATTGCTCTCCAAGGAAGCCGTGCGCGTCATACAGGCAATGCCCAAGTGGAAACCAGCCATGCTAGGCGGAAAGCCCGTTCGTTCGCGCTACAACCTTCCCATCATGTTCCGGCTTTCAAATCCAGAGAAGAAAAAAGAGCCGTAAACGCTTTATTCATCAACCATTACCGACCGCCTCACATCAACTGAGGCGGTCGTTTCTTTTTCAAGCCCAAACAACCGCATCGTTTTCTTCCGACACAGTTTCTGAACTGCCTTTCAAAGAGCGCGGCTGCCGTCACTTCACGTGAAAGCAGCCGCAGAAAGGGTAAATGTATAAATAAATAGTCCTATTCGTCCAGTTTAGAGCTTAAATCTCCAAATCTGACGATTGCCAACGCGACCACCACGGTCGGATACAAAGTAGATATATCCGTCTGTTGTCCAATAGGGCTGGCCATCGTAGGACTTATTGGCCGTCACCTGAATCAGGTTGTTACCATCTACATCTATGATGTAAATGTCGGAGTCCTTCTTATCCTTGCGAGAAGCATCGAAGACAATACGCTTGCCATCTGGGCTGAAACGTGGATGGAAAGCATATCCCTTCTTGGCATCTGTCACCTGCACCTGATTACTGCCATCTGTGCTCATTGTCCAGATACTACAACTGCGGGCATCTGAAGAATATTTGGTGAAAACCAGGCTTTGTCCATCGGGTGAGAATGCTGGCTGCGAGCCATTGCCCAAGAGGATGCTTTCACCAGTGGACAGGTTTCTCATCCAAATTTCCGAATTCTGGACGACGAGGAGGTTAGCCGCTCCCATTCCGAAGAGCAGGCTCCCTGGAGTCACCTGACGATAGTAAGTGCTAACGGTCTTATCATAAACCAGGAACTTGCCATCCGGACTAAAACAGGGATTATCCTCAAAGGCATTCATACTCTCGGTTATTTGCGTGAGTGCCTTGCCCTGATTGTTGTTCATCATATAGATATCAGAAGTGGATGCACCCTCGAGCTGGCAACGGAAGGCTATTTTGTCCGCGACAGCATTATATGCTGGAGAGAGGTTGAAGTTCTTGCCACTTGTCTTTTGGCTCATGGCACTGGAGAAGGGGTTCTCCTTCTTGAAGATGTTGTAGTAGTTACGACTCTCACATGCTGCAAAGAAAAGATCCTTGCCATTGTCACCACCATAAGGCGATACGCATGGCTCTTCATTATCCGTTACTTTTGTTAATGCCGTGAGGCTTTCGCCGCTATCTGTGATAGCGAACTGGGTGGCTCCGCAACTCACAAGAAGTGTAGAAGCGGCCAACAGACTTAATACATTTTTTGTTGTCATCTTGATTTTTTTATAATTAAGCAAAGATTCTGCTACTTCATGATTAGATGTTAGAACATAAAGCCAAGACCTACATACAGAACCCTGTTCTTGGGATCATCTGAAGCATCTATCACATTGACCAGACCGAAATCGTAGCCAAGATGAAGGTCAAAAGCCTTATAAGTAAAGCCCACGCCGAAGCCTAAACCAAAATCAAAGCGGCTTGCATCATCGTCAAAATAATCGCCGTCTCGGCCATTACCATATTCAAAAGTTCCTGCCAGACCAACGCCGACATAAGGGCCGAACTCGGCATACACGGCTGTTGAACCATCATAGCCGAAAGGATAGCGCAAGCCCACGTGAATAGGGATGTCGAAATAATGGGCTGTTCCTTTGAAATCTTTTAAACCATCAATCTTGAAGCCCTTCATGCTCCATTTGAGCCCATAGTTCATAAACACATTGTTCGTGAACAAGTAATTGCCCTTGAAACCAATGGCCGCGCCAAGCTTATTGGTAAGGTCTTCTCCAGACAACTTTGCCACATTCAGATCTAAAGTGACACCAAAACGAGCTCTTTTGTCCATAAACTGAGCTTGAGCTCCTAACACACCTGCCAAAAGCAGTGTGGCAATAAAGAATAGTTTCTTCATAACTGTTATAAATTTATAGTTTACAATAAATGGTTTTGAAATTGGTGCAAAGGTACGCATTCTTTTAACGTTAGTTTACCCCCCCCTGTTAAATTACCTTAAATCCCTTGTTTTTTCTGTTGTTCTGTTGTTCGCGAGGTGGCTGGAAGGGATTTTCCGCTTGTCGGGAAGGTGCAGGCGTATATATAATAAGGTGTACACCTTCGGGGTGGAAGGTGTACACGTTGTATGTATGAGGGTTTCAGGTTTCACGTTGCAGGGTTTCAGGTTTTGGGCTGGAGGGTGGTTGTTCTGGTGGTTTTATGAGTCCTTCTTTGAGCATCTGGAGATATTTCTCGTAGGTGACGCATTTCTTTTGTCGTTCCTCGATTTGGCGCTGCAGTTCTTGATGTCTTTCCTGCTCGATGATTCGTGCCGTAGCCCTGCGGACATCGTCCTGGGTGTAGGGTTTGAAAGCTCCACGGATGTTGTCGTAGTTGCCTTCGATGACTTTGAGGAAGTTGGAGGGTGCCAGCAGCCAGTCGATGTTGGCGACCCACCCTTTGTTTCCGCCTCCGTTGAGGAAGGTGCTGTGCACTGCGTGTTGAATCATTTCAATGAGCTTGGGCTTCTTATACTCGCGGCATCGTGCGTTGAGGGCTTCCCGGCGCTTGCCCTCAATGCGCTGTATTTTGGGGATGCGTGCGTGGTGGTCCGTGACTTGTTTGTTGAAGTAGTCGATGAACTTCTGGATGTCGATTTCGTTCTCACGCGCGCGCTTGGTGGTGGTGGTGGTTCTTTCTCTTTCTTTTTCTT
>JAGCPY010000088.1 GCA_017965425.1 Bacteroidaceae bacterium | reverse complement strand
TCTTCGAGCGAAGCGAGTCTGAAGAGCAGCGAGAGCAATCAAGCTTGCAACATCGTTACTCACGAGAGATACCATTGGAGGAACAATACTATCCTTCATACAATCGTAAGACAATGGATATCATGAAACGGGCAGTTTATATCCTGAGTAAACTCAGTTCTGTCCTCGCTGTTCCGTCATTTCGGGTGCAAAGGTACAATGTGCAGTCTTTCTGCGTAACGAGAAAAAAGTTACAAAAAATTATAGAAGCATGAAGCTATAGGCTTGTTCCTACAAAAGAAATATACTGAAGAATATCATTACTCGCGTAAAAATCTTTGCGCGAGTTTTTGAATTCTTGAAGCAACTGTTTAAGCCTCAATACAAGAGGCCAAAGTATAAAAAACACCTTATCAATAAAAATATTTCAATATAATAGCTTATTATTAAACTATTATTTATATCTTTGCAGCACAAAAGTTTATTATAGAGCTATTATGAATGATATATACATGCTTGCAGACGCCATTATCCTTAACAGGATAGGCAGTCACTTGAAAGCTGTCCGGCTGAGACAGAATATCACCCAGCAGAGTCTTGCAGATGCTGCTGGGGTGTCTCTTTCTTCTTTAAAGAAAATAGAGAAGGGGGAAATCGGCTCGTTTGATTCTCTGCTAAGAGTACTACGTACCTTGGGCAAACTTGACGTCCTTCAGCCTTTGGTGGATGAAGAGCAGCTGAGCCCGAGCGAATACTACAATCTCGTTCAATCTAATACAGCCAAGCACCAACGCCAGCGAGCAGTTGGACGACTTAATAATACAAATAAGGAGGAATCAGAATGGTAGATGTTGCGAAAGTCAGTATGTTCGGCATACCTGTCGGTATCTTTAATTGGGATGACAGATATGGAGTCGCCCGGTTTGAGTATGACCAAAGTTTTATAGGCCGTGGCTTGGAGCCATCTCCATTGATGATGCCAGTTCGTGAAGGACGAGTCTATTCCTTTGCCAATTTGGGCAGGGACACCTTTCAGGGCCTACCTGGTATGTTGGCGGATTCTCTGCCCGACACTTATGGACGTGCGCTGTTCGACAGATGGCTGTCTCTGACGGGTCGCACAAGTGGCAACCCCATTGAATCGCTCTGTTTCTTAGGAAAACGATGCATGGGGGCACTAGAGTTTGAACCTGCAATTGAAGTTTCCTATAACCAAGAAGCCAAATTCGAAATTGACAAATTGGTTGAGGTGGCCAAAGAAGCGCTTTCGGAGAAATCATCTTTTGCTACAAATCTGGAAGATGACAAGAAGGCTGCTATTGCAGAGATTCTGCGCCTCGGAACCTCTGCTGGTGGCCAACGGGCTAAAGCTATCATTGCTTATAATAAAGAAACAGGTGAAGTGCGTTCTGGCCAAGTGGAAGCTCCCGCTGGCTTTGACTACTATCTCATCAAACTTGATGGAGTCTCTGCCAAGGCAGGTTTCAGAGAGACAGAGAACTACGGACGACTGGAGTTTTCTTTCTACAAGTTAGCCAAGGCTTGTGGCATAGAGATGTCAGAATGTTCTCTCATAGAGGAAAACGGACGTGCCCATTTCCTTACAAAGCGGTTCGATCGAAAAGAAGGGAAGAAGGTACACATGCAGACACTTTGCGGAATTGCCCATTTTGACTATCGACTCCATCGAGCCTATTCATACGAACAAGCCTTCAATGTCATGCGAGCATTACGTTTGTCCTATTCGGAAGCCAAGCAAATGTTTCGTCGGATGGTGTTCAACGTCGTGGTTCGCAACCAGGATGACCACACCAAGAACATCTCTTTCTTGATGGGAGAGGATGAGAAGTGGTATCTCTCGCCTGCTTACGATATGAGCTATGCCTACAATCCAAATGGTGACTGGACCGCCACACATCAGATGTCCATCAATGAGAAGTTTGACAATATTACCAGAGAAGACTTGCTGACATTTGCTTCCAAGAACAACATCAAAGATGCAGCATCTGTTATCGATGATGTTTGTGAAGCAGCCTCGCATTGGGAGGGTATAGCGAAAGATTGCGGTGTTCCATCGTCTATGATAGATGCTATTATTCCCAATATGATTCTCGGCTGAAAAAAGATTTGTTATTTGATGGGCCACAATATTGAATTGTTGCGTAAACAAGAAAAGAATAGTCGGAAGCCTTCTGAAGACCTTACCAAGTATAGTCAGAAGGCCTTGAATATATGCGTCTTTCTCTGGCTTGGCTCCCATCTCTTCAAAGATCACCTTCAAAGGTTCAATGATGGGAACGATAACCACTGACATGCTATTACTTCGTGCTGATGTTTTCTTTCGCATAAACTCAAAAGCACGACCACCTTCAGCGAAATAAGTGCGGTTGTAGGTCAAACGTCCTGCATCGGCAAGATTGAATCCATTGCACAGATATTGTGCCAGGAATAGGCCGCTTGTAGTAATACCGTATAGCTGCTATCTGAAAACAGATGGCCAAAGGGAATACATCCGTACTCTTATTGGTACGTTTGTCGAGAACTAAAGTAAGTGAACAGTTGTCCACTTTTCCGCAATTGACAGATGTCTTTTTCAGCCTTCATTACTATAGTCGGTCCTTCACAGGAATGGCGTGAAGACCCTTAAAAAAACGTAAAAAGGCTTTATTTTAAGGCATTTCATTTAAAACTTAGCACATAAATTTTATGTAACCAACTAAAATCACTACCTTTGCACGATTTTTTGAAAATATAGATGTTTAAGATACATTTTTGACGCAATCTAAATTTATTGACATTAAAGATGAACGTAATCACCAAGACAGTCCAGCTGCCCGATGGCCGCGAGATATCCATCGAGACTGGCAAGCTTGCCAAGCAAGCTGACGGAGCCGTGATGCTCCGCATGGGAAACACGATGCTCCTGGCCACCGTCTGTGCCGCTCAGGATGCCGTTCCCGGAACCGATTTCATGCCCCTTCAAGTAGAATATCGCGAGAAATATGCCGCTGCCGGCCGTTTCCCCGGTGGCTTCACGAAGCGCGAAGGTAAGGCTAACGACGACGAAATCCTCACCTGTCGCCTCGTCGACCGTGCGCTCCGTCCCCTCTTCCCCAGCAACTATCACGCTGAGGTCTATGTGAATGTCAACCTCTACAGTGCCGACGGCGTGGATATGCCCGACGCTCTGGCCGGATTCGCTGCCAGCGCTGCCCTCAGCGTCAGCGACATCCCCTTCGAAGGCCCCATCTCTGAGGTGCGTGTCATCCGCCTCAACGGCGAGTACATCGTGGATCCCACCTTCGAGCAGATGAAGGATGCCGACATGGACATCATGGTCGGCGCCACGGAAGAGAACATTATGATGGTCGAGGGCGAGATGAAGGAAGTCTCGGAGCAGGACCTACTCCAGGCTTTGAAGGTCGCCCACGACGCCATCAAGCCCATGTGCCGTCTGCAGAAAGAACTCGCCAAGGAACTTGGCAAGGACGTCAAGCGCGAGTACTGCCACGAAGTCAACGACGAGGAACTGCGCGAGCAGGTCAACAAGGAGTGCTACCAGCCCGCATACGACATCACGAAGCAAGCTCTGGAGAAGCACGCCCGCGCTGAGGCTTTCGAGAAAATCCGTGAAGATTTCAAGGTGCGCTATGCCGAGGCACATGCCGACATGGACGCAGCCGAACTCGAAGAGAAGAATGCCCTCGTAGACCGCTACTACCACGATGTGGAGCGCGACGCCATGCGCCGTTGCATCCTCGACGAAGGCATCCGCCTCGACGGCCGCGGCACCACCGACATCCGCCCCATCTGGTGCGAAGTCAGCCCCCTGCCCGGTCCTCACGGAAGCAGCATCTTCACCCGTGGCGAGACCCAGTCGCTCTCTACATGTACCCTCGGCACGAAGCTCGATGAGAAGCTCGTGGACGACGTCCTCGACCGCTCCTACATGCGCTTCCTGCTCCACTATAACTTCCCGCCCTTCTCCACGGGTGAGGCCAAAGCCCAACGCGGCGTAGGCCGTCGCGAGATCGGTCACGGCCACCTCGCATGGCGCGCCCTGAAGGGTCAGATTCCCGCAGACTATCCTTACACCGTCCGTGTCGTCAGCGATATCCTCGAGAGCAACGGTTCCAGCTCCATGGCTACCGTCTGCGCCGGAACACTCGCCCTCATGGATGCCGGTGTACCCATCAAGAAGCCCGTCAGCGGTATCGCTATGGGGCTCATCAAGAACCCCGGTGAAGAGAAGTACGCCGTCCTCAGCGACATCCTCGGCGACGAGGACCACTTGGGTGACATGGACTTCAAGACCACGGGAACGAAGGACGGCCTGACAGCCACCCAGATGGATATCAAGTGCGACGGACTCAGCTACGAAATCTTGGAGAAGGCCCTCATGCAGGCCAAGCAGGCCCGCGAGCATATCCTCGGCAAGATTCTCGAATGTATGCCCGAACCGCGTCCCGAACTCAAGCCCCACGTGCCGCGTATCGAGCAGATCATCATCCCGAAGGAGTTCATCGGTGCCGTCATTGGCCCGGGCGGAAAGATTATCCAGGGTATGCAGGAAGACACCGGCGCCACCATCACCATCGACGAAGAAGACGGTGTCGGCAAGGTGCAGGTCAGCGGTCCCAACAAAGAATGCATCGACGCCGCGCTGGCTAAGATTCGTGCCATCGTCGCCGTGCCCGAGGTGGGCGAGGTCTATGAAGGCACCGTCCGCAGCATCATGCCCTACGGATGCTTCGTGGAGTTCATGCCGGGCAAGGACGGTCTGCTGCACATCTCCGAGATCGACTGGAAGCGTCTGGAGACCGTCGAAGAGGCCGGCCTGAAGGAAGGCGACAAGATCACCGTGAAGCTCCTCGAAATCGACCCGAAGACGGGCAAGTTCAAGCTCTCTCACCGTGTGCTCATCCCGAAGCCCGAAGGCTACGTGGAGCGTCCACCCCGTCCCCGTCGCGAACGTCCCGAACGCGGTGACCGTCCCGAACGTGGAGACCGTCACCCCCGCAACGAAGAATAAACCGCTTTATTTTTCACCGCCCAGCCTTCTTAAAGAGGTTGGGCGGTGAACCTTTTATATATTTCAATGAGCTTCACGTTCTCTGCCTCTTGTGCGTTTTGTCTAAATAAAGCTTAAATTTGAACGGTCAACACTCCATGCTTCGGCAATACTAACTATCTTTGCACCAAAATAACTGCATATACAATTATTAGATAAATGAAAATAAATATCGCTTTAGCACTCACCCTGCTCCTCCTCTCCCCCCTATCTGCACAAGCACAAGTTGACCCGCGAGAAATGGCCATCAGGAAGCTCCTCCAATCCACCGTGATGATTAACCAGATGTATGTTGATACCGTCAATATTCAACGTCAAGTGGAGGATGCGATTACGGGTATGCTCTCTAAGCTTGACCCTCATTCCCAGTACACGAATGCAAAGGACACAAAGAAGATGAACGAACCCCTGAAAGGCAACTTTGACGGCATAGGTGTACAGTTTAATATGCTTGATGATACGCTTGTTGTTATCCAGCCGGTGTCTAAAGGTCCTTCAGAGAAGGCTGGCATCGTTGCCGGCGACCGCATCGTTAGTGTGAACGACACGTCGATTGCCGGCGTAAAGATGAGTCGCGAAGACATCATGAGCCGACTGCGTGGGCCCAAAGGAACGAAAGTGAATTTGGGTGTTGTCCGTCGAGGCATAAAGGGAGTTTTGAACTTCAACATCAAACGAGACAAAATTCCTGTGAATAGTGTCGATGCGGCTTATATGGTTGAACCAGGCATTGGCCTTATTCGATTCTCAAATTTTGCTGCCACGACTCACGCAGAAGTCTTGCAAGCCATCAAACGACTGCAACAACAGGGCATGCAGGATCTCATCATAGACCTCCAAGGAAACGGCGGAGGCTACCTTGGAGCCGCAGCAGAACTGGCGAGTGAATTTCTTCCTCACGGCGAGATGATTGTATATACCAAAGGACGTGGAGGAGTCAGCATGGGCGACTACCGAAGCAGAGGAAATGGCATCTTCCAGAAAGGACGAATCATTGTGCTGGTGGACGAATACTCGGCGTCTGCCTCCGAAATTCTTGCTGGTGCTATCCAGGATCATGACCGAGGCACGATTATTGGACGGCGAACGTTTGGGAAAGGCCTTGTTCAAAGGCCCATTGACTTAGAAGACGGGAGCATGATTCGCCTCACCATTGCCCGCTACTATACCCCTGCTGGACGTTGCATCCAGAAGCCCTACGAGAAAGGAGATTCAAAGACCTATGCCCACGATGTTGTCGATAGATATAACAGGGGCGAACTCACCAACGCGGATAGCATACATTTCCCAGATTCGCTGCGTTATAAGACGCTGAAGAAAGGGCGCACGGTCTATGGTGGTGGCGGCATCATGCCAGACATTTTCGTGCCCCTTGACACCACGCGTTACACGCGAATGCACAGGGAATTAAATGCCCGTTCCTATATTATCAACGCGAACCTGCATTTCATGGACAAGAACCGAAAGAAGTTAGCCCAACAATACAAGGATTTTGAGACGTTCAGACGCGACTTTACCGTACCATCCTCGTTGCTCGACCACCTTTTTGCCGACGCCCAGAAGAAGGATAGCATCAAAGCCCGTGATGAGTCGGAATTACAGAAAACCCGTACAGACGTCGCCTTCATCCTGAAGGGACTCATTGCTCGCGACCTCTGGGACATGAGTGAGTATTACCAACTCATTTATGCGGATGACCCCGTCGTTCTGAAAGCCCTGGAAGTGCTGCGAGGTGTTAAAGCCTCCCCAAATTAAAGCTTGCTGAGCAATCTGTGTCGGATTCTTTTGGCTGCGTCGCTCATTTGCATTATCTTTGCAGCCGAAAAGCAATGGCCCTGTAGTTCAACGGATAGAATAGAGGTTTCCTAAACCTTAGATAGGGGTTCGATTCCCCTCGGGGCTACGGAGTGATATCCTTTTATGGTATGCTGACTTTACGTCTGTTGATGACGTAGATGCCTTTGCGGAGATTTGTGGATGAGTTTGGCAGTCCGGAAAGGTTATAGATAGTGTGGTTGTTATTGCTTTGGGAGTTGAAAGAGTTGATATGGTCGGCTTCGAGGAGTTCCACTTGCAAATAGTCCATGTCGGGCATCCACGCTGTTGGGTTACTGAGACGGATGGTGTTGGTGCCAGCCTTGAGTTGCACATTAACAGTTTTCTTGCTGACTTTGCTGAAACTTCCAGAGTTTAGATTTGCGAGGTTCTGTGGACGCTCGCCATTAACGCTGAGTTGCATGGAACGGTTAGAGTCACATAGGTAAGCAAATGTGAGTCGATACTTTCCTCCAGTAGTGCTGAAGACGTTATTCCATTCCAAATAGTTGTCTGCGTTCTTACCGAGCCATCCCACCTTACATCCTCCAGAGCAATTGTTGGCACCGTCGTCTGTGATGCCGCTAGGCAAGCTTTGGTTGTTGACAAGTTCTTGATAGTTGCCGATGAAGGCCGTTTCGGCCTCATAAAGCGTTCGTTCCAAGCGCTGCTCTGCGGTGGCTGTGTAAATGGCCGTTCCATGAGCAGGAACCGTGACTTCTAAGTAACCCTCAGCTGTGCCGGCATTGCGTTTGCGGAAGCAGTCGCGCAAGGTGATGGTGCCTGCAAGGTCCATGGCATCGAACTTGACATTAACGGTTTGTTCCTGATCGGATGAGTTATAGACCGCAAAGGCGCGCTTTAGCCCGAAGCGTTGTTCTATGTCCTTTACCAACACATAGCAATCGCCGACGCGTTGGCAAACGTAGGCTTGCAGGTGAAGAGAATCTTGGTTGAGAGCTATGAGTTCCTTATTCTTGAGCAGATCCAATGCGGTGGAGTTAATGTTCGTCATGTCACAGCCAATAAGCAGAGGTGATGACATGATGCACCAGATACCGAAGTGTGTTTTATCTTCTTCGGCAGTGAGACTGCGCCCTACTTCCAGCATGTCCATGTCGTTATAGGTGCCATCATGGCAGTAGGCACTAAGATAAAGGTTTTCCTTAATAATACCTTTCACACTTCCCCAGCTGCAGTTGATGTCTCCGGTGGTGCGCCATGAGAAGGCAACGTCGCTGATCCAAGTTCCGGGGTATGCCCATCGGCAAGCATTCATGCGGACATCTGTGCGCCCCGTGTTGCGGATGGCTTCGGCGATAGCTGTATAGCGTTCACGCTCATTCAGGTAGAAACGGTCTTCGTTGTGGGCTGGTGAACCGCCGCAAAAGTCAACCTTGATGAAGTCGAAGTTCAGCTCTTTAAAGAAGAAGTCGGCATCCTGCTGGTCATGCTCATAGAGTCCGACGCCCTTGCCGATGATATCTCCGTTGAAGTAACTGCCACAGGTGTTGCGTCCTGCATCGGAGTAGATGCCAGCTTTCAGGCCACGAGCGTGAATATAGTCCACAATGCCTTTCAGTCCCTTGGGGAAGCGAGTGGGATGGATGAGTAATTGACCTGTCTCTGGGTCGCGACCGCCAAAATATCCGTCATCAATATTGATGTACTGATAGCCGACGGCTTTCAATCCCTTGCTGACCATTGCAGCGGTCTGCTGACGGATGAGCGTCTCGTTGATGTTCACGCCGTATGTATTCCATGAAGACCACCCCATAGTGGGACCGTCATCGGTGGCCTGAGCGAAGGTGATGGAGTTGAAAGTCAAAAGTTGGAAACTGAATGTGAGAAGAATGAGGAGGGTACGAAGATGATGTGTCATAAGGCAAAATAATGGGTTCTTGAGGATGGGATGAGTCTCATGGGAGGTTTTTACTTCTTGAACTGCCACCAGTCGAGGCGAACGTCACCTTTTGCGTGGTCTATACAGAGGAAGAGGTCACGGATGCCAGTGGCGAGTTTGGGCGTGAGTTTGGTGGTGAAGGCGCGATAGAACTGCACTCCCCCAGCGGAAGTGATGTCGATGGTAGCCAGCAGTGGGCCACCGGGGTTGTCCAGGTGGAGACTGATGGTGGCAGAAGCGTCGTCGGCAGCGGCAGCAAGCAGTTCAAAACTGCGAGGTGCCTTGTTGCCGAAATCGACGGCCCGCAGACGGATGAACTCACCGGCGTTGAGGTCATAGACATAGAGGTTCTTCTTGCCTGTGCTTTCAGGGAACTGGTTGATGATGGACTCCTTGGAATGGTTGCGACGTGCCTTGGCGACCAGTTCACGGGTGCCGGGGATGTTCATTTTCTCTGTTCGCAAGCCGTAGCCCCACGCCATCGTCTCAGCCTCTACACGGCGGTAGGGGTTCAGGGTGGCGGCAGGTTCCGGCAGCCGAAGGTCCAGCCAGTAAGGCACTTCCTGGATGGTGCCGTCGGCGTTGTAGTGCATCTCGGCCAGGCTGACACTGCGACGCTCAAAATGCTCACGGGTCTCATGGTGCAACAGGTCGTAGTCCTGTCCGAAGACATAGCTTTTTCCTTTGAAATCCATGATTCCCGGGTGGTTGCCGCGGTCGCGTGGCGTGGGAGCCATGACGTAGCCTTTGCACTGCCAGGGACCTGTGGGACTGTCAGACATGGCATAGCCAAGTCCTTCGGGACAGCAGGTGGAAGCATAAGCAAGATACCAATGACCACCGCGCTCATAGAGCCACGGTCCTTCTTGATAATGGTCGATGTGATCGTCTAACTTCACAATGTCCCCCTCTGTGCTGATCATGTCCTTGCGCAGTTTTACATAATAGGTATTGGGATTACCCCAGTACATCCACGCCTGACCGCTCTTATCAATATAAACGGTGGGGTCGATATCGTCCCAATGCTCCTTCTGCCAAACAAGAGGCTTGCCCAGCGGATCGCGGAAGGGGCCATAGGGCGAATCGGCCACCAGGACCCCGATGCCGTGTCCGTGCAGGGGTGCATACAGATAATACTTGCCATTGCGTTCCACAGTCTGAATGGCCCAGGCACCGTTGTCCCGCGAGCGCCACTGGAAGTCTCGCAGTGAGGCTACAGGGCCGTGGTCTGTCCAGTTGACCATGTCGGTGGAGGTGTAGAGAAGCCAGTCGTACATGAAGAAGCCTGCACTGTTGCGTTCGCGTGCATCCAATATCTCATCCGGATGGCTGTCATGGCTGACGTAGAGATAGACGGTATCGCCGATGACGAGCGGCGAGGGGTCGGCAGTGTAGTGAGTTTGCAGGATGGGCAGGTTGACATCCGCGTCATCGTTCATCTGCCACCATTCAAGGTTGAAGAGTTCGGGTCCTTTGCGTCCACGGAAGACCAGGTAGAGGTCATGCACGCCGGTGGTGATGCGCGGCAGGAAAGCTGAGAATGTGCGAAATTGTTCCCAACCTCCTGTACCACTGACCTCAACGGTTCCGAGGTTGAGTCCGTGGAGGCTGTCGGCGTGCAGTTCTATACGCCCGCCGCGCAGTCCTGAAGCGGCAGAGACGGTGAACTCACGGGCCCCGTTCAGGCCGAAATCTACGTTATCCAAGCGCAACCAGTCACCATCGTGGGTGTCGCTGACGTAGATGGTGAGAGGAGATCTGGCGGGAAAACCGCCAGACACACGATTTGGGGCGGGTTGATGTTGTCTGGTTTTCAGTCCGAAGGAATAGGCCATTGTGGCAGCAGGAACTTGGCGATAAGGATTGAAGGTGGCGATGGGCTTCACGCCTTCGCGGGTGGGTAAGATGGTCGGGAAACGACCATCCACTGTATAGCTGAACTCTTCCACCGATGCGCTGCGTCCGAAGCCTCCGCCGCCAGGCAGGTGAGCGGTGTGATAGAAGAAATAGTTGTGACCCTTGAAGGTGACGACTCCACAGTGATTGGTGAAGGAGCCCGTGCCTCCTTCGGGCATGATCACCCCTTCATAGTGCCAAGGCCCGAGGGGAGAAGGTGCGGAGCTGTAGCTGATGTGTTCGGGAATGCCCCCGGCAGCATAGATGAGGTTCCACTTGCCATGCCGCTGCATTAACCACGGCCCTTCCACGTAGCAGTCCTTGTATTTTTTATTTTTGTCTCGCTCTTGACCGACGGGAGCTCCGAAGCCTTCCTCTGTCATGTCTATTAGTTGCACTTCGCCTTTGGGATGAATCATGTCGTCTTGCAGTTGCATGAGGTAGATACGGGGATTACCCCATGCGAGCCACGCCTGGTTTTTCTCGTCAATCCACACGGTGGGGTCGATGTGATCCCAAGAGCCGTTGTCGTAGAGCGGATGTCCGAGGGCGTCACGATAGGGCCCTTCGGGACGTTCTGCCACAGCCACACCGATAGCCATGCCGCCGGAAATCTTGGAGTGGGCAGGGATGTAGAAGTAGAACTTGCCATTTCGTTCTATGGTCTGGGGCGCCCAAGCTCGGTCGTCGGCCCATGAGAAGGACTCCAAGGCGAGAGGTGATCCGTGGTCTGTCCAGTTCACCATGTCTCGGGTACTATAGACACGCCATTCCTGCATCCAGAAGAAGTCGGCCTTTTCCTCATCGTGGCCCGTGAAGAGGTATAGCACGCTGTCACCCACGTTGAGCGGTGCGGGGTCGGTGGTGAAGCATGTCTGGATGATGGGGTTGCGGTAATGTGCGGATGCCGTCACCTCAGCAGGAGAAGGTTTCTTGGGTTGTTGGGCATAGGACTTGAAAGTGATAAGTTGAAGGGTAAATGTTGACATGAGGAGTAGAGCCCAGGATGCATTTTGAGATTTGAGGTTCATGGCTGATATGTTTTTAGAGAAAAATAATGGTCTATTGAATACATACTTTTTTGCCGTTGATGATATATATGCCTCGTGGCAGCCGTTTAGAAGAAGTTGGATCTATTGTATATCCTTTGAAATCATATATGACATTTGAATCATCATCAATTATTGGTTTTGAAAGATGAACATCGTTGACCTTATCAGGTAGTTCTCCAATGGTGATGTCCACCTTGTGAACCTCTCCGAGAAAATCCGTGTAAGTGGCAGTGACAATGCCACCGATGCCACTGGCGGGTATTTTCACCTTGCCATTGCTGATTTTGAAGTCTGAGCTGTTGAAGGTCGCTTCTTCCGTTAGGTCTTCGCGATGACCGTCGGCAAAGGTGGCCCAGAGCTGCAGCGTTACTGACTCACGGGCTTTGGCCGCGTAGTGGTCGTCAAAGTTCCTGACGGTGAAAAATCTCTTCAGGTTGGCCGCAATCTTATAGGCAGAGTCTGCCTTGGTCTCCATTCCCATCGTTTGAAGAGCTGCATAAGCATAGCGTTTACCCATCGTACGATAACCTGCAGCGCAGAAATGCCAGGGATCTGTGTCGTTGCCTGGACATCCGTTGGAGTGGATGACGTGTGAGGTGGGAACGACCTTGGGCATGGTGGCAATGACAGAATTATGCCCCCAGCAGACACCGCCCTGATCTTCGCGCAAGGTCTCACCCACGAACAAGGGTACGTCCTTAGCACTAAGGCCCAAATCCGTGAGCATGTCGTTATATATCTTCTTCACATTCTTCGGCCAGTTGGGATCACCGTTGTTCGAGCAGCCCTGATGAAGGAGGATTCCTTTGATGACCCCTTTCTCCTGAGCCTTACGTCCCATGTCGATGAGCCGCTGGTAGGCGTTGCCACCATAATGATTGCGGGTGATGATTGCCCACCACTCATTGGGGTTGTCTTCCAGTTTCTGGATACACTTGTCCTTGTCGAACATCTCGATAGGACTGCCTCCCATAGCGACAGCCACGACTCCAACTTTCACCTCTTTAGGCAAGGCCGCCACCATCGTGCGACCGAAGTAGTCCGTTGGTCCCAGTTTACCTACAGGACTAACGATGGGCGGTTTGGCAGTGTACCAACCTCCCAGAATGCGGGCAGGGCTGTCGAACTTGGTGGTGGCAAGCATCTTGAAGCGGGTATCCACAGTGTTATCGACACTCTCCCATTGGGCATTGCCTTCCATATTGGACTGCCCGAAGCAGAGATAGATATAGAAATTAGGGTCGGCCTCGGCCGAAGCTCCAGTCAGGCCAGCTGTCCATAGTGCAACTATAAGGAAAAGATGTTTCATCGTTTATTATTTAGAGGTAACATGGCGAGAACTTTCCTGATGTTGTCTGTCAGGGGTGAAGATTTGATATTCTCTTCCCGCCACCGTCTTCAAGTCATACTCATAGACTTTCTTCAAAGCAAGCACAGGCTTCCTGTCTAAGTTTGGCGACAATAGCGGTTCCTTGATGTGTGCCGGGGCAAATAACGGGTTGGGGCATTCGCCCTTCGCGGCTACCAAACCACGCCCCTCCAGTTCCACGTACGAACGCAGACGAAGAGTTCCTCCGATGGTGGAACGAATCGTGGCCTTCTGCAACATACCCTCGTCCCACTCCATTTTCACCTCGAAACCGCCACGAGCTTTTAGTCCTGCAACGCTTCCTTTCTTCCAACTATGTGGCAACGCTGGCAACAGGTGCAATCCGCCATCATGGCTTTGAAGCAACATCTCGGCAATCCCCGCCGTAGCTCCGAAGTTGCCGTCAATCTGGAACGGCGGATGGGCATCGAAGAGGTTGGGATATGTCCGTCCTTCGGGATGCTGCCGCCATGCACCGTCAGACGGCAGCAACTTCAACATATTCTGCAGAATCTTCAGCGAATGGTCGCCATCCAACATTCGAGCCCAGAAGCAAATCTTCCATCCAAGGCTCCAACCCGTAGCCTCGTCACCGCGGTCTGTCAGCGTCTGCTTTGCAGCGGCGAACAACTCGTTGTGGCTGTAGGGACTGATCTGGTTCGAAGGGAATAGACCATATAAATGTGAGATGTGGCGGTGGCGCATGTCGGCTCCGTCCGCATCTATCAGCCACTCCTGCAACTGGCCTCGGCTGCCAATCTGCATGGGAGGCAATTGGGCCAAAGCCTGTTGCAGTCGCTTCTGGTAATCCTCGTCCACGTTCAAGATACGTGCCGCCGACAGCGTGTTCGTCAGCGCATCGAAAACAATCTGGTTGTCCATCGTGCAGCCGGCCGTGATGGGGGTCGGCTTACCAGCCGGGCCCTGTTCCGGACTCACCGACGGCACCACTACCAGCCAGTTGTGATAGCCGGGATGTCGATGCATGTAGTCAAGGTAGAAATCGGCCGTCCCCTTGATCACGGGGTACCACTCACGCAGGAAATCCACGTCACCCGTGTAGAGATAGTGCTGCCACAGATGGGTGGCCAACCACGCACCGCCGTTTGGGAACATTCCCCAGAAAGCCCCATCTACGGGCCCCGCTATGCGCCACAGGTCTGTGTTGTGGTGAGCCATCCATCCTCCGCAACCATACATCGTCTTCGCCGTCTTCGCACCCGTTTCGCTCAGGTCGCGGATCATGCCGAAGAAAGGCACGTTCGTCTCCGTGAGGTTACACACTTCAGACGGCCAGTAGTTCATCTCCGCATTGATGTTGATGGTATATTTCGAGTCCCACATCGCATCCTTCTTATCGTTCCACAACCCTTGCAGGTTGGCTGGCTGACCACCTGGTTGAGAACTGCTGATGAGCAGGTAACGGCCATAGTTGAACAGCAAAGCCACCAGGCCCCAGTCTGTGCTACCCGAAAAACGCTCCAACCGACGGTCTGTCGGCAACTCGCAGTTCCTGTCCCCTGAAGGCAGGTTCAGCCGCACACGGTTGTACTGCTCCTGATACGTACGTGTGTGGCGTGCCAGAAGCGTTGAATACCGATGGCGTCGAGCCTCAGTCAGGAGTTTCAGGCTTCGCACATCGGCCTTGCCACTGACATCTTGGTAGTTCACATAGTTGGTGGCCGCAGAAATATAGACAGTAGCCTTCTTGTAGCCCTTCACGCTCACCTCGCCGTTATCGCCGTAGGTCACTTCCCCGTCCGAATCCACCGCATAGCATAGTGCAGCGTGCAGCTTCGACGCGATGCCTTCATGGGGCACGCCGCTGATGATGGCCATCTGTCCGTCCTCGTTCTTAGCGTATTTTGTTTCGTAAGGAACCGTATGGCTCATCGTGAAACTCGAAGGCTCGCTCACCTCAAGACGCAGCACAATCACCCCGTCCGCTATCGACGCGAATGCGCTGCGACGGTAACGCCGGCCACCCTGCTCAAACGTCACAGTCGAGAGAGCCGTCCGCAGGTCCAACTCGCGATGATAGTTGGTCACCGCATCGGGACTGATGCCTTCGTGTGTCATCTTCAGACTACCCAACAACAGGAATTTCATGCCATGCGGTCCCTTCACGAATTCACGGTCAATCAACCGTCCCGCCTCCTGCTCCTGACCCTCGAAAATCAGGCGCCGAACCTGCTCAAGATAGCCGATCGCCGTCGTACTGTTGTTGTCGTGTGGGCCGCCACTCCAGAACGAATCCTCGTTCAGCTGAATTTCATCCGTTTCCGTTCCCCCATAAACCATGCCACCTAAACGGCCATTACCGATTGGCAGCGCCTCCAGCCAGATGTTCGCCGGACGGTCATACCACAGCCGCTCGTCGTTCTCATCGAAGCCCTGCGCCGTCAAAACGGAAACAAAGGCCACGGCCATCGCCAATAATCTCTTTGTCAAATCCATCCTATCCCAAACCTTTCAACTGTTTTTTATGAGCATTTAAATGATTTCCGCTGCAAAGATAGGTGAAAATAACACTTCAAAGCATCGCTTCATGTCTCATATTTTTTTATTATTGCTTCAAAGGATATGATTACTAAAACACCATGTATGGCAGAAGGACTAACCCTGCCAAAGAAAGGTGTACACCTTTTTGCAAAAACGTGTACACCTTCTTTCACTGACCTACATACGTCATCGTTCCGTTTGCGACTACTTCACCAGCAGCTTGCGGGTCTTGCCGTCTTTAGTGACAACAATGTTCACACCACGACGGAGGGCGGTGAGGCTCATGCCCGAGAGGCTGTAGATGCTGACGGATTTGCGTTGTGCAATGTCCACGATGCCTACGGGCGTCGTAGAGTTGAGGCGGCAATCGAGGAGCAGGAACTCGTCGAAACCGGAGCCGTTGTTGACGAAGCTGATGATGTAGTTGCCTTCCTTGGCGATGTCAAATTCCAAGGTGTATGTCTTAGCGGCAGTGAGGTTGGCTGCGGTGTTGCCGTCGGCGTTGGGCGTGGCGCTGTAGGCCGATGAGGTGGCCACCACCTTGCCAGAGCCGTCCAGGATTCGCGCCTTGTACTTCGGCGTACCTTTCCAGGCAGCACAGGCGAAGGTCAGCTTATAGGAACCAGCCTTGAGCGTGAGCGGATAAGCACTCTGCCGACCGTATTCGGCATTATTCTCACGCCAGTAGAGGCCCTTGCCCTGATAGCCAGTGAAACCTACGAAGGTGCGCGCGCCAGAGGAATAGGTGTTGGGGAACTCGTGGACTTCGCTACCGCCCTGCAGGGCGCGCCAACCCGTGGGCAGGGTGCCGCCGAGGACATTGGAGAAATCGAGGGCATAGATGGCTGTCATGTCAGTGAAGACGGGCAGCAGCGTCACGTTGTCGTCTGGCATCACGAACGTACCATCCTCGCCTATCGTGACACCGCCATGCTCCAAGGTCCAGCCAGTCAGGGCATAGCCTTCATCGGGAATGACCGTCAGACTGACCATTTCTCCTTCGGCGGCCTCGCTCTTGTCGGCCACGACGGTACCGTGTTCGGCCTCGCGGACAGTGACGAGGAACTGCTCGGCGGGAGTGCCTGCGGGCGTGTAGATGATTTGGTCGATGTAGATGGCCGAGCCGCCGGAATTCGTCAGGATAAACGTGTTATCCCCTTCCTTCATAGTGGCGGTGAAGACCGCTTTCTTCCATTCGTTGGTAGCGGTTTTCTCAAGGGTGAGCGTGCTCCTCTTCCCATTGACGGTGGCCGTGAGCCTGCTGTTACGCGTGTTGCCAGTATAGCGGATTCCTATTTCGTAATCCCCTTCGTGCTTTAGATTCAGGACGTGACGCAGCGCCCCGGAGGTGCTGGTTCCCAAGTCCATGAAGCCGTTGCCGGCATGTCCCTTCACGTTGGGGTACCAGTTGTAAGGATCGGTGACGCAACTCTTGACGTTCTTGTAGTCCATGTCTTCTGCCTCGATGATGACAGGGCCATTGTACTCCTCTGGTTGCTTGGGCAGGTCAAGTGCGCTGGACGGCAGGTAATCAGTGTGACGTGACTTGATGTTACCAGAGCAATTGATGGTCAGGTCAACAGGGCCGTTGTGTCTGACCTTGAGGGTATAGGTCTTGGCATCGGCATCGTACTCAGCAGTGGCATTGGCGGTGGCTTGCACCCGCTTCTTCATCGTGTAGGACGGTTCCATTTCGGCCCCCTTGATGACAATCTGATCCTGCTGCATCGTCGTTGTGTCCGTGCGGTAGTTGTTGAGGTAGAAATCTATGTGGTCTGCGTACTCACGGATGAGTCCGCTACTGAGTTTACCGTAGGTCAGCACCAGCGTGTCACAGGTGTTGTACTCAAAGGGTATTTCGGCTGTGGCCGTGGTCTTCTTGTTGAGGTAGGTGTAGGGCGTGTAGATGACCAATTGGTTGCGATAGCGGTTCACGTAGAGGTCGCCTTTCGAGACCTCTGGATATTGCTCGTTGAAGTCCTTGGTCTTTCGTGTGACGCTTGGCCAGCGAGTGCTGCGGGCAGACTTCTTCACCTGCAAGGGAATGGCTTTTGCAGCATCGTCATAAAGGTCAATGACCAGTGGTATTGCGCCGTAACGGCCCGTACTCTTGAAATAACAATAGTTGTTCATCCATTGTCCGTCCCCCTTGTTGAATGGGTCGTTCTGTTTATAGACGCCGTTGTAGAGGTCGCCCCAGGCGGCATACTTTTCTTCGTCGTTACCATTAGTGACGTTGTTGATAACCACAATTTTGGTTTTGGCCAATACTTCCTCGCGCGTAGGTATATATAAGGTGCCGTCTATGATTTTCTGGAACATATCTAACCAGGCATTGCGGAAGCCTGGAAAGGTTCCCCAGTTGCGTCGGGTGTAATCACCCACGGTGCTGTTACTGAGGTTCTGAAAGTCCTCTGTCCAGATGAGTTCCGGGCCGTCCCAGACGGCACCGCCGTTGACAGCCGTCTGCTCCATCACCGTTCCGATGCCGGCGGCCACGGGATATTTCTTACCATGATTCTCGCCTAACAGAGCATCCAAGGCACCGTTCCATCCGCAGTTGTCATAACGGACACCATAGTTCTTGGCCAATCCAGAGATGAAGGGGCCGAACGTGACAGACTCGTTATTATAGAAGCAGCTGGAAGTGGTGTATTTGTAGAGCCACAACATGGCTTCGGGGTATTCCTTGCAAGCGTTCAGCAGGTCCTTGTTACGTTTTATCATGCCCATGGGGTTCAGTGGATGGCTCCAGATGTTGCCACAGAAAGAGACGGTCAGGAAGCCGCCATACTTGTGAGCCATCGGCACCAATTTGGCAAAGAGGGCGATGCGGCTGGCCTGGGTGCTGGAGCTCTTGTCGCCAGCCTCGTCGAAGCCCCAGAACTGCTCGGCATAGTTCCATCCGAGGAAGTTGGGATATCGGCGGTAGAAGTATTCAAAGGTTTCGAGGTCTGTGTCTTGTATGTGTGTGTGACCTCCGCTGGCGGGCTGACAGGTGAACCACATGCCGTTCAGTTGGCACACGGTGGCCCAGGACTTGTAGGTACGAACGGCATTCTGAGGCATCTTATAGACATTCTTCTCCTTGTCGTATTGGCAGGAGAGGGAGAGGTTCAGACACACGTATGGCTTCACATCGTCTGGTATCAAGTCAATGATTTTCTGCGGGTCGGCCTTATTCCATACATCCACGTGAATGAGCCACAGAGGGTGTTGAGCATCGACTGGACGTCGTTGTTGAGCAGAAGCAGATGTGAAGGATGCGCTGATAAAAAGAAGAGCTTGAAGCAAGATTATTTTTCTCATGATGATAAATGGTTTTATTTACTCGTTTTCATACTGAAACTTGTCAACATCTACATAGCCCCCCGCCTTTTTGGTGGCATAGCAGAAGATGGCAAACTTGGATCCCATGAAGAAACGCCGATAGTCGAAGGTCATGCGATAGTTCCGGGTTCCTATCTGTGTCCATTGTTGCCCGTCGAGGCTGTAGAAGAAGTTGGCGGCATCATGATGTCCGGGGCGGAAGTCGGCTGTAAGCCGGAGATGGAGAAGGGATGTCTTCGCTGCGAGCTCGACGGTTTGAATGACTTTCTCTTCCACGGCGGTCACGGCCTTCTCGCGGTCAGAGAGGCTGACTTTCTGCTCGCTCATTTGCAACGTCAGCTTTTTTCCGTGTTTTTTGATGGTGAGGACTCCACTGTCACCGTTGAAAGCTGCCAGTCCGCAACAATCGCCGTCTCGGAGATGGCTGATGTCGAGGGTTACAGCGCCTGAGCAGGTGGGACCTTCCATGCGCTGTGTCAGGGTGTTGATGGCCAAATAGAGGTTGGGTGTCACGCGGCTTGTCTTGAGACGAAGGTAACCAGGCCGTTCGGTGAGACTCCAGGCTGTATTGGCAGGATTATGGTTCCACTGCCATTGGAGACCTAATTGCGACGAGGAGAAGTGGTCGGCACAGACGATGGATGTTTCTGGTTGTCCGCTTTTATAGGGTCGCATGGCATCTGGCACTTTGCCGTTCTCGTCTCCCAACATAGGCCAGCCATCTATCCAGCGGACGGGGGAGAGGGTGAGCACACGTCCTACGCCTCCCCTGTCTTGGAACATGATTCCGTACCAGTCGCCTTCCTCGGTATCGACGATGGTGCCTTGTGCGAGGTAGGGAAAGCCTCCGAAGTCGCTCTGGAGGATGACTTGCTTCTCCCATTTTCCGTTGAGGTTGTTGGTGCGATAGCACACCTCACGTCGATGGCGACCAGGAGCCCATACATGGCTGATGAGGAGGGCATAGTAGGTGCCGTTGTGTTTGATGACTCGTGTGCCTTCGAGCAGTCCGCGTTCATCGGCTTCACGCTCGAAATAATGACGGTCGGATCCTTCGACGACACTCTTGAGGTCGCGGGACAACTGACACATCTCGCCCGTGCCATAGAATACGTAGGGCGTACCGTCGTCGTCGAAAAACAACGTGGCGTCGTGGAAGTGGCGCAAACGGGCGTGGATGGTCCACGGCCCCTGGGCTTTCGGTGCCGTGCAGATATAAGTTTGGCCCATAGGTCCGGCCTCGTTGGGGGCGAAGAGTGCCCAAAACTTGCCATCGTGGTATTTCAGCGATGTGGCCCACTGCCCTCGGCCATAGACGGTGCCTTCTTGAAGATTATATTTGGGAGAGTCTGTCAGACGGTCGAAAACATATCCCACGGTTTCCCAGTTTTTCAAATCGCGTGACTGCATGATTGGTGCCCCGGGCATCAAGTGCATGGTGGTGGATACCATATAGAAGGTATTGCCAACACGAATGACATCCGGGTCTGGCACATCTGCCCATAGCATGGGATTCCAGATGCGACCGTCATCACAATCTGATTGGTCATAGCCCATCAACTCGAGCATTTTTTTTCCATAACGCCGTCCCAAGTCGCGATAACCAGATGCGCTGAAATGTAGCTTGTCGGATGCATTGTCGCAAGCTTCGCTGGATATGACATGGGCTGTATGAATGGTTTCCGGCAATGCATCAATTTGACGATTCATGGCGAGGCAACGACCTTCTCCATTGGCACGTACGACTTCGCCTGCTAACAAAGGCACCTCTTCTGGTTTCAAATGCAAATCGCTCAAAAGACGGTCATAGACAGCCTGGACCTTGTCAGCCCATGAGGGGTCGCCGGTATTGGATTCTCCTTGATGGAGCAACACGCCTCGGATGACGCCATCCTCTTGAGCTCGTCGTGCGAGCTGAAGCAGGCGATCGTATGGGTTGTTGTCGTAAGCGGACAGGATGTCTTGCATCCAGCCAGGAGCACGGTATTGGATGTAATTCTGAATGCTGTCTGGCATAAAGGTCTCTATATGACAGCCTCCTATGGCGACGACAATCACACCGACGCGGGCATCGCTTGGCAATGCGTTGATGAGTGTTCGCCCAAAATAATCGACGGGCGTAAGTCCTGTGTTGGGACGGCAAAGAGGAGGAGTAGCTTTTGTCCACTGACCTTTCTTACGCCCTCTTTCAGGATCATCTACTGAAGGCATCAACAAGAAGCGGTCGCTCTTGAGTTCCAGGTCCTGGGCTTCTGGCCTGGCTGCACCTTCCATGTTGGATTGACCAAGGCAAAGGAAGATATGGAAATTCGGATCGACAGCGCCAGACATCGTCTGCACGGGCAAGAGGCATAGCATCAACAGGATGCTTTTCAAGGTGAGCTGTTTCATGATTCATTTCGTTGTTTTCTGCCGCAAATGTATATAAAACACGGGAACTTCCTGCGATTCAAATGCCGTATTCTTCACTTCTGAAACACAAACACCCCTTTTTGAGACGATAATATACAGACTTCTACAAAATCTCAACTACCTTTGCCTCCGAATTTCTAATGCTTCAACTATGAAACCTTCTTTTTTAACGCTTCTCCTACTGCTTGCACAAAACATCGCAACAGCGCAGGGACTTAAGGACGCCTACAAAAACTATTTCACCATCGGCGTCGCTGTCAACCAACGAAACGTTACGAATGCGGAACAAATGCAACTCATTCGGCAAAACTTCAACAGCCTCACAGCGGAGAACGACATGAAACCAGCTCCGACTGAACCCAGGCAGGGACAGTTTGACTTTACAAAGGCTGACCGTATCGCCAACTTTTGCCGAGAAAACGGCATAAAACTCCGTGGACATTGCCTGATGTGGCACGCGCAAATCGGAGAGTGGATGTTCAAGGACAACGAGGGAAAGCTGTTGCCGAAAGAGGTGTTCTTTCAGCGAATGAGAGACCATATTCACACGGTCGTCGGACGATACAAAGACATCGTCTATTGCTGGGACGTCGTCAACGAGGCGATCACTGACGACAAAAACGCCAACGACCCCTACCGGCAGTCGCCCATGTACCAAATTGCTGGAGACGAGTTCATCGCAAATGCTTTCCGTTATGCCCGTGAGGCAGACCCGAAAGCGCTGCTCTTCTACAACGACTACAACGAAACGGATCCCGTCAAAAGCAGACGCATCTTCGAGATGGTCAAGAAAATGAAAGCAAACGGAGTTCCCATTGACGGAATAGGGATGCAGGGACACTATAATATCTACGGACCTAAAGAAGACGAAATCGACAACGCACTGAAACTCTACAAACAGGTCGTCAATCACATCCACGTTACCGAACTCGATGTCCGAGCTAACGAGGAAATGGGGGGAGCTCTACAGTTCAGTCAGGAAGGTATGGTCGTCAGCGACTCTTTGAAACAGCACCTTGCCGATCAGTATGCTCGCATCTTCCGAGCGCTGCGAAAACATAAAGACGTCATCGACAATGTCACATTCTGGAACCTTTCTGACCGAGATTCGTGGCTCGGAGCAAGAAACTATCCTTTGCTCTTTGACGCTGACTATCAACCCAAAAAAGCATACGATGTAGTCATCAATATGCAAAATCCCCTTTGGGAACCGCCCGTCAAACCTCAACGGAAGCCTCAACCTGAAGGACAGCAGGGACAGCAAAGACAGCGCAGACGGGATCGACAACAGCAGGAAAGGCCCCCGTTCAATGCCGCATTGGCATTTCCGGAAGTGAACAATGTCAAAGAAGACTTCAAACCGTCTGAGATTAACCAACCTGGGCGTGAATACCCACAGGTAAACTCTCAAGGCGTCGTCCGCTTCCGATTCGAGGCACCGGAGGCCAAGTCCGTGGTCGTCAGCCTCGGACTCGGAGGACGAGGAGGAACACAGCTCCACCAAACCTATGATGGTTCTTGGGTCGGACAAACTGAAGGACCAATGGATGAAGGATTCCATTACTACCATCTCACCGTCGATGGAGGAGTCGTCAACGACCCGGGGGCACAAAACTATTTCGGCAGCACTCGATGGGAAAGCGGAATAGAGATTCCCGCGCATGATCGAGACTTCTATGCTTTGAAAAACGTGCCACACGGCAATGTGCAGCAAGTGCTCTTCTGGAGCGAGAGCACTCAACAAGTGCGACGTGCTTTCGTCTATACCCCACCAACCTACAATAAAGATAAGAAAAAATATCCTGTGCTTTACTTGCAGCATGGATGGGGAGAGGACGAAACGGCATGGAGCCGACAAGGTCATGCCAACCTTATCATGGACAACCTCATCGCAGAGGGCAAATGTGAGCCGTTCATCATCGTGATGACCTACGGAATGACGAACGAAATCCGATTCGGACATCTCAATGAATTTACGGCCAAGGAGTTTGAAACGGTGCTCGTGGACGAGCTCATACCCTTTATTGACAACCACTTCCGCACAAAAAGCGACAAGGCTCACCGAGCGATGGCTGGACTCTCAATGGGCGGATTCGAGACGAAAAAGATTACGCTTAGACGTCCCGAAGTCTTCAGTTTCTATGGACTTCTCAGTGGTGGGACCTACGCACCAGAAGATATTAAAGCCACGAATCAGGTACGTCTCATCTTCCAAAGTTGTGGAAGCAAAGAGAATCCAGACGGCATCAGACAGACTACGGCAGCTCTGCAAGCGGCTGGAATCAATGCCGTCGGATATGTCTCTGAAGGAACGGCTCATGAGTTCCTCACCTGGCGAAGAAGCCTTTATCAACTCGCACAATTGTTGTTCAAATAATCATTTAACCTTACGATAATGAAAAAACTATCTTTCTTTCTATGGATGACGTTTCTTTCAGTTGCGATGATAGCAGCTGAACAGAACGGGGCTCCCACGAATGTGGAGAAACCATTACCCACTTTGCATGTGGAAGGTAAATGGCTCATGGACACGCATGGCAACCGAGTGGTCTTGCATGGTGTCATGGACACGCCCAGCGCCTGGTTTAACAATGGACGATGGGGGTGGAGCTACGACGATGCCGGCAGACAACGTTGTCTCGACTACTTCGAGAAACTGTTTGCCGGATTGGAACAAGCTCATTGTGACGTCTTCCGCCTCCATCTGGAACCGGCATGGACCAATGACCCCAACAACAGCTACAAATACGCTGGAGCCGCCGACCAACCGGCAGACGCATCCGGAGAGGCTGACATCTCTCACTTTAATCCCTCACGGTTAAAAACCTATCTGACTTCACTTTACTATCCGCTCATGCAAAGGGCTATGAACCATCGACTATATGTGGTCGTACGTCCACCGGGAGTCTGCCCAGGTAATTTGAAGGTCGGTGACTACTATCAGAAATACTTGATGACGGTCTGGGATATCTTTACACAGAACTCCAACATCAAGAAGTATGCAGGACAGATCAGCATTGAACTGGCCAACGAACCTGTCGGCCTGAAAAATGCAGAGGGAAAAGATGACCCCAAAGCCTTGCACGACTTCTTCCAGCCCATTGTGGACAAAATACGTGCCAATGGCTTCTCGGGCATCATCTGGGTGCCAGGAACTGGCTGGCAGTCCAGCTATGCCGATTATGCTACCTATCCGATTGAAGGCTACAACATTGGATATGCCGTTCACGACTATTGCGGATGGTATGAATGCAGCGACGATACGCCAAGCCCAACCAACAAAATCAACCAATTCCACAAACAAGTGCCGGTCGTCGATACAAATCCAATCATCATCACCGAAGTTGATTGGAGTCCTAAAAAACCAGGAACGGGACACACCAATGAGCATGGTGAGTGGGTCGAGTCCAATTGGGGTACATGGGCTACAGGATCCACCTCCAAGTGGGGTAAAGCTTTCAAAGCCATGCTCGACCATTATGGCAATATCTCCATGACTCTCTCTGGCACACATTGCCTCATAGACGTTGACACACTCATCCAGAAGAAGAAAGTGGTGCCTGCATTCGAAGGTTATGAAGAGGCTTGTGGAAAGGCATGCATGGATTGGTATGCTGACTTTTACTATAAGGATTGGGCCCATGCCGACTTCAAGAACACAGTCGTCAGCGACCAAGGAACAGGCAAGTTCAAGAACCCACTGATTTTTGCTGATTTCCCAGACCCAGATGTTATCCGGGTAGGAGATACTTATTACATGGTTTCCACGACCATGCACCTTTTCCCCGGAGCTACCATCTTGAAGTCCAAGGATCTCGTCAACTGGGAATATTGTGCGCAGCCTCTTTCCCAGCTGTCTGCCTCTGACCGCTATAGCTTGCTCAATGACAAAAACGCATACGCAGCTGGCATGTGGGCTTGCTCCATGACCTATCACAAAGGCGTCTTCTACATCCTCATTAACGGAAACGATGCGGGAGGATTCGTCCTTAGCACAACAGATCCAGAGGGCAAGTGGGACATGAAACAGCTATCGCGCATTTATTACGATCCTGGAATGCTCTTCGACAATGGCAAAATTTACATTGCCTGCGGCATCGGGAATATCCAGATGTGCGAGCTCGACGAGAAATTCAACTACATCCGCGAACAGCGTGTCATCAGCGATAAATCGGGGCTTGAAGGCAGCCACCTCTATAAAATAGGCGATTACTATTATATTTATGCCACCTATGGAGGATGGCCGTCAGGTCAAGCGGTCTTCCGTTCCAAGAACATCTTTGGCCCATACGAAGAAAAGATGCTTGTCGAGAAAACCATCAACGGCGCACCCAATACCATTCATCAGGGAGCCCTCATCGAAACCCAAACAGGGGAATGGTGGACCATCATGCAACAAGACCTTGGATGCCTCGGACGAATGCCTAACCTCCAGCCCATCAAATGGGAGAATGATTGGCCTATAGTCGGCAACAAGGGCGTACCTTATACCACCACGATTAAGAAACCAGATGTCGGCACATCCGCTCCACGTACGCCATTGCCCACCAACGATAACTTCCGCAGCTACCCTCTCGGAATGCAATGGGAATGGAATCACAATCCCGATAACGGAGCATGGACTTTGTTTGAGCGTCCAGGATGGTTACGACTGAGGACCTCTGGAACGACCACACGATTGACACAAGCCCGGAACATGTTGACACAGCGCATCTTCGCAAACGAGAAGAAAGCTTCCACTGGAACCATACGGCTGGACGTCAGTCATTTGCAAGAAGGCGACCATGCGGGAATCTGCATTTTCCAAGATCCTTATGCCATGCTGGCCGTTCGAGTGAAGGATGGCAAACGACAGCTCATCTGGCGGGAAGACACACTACGAACATCCAACAGTTTCACACCTTCCGAAAAGGTCATTGATGCCGAGATTGACAGCGTCATCTATCTGCGCGCTGCTGTCACCTACAGCACCAGCAAAACTCAGTTTTCCTATTCCCTCGACAACAAGACCTTCGCTAACATCGGGGGACAGACTTCCTTGGGTTTCAATCTGACCATGTTCGTCGGGGCACGATTCGGACTGTTCTGTTATGCCACCCAAATGGATACCGAAGGTTATGCCGATTTCGACTGGTTCTCTACCGAAGAGGACTTTCAAGAAGCCAATTACTATCCTGCTGAATTCGAAGGCTTCAGCACAGACATGCTAACTGCTGAAAGCTTGCAGCTATCTGTGGATGCCGTCGAACTCATGGTCGGTAATAGTGTTCCGTTGGAAGTTAAAGTTCGCTTCCTTGATGGCCACACAGACAATGTGGCAGCACAGGCCAAGTACGATTTCAGTCTGCCTGGCATCGTTGCAATTGGCAAAGGACAAGTCCGAGGAATTGATGAAGGAGAAACAGAGGTTACGGTAATTTATACAGATCCTATGGGCAATGAGTTGACGGGAACATTTAAAGTGCGCAGTTCCTTCTTCCCCTTCGGAAAAGACTATATCACTACAAACCTCTTCGGAAACGGCACTTATACCGAAAAGACTCATACCTTCAAGCCCAGCCAATACGGTCAAATGGGTTGGGTCTATACGAACGGAGCAGACTGGTCTGCTTATAAGTACCTTGTCATCAACCTCAAGCGGCTACAGAACTGTGGCGCACACTTCAACATCTTTACTGCCAACAGCATTTGGAGCGATTGCTGCGCCTCACCTGATTTCGGATCAAAGAAGCAGATTGTCATCAACTTGCAAGAAGCCACCTATACCTCTGGCGATCGCACTGGACAGCCTCTCGATACGAAAAACATACGCATTGCTTGCTTCTGGGGGAACGGCAATGGTTCCATCATCGTGGATGACATGTACCTCACCAACAACGACGATTATTCACGAGAAGAACCCGATGCAGTGGAAGAGTTACAGAGAACTCCTGATTTGGTTGATGTCTATTCGCTTTCTGGAATCTTAATTCGCCGTCAGGTAGAACCACGAAAGGCTCTGCAAGGTCTGAAGTCTGGCATCTATCTCGTCGGTGGACGCAAGGTCAGTCTTTAATCAAGGTGGGTTCAATAAATTAGTTTTGAAATGCTCTTAGGCTATTTTCGAGCAGATTTACCTTCAACCCCGTTGGTGCCTTGCGGTTTCCCCGCAAGGGATTAGAGGCAATGTTGCGCCACGAAATCACGTGGCGCAACACCGAAGTGCTTGCGAAAGACGGTAGAGAAATAACCAAGGTTGGAAAAACCAACCGTATAAGCCACCTGCGTGATGTTCAGTTTCTGTTCACGCAGCAGACGGGCGGCCTGCTCAAGACGGATGTTTCTGATGAACTCTGTGATGGGCAGGCCGGTCATTTCTTTCATTTTGCGATGCAGATGTGCACGGCTGATGGCGGCTTCGGCACATAGCTGTTCAACCGTGAATTCACTGTCACCCAAATGTAAGTTGATGCTTTGCATGATGCGATCCATCAATGCTTCATCATTCCCTCGTTGTTCTGGAAGTTCAACGCGATCCGTCATTGCCTCCACATCGCCATACAATCCCCGTTTTCGCTTCCGGCTCTGTACGAAGCTGTTGATGGCACGTTTCATGTCGTCAAGCGTCAAGGGTGTGTCGTCGGCGTTGATAGCTGTCATGAGCAGGTGTAGTTTCTCTCGGTTATATTGGTGTTGTACATGACGGTTATAAAGGATGATGAGCATCAGCAGTGCAGCTATGAACAACAAGATGTAAATGAAATAAGCAAATGGCGATCGCCACCAAGGAGGCAGCACTTTGATAAAATAGGTGACAGAGGGGCTGTAGGTGCAAGCCTGTAAGGCACGTACCTCCAGTTCGTAATTCCCTGGAGCCAGATGGTTGAATGCCACGATGTTGCTTCCACGCCCTGTCGTTTGCCATCGTGTTTCGCCCTTGAAACGGTACTCAAACGAAACGTCGGCAGCATCGTGAAAACTCAACAGCGAGAACTCCAGATGGAAGTTGGCATCGAGATAGCTCAGACAAAAATGTCGGCATTCATGCAGCGCACTGTCCATCACTTTTTGTCCGTTGCTGAGCGTTTGGATATTTGCAGGTTGTTCGTCCACAACGAAAGCCGTCAAGTGTACCTTCGCAGTGGATGGCTGCCTCTGCCGGAGGCTGTCAGGGTCGAAAAGCGTCACTCCGTCTGCAGTGCCGAGAAGCAGCTGGCCGTCTTTCGTGAGCAAGCCCGCTCCCTGTACGAACTCACGGGTCTTCAAACCGTTTGCACCAATGTATGGCACCAGCATCTGTGAATCAGGCGTCCATTGCCAGATACCGTCATTTGTGCTCACCCAAACGTCGCCTTTGCCGTCTTCCGCAATGAAACTGATGGCCCGTCCCCGTAACCGTTCCGTACCAGACTCTTCGCACAGCTGTTGTCCGTGATGCCATCGGTAAAGCCCACTCTCCAAGCCTAAAAGCACGTCGCCAGAAGAAAGTACGCGTAGCGCAGTGCACGCCTCTTGTTCCGCAAGGACCAGCCATCCTTCCGTCTTGAAAGAGCCGCTGTTGGGGTCGTAGCATGAAACACCCGAAGAGGTGCCAATCCAAAGACGCCCTTGCGCATCAGTGTCCATTGTGTAAATCCAGTTGTTTGCCAAACGTCCGTTGTTATCAGTATCGTTGTCGTTCATTGTCAGGTGCCGGACGACTCGTCCTGATAACTTATTGACAATGCACAAACCTTCACCGTATGTGGAGACAGCTACCAATTCATGGGTGAGGTCAGTCAGCAAGTTCACCCGCTCACCAGGCAGCTCGACAATCAGCTCAAAGCTACCCTTTTCTGGTTCATAGCTGAAAAGACCTTCAGAGGTTCCTATCCAATAACGTCCGTCCCTGTCCCGTAGCATCGTTTCGACATGCTGCGGTGCCGCAGGATGAGCGACCACGAAGCCATCCTTATTAAAGGCATAGACACCATTTCCAGGAACCGTGCACCAGACCACACAGTTGTCGCCAGCGCTTATCGATGAGACGGATGAAGCAGTCTCAATCCGCTGAGCAGCAAAGCTCCATGTTTGGAATAGCGGCTGATGGTCAAGCGGGATGAGCAGCAATCCCTTCTGTTGGCATCCTGCCCACAGATTGCCTTGTCGATCTATAAACAAAGTCTCAATGGTCGCTTTCGTCACGTCAACGCCAGTGGTAAGAAGGGGTAGCCTTTTAAGCTGGCAGTCGCCGTGAGGTATGTAGAAGAGACCTTCACCGCGCGTGCCAATGAACACGTCGCCCTTTTCATTCATCACACCACAAGTGAAATGTGACGTGGATGAGGTGAGCAGGCGGGTTCTCAAAGAGTCAAGTCGAATCAGTCCACGTTGGCAGAGGACGTAGGTCGTATCTTCTCGTTGAAGAAAGCAAACGGGCATCCCACAGCCTGTATGGTGCGTTGACAGTTTTCCTTCCCTATTGGCACACACGAGTTGGTCGTTGATACCAGCTTTCCAAATGTGGCCGTTGCGTGTTTGGCAGATGAGGCTGAAATAGTCGTTGTCGTCGGGAGGTGCGAATTGATTGACATGCTCTGCAGTGAGCGTTTGTCGGTCAATGTGAAAACACCCATATCCAGCCGTTCCGGCAATCAGGCGTTCATCAGAGAGTTCTATCAAAGAAGTGACTCGAGGTTCTGTCGGCAGGGTGAAGCTGACAGGCAGGAATTGGTCGGTTGCAGGTTGATATTGGAAGAGTCCTCTTGCAGTTCCGACCCAGAGCTGTCCAGAGTTATCAGAGAGAAGTGATGTGACCTGTGGTGCCCGTGGTTCGTCTGTCTGGAAGGTGTCATGGTGTTGGAACGTGTATCCGTCGAAGGAGTCTAATCCGTGGTGCGTACCAATCCAGAGGAGTCCCTGTTTATCTTGAGTGATGGTGTTGATGATTGCCCCAGAGAGAAGGTTGGCCGAGAAAAAAGTGGTGTTTTGCGACAGCACAATTGTGGCTGAGAGATGTAAGAGGAGCGAGAGGAGCGTATGTTTCACGATGAGGTCTTGTTTGTTAATCCGTGGCAAAGTAAGTAAAATTATCTGAGAAAAGCGATGAAGTTTAATAAAAAAAATGATGATGATGATGGTGGGTACATCTATAATATAGCAGTAAATAGCGAATTGTTGTCAAATGATGATTTTGTATTTGGGAGTAAACATTAGTTTTTGTCCATTTTCATACTTAACAACACAATATGGTGGAAGAGCATTGAAAACAACACAGCCCCAACAAGCTACGTTTTTTCAGACCATTGACCCAATATGCTCAGATGACAGGGAAAGTTTTCAAACTCATCTATGCAATGATATTAATGGTAATCAATCCGTTATAATACAAGTCCAAGGGAAAAACAGGACAAAAAGGACTTTTTAAAGTGAACTCATGATATGAGAAAGCGAGGTGAAACCGTTTCTGATGTTTTCATTGGTTCAGATGAATGCTGAGGCGACGGGTGAGGTCAATGAAATCAGCTACAGAGAGCTGTTCGGGTCTCAGGTTGAAGAGTGAATCGGCAAGAAGCGTAGCATGGTCGGCATTGGGCTTCAATTCAACAAGTAAGGGGCGAATGTTGTTACGGAGTGTCTTGCGTCGCTGATTGAAGGTGGTCTTGACGACACGTCTGAAAAGGGCTTCGTCACAACCTAACGTGGTGGTGGCATTGCGTGTAAGACGGATGACCGCCGAACGTACCTTGGGTGGCGGATTGAAGACGTGTGGCTCCACGGTGAAGAGGTATTCAGGCGCGTACCAAGCTTGGATGAGTACAGAGAGAATGCCATAGGCTTTGGAATGAGGTTGGGCAACAATGCGATCTGCAACTTCTTTCTGGATCATGCCTGTGCAACAAGGAATCAAATTCTTGTTCTCCAACATCTTGAAAAAGATTTGGCTGCTGATGTTATAAGGATAGTTACCTGTCAGCACGAAAGGGTGTCCATCGAACGTGCGGTCGAGATGCATCTTCAGGAAGTCGTCCTCGATGATGTCGTCTTCGAGTTCCGGCCAGGTCTTCCGCAGATAGGACACCGACTCCGAATCCAGCTCCACGACCTTCAGCGGACGAGGCTTCTGTTTCAGGAACTGCGTCATTACCCCCATGCCAGGTCCCACCTCCAACACGGGCAAGTCAGAAAAGGCATCTACGGTGTCCGCAATGCGTTTCGCAATGTCTAAATCCGTTAAGAAGTGTTGTCCGAGGAACTTTTTTGGCTTTACAGTGCGCATAATCCGTATGTTATTTGTACCTTTGCGGGTGCAAAGATAATCTTTTATATAGAAAAAAGCTTCATCACGGGTGAATTATCTTCGTTCTACACTGAAAATCTTATTGCCGATGGCCATTGGTGGTGCCATCCTTTGGTGGATGTATCGTGGCTTCGAGTGGGACACTCTACGTCTGGCCTTGCGCAGTGAGATGGATTGGCGTTGGATGTGGCTGTCGTTCCCATTCGGCATCTTGGCCCAGGTGTTTCGTGCCTTGCGGTGGCGTCAGCTATTGCGTCCAATGGGCGAAGAGGCTCGCTTAAACACGAGCATCTGCGCCATTTTCCTGAGCTATGCCAGTTCGCTGGTCGTGCCGCGTGTAGGCGAAATATTACGTTGTGGGGTCTTGAAAAGGTACGATGGTTGCAGTTTCACTCGAAGCATGGGAACCGTTGTGACAGAGCGCGTAGTCGATATGCTGTTGATTACCATCCTGTCCACCATCGTCGTATTGGCACAAGTTCCTGTTTTCCTCCGTTTCATCAACGTGACAGGGCTCTCATTGAGCGGTCTGTTCCACCATTTCACATTGGCTGGCTGGCTGGTGACCATCTTGTCCTTGGTGCTCATCATCATCACGGGTGTCATCCTCTTGAGACGCTATCAATTCATGACCCGCACGCGATCGGTCATCAAGGAACTGACCGAAGGTGTGATGAGTATCAAAAAGATTGATGGAATGGGCGTTTTTTGGTTCTACAGTCTTGGCATCTGGCTATGTTATTTCCTACATTTTTACCTGACTTTCTTCTGTTTCAAATGGACCGAAGGCCTTGGCTTGAATGTGGCATTGGTGGCTTTCGTTGTGGGAACGTTTGCCGTGCTGGTTCCTACGCCAAACGGTGCAGGTCCTTGGCATTTCGCGGTGAAGACTGTGCTGGTATTCTATAACGTGGACGGCAACAACGGCGCCCTCTTCGCCCTCATTGTTCACACGATTCAGACGCTGCTCGTAGCCCTGTTGGGACTATATGCAGTGGTCGCACTTTTCTTGACGAAATCATTACATTCTCAATTAACTTCATAAAACAAAGAAAACTATGACTATCCACGACCTTGAGCCGAAAGCCATCTTCGGCAACTTCTACAAGCTTACACAAGTACCCCGTCCAAGCGGACATCTCGAGCGCATCCAGCATTTTTTGCTTGACTGGGCAGCAGAACGAGGCATTGAAGCCTTTAAAGACGGCGGCGAAAACATTGTTATGCGCAAGCCTGCCACACCAGGGTTCGAGAATCGCAAGCTATGTACCATGCAGGCTCACATGGACATGGTACCCCAAAAGACCGACGAAAGCACTCACAATTTCGAGACAGACCCCATAGAGACATGGATTGACGGCGAATGGCTGAAAGCGAAGGGAACGACACTCGGTAGCGACGACGGCATTGGCGTGGCCTGCATCATGGCTGTATTCGAAGACGACACCCTTCAACATGGACCTCTGGAAGCCCTCATCACTTCCGACGAAGAAACGTGCATGTACGGCGTCAACCACCTATCCCCAGACACGCTGAAAGGTGAGATTCTCCTGAATATTGACCACGAAAGCGAAGGCGAATTCTGCATCGGCAGTGCTGGAGGAGTGAACGTCACCGCCTCACTTGCTTATCAGGAAGTGGAAACAGAAAAGGACGACATAGCCGTGCGTATTACGATTAGCGGACTAAAGGGCGGACATAGTGGCTTGGAAATCAACCAAGGACGCGCCAATGCCAACAAGCTCATGGCACGTTTCTTGCGTCAGGCCATCCAAGACGATGATGCCCGCCTGGCCACTTGGAAGGGCGGCAACATGCGCAATGCCATTCCCCGCACAGCAGAGACTGTGCTGACCATTCCTGCCGAGAATGAAGCCGACCTGCGTGACTTGGCCACTTACTGCCAAAAGACATTTGCCGACGAATATCGCGGCGTGGAGGAATCCGTCTGCATCGACATCGAACGCACGGCTCTCCCCAAAATGCAAGTGCCAGAAGAGGTTCAGGACAACCTCGTCAGTGCCATCCTTGCTTGCCATGATGGCGTATTGCGCAACATCCCATCAATGCCCCACATTGTCGAGACGAGTTCCAACATGGCCATCATCACTATTGGCAACGGCAAGGCAGAAGTACTCATCCTCGCCCGTTCGAGCTGCGACAGCCAGCTGGAGCTGGAACAGGAAATGTTTGAGAGCACGTTCGGCATGGCTGGCATGAAAGTAGAATACGGCGGAGAATACGGAGCTTGGCAGCCCAACTTCGACTCACCCATCGCCGCACAAATGGCCGCACTCTATGAACGGCTCCAAGGTAAGCCTGCCAAGGTGGAAGTAGTACATGCCGGACTGGAATGTAGCCTCATCGGAAAGGTTTATCCGAAGATGGATCTCATTTCATTTGGACCCACCCTGCGTTCACCCCACACCCCGAACGAGCGCTGCAACATCCCCAGTGTTGGACGATTCTGGGAGTTCCTGAAGACCTTGCTGGCCGAGATTTCGGAGAAATAATATGCAGAAGACCCCCTCCCCGCCCTCCCTTTGAAGGAGCAATTACATTACCGGAACCTATATTCAAGAGCAAGCCTTATGAAACGCTTATTTGTCCTTATCCTTACATCATTATTTATGTCTATTCCCGTATTCTCCGATGTAATTGCTCCCTCCTCAAAAGGGAGGGCGGGGGGAGGGTCTGCCTATGCCGCCCTTTGGAAAACAGTAGAGCAACAAGAACAGGACGGCAAGCCGCAGTCAGCTTACGCTACAGTACAGCAAATCCTCAGCAAAGCTGAAGCTGATGGGAATCTCGGACAGATGTTAAGCGCACGGCTGAAGGCGGCCAGCTTGCATCAGGAATGGGCACCCGACAGTTTCTTCACCGACATTCACGAACTGGAACGCCTACGGGCCTCAGCTACCCTGCCCCAAGTGAAAGCCATCTACGCATCCATTCTTGCTGAAATCTATCAGAACAACCAACGACGTTCACAAGCCAAAAACCTCGACCTCACCAGTGAGGACATGAAAGAATGGACGTGGGAGCAATATGATAGTGCCGCCACTGCCAACTGGCAACGCTCCATGGAAGACCTCATCACCCTCGCTGCCGCAAAGAGTAAGGAGTGGCTACCATTCGTTGTACAAGGTGAGCAGTCCGCCTATTTCCGCCACGACCTCCTGCACATACTCTGGCAACGGTTCCGCAACCAACGCTTCAACATTTGGCAACACCCAGAAATCAACCTCAAAGCTATGTGCGAAACTGTTGCCGACCTTTACCGACAACAGGAGAATCGTGAGGCAGAGCTACTCATCCGTCTGGACGGCATCAACTTTATTGAAGAAACAGACAACAGACAGGACCAGCCTACCCCCCTCTCAGCCAACAGCTCGCCAAGAATAAAACACCTCCTCAGCTTGAAAGAAAGCTTTGGCGACCTACCACTTTGCACTGAAGTATATCTACTTCTTATTCAAACCGATGCCCCCGATTCCCAAAAAGTCGCATGGGCAGAAGAAGCCATCAAAAAATACCCCAACTACTCCCGCATCGGTGAAGTGCGAAACCATTTGAATGAACTCCGCAGACCCATAGTCAGCTGGACAGGAAACGATGTCTATTATCCCGGCAAGACTTACACATGGAAGATCACAGCCAAAAACGCAACTGCTGCCACTTTCACCGTCTATCGCCTGAAAGATAATTTCAAAGAAGACAATCTTGGAAAGAGCAAACTTTCTGTTAATGATTTCTTCAAGAAAAATGGTACGTTGGTACAGAAAATCGACCATTCTATCGAGAAAAAAGCACCTTTCGAAACAAGCGAGGACAGCATTGTATGGAAAGCACCCGATGTGGGCCTTTATGCACTACTCTACCATGCAACCAGTAACGAGAAAGAGGCCACACGCAAGATTGTCACCAACCAATATAAACTTTTCCGTGTGACAAGTCTGAAGACAATGACACGTTTCCACAGCGACCAAGAGTTGGAAGTCATCGCTGTTGATGCAGAAAGCGGGCAACCAGTCAACGGTGCCACTATCGACCTTTTTGACGAGGACTATCGGACAAACAAGAAAATCCATCTGGCCACCTCGAAAACCAATGAGGAAGGACGTGCATTCTTCCAAGAGCTGACCGAAAACAAGAACAGCCGCCGGATTATGGTCAGAACCAGCAAGGACAACGACCATTATCTGCCAGATGAACAACTTTGGCGCAATGCTACTACAATTCCCAAGGAGCAGACAAGTACGAACCTGCGCCTTTACACAGACCGAGCCATCTACCGTCCCGGACAAACTGTTCACGTCAGCGGAATTGCTTACAGCCAACAGCATTGGGACGCCAAAGCCGTAGCGAATCAAGAATATGTACTTCGTCTGTACGATGCCAATGGAAAAGAAGTGGAAAAACGCACCGTTAATACTGATGAAATGGGCGTTTTATGCACAGATTTTGTCCTCCCCGAAGGCAGACTGCCTGGAATGTACCGACTTCAGGCAGACTACCAATCCGTGTATATCCGTGTAGAAGAATACAAACGTCCGACTTTTGAAGTGAAGATGGATGAGGCACCCGCTCTTCAATGGCCACAGGACAGCATCACCCTCACGGGAAAGGCTCTCGGATATAACGGCGTGCCTGTCCGCGAAGGCCGTGTTACAGGACACTACCGTTTCACTTACCCTTACTTCTGGTGGTATCGCCATGATGATTCCGCCCCCCTCCCCATTGACACGGTTTCAACCGATGAAAAGGGTTCTTTTTACGTGCGCGTTCCTTTAAAAGATATTCCTTCAGAAGCTCTTCGATCTGGTCTTTGCCTTGTTCTGGACGTTGAAGTGCTCAGTGCTGCTGGTGAGACTCGTGAGGGAAGTATCCGCTTACCACTCTGCACGACTCCTCTACGCTTGACCATCACCATGAACGAACAACAAGACCGCGAGCGACTCACGCCACCCACCTTCAACCTACTCACTTCCACGGGCAAGCCAGCCGTTGGCACAATCGACTGGAGCATTGTGCCAAAGAATGCTCCAGAGGGAACTCAGTCGTTGGCCACGGGTACATTGGCTGCGGCATCTGCCGATGAACGTCTTCTCTCTTCCATCCGCACTCTGCCCTCTGGCGAATACACGCTCCATGCTAAAGCTCATGCGGGACAAGACACGGCATCGGCTCAACATCATTTCTACGTTTTCGGAATGACTGACATCCGTCTGCCACGTCACACCGAGGAGTGGCTCTACTGCCCAACGGACACTTTTGACGCAAAGCATCCCGCTCGACTGCAAGTGGGCAGCAGCTTTGAGGATGTGGCTCTTTACTATAGCCTCGTCGGAAAGAAGGGCATTGTCAAGAATGAACTCATCCGCTTATCCGACGAACTGCGCATCATCGAGATTCCATATTTACCTGAATATGGCGATGGCGTATCTGCACACTTCGCCTTTGTGAAAGGTGGCACTTGCTACACGATGAACAAATCACTGAGGCTCACTCTGCCCGACCGGGAATTGCGTTGGCAATGGACGACCTTCCGAGACCGTCTGCATCCAGGGGATAAAGAAACATGGACGCTGCGCCTGACCTTACCCGACGGCACACCCGCCCCGGCCAACCTCATGGCAACCATTTACGATGCCTCGTTGGATCAGCTGACTCCTCATTCGTGGAACTTCCTCGTCAACCGGATGCACAATCTCCGCTACATGCCTTGGAGCTCTCGCCATTTTTTCCAGACAGGCAGTGCACATCAGCAACTCTACTTTGCCATGAAAGACTATCCTGTGAAGGAGTTGTCCTTCGATAGTTTCAACGAAGAATGGTTCAGCAGGCTCAGTTTCTACGCAGTCCTCAACTCCCGCACTCGCATGTTGAGAGCCAACAGCAAGGGGGCAGTGATGGAGGAGTTTGCCGCTTCTGACGCGGTCTTGCACGAAGTAGTGATGACAGGTTATGGCGAAGCACCAAAGATGTCCACCGCCTCTGCCAAAATGGCTGGGGAAACTGTAGAAAAAGAATCCGAAGGCAGCGGTTCTGGTGAAGATGACGGTGGCACCGTGGGCAACGCCTCTGCTGCCGTCCGCACAAACTTCAACGAGACGGCTGCTTTCATGCCTCGCCTGCACTCCAATCCAAAGACAGGTGAGGTCTCGCTGTCCTTCACCTTGCCCGAAAGCCTGACAACGTGGCAACTCTTGGGCATCGCACACACGTCTGACATGATGTCTGCCAACATTCAGGCACAGGCAATCGCACGCAAGGAGATGATGGCGCGTCTGTATCTGCCACGTTTCCTTCGTGCTGGAGATCAGAGCCAAATCAGGGCTGTCGTTCAGAACCTCACGGAAACACCTCTAAGCGGAAACACCAAGCTGGAAGTCTTCAATCCCGAAACCGACAAGATCATCCTGAAACAGACGCTACCCTTCCATTCAGAAGCCAACGGCGAATGCGTCCTCGCTTTCGACTATACACCCACAGAAGACGTGCCTGTCGTGGCAGTACGCCTGACTGCCGAAACAACGCCCGCCAAGAAGCGAGACGCAGTCTTCTCCGACGGCGAGCAGCATTACTTGCCTATTCTTTCTGCAAAGGAATGGATGACAGAGAGCGTGGAAATCGCGGCTGACGGAGAAGGCACCTTCACCACCGACCTATCCTCCCTCTTCAACAACGACAGCCGCACGGCTACCCAACGCCGCCTGACCGTGGAATACACCACACATCCTATCTGGAACGTTGTTCAGGCATTGCCTGCACTGCGTGAACCTCAAAACGACGATGTGTTGTCATTGACCTCACTCTTATATGGCAACTCCCTGGCAGCGCACATCGCCGCCAGCACCCCACGCTTAAAGGAGATGATCGAGCTGTGGAAACAACAAACAGCCAACAGCCGCCGGGCAAACGGCAGCGGCACAGATGTCGCTTCAGCACTTGCCAGCCCCCTCAGCCAAAACGAGGAACTGAAACAGATTATCCTCGACGAGACTCCGTGGCTGAGAGAAGCCGACAGCGACAATGAACATCGTGCTCAACTCATCGACCTTTTCAACGAGAATCTTGTCGAGAGCCGCCTGTCCTCGACCTTGGAACGTCTTACCCAACGTCAACAGCCAGACGGGGGCTTCGGCTGGTTTCCGGGAATGCGCAGCAGCGAGCTGATGACACGCCTCGTTTGCCTAGAACTGACACGCTTGCGCACTCTCACCGACAATTTCGTTGCCTTGCCATCCACGGCCAAGAGGCAAACGAACACGATTTTGGAGAAAGCCTTTACGTTCATAGCCCAAGAGAACGCCAAGCTCATTCAGGAGATGAAGAAAGCTGAAGCTAAAGGCACCACCATCCATACGGGTTCACTCATGCACCTGCATTATGTCTATATCACTCAGCTCGTGGGCATCAAGCTCACCAAAGACCAGCAAGCCGATGTCCGCTATCTGCTTGATCACCTGAAAGGCTCGGTTGCCAGCATGGGCAACATGGAACGTGCCGTGGCCGCCGTTGTGCTGAGAACGGCTGGTCGGAAGAAAGATGCCCAACTCTATTACGACTCCATGAAGGAACACCTGACCACGACGTCCAAGCACGGCACCTTCTTCGACTATGCAGGTGGCAGTTTCACCCCGACGGATCACAAAGTGACCATCCACACCGCCGCCATGGAAGCAGTTGCCGAGCTGGATGGTGACGAGACATCGCTTATGCACGGCTTGCGACGCTGGCTGCTACAACAAAAGCGGACGCAGATGTGGGAGTCCAGCATCTGCACCGTCGATGCCATCTACGCCCTCTTGAACAACAACACAGCAGAATTAGAGGAAACGGAAAAAGACCGCATCACTCTCAACTATGCCCGCCGCAAGGTGAATGTCTCAGCCACGTCTGCCGACGGCAAAAACACCTCGCCTGCCGCCCTTGGCTACATCAAACAGACCTACCACGACGGAGCCGCTCCCAAGAGTATCACCGTCCAACGCAACAGCAAGGCCGAAGCTTGGGGAGCCGTCTATGCACAATATCTCACACCTGTCAAAGATGCCTCTGCACACGCAGCCGGACTTACCATCCGTCGCGAACTCAGCTCCACGACACCACGTCTGGGCGACAAGTTCATCACACGCTATGTCATCAACGCCGACCGCGACTATGAATATGTCTGCCTGAGAGCCGACCGTGCCGCTTGCGCCGAACCTGCCGAGCAAGTGTCGGGCTACCGCTATCAAGGAGGTCTGGGTTACTACCGATCCGTGCACGATGCCCACACCGACTACTTCTTCGACCACCTGCCCAAAGGCACCTACGTGTTGGAGGAAACGGCATTCATCGACCGCACTGGACATTACACCACGGGACTCGTCACTCTCCGATGCCTCTATGCACCTGAATATGGTGGCAATACGCCGGCAGTGGAGTTGACCGTGGACAAACAATAAGCGCTCATTTTATTTCTTCATCTTTATACCTTTCATCATTGAACAAGCCACTCATCCTCATCACCAACGACGACGGCTATGAAGCCGCCGGCATCCAAGCCCTTGCCCGCTCCGTCGCCACCTTTTCAGAGGTATATATCGTTGCTCCTGACGGCCCACGTTCAGGTGCGGCAGCCTCCATCACCTGTAACATTCCGGTGAGCTACAGGAAACTCACCACAACGTCCCCCAACCAACATCTCTACACGAGCACGGGCACTCCTGTGGATTGCGTGAAGCTGGCTTGGGAGCAGATTCTGCCTCGCCGTCCAGACTTGATTCTCAGCGGCATCAACCAGGGAGACAATGCCAGCATCAGTATCCACTATAGCGGCACGATGGGTGCTGTCATCGAGGGCTGCATGAAAGGCATTCCTTCCCTTGGCATCTCACTCTATCTTCCACGTGGCCAGCGCTACGAGGATCATCCTGTCTGCCCAGAAGCCTTGCAAGCCCTCAACACGCTCTGCCAACGCATCCTCTCAGACGGGCTGCCGCAGGATGTTTGCCTGAACATCAATTTCCCCAACCGCCCGTCGTTCCAGGGATGGCGTCTTTGCCGTCAGGCACGAGGGCTGTGGAGTGCGGAATGGGCCACCGCCTCTAACCCGCATGGCGAGCAAAGCTTCTGGCTCACGGGACATTTCACCGACCTTGAACCCGAAGCCACCGACACCGACTTTGCCGCCCTGCGCAACGGCTTCGCTTCCATCGTGCCCATTCACATCGACATGACGGCTCATGAAAACATGAATCAGATTCAGCTTCTGCTCTCTCCCCACTCCCTGTAACAGTCCGTTCATTTTCATTTTCACGTTCTTGAAGTACTACCTCATTGCCGGCGAGGCCAGCGGCGACCTCCACGCGTCCCATCTCATAGCCGCCTTGAAGACCGAAGACCCCGAAGCCCTGTTCCGTGGATTCGGTGGTGAACTGATGCAGCAACAAGGTCTCACCCTCATCCGCCACTACCGCGACTTGGCTTATATGGGCGTCATCCCTGTGCTTCTACACGCCCGAACGATCTTGCGTGGCATGGAGCAATGCAAGGAAGACATTGTGGCATGGAAGCCCGATGTCGTGATTCTCATCGACTATCCGGGCTTCAACCTGAAAATAGCCAAATTCGTCCATTTCATCGGCATTTGTCCTGTTTTCTTCTACATTGCCCCGAAACTTTGGGCATGGAAGGAATGGCGTATCAAAGCCTTGCGCAGGGACGTCGATGAAATCTTCTCCATCCTACCCTTCGAGGTAGATTTCTTCGAAAAGAAACACGGCCTTCCCATCCACTACGTCGGCAATCCCACGGTGGATGAAGTGTCTGCCTATCAGAATTCCGCCACCCATGACAGCGTGTCGGCCAGTTTACCCGATGGAGAAATCATTGCCATCCTCTGCGGCAGCCGCAAACAGGAAATTCGCGACAACCTGCCCCGTATGCTATCTGCGGCCAAGCCGTTCACCGACCGCTATCAGCTGGTCATCGCCGGAGCACCCAACATACCACAGGAATATTATCAAAAGTACATCGCCGACCATTCCGTGGAAATCATCTTCGGACGCACCTACGACCTTTTGTCACGATCGACTGCCGCCCTTGTCACCTCTGGCACGGCGACGCTCGAGACCGCACTTTTCCGCGTTCCCCAAGTCGTCTGCTATTTCATGCAATTCCGCCAACTGGCCACCCTTGTTCGCCGCCTTCTCCTGAAGATTCCTTTTGTCTCATTGGTGAACCTCATCGCAGGTCGGGAAGTTGTGCCGGAACTGGTTGCCGAACAAATGACCGTTGACAACTGCCGCCACCACCTCTCCACCATCCTTCCAGGCGGTTCTGCCCGCGAACATCAGTTGGCTGGCTATGAAGACGTTGCGCAGCGTCTTGGGGCAACAGGCGCACCCCAACATGCAGCGCAGGAGATGATTGCATGCCTACAGAAAAGGGTCTGACTCCTGAAGAACGGTACACAAGTTTTTGGTGAAAACCCTCAATCCCTCACCATTTAGCCTATATCCCTGGAAGATAGTCGGTTGTGGGTGAGGGATTGGTGAGGAATAGGTGAGGGATGGTGAGGGATTGTGTGACCATCAGAAGTGATAATCTCAACATTCATCTTGTCTATTTATGGAATTGAAAGAAAATCAATAAGTTTGCAGCCGTCATCAACTCGAAATGAATTCAAAGCCTACAGTCAAGAGACCGTACATTAACAAGTTTTAGCCTGTGAGGAGGTCAAAATCCCTTTATTATATGTACTTTTGCGCCGTTTTTGAAAAAACAATACACTTAAACTCTAAAAACAAAACAAACATGAGAAAGTATCTACTTTTATGCCTGCTCACCCTCGGGTGCGTGGCAACGTTCGTCGCTTGCGGTAAGGACGATGAAGACGGAAACAAATCCAATTCAGAAGTTATCTTCAACGAGAAGGGCATCGTCGTCACAGAGACTGAAGACCAGATCGTCTTGATTGCAAACCTTGACAACTGGGACGGTGAGGGTGTAAAGGCCACTGAAAAATGAGTTGCCGATTTCAAGGACGGCAAATGCGTTCGCGCTTTAGCCTATCTAACTTTCAACTCTGCTGATTTCGCAAAAGATCTTTATGAAGAAATGATAGATGACCTTGATGAAGACGAGGATCCGAATCGCTATAAGCTCAGCGGTAGCACCATCACCAGCGACATGATTGGTGAAATGGGCGGCGCAAGCAAAGAAACAATACGCGGTTACTTTTTACGAACCGCTGCTGAATGGAGCACAGGACACTATAGGTATTAAGTGTTCAGTGATTTGCTGAAAGGCGGCTCCCTGGGTTCGTCAAAAACAATACTGCCTCGGATTCGTGGTGAAGGGCACTCCGCTTCTTCGTTGCACGAGTCCGAAGCACTTTATATCCCTCACCATCCCTCACCAATCCCTCACCAATCCCTCACCTGTAAGCACTTGCCTATTAGCAAGATACGTCAAAAGGTGAGGGATTGAGGGATTGATGACAAAACAATGGAGGGAGGTGGTGTGTGAAGAGGACAAATAAAGAGCAGACGTTCAGCAGGAAGATGTACACCTTCTTTGCTGAACGTCTGCACGTTCCCTGCTTCACGTCCACACCTTCTGGCAGGAACGTCGGCAGGTTTAGGGGTAGATTAGAGACCGAGTCCCTTCTTGGCAGCATCGGCAGCGTCGTCGATGGCCTTGGTGGCAGCATCGGTTGCCTTCTTGGCAGCAGCATCAGCCACTTCGTTGGCCTTTGCCTTGGCAGCTTCCTTGACAGCTTCGGGCACAGCTTCGAGGGCGGTCTTGGCATCCTCGACAGCTTGATCTACGTCGGCAGGAGCCTCGGCGGGAGCAGGAGCAGCAGCGGGTTCATCGCCACAAGAGGTGCAATCGGCGCAGTTGGGACAAGCGCATTCTGTGCAGGCGCATCCTTCGCCACATGCGCAGGCGGTTTCGGGATCACTGGTGTTGGCTTTGCCTCCGCAGGAAGCGAAGCTGATGGCCACGGCAGCAGCCACGAGTGCGAAAATCTTCTTCATTTTGCTTTTTCTTTTTAAAAGGTTGATAGATACAATAATTTCTTTTGCGCGGCAAAGGTAAGTGTAAAAATGGTGAAGTGAAGCAAAATTTGTGCTAAATAGTGTGAATCTTGGCATATTTATTTGTACTTTTGCCGCGCGAAATATGAACAAGACGTTCAAAAACATCTTTTTCCTCATCGGCTTGACGTCCGTGGTGGTGATGGCGCTGACGATGGATGTCAGCTGGAAGGTGCTGTGGGACAGCGTCTTCCACGCTGGTTATTGGTTCTTGGCCATCCTTGCGCTGTGGCTGGTTCTCTATGCGATGAACGCTCAGACATGGCTTATCATCTTGCGCGAGAGTGGGCCTTGTCCGGTGAGTTTCCTGTGGTTGCTGAAAGTGACCATTTCGGGCTTTGCGGTAAACAGTGCCACGCCTATCGGCTTGTTGGGCGGAGAGCCTTATAAGATACTGGAACTGAAGCCCCGGGTAGGAACCCAGCGTGCGACGTCGTCGGTGTTGCTGTTCGCGATGATGCACATCTTCGCCCACTTTTGGTACTGGGTAACCGCGATTGTGCTCTATGCCGTGTTGTTGCCTGTAAATGCTGGCATGGCCATCTTGCTGCTGGCCGCCGCGGTCTTTTGTGGTCTTGGCATCTATCTGTTCGTGAAAGGCTACAGAGAGGGCATGGTCGTGAAGGCCATTCGCTGGTTGGGCTATCTGCCGGGGTTGAAGCGCTGGGCGCGGAATTTTGCCGAGGCGAAGGCTGAGGATTTGCAGAGGATTGACGAACAGATTGCCGAGCTGCACCAGCAAAGCCTTTCGAGTTTCTACGCCACGCTGGCGCTGGAATATGTAGGGCGGATGATGCAGTCTTTGGAAATCATGTTCATGCTCATGATATTCGGTGCAGCGTGCAGCTGGATGACGTTCGTGCAGAGCGTGCTCATTTTGGCCTTCACCTCGTTGTTTGCCAACCTGCTGGGGTTCATCCCGATGCAGCTGGGCGGTCGCGAAGGAGGCTTTGCCATGTCCACGGCACAGCTGGGGCTGACAGGTGGAACGGGACTGTTCATCAGCATCATCTGCCGTGTGCGCGAACTATTTTTCACTTGCTTAGGAATTCTGCTCATACAGAAACGATAACGAAAACGATAACGAAAACGAAAAGAGATGACGACAACGAGGACTTCACGAAGTGACAGGACGTTTTTGGATCGGGTGCGCCAGACGATGAAGTCGGCGGACACGGAAGGGCGTTTCGAGCTCTACTTCACACGGACTCCAGGTTATTTATGGGCGCAGTTGTTCCGTGTCCTGCACGTCCACCCCATTGCCGTGACACTCATCAGCATCGTGCTGGGTGCGTCGTCTGCTTTTTTCTTTGTCCGTCACGACTTACAGAGCAACCTCATTGCCGTAGCTTTGCTGGTGGTGGCAAACTGGTTGGATTGTGCCGACGGTCAACTGGCACGACAGACAGGGAAGAAGACGCTCATCGGCCGCATCCTCGACGGTTTCGCGGGCGACGTGTGGTTCCAGTTCATCTACGTGGCCTTGGCCATTCGGCTGACGCCGACGTGGGGCATCTGGGGCTGGCTGGTCGGTGCATACGCCGGCTATTGGTGTCACGTCCATCAAGCCAACTTGGCCGACTACTACCGCAACCAGCATCTCTATTTCCAGCTGGGTCGGGAAGGCAGTGAGCTGGATCGAAGCCGGGCATTGCAGCAACGCTTTGAGAAGCTGCGCTGGCGCAGTGCAGATTGGTTCGAAAAGCTTTATCTGTTTTTCTACATCCGTTATACGCTTCGGCAGGAGCACATGACGCCTTGTTGTCAGGAGATGTTGGACTTGCTGGCCGACCGCTATGGCAACGAGGTTCCTGACGACATCCGCAAGGAGTTTGTCCGTCGCAGCCGTCCCATGATGCCCGCCTGTCAGGCACTGACCTTCGACCTCCGCATCGGGGTACTCTACCTGACCGCCCTGTTCGACTGCGTGTGGGTGTATTTCCTTTTCGAAGGCATCGTCTTTCAGATTGTTTTCTTCTGGCTGCGCAGACATCATGAACGCCTGTGCGCCGACATCATCCAACGTGTCCGCCATGAAGCATAGTCCCCTCCATATAGCCCTTTTGCTGGCCGGCGGCGACGGCACACGCGCCGCACAAAGCGTGCCCAAGCAATATGTCCAGATTGAAGGCATCCCTCTTTTGGCCTACACCATGCGCGCCTTCGACCGCCATCCGCTCATCGATGCCATCTATGTGGTTTGCCGCGACGAATGGGCCGACCTTGTGCGCCGCACTGCAACGGAGCTGGCTTTCTCCAAGTTCTGCGGAACCGTCGAGGCAGCTGATAGTTGCATTGGTTCCATCCGGAACGGTGTTAAGAGGCTGGAGGATACCTACCTGTCGTCAGAAACCTTCGACCCCATCATCCTAGTTCACGATGGTGTTCGCCCCTTGGTTTCGTCGGCTGTCATTGCCGACGCGATTGCCGTCTGCCAACGTCATGGCAACGCCATCGCAGCTGTTCAGGGTGAAGAGGCTTTCATGACCGGCGATGCCTTGAAAGCAACCAGCATGATTCCGCGCGAACAGCTGTGGGGTGCACAAACGCCTCACACCTTTCCACTCAGCACGTTGGTACGTGTTTTCAAAGAAGCTGACCGCCAAGGTGTTTACGAATCGCAATCGCTCTATACGCTGATGGCAGAATTGCACCACTGGCCGCTCTATAAATCGCGCGGGGAACGTGTGAACTGGAAAATCACTCACCCCGAAGACATCTGGCTTTTCAGTCGGCTGGTCAGCGTGCTATGATGTCAGGCTGAAAACGCGGAAAGGCTGGCAGAAGTGAGAAATGAATCAGTGATTAATTATAAGTGAACAAGATGAAAACATATCAAGAGTTGAAAAACTTCTTCTTCATATTCCCGTGGCTGTTACTGTTTCCGCCAGCGATTGTCGCCAGCGAACAGGATAGCTTGGGAGGTGACAGTCGTGATTTGCTCCGTCAGACAGAAGTGATGTTCGAGGTCTCTGCAACGGCTTCTACAGGCGACTTTGCCCCGCTGTGGTTGACGGCCAACCGCTATGGCTTGTCCAGCGTCCGCCCGATGTCGAACTATGAGCGTGTGCGGTTGGAACGTGACATCCGCCTGGATGCTGGCCGGAATTGGCAGCTGGGTTACGGTGCAGACGTGGCGTTGGCATTCGGTCACGAGCGGACGGGCATTGTCCAACAAGCCTACGTAGAAGTGGGGTGGAAACGTCTGCGGCTGCTTCTCGGACAGAAGCAACAGCCCTTGGAAATGATGAACAAGGAGCTGAGCACTGGAGCGATGACCTTCGGCATCAATGCACGCCCTATCCCGAAGGCGAGGTTGGATATCGACTGGTTCAGCTTTCCCGGCACCAAGGGCTGGTGGCAATGGCGTCTTTACGGAGCCTACGGCTTCATGACCGACGGCCTTTGGCAACAGAAGTGGAGCCAGAACTATCGCTATAGCCGACATGTGCTCTATCATGAGAAAGCACTGCACTGGCAGTTCGGACGTGCCGACGTCTTTCCGCTTACCTACGAGATTGGGCTGAACTTCGCAGGCCAGTTCGGCGGCAGCAGCTATCAGGTATTCACCTCTCGCTCCGAAGCCACCACCTACCACTATGAGTCAGGTTTTCGTGCTTTCTGGAATATCCTGACCATGCAAGGCAACGACGCCACTGACGGCGACTTCCCCAACGTCGGCGGCAACACGCTTGGCAGCTGGGTCATGCAGCTTCGCTACCACGGCAAGAAATGGCAGGCTCGGGCCTACTGGGAACGTTTCTTTGAGGATCATTCCATGCTGACCGTTCAGTATGGCATCTATGACATGCTGCTTGGCGGCGAAGTGACGTTGCCGCGTAATCCATACGTCACAGCCGCTGTCGTGGAGTACTTGGGAACAAAGAACCAGACGGGTCCTGTCTTCCATGACCCCACCCCTTCCATGACCGACCACATCGCAGGGCGCGACAACTACTACAACCACCTGAACTACGCCGGCTGGGAGAACTACGGCATGTCCATCGGAAATCCGTTGATTACGTCGCCCTTGTATAACGATGCTTTCGGCAAGAACCATCGTTTGTTCTTCTACAACAACCGCGTCAGGGCGTGGCATGTGGGTTTGTCCGGCGACCCAAGCGCGGAATGGCATTGGCGCGCGTTGCTGTCGTTCACCCGTGGATGGGGCACTTACAGCCTTCCGTTTGTGGACGACAAAAAGCAGACGTACGCTTTGGCGGAAGCCACTTACCGCCCCAGATGGGCGCAGGGGTGGCAAGGCACGCTCGCCCTAGGTCTTGATCATGGCGACTTGATTGGCAATAGCTTCGGGGGACAACTGACGATTAGCAAGACATTGAAACTGAAACGATAGACATCAAACAATAGTATCATGTATAAACATTCACCCTGTATATTCTGCATTCTCTCTCTCTTTTGTGCCTTGTGCGTGGTGGCATCCTGCGATAAGATGCCTATCAACGGCGACCTTGACGGTATGTGGCAACTGGAAAGGGTTGAGACATCTGAGACAATACTTGACACGCGGACGCATCGTGTCTATTTGAGCATCCAGCTTCATCTGGCGCAGTGGGACGACCCGACTGAGGGGTTGACTCTTTACTCCCATTTCCGTCATGAAGGCGACTCCCTATTTTTCATCGACCTCTCTCACGCTTCGCCGCACACAGCGACGGCCTCAGATGACACGCTTGTGACGTCGCAGGAAATGGCGGACGGCCTGATGAAGGCTTGGGGCATCTATGACATCCACACGCGTTATTGCATCCGCACGCTGAAAACCCAGAATCTGCAATTAGAAAAGGCAGACACCATCTATTATTACAAGAAATTCTAAACACAAACACATGACAACGTCACCACGCATTTCCCGTCTTTTGGAGCAGCGTCCCCTGCAGGGGGCTCACGGGAGACTAATAATAACGCTGCTGACATTCCTCCTTGTCGCCACCTCAGCCTTTGCTCAACGACCTACAGACCCGTTGGATCGTGGGCTCGTTGCCGTGCAGTTAAAGAGCGGAGTCTTTCTCAGCTGGAGAATACTCGCAGAAGAATACTTCGACGTGACCTACCATGTCTATCGTGACGGCGTGCGATTGAACACCACTCCCTTGCAGGTGTCGAACTATACCGACACTAATGGGACGGCGAACGCCAGCTATACCGTACGGGCTGTCATCAACGGAAAGCTACAGGCTGCCTGTAAGGACGTCAAGCCCTGGAACACCGGACGCATCGATGTCAGTAGGCAAGTCCTCTTCCCCTGTCCAGCTTATTTGCCTATCCCCATGGCCAACATAAAAGACCGACAAGGCAACACCATCTGGCAACGAGCTCTTGACGGAAGCGTCACAGCATCCATCAATTATGAAATCAACGACGTATCACTCGGAGACATCACCGGTGACGGTCGAATAGACTTCCTCGTCAAACGCCTCAACCAGACCGACAGAGAAAACGGATACCCCGAAAACAACAACACTGCTTTTGACCTTATCGAAGCTTACGACATGGACGGTCAAAGACTGTGGTACATCGACTGTGGACCTAATATGGTCAGCCTTAATGCAACCGAACTCAATGCAGCCGTGTATGATTGGGACGAGGACGGACGCTCAGAAGTCATCCTCAGAGGAGCCGACAACATGATTATCCACATGTCCGACGGCACGACCTTGACGGTTGGCGGTGCAAGTGTGAACACGCGTTCACAGCTCGCCAGCCACACAGACCCACAATATGAATGGACTCACACTGGCTCTGAATACCTCCTGTACCTTGACGGACTCACCGGCAAGCCATATTGGATAAAAGACTATCCCTTGCCTCGCTTTGAGAGCGGAGAGACCAACGAAAAGAAAGCCTGGGGCGATGACTACGGCCATCGATCCAGCAAGCACTTTATTGGAGCACCTTTCCTTGACGGACGTCACGCCAGCATTTTCCTCGCACGAGGCATTTACACACGCCACAAAATGATAGCCTACGATGTCAATCCCATCACTCATGAACTCACTGAACGTTGGCGATGGTCTAACAATACGTCTTCCAGCCCTTGGTATGGACAAGGCAACCACAACTTCAGCATCGCCGACGTCGATGGCGACGGATGCGACGAAATCATCTATGGCTCCATGACCATCGACAACAACGGGCGTGGACTTTCCACCAGCGGACTCGGGCACGGCGACGCTCTCCACGTCGGTGACCTTGACCCCTACCGTCCTGGGCTTGAAGTCTTTGCCTGCAATGAAGCACAACCATCCAACAACTACCGAAACGCTACCACCTCTGAAATCTACTACCGAGACCAGGGTTCTGCAGACGACGGAAGAGCCATCGCTGGCAACTTCCTTGAAGACATTCCCGGCTCTATCGGTATGTCCACCGCATCTGGCGTGATTGCATTATCCGCAGACCAGGTCATCGACGGCATCGTCAACGACTGGAACCCCAGCTCCAGAACGCCCAATCCTGCAGCACTCAATTTCCGCATCTACTGGGACGGAGACCTCCTCGACGAATCACTCAATAGTCCTGGAACGGCCAAAGAAGCCATCATTCTCAAAGCCAATCGAGGACGCATCATGCAAACCAGCGGCGTCAATCTCATCAACGATTCAAAAAACAACCCTTGTGCCCAAGGCGACATCCTCGGAGACTGGCGTGAAGAACTCGTCTTGCGCAACTGGGCCAATTCCGAACTTCGCATCTACACCACCACCACCCCAACCTCCCATCGTCTGCCCGCTCTTTGGTTCGACCACGCCTACCGCCAAGCCATCGTCTGGCAACCCCAAGCCTACAACCAGCCACCACACACAAGTTTCTTCCTCGGAGAACTTGAAGACATCACACAAGCTCCTCCACCTCTCACGACAACTGCTCGAACACAACTGCCTGCAGGGTCCGTCATAACCACGGCACATAACGGACAACACCTCCTCATCACTGAGGCCGGCAATATCGGCATCGATGCCAACGGGGCTTCACCCGCCGTTCTCACCATCAATGTACCCTCCACCGTATCTGGCAATAACAACAGCAGCAACATCACCACCTCCTACTCATCCTGCCAGCTCGGAGCAACCGTCGGCAACACCAACGCCAAAGGAGACCTCACAGGACCCATGCGACTCGTAAAACAAGGCGACGGACTCTTGAAATTAACCGCACGCAACTTTAGCTTTACAGGACCCACCGATATCTGGGCTGGAGCTGTTTTTTTCCGAGGCACCATGAACGCCAGCCCCGTATGGATGAACCGACACACCTCCCTATACACCGCAGCACACTACCGACGCACACTCACAATGGAGTACGGTGCCTCCCTACACCCTACCTACACAACGCCCTCCGCCACCTCCCCCGATTACGCCTCCGTGCGCATTGACACCCTTTTTCTTCACGAGGGTGCACGCATCGTCTTCCAAATCAACCCCAATACCAACCAGCAAGATACCGTCATCATCCAACAACTCAACATACGCACACACAATTGGACCTATGGTCCCCCCAACCTCGCACCTGTTTTTGAAGTCAACACCACAGCACCACTCGCAGACGGAATGTATCGCCTTGGCACACTTTCGTCCATCGGACAAGGAAAGCTCGACGACATCATTGTCCAATGCAACCAACTCCTCAACAAACAAAGCCCCACACAGATCGTCCTCGAAGGCTCTCGACTCTATCTTGTCGTCGGCAACTACATAGCCCCCGACCAACGAGACCCGTCGTTCTATCACACCGTCTGGCAACTCAATTTCGAACAACCTTCCACAACAAACTATGGCTACCGCATCCTCGCCGGAGCAGTCGAGGCCATCGAACAAACACAAAACACAGACAACACCCATTACCTCCACATCTACCAGGGAAATCAAAACGACAGAACCATCACTCTAACACTCGCCGACAACCAACTCTTCAAACACCCCAATGCCTACCGACTCTCCTTCGACCTCGCTCTCGTCGGGGGAAACCAAAACGCATCCACCACTACCGTCAATGGCAGTAACGGCACTCTCTTCACCATCAACTATTCCGCTTGGGCATCAAAAGCCAACGTCGCTAACTCCGCTGGAGAAGTCATCGGACAAATCGACATCACACCATACGTCAAGGGAGAAACCTATTTCAGCACCTATCAACCCACCATCTTCAACCACTTCGTCATCACCGCCGAACCCCAACGAGGCATCAGCCTCAGCGTAAGTCACAAGGGAGAAACCATCATACCCGAAACTATCATTAGCGACCATTTCACCACCATCGACGCCATCACACACCAGCTCGGAAGATACTACAGCCACATAGCCATCGACGACATCACCCTTGCCTACAAGTGCGCCGGACCTGGCGATGTCAACTTCGACAACAATATCAACATCGCCGACGTCACAGCACTCGTCAACCTCATCCTTCATAAACCTTCCAACCCTGTCGCCACACAGGCCGCAGACGTAAACGCCGACGACAACATCAACATCTCCGACGTCACAGCACTCGTCAACCTCATCCTACACAAAAATAAATGAAACCCCTCTCCTTCCCCCATCCCTAATCCAGCCTCCTCCCTCCCAGCATCAACCCCGTGTGCCTTGCGGTTTTCCCGCAAGGAATAAATGGTTTCTATTTTCCCCTTCCTCAACCACCTAAGCAACCACAAACCGTTTCAGACGTCTAACGAAATAATCCTATATTCGCCTTATTATCGAAACTTTTGACCTATAAGTCTAAATTCTACGTGTCGCCGCGGTAGTCCGCCAATTCTGAGAGGCAGTATATCCCTGCAATTCAAAGCTTGGATTCCTATTTCGTGGAGGAAACGACCTCGCGTCCGAAGGGAACAAGGGCGATGGAGGCGAGCTTGAAGTGTTGTTTGCCGAAAGGAATGCCGATGATGGTGATGAAGAAAAACAGTCCCAATAAAGCGTGCTCTAAAGCAATGAGCCATCCTCCGAAGATAATCCACAAGAGGTTCATGGCTATGCTGAGACAACCTTCGAATTCCTGTGTTGAACGTACTTCCTTGCCAAAAGGCCAGAGGGCAAGAGGAACAAGCTTGAATGTCTGTAATCCGAAGGGAATGCCAATGATGGTGATCATGAGAAGAAGACTCATGAAGAAATACTCTATAGCAAGGAGGAGTCCACCAAAAACAATCCAGATTGTGTTTCCAATAAATTTCATAGGGAATTCTGGGGAAGGGCTGAATTTTGTCGAAAAAAAACGAAAATGACTGGGCAGGGCAGAAAGCGGCGTCAAGGGAGATAGCGCGCTGGCGTGGCCTCGGTGTGACGAACTACGTGCGCGAAACCTTCATGCGACAAGCGAACGGCTGAACGGGTCAGCTCTGGAACATTGTAGCTCTTCAACAAGAGCCAGTTCTGCTCAGGGTCGCGCTGAGGAAGGAGGAAGGCTTTGTGGTCATGCCCATCGGGGTCGAAATAGGCGATGTAAGGACGCGTGAAGTCACCATCGTCGCGGCGACTGCTAAATACAATCCAACGGCCGTTGGAAGACCAAGTGTGGTAGCTGTCTGCATCCGGAGAATTTGCAGACGAAAGTGGATGACCCAAACTGCCTTTGCTTTCCGTCAACGATTTCAGCCAGAGGTCTGCACCCTTGTGCCATATATGGAACTGGCCGTAGTGGGCAAGGGTGTAAAGGATATATCGACCGTCTGGACTGATGCGGGGAACACTGGCGCTGAGGCCTTCTGCGCTGGCGGCAACTTCAAGGCACGGTTCACCAAAACGACGGCTTTCTGGGTCGAACGACAGCGAATAGATGTCATAGAGCAGGCTGTCATAGCGCGCCACAAAGGGAATGGATTCTTCGACCTTGCTTTCTTTTGCGGAGGCAACACAATAGTAGAGCCGAAGACCATCCGGCGACCAGCAGGGGAAGGTCTCGAGGGCATCACGGGAGCGCAGGATATGGCTTACCGCATTGGTCGATGCATCGTAGAGCAAAAGGTCTGAAGCCAGGTCGAGGACTTCAATTTTCTCTGGATGTTGGAGATGGAAGACCTGGCCTGTATTGTTCGTGGAGAATGCGACGAGGGGGAGGGTCGGATGCCAGCTGGGATAGACGCCTGAGGCGAGAATGCTGTCATGACGGATGGCTACTTTCCGTGCCTCCTTGCCCTCTGTGATGATGGTGCCGCCGTGGCTGGCACGGACATGGAATAGCATCCGCTCCGTGTCGTAGTTCTGATAGTTATGACAATTTACGCAGTGGTTTTCATTGGCCTCGAAAACACGGTTATTCTCGTAAATCGGCGTCTCCTCGAAATTGGTCAAGTTGCGTTGATACAGGCCGAGCTGGCGGTACAGCTCATAGCCGGGCTCAATGAGACGATAGCTAAGATAGGTGTCTATCGGTTCAGAAGCCACCGTCCATGTGAAGGGGGCATAGCGAACCCAACCGCCAACACGGCGGGCATATACCGTCACCTGTATGGTCTTACCCACGGACTCTGAAAGCAGATGATGCCATTGAGCGGTGTCAATGTCTATCTTCCCATCGGACTTCGCACCAAAAACCAACTTCCCGATTTCTGCCACGAAAGCATCTGCGGACGCATCTTGAACGATAAAGTTCAGTGGAGCGATGTTAGGCGGGATGATGATGTCGCGGTAGTCGGGGAAGATGGCAAGCGAGTCCGTCGTCTCGGTGTAGGAGGTAGGGACGGAGGTGGGACGCAAGGTGCAGGCCCCGACAATCAAGAAAAGTGAAAGAAAGGATAATACCTTGAGGATTGAAGATTGAACTTTGAACATTGGAGGAGGAGGATTTCACTTTATTCTTTTTCACTATTCCCAGCTAATTCACACCTGCCTTGTGAGAAACTTCTGTGTCACTGCTCTTGCGGGTCGCACGCAGGTTGCCGAAAAAGTAATAGTAAGGATAGTAACCTTGGTACTGGTCAAAGAGTTCCGCCGGTGCAGAAGAACGGTCACGCATATATGGCTGCACGGTGCGAAGAAAGACTTGATAACGTTGCACTTCCATTTGCAGGCTGGGAAAAGCATTCAGAATATTGGGATTCTTAATGCTTTGCGTGACCAATCCCTCGGCAATGGAGGAAGGAGGCAGAGAACCGACAAGCGGCTGACAACGGAACAGGAAGTCGGGCATCCGCTTGGAATAGAGACAGGCCATGAGACTCTGTTGCAAAGCTTCGACGCTGCGGCCTTCGGTCAGGGCCACAGGATAACCAAGGAAGATCGGCTCTTGGTACTGACCCTCGAAACTATCGTGGATGGGTTCGGTCTTCTTCACGATTGCGAACTCAGCATCAGCTGCCACCAATTCGGGATGACCGACCATAGGCTCATATTTCTGAATAAAAGCACGCTCAAAAGGAGCCTTTCCCAGCACATGCAGGTATTTACGTGCCAAGGCCCAATGACCGTCAAGCAAAGCTAAACGAATCAGATGTTTCAGGTTGTAGAGCGTCGGGCCATTCATGGTCAGATGTTCCATAGCCTTGTGAATGGCAGGGCGGAACAAACCAGCATGGTAGTCACAATCAATGAGGTAAAGCTCCGTTCCGATGTCGGGGCTGCCGGAACGGTTGACAAGATAGAGCGAATCATACTCTAAACGAATCTTAAAGAGAGCATCGGCAAGGTGTCCTGTATGAACAAGGCCAATGGCATAACAAGCAGCTAACGGGCGGTAGCTCAAGCTGGCATGGTCAAGGGCCGTTTCCGTCATGCCCTGCCAGTCCTGACGTTGCATCTGAACAGTCATGCGAGTAAAGGGACGCAGGTATGGATGGCGGAAGTGGGTGATGCTCAAAGGAAGGAGCAGGCAGAGAAGGATGGTTGCCAGGGAAGTGAGGAGCGCATAAGACTTGTGAGACACATGAGCTTTGTGAGAATGTCGTCCTTTGAATGTCCAGATGATAAAAGCATCTATAGCACAGACAAAGATGACCAGGAAGAGTGCCCCGTGGAAACGGCCTGGCTCATATTGGAAATAGACATTCAGACCGCTCCACGCCACCCAAGTCATCCAAAAGCCAGCCGGAAGGAACTGTGCCCAGCGCCAACGACGTGGAAGGCGAAGACAGTAGCCAATGAGCCACGAGCCAAGCGTCAGCAATATGGCCACGACAAGCCCACCCAATAGCGGCCAACGGTGAAGGGTCAGCAAGGCACGCCCGATAATCCATAGCGCACCAAAGGGTTGTTGCCACAGCCAGTGCATCAGGATTTCGTCAGGGGCAAAGAAAGAATGTTCATAGGTGACGGCAAAGAGATCACCCATCCAACAACCCGCCCACCACCAAGCGAATAGCAGGAAGGTGGTGAGCGAGGTCAGGGTTTGTTGTTTCTCGGTGAAAGTGGGAAATTTCATGGAGATGGTATTAACGGACAACAACCTTGCGTCCTTGGATGATGTAGATACCTGGCACGATGGCTTGCTGGAGGCGACGTCCTGCAAGGTCATAGATGACAGTTGGCTGTGAGTCATCATTCGCACGTTTTGCGTCAAGGTCCCGAACAGGTACGGCATCGGACAAACTATAAGTGAAGGGGGATGCGGTGGCAACGGCCTCCACACGCTGTCCGTCGGCACTCAGGACGAGAGCATTGGTGAGTGGCTGGTAGTTGCCGGCAACAAGGGCGGCATTGTAGAGCTTCAAATCTACGTTGGCATTGACGACCACTGGTTTGCCAGCTTCAACTTGGGCAGCATCCGACAGGTTGAGGATGCCGTCTGCGTAGGATGCCGTCTGCAAGCCATTGATGTCTTCGTTAGTCACTGCAAAGGGTAGATTGAGAGCCGAATAGCCATCTATGGTCTTCGTGAAAGACACGCTGTCAGCAGTGATGGCGGCCGGCAGGGTGAAGGGACGGTTGCCGTTGATGACGATGTGTGATGCCGTGCTGTCATTGCTGATGACATTAGATGTCTGCAATATCGCTTCTGGCGCGGTCTTTGTTGAAAGGAAGAAAACAGCATTCTCGGGCAAGTAATCCGCCAACTTCGTATTCTCACCAACATACCAAATGTTTGATTTCTCCTGATTCCCGAAATAGACATCAGCCATATAGGTCCTCACTGGATTGGTGGTGCTGGCCTTGCTGTAGGGACATGGTACGTCCTTCATGTTTTGCTCGGCTGCAACAACATAGTAATTGGTAGGTCCAAGTTTGATCAGTTTCTCAGGCAGGGTAGCCTTTTTGGCATTGGTCGCCCAAATGAGATTGCCTTTAAGATCATAGAACTTATGGCCGACGTACCCAGAACCACGCGTGTAGAACGAGATGGTGTTTCCACTGATTGTAAAATAGTCTCGTGTGACATCGTACTCTTCGTGGCCGTCATATTCTTCATAGTCACCCACATCGCCAACGGGCAGGCTCTTATACTCTGCCACTTCGTTGTGCTGGTCGAGATTGTTGGTCTTGAGCCTCGAAGCGGGTTTACCTTCAAACTTGTTATCAGGATCTGCCGCTTTCATAGGTGAGATATGGTCGTCGATAAACATAATGTTACCGAGCTTCTTCGGATATTTCTGCATATATCTCTTCGCAGAAGTGATATCTGCCTGTGTCGTCGTGACAAAATAAGTGGAGTAGTCGCCAACTTCCATCATGTTCACTGGTATGAACATTCCGTAAGCTTCGAAGAACTCACTAAGGTCAGCCTCTGCTACATCACAAATCATCTTGGCCAGATGCAGATAGTCATCCTTTCCGTAAGAAGTCGGCCCTCCGTTGCCTGGACCGCTCCATTTGTTGATGGGATTCTTGCGCATCTTGCGGAAAAGGTTTGGCAGGAAGTTGTCGTCGTGGTGCTGCACGTGGAAATAGAGGTAGAGCTGATAGAACATGCTGGTCGTGTTCCAGATGTTACGTTGCAGCCAGGGCGTGTCTTTTGCCAATTCCCAGAAGACATCCACGGGCAACTGGCGGCGAGAAGTAATGATGCCTTGCTCAAAAGTGTTAATGTTCGAGAACAGGTTATTGCTGCTCTCAGTGGTGCCGATGATGTTGATGCTCGCCTGATGGTTGTGACCCATCTCATGACTCGGCCCCCAAATAGAACCTGCCTTGCGCATGTTCTCATAATTCATAATTGTGGACAGCGTGTTTTCATGGTAATAAGTACCATAGGTTGATGCGAACATGTAGTTGTAGTTGATGCTGAAGCAATTCCACACATTGCGGAAGCGTCCTTCAAAGTCCTCGACACCCATGTAGCGTTCTTCGTTCTCGGGAATCATGTCCCAGATGCGCATGAGGCCTTCCATTTCATTTGGTTCACACTGCTTGACGAGATCGGCATTCATGCAGAAAACCAAGTGCTGGGTCTTCAAGTTCAACACGGGACTGGCTTTGAGCAAATCCTGTTGAAGCAAAGCCCAGTCAGCATTGGTCATGTCGCGAGTAGCATCCCAGTAGCCATTGAGCTGACCGCCCTCAATATGAATCTTGATGTCGGGATAGTTGGCCAACAGTTTCTTCGTGTCGTTGAGCTGGTGGAAGATATAAAGCATTCTCTGTTCATTAAACATGAAAATATTGAGACCGGCCTTGAGATCCGTCACCTCGCCTGTTTGGTGATTACCGGGCACTCCTTCTGTGCTCACAGCCTCCAATTGCAGAGTACAGTTGGTCTTCGGGCTGGCATCTACGTAAACATAAATGATATCACCGCCATTAGCAACAATGCCTGTGGGTCCAGACAGTTTTCCAAAACTGTTACTCATGGTGAAGTTCGAGCCGTTTGACATCTGCTGATAGTGACTGTATATCTTGTAGTCTGCCACGCGGAAGAACTTTTCGTAATCCGCGGTGTAGCCCGTCTTTTTGTTCGTAAACTGTTGCCACGTATTGTTCTTCACCTTTAGGACCATCGCCTGCATCTCTGCGTTAAGGGTGGTGAAATATTCATTAGCTGCCAGTTGTTCATCGGTGAGAGCTTGTATTTCTTCCTTAAGAATGGTACACGCCTTGTCGCTGAACAAGTTATTAAGAGCACGCTGCAAGGCAGCCTTCTTAGCAACCACGTCAGCATAAGCCTTGTATGTTGCCCGCGCAGCTTCTATCTCTTCGTCTGTGAGTTCCACTTTATGGATAGCCCACACGCTGGCCTCAGCATTGGTGTACCAGCGGACTACATTATAGCCTTGTGATTCTGACGTGTGCAGTCCCCATGCGTCGTTGCTGCCATTGGCAATGGTCCAGCGATAGTTACCATCGCTGACCGAACGGGTAAAATAAAAGGGGGTTGCTGTAGTGCCCGTCACATAAACCGTACTTGTCGCACTCTGCACTTGCACATAACGCTCTGTGACAAGATTCTGGATGGAATAACCTGTCCCGTTTTTAGTCAATTTCCAAACCTGATAGTAGTTATTCTCGTCTAAAGCGATGGAAACAAGTGAATTGCCCGACTCTGTCATCACCCGTTCATAGAGGGGACAGATAATGCGATAATAGGCTCCACTCGTCAGTTCATAGACAGACTCATCTGCCGCATAAATGTTGTTGCTTCCTGCAAAGCCGAGGATGGCTAATAAAAAGAGGGTAAACTTTTTCATGATGAAAGGGCATTTGTTAATTCGTGTGTGCGCAAAGATAGTGCTTCTTTCTGAACTGGCAAAAGATTTCTGTCGGAAAAGTAGAAAAGGGTCATAAAAACAGTGCACGCGTCCGAAAGGAACGCGTGCACCACAATTATTTGAATATATCAACGTGTTTACCAAGCTTACTTCACAGCCACCTTCACGCCATTGAGGATATAGACACCCTTTGGCATGTTGCGGAGGCTATTCAAGTTAGCACTGCGGTTGACGAGCTGGCCATCGAGCGTGTAAAGAGCACCATTCTTGGCCACCTTTTCGAGAGCTGCTGCAATGCCATCTTCACCTTCAACATCGATGGTGAAGGTAACTGCTGCACCTCTTTCAAATTCGCCATCACCAGCGATGTATGCACGGTTGTATCCAGCCTTCTGACCTGCGATAGTCACCTTCATTTCGCCATCGGTTGGAACGATGAAGCCCTTGCCGATTTCTGTCTCATAGAAGACACCCTTCAAAGTGTTATTGTCAATCGGATTGGCCACGATGTCATAGCCATGCTTGAAGGATACAGGTGCTGCATCATCGTCTTCAATCTCAAAAGTACCGTCATTGACGTGGATGAACGGCCTTCCAGCCTCAGCCTTGGCAATGGGCACGAGAGTAACAGCGACTCCGCCTTCTTCCTTCACTTCAACAGAACCGATGCTGTACATGCCCGGACCTTCAATTTCCATTGGGTAGCAGAAGCCGTGGAGGGCACCAAGCTTCATGTTGATCTTGAAGTCAACGGGAGCGTAGTCAGGAGCAACATCTTCCACTTCCTCTACGAAGAAGCAACCACGACGACCGTCAGAGTTTCCATAGCCATTCCTTACACCACCCCATGCAGACAGGATGTTATAGTTGCGTGCAACGTGCAGAGGACTGGTTTCTTCGCCATTGAGTCTCTTGGAGAAGAAGGCATTCTGGCCATAGCCGGCAATATGTTGCATAAAGAGGGTCGGATGTACACTCAAGCGGATGTCACCATTGGGATTGGTGAAGAACAGACCCGTAGCCTTGTTCTGGATTGCGAATGCAGAGTCACCAACGCTGATGAAGCGGAAGAGAGACAGATCCTTTTCGATAATATCTTCATCGTCGTCGACGAAGAGATAGTGGTCGATGCAAATATCATCAATGTCTTCCTTCTCAATAGGAACAACACGGTGTCCATTAACTGGGTTGCCATTGTCGTCAGTATCTATCTGTTCTTCTTCGAAGTTAGCAACAGTAACATACTTACCGAAGAGTGCTTCGTTGTACATGCCAACGACTTCTTCGTCCACAATCCTGTTGTCGATGTCGTCACCAGCCGTCGGCCAGCCATACTGCTCATATTCTTCTTCTTTACCGAAGCGGAGGCGATACCACTTACCCGTCTGAATAGGAATTGCAGCAGGTTCGATGGCCTCAGCCTGAGCATTCAGGTCAGCAATGAACTTCTCACTGGTCTCGGCGATATAAACACCAGCCTCGTCATAAGCCTTTGCAGCTGCGATGGTAGCTTCAAGGGTCGTTGCGGTTGAGTTGTCTGGCCAGAAACCAGGATTCTCACCAACGACCACGATTCCGCTCTTGCCTTCAACGGCAGCAATAGCCTGACGCAGTTCTGCGGGATCCACGAACTTGTCAATGAAAGCTTCGTATGCATCCTTGAGAGCAGTGTACTGAGCCACGGTAAGTTCTGCGACATCGATGTCAGCCTGTTCATTGATGACATTCTCCAGATTCACAGCGATGTCACCAAGGAGGGCGTACTGACAAGTCGGGGACTGATAGAGGTGTCCGGGATAGAGCTGGAACTCTGCCACGTGCCAATAACCACGGCTACTGGGATATTGTTCCTCAGAATAGAAGCGCAGATACTTGAAACCTTGGGGATCGAAGGGCTCCGTAACGATTGTTTCAGAAGTTGAAGCATACGGACTCAAAAGGGTTGCGAGTGTGTCGCAGTCTTCCTTGGCGATTTCCTCATCGTCCTCGTTAAGACCTACAACAAGCCACTTGGTGGTGTGGTCATTGGCAGCACCGCTACGGCGTGTGAACTTGAGCACGATTTCCTTGTTCACTTCATCCAGGTCATAGTAGCCGTCAGGCATCTCTACCTGCAGATAATGAGAACCATTGGCTGCATTTCCGCCACCCCAATAAGTGTGCCAGAAATTGTCGGTCTTACCATCAATCAGGACACCTGAGCTCAGGTCATCACCATCTTTGCCTCCCAAATCGTTCTGGCTGAACGGGCTGAAGAATTGCCCTGCATCCGTAATCAGCGGCTTGTCATCCTCAACGAGCTTCTGGATATCCTGAGCCTCAGCCAGCTTCACCTTGGCATCAGCCAGCATGGTCTTGTAACTGTCAACCATCAGGTCATGATCCTTGATGGGAGCGTATTCTTCGATTATCGCCTGAGCTTCATCCTCAGAAACACGATCAAGGAACCATTCCGAGGCACCAGGAGTGTTCTCGCTAATCGTTGTGCACCAGCCGACGATGCTGCCACTGACGCCAGCGCCGCTGCTGTGACCGCCTTGATGCAGGAACTCATAGTCATCACCATCTTCAACCAAAGGAGCGACATGGAGATTCATG
>JAGCPY010000009.1 GCA_017965425.1 Bacteroidaceae bacterium | reverse complement strand
TGCATCTTATCACCATCGGTGAGGGATTGAGGCTTTTTTTGACACTTTTCATGTGTATGCATCTAAAAGTCGGAAGGTGTACACCTTCTCACAGACTCGTCTATACGTTCACGGAAAATCGTGAAAAGATGTGGAATGAAACGTGTTTTTTAACGTGAGTTCGGTATAAGAAATATGCCTGAAAAATCCTGGAGTGTGAATTACTTTAAACCTTTATGGCTGCAAAACGACAAGTTACAAACGATCCATTATTCCTATGACAATTGCAGATGTAATTGAAACCTCAAGTTTTTGAGGTATTATAATTCGTAACTTTGGACTACCTAACCCAACCGTCACAACCAATGTTTCAATCCACGCACCACGGGGGCGACGGGCTACGACTGATAACGAAATAGGGGGACACACATCACATCTACGATAGTAGAAATTTTGAGGGCTTATAGCCGAGGGTGTCGGGGAAGGAAACAACGAATATCTACGATAGTAGAAATTATTGAGGGCTTATAGCCAATATTGCGATTTGTACCGTGAATACGTATCTACGATAGTAGAAATTATTGAGGGCTTATAGCCCGTCGGCGCCGTTTTCGTCACCTTCCGATCTACGATAGTAGAAATTATTGAGGGCTTATAGCCTGCTGTTGTAAGTGTACCAGCCAAAGCATCTACGATAGTAGAAATTATTGAGGGCTTATAGCCGACATACCGCTCAATGTTTTTGACGCGGATCTACGATAGTAGAAATTATTGAGGGCTTATAGCCAAAATGAACAGTTGTGTCATTTTTACAAATCTACGATAGTAGAAATTATTGAGGGCTTATAGCCGTTATTATCAGGGTCAACATCCTTAACATCTACGATAGTAGAAATTATTGAGGGCTTATAGCCCAAACGGGCGATAAAGTAAAGGGTGTAGAATCTACGATAGTAGAAATTATTGAGGGCTTATAGCCCGCTGCACCGACGAAGGGGTACTTATTATCTACGATAGTAGAAATTATTGAGGGCTTATAGCCTCAATCTCTTTTGTCGCGTCACTTTCTGATCTACGATAGTAGAAATTATTGAGGGCTTATAGCCCCTGCACATTCAAAATGCATTGCAAAGGTAGAGATAAAATGTTAATTGTGAAAGAGTATCTAAGAAAAAGATTTGTTTAAGAATGTTAATGAAAACCCCGCCTCTTCTATCAGTCATTTACAATAGGCAGAGAATGAATAAGTTGGATGTATAGTAAGAAATATTCAGCAGATAATATGCCTATAAGAAAACTACATCTTGATCTCGGTGGATGGCATTGCCATATTTCTTAATCTCGATGGCATTTCCTTCTATAATCATCACGCTGTCGGCTCCTGTGAAGGCTTTTGCAAACTGTTCTATTTTCAAGAGAAGTGTGTCCGAAATCCGCTTGGTGTTGTTAAACTCATAAACAGAGTACTGGAGACGGATAGCTCCATTCTTCTCCAGCAATTTGGCAAATTTGCTGCGGACTTTGTCTTCTTTAATATCGTAACTTACAATCATCATCATGCTAGTGTGAATTGAGGATAGGCTTGGGTTGGAGCATTACGCATAAATGCCCGGTAGTAGGCTTGAACAAACATAAAAACATTCATTTTATGGGGTATTAGTGCTTCTACAAAAACCTTGTAATAATCTTGAGATCGTTCTTTTTTGAGGCGATACTCTCCTTTTTCTACTGTGAAGTCCTTTTCCGTGAATTGCTTGCGATGATATGCTGTTCTCACGGCACGGTCGATAATACAACGGAATGGCTCCATCACATCACAGACAAGTGATTTACGTTTGAACCACAAGCGATGGAATACACCGACATAAAGGTCGAAACCAAACATACGTAAGAAACATTCAATGAAGTTGAACAGGATGGTATATCCAATATCTAAGGTAACGTTGATGGCATCGTATTTTGCTCGTGGACATCGGGCGTTCCAATGTAAGTCTTGAAAATAGGCAGCAAAGAAAGCTTTGGATGCAAACCCTTCATAACCCATCAAGGCTTGGTACTCTTGTTCGTCAGGAATACGCTTCAGACAATCGGAACAGGTCTGGATGGCTTTTTGAGTGAGCACGTCTTTCCGTCGCGTATTGTTGAGCAAAGTTATTTGATTCCGAATCTTGTTAGAAAGTAATGCTTTGGCAATATGCAAATTATCTTTAGGCAATAAATGCTGTTTCTGTCTTAATAGAAAGTTGGCTTCAGCACTCTCTGCCCAATAGAAAACAGGGCGTAGGTTGGGCTTTACGATAATCAAGGCCACGTTGAACTTCTTACATTTCTCGATGAGCGGTGTGGTTACAGAGATATGCCCAATGACGAAGAGTGCCAATATTTTCTGGAAAGGCATCTTGGTGAGTGTCTTTTTTTCTTCTGCTTCTTCAAGAAGGAGTTCTCCATTACTGACGCGAAGATTACGCTCCTTGATGCAATTAATGACAAAGATGGTTCTATATTGTACGTCTTTACTAGTAAACATTGTCTTCTGTCGTTTTGTCACAAAGGTTACAATAGACGCAGTGGCGGCATTTGTTCTGGTTAGGAAAGAAAGGTTGAGTCAGGTCGTAGTGGCGGAATGAGTGAAGGAACTGTTCAAAGCGTTCTACGTCCCTCATTGTTGGCAGGTTGACAGGAATGGTTCGTTTGGTGGATATTTCATAAAAAGCAATGCGCTCAACGTCATACCCCATCTCCTGTAAACAAAACGCCTGCGCCCATAGCTGATAGATTTGTCCTTGATAGATTTGTCGGAGTTGATATTTCCTCTCAACGAGGTATTTCTCTTTCACGCTATAGACATCTATCTTGCCCATCAGTCCATATTTCTCTGAATAGACGGGTAGTGCTTGCAGTAAATCCTTTCGTGTGCTGCTTTTCTTCTCATCGACCGTTTCGTGCGCGATGCGTCCTTGCGTCTGTGGAGTCGCATGAAAGAGACTTTCGTCCGTATTCTCATATACGTTGTGAAGGTATATGGAATACGGACAAAAGATGAAGTCATTGAGGGTAGAAATGGAGATATAATCTTCTTCCATCAATCATTGAGGTAGGGCTTGGTTTGAGCGAAATGAAGCCACTCTTTGTTTGATAAGGTGAGGCTGGGTCGTTCGTCAGCTGAAGCGGATTGTATTTGCCTGATTATCCAAAGACCTTTTCTGGCAATGTTGTACGCCCCATTGGCGTCTGCATCATTCGGAAGAGATTCACTACTGTGACGGCTATCGTAGAAAACGCCATTGTCATCGGCTACAGGCGAGAGAATGTAATCGTCTTCTGGCGAGGTGGAATCCTTCTTGCTGTTTCGCATTTGCAACAAGAGTTTCATCAGATGAAGCAGTTGCTCGAAGAACTTTGCTTTCTGTTGGGAGCAGATTTGATCCTTCAAATTTCCGTAGATGTCAATGTTGCTATCCCGGAAAAAGTCTTTGAATGCTTGTGTCAGATTCATAATTCTGTTGCCCCATTGATGGTTGGCTTGTGGATCTCGGAAAGTCTCTATACGCTCACCGAATGTACAAAGAGTCCATGCTGTCCTTGTTCCTTCAGCTTTTGTGGTGAACTTGCCATAGTCAAGAACAAACTCAAACCAATTCTTCTCTTCGTTAAAAGAGATTCTCTCAAACTTGCTGAAGAACAGGCTTGCTTTCTCTCGTGTCTCATAGTGGAGGTTAAGCAAGTTGACAAAACCTGTTACAGGGTCAATCTTACTGGTATTCCAGGCGGGAACATAGAACAGGAATCCACTTTGTTTACCCAGCTTTTCGAAGCTCTCAAATTTGTTGGTCAGTTGTAGGGCATGAAGCAAGCCACCGAGTGCATCGGCATCCTTCTTTTTGTCAACGTAGTAGTTGAGTTTGGTGATGAGCATCTTCTCAAACTGCTGATACACTTGCTTCTCCACCTTTTGCCGTCCGCGCATGAAACCAAAGTTGAGGTCTTCGAGCACGACAATGGCCTTGTTCTCCACCATAAGCTGTGCTATGAGGTGTATGGCTTGGCTCAAATATCCTTCTTTTAGTTCCTTGATGTTCTCTATGGTTTTCCAGTTTCGACGTGCTTCCAGACGGTTTCCTTCTTTTTGGCCAAGTAGTTTCTGATAGTCAGTGTCTATTTTCCCTTCTGCCCATTGGTTACTGATGGTGTTGAGTGTCATTTGATGGATAATCTTACCTTTCAAATCAATGAGAGACAGATATAGCAGATGACGCTCTCCCCGGTCAATGCCAATGACATGGGTGATTTCTCCTTTTCGGATCTTGTCGATGACGATGGGATTGACGTTGTTGATTCCTGGCGACTTGAAATTCATGGTGATAGGCACGTGAAACTCAAAATGGTCAAGTGTATAACGTTTATCTTTGGTTATCTCATACGGGAAACTACTGTTTGGCTTTACTGGTTTGCGTAAAGGATTCTTGTTTTCGATAGGACGGTTAGCCTTATGAACAACCTTGTTTTCGGGCTTGATGCTGGCATGTCGGAAGAAAATTTCTGCTTGACCATTCAGTTTGTATACAAGATTCTGGGCATTCCGTTCATCGAAGAGCATACGCCAATAGAGGGTGTGAAGGTTGGGCGTACCTTTGCCTTTGCTTTGGGTGGAGAAATCCTTGTTATAGATTTGGAAGAGATAGACAGCTCCTTGTCTGACCAGTTCCAGAAGGTGGTTCCAGTTAATGGGTATTCGCTTAAGCTGATAGCAAGACACTTCTACGTCGTGATAGAATTGTGATATGTCATTGTATTCATTCGTTGGCTTCCATTGGAAAGTATAATGCTTATACGACTCATGGCGTGTGAATCCCAATTTGAAATAATCAATTAGTTTGTGGAGTGACCTATAGTAATCATCCGAATTGATGCTCCTGTATTCTGTCTCGAATCTTCCTTGGTCGTATATATCGATTACTGAAGCTATAGGCAAACCGTATTTCTCTACGGCGGGGGCAAAGTTATCACCTTTGGAGCGAATGAAGAATCGAGGAATATTTCTGTAATCAGGCTTCTGGAAATCAAGAAGAATGCGTGAAGCGTTGTCTTCATCAGGGTGGTCGCACAGGAATCCTATCTGATTCTCGTTGAGCCTTACTTCATTGATGAATAAGTAATAGAGTCCGTTGTGCTCTGCAATATATCCCCCCTTGGTCTCGTAGTCTTGTGGCCAACCGCTCAAGAAAGAACTGTTGTCGAAGCAAATCTTGAACTTCTCCGTTGAATAGGGTTTGCGGGTCAGCCAGTTTCGAACCTTGTTATAAAGAGGCGTGATATTCTTCAACTCTTCTACGATGGGCATGAATTCTCCATAAAACATATCATCTTTGCTGCTTTCTTCACCAGATCCGACGAGTGGATTGATGAATCTTTGCAAAGTCTTGTAAGCTTCCAATAGTGCCTTGATACATTTGATGGCATCATCGTCTTGATTGTAGGGCGAGTTGCTGGCGCGCTGTTTGTTTAAGAAGGGTTTTGCCTCAGTATAGGCGTGTTCAATTCTGTTGAAAATATTGGCCTGCTGCACATGCTCGTCGTTTCGCTCATCCATGGCACGGAAATAAGATGAAACATCTTTATATGTCTCTTCCTCCATGTAGGATTTCAGACTTTCATTGATTTCTGCGATGCTAAAACTTTTGATGGCTTTGAAAGCTTTTCTGATACGCTCCTCGTATGCTTCATCGCTCTCAGGCTTACGGCCTCTTTTCCTTGGCGTTTGTTGTGATAAGCGCTTCAAAAGCGCATCTGTAATCAGATTGTATTGTCCAAACAAACGCTGAGAGATATTTGTGAGAGCGGAGTCGTTGGTGATGAAGATGTGTTCGGTATCAAAGGTGTCTATCTGAGAGAGAATATTTTTCAAGGGTTCTCCCGCATCATCCATTGGTCCCCATAGAAGGGGATGTATGTTCTGGTGGAAGATATTGATTGCATGAATCATTTCCTCGTCACTGACGAAAGCTTCCGGAAGCCAGGACATAGAAACTCGGTCGCTCAATATTTGTTTGTATAGCGGGCGAAGGAAGGGTAATCTGGCAGTCGGGTGATCTTGATTGTGTGAATTGATATACTCATTCAATCCTTTTACTTTTTTGCCATCTTTTTCAGAACGCCCACCAATGACCTCATTGTAAACCGTAATTTGCCGTTGTGTGAGAAGCATTGAATAATAGTCTTGTTGGAACAACTCATCCAACGACTGAACATTCAGCTTTTCTTCCATATCGGAATAGATTGCATCCAATTCATCCTCAAATCCAATGGCCTTGAGCATCGCAAAGACTTTCATGTTGTCCAAAAATACAGGTAAGTTCTGGTTGATGAGGCGATAAGCTATACTTGTGGATTTCTCATCTGCCACATACATATTGGCTCGGTTGGTGTGAAAATTGCTGAAATAAGTTGCAAACTTCGCAAACTGTTCAACCTGCTTCTTCTTCTCCTCCTTTTCATCTTCTGAGATATCTAAAGAATCGATGAAATAGGGCAAGTCCTCCCGAATCAGTTCTCGCTTGTCGATTCTTCCATAAGCATCACACTTCGTTAGCTGTTGTGAAATAGCTTTTCTAAGATTCTTTTTAACAGTAGTGAACTCCTTGTCGCGCTTTTTATCACGTCTAATATTATATAAGGTAGCGAACTCTTCTATGGAATCGAAGGCTCCACGACTATTTACACGCAATTCAAAATGTGCAAGGCGTGAATCAATAAAGGCCCGATGGTAATCATCAATGATGCCTTTCACTAATTTATATGCCTCAGCTCGTTGCTCATCATGTTCAATGTAAGAACGCTGGGTCATGTTTTCAAGGGTTTCCCCTATAGGAATCAATGAGTTGCGTAGTGTAATATCTACGGAATAAAGGTTGGTGAATTTGTTCATAATACTTATGTTTTTAGGGTTCGTTGCGGCAAAGGTATATCATTACAATGAAACAAACAAAAAAAACATAAAAATTTTAGTGATGTGTAATAAATATTATAAACCTATTTCTATATGGTCAGAACGTCCTTCTCGGGCTTGTACTCCATCTGGGAACGCGAACACAACCAACCCCGCTACATCCTCGACCAGTTGCTCTCCGTCATCAACGTTTCGGTTCTGACCGTCCTCATCGTCAAGGAGTTACCGAATTTGAAGTTTGGCTAAAATGGAGGAGCACGCCCCCACCATTTGTGCATCAAAAGTAAACCAACCATCTGTCTGCGTGAAGCGGCTGAAGCGAGGAGTTGTCGGGGAACCAGCTCCAATATGTGAAAGTCTGGCTGTCACGTCAGACTTCAAACATACGCGGCAGCTGATGTATCAGGACACCAGCTGCCGCGTGATTTCTAAGAGATAAAGGAAGCGCGTTCAGAGAATCTGACGATAAAGGGCTACGATGTCGTCGCGTGTTACCTCGCGTGGGTTGCCGGGCGTGCAGACGTCGGCAATGGCCTGGTCGGCCAGGGCGGGTATGTCGGCTTCGGTGATGCCGAGGTCGGTGAGACGCTTGTTGGTGCCGACACGTGCGCTGAGGTCTTCGATGGCACGGCAAGCGGCTTCGGCAGCCTCGTCGATGCTCATGCCTGCTTCATAGACGCCACATGCCTTGGCGATGTCAACGTACTTGGCCTTGGCGGCGGGCATGTTGAAACGCATGACGGTGGGCAGGAGCATGGCGCAGGCAACGCCGTGGGGTACGTCGAAGAGGGCGGAAAGGGGATGTGCCATGCCGTGGTCGACGCCGAGGCCGACGTTGGAGAAGGCCATGCCTGCGACATACTGTGCCACGGCCATGCCGTCGCGGCCGACGGGGTTCGTAGGTTCGTCGACGGCCAGTGGCAGGTACTTGTAGATCATCTCGATGGCCTTGACCTCGAACATGTCGGAGAGTTCCCATGCGGCTTTGGTGATGAGTCCTTCGATGGCGTGCGTCATGGCGTCCATGCCGGTGGCGGCAGTGAGGCTCTTGGGAAGGGAGTACATGAGCTCGGCGTCGATGATGGCGACACCGGGGATGTCGTTAGGATCCACGCATACCATCTTGGCTTGACGGGCTTCGTCGATGATGACGTAGTTGATGGTGGTCTCTGCGGCGGTGCCCGCTGTGGTGGGGAGTGCGATGATGGGGAGTGACTTCTTCTTGGTGTCGGCTACGCCTTCGAGTGAGATGATGTCGCTGAACTCGGGGTTGTTGACGACGATGCCGATGCCCTTTGCGGTGTCCATGCTGGAGCCTCCGCCGATGGCTACGATGAAGTCAGCACCTGCACGCTTGCAGGCTTCGATGCCATTCTTGACATTGGTGACGGTGGGATTGGGCTTGACGTCGTCGAAAATCTCGTAGGCGATGCCTGCCTCGTCCATGACGTCGAGCACTTTCTTGGCTACGCCGAACTGCATGAGTCCTTTGTCGGTGACGACGAGGGCTTTCTTGAAGCCGAGACGGGCTACTACGCCGGGCAGTTCCTTGCGTGCGCCGGGGCCGAAGTACGATACTTCGTTGAGGATGAATCTGTTTGCCATAAACAAGTGGTTTATTAGTTAAGGGTTGACGGTTGCTTGTGAGAGCTGTGTGGCGGCGTAGCGCCTACTTCAACCAGCGTGCAAGCCAGTTGAAGTAGGTGCGCTGCCAGAGGATTCCGTTCTGGGGCTTGAGCACCCAGTGGTTTTCGTCGGGATAGAGGAGGAGTTCGGCCTCGATGCCCCGCATACGGGCGGCGTTGAAGGCACTCATGCCTTGGGTGGCGTTGATGCGGTAGTCTTTCTCGCCGTGGATGCAGAGGATGGGGGTGTCCCACTGGTCGACGAAGAGGTGGGGCGAGTTCTTGTAGGTGCGGTCGGCATTGGCCGAACGGTCGTGGTTCCAGTAAGCGTCTTCATACTCCCAGTTGCTGAACCAGTTCTCTTCGGTCTCGGTGTACATGGCTTCGAGGTTGAAGGCACCGTCGTGGGCGATGAAGCACTTGAAGCGTTTGTCGTGATGTCCGGCGAGATAATAGACGCTGAAGCCGCCGAAACTGGCACCGACGGCACCGAGGCGGTCACGGTCGACGTATGGGAGATTGTCGCAGGCGTCGTCGATGGCGCTGAGGTAATCCAGCATACATTGTCCTGTCCAGTCGCCGGAGATTTCTTCGAGCCATTCCTGTCCGAAACCAGGGAGGCCACGGCGGTTGGGAGCGATGATGACGTAGCCTTGAGAGGCCATGATGTAGAAGTTCCAGCGGTAGCTCCAGAACTGCGAGACGGGTGACTGCGGGCCGCCTTCGCAGAAGAGGAGGGTGGGATATTTCTTCGAGGGGTCGAAGTGAGGGGGCTTGATGACCCAATAGAGGAGGTCTTGGTGGTCGGTGGTCTTGCACCAGCGGGCTTCGGAGCTGCCGGGAGCGAGCTGGGAGAGGATGTGGTCGTTTTCGTGGGTGAGACGGGTGATCTCGACGGCGGAACCGTCGAGCACACTGACCACATAGAGGTCGGCAGGATGGAAGTAGTCGTGGCGCTCCATCAAGAGTCGGACAGGCGCGTCAACCTCGGTGGACGACTGAGGGGGCTGGTTGGGCACCAGCTGAAGAGCTCCCCAGTCGGCCTGGTCGTTGGTGAGCTGTTTCACTTCACCCTTGAGGTTGGTGCGGTAGAGGTTGACGGTGGCGTGCCATACACCTATATAATATAAGGTGTGGCTGTCGTCAGCCCAGACGAAGTCATCGACGTTGCTGTCGAAGGATTCTGTGACATAACGCTTCTCACCTGTCTGGAGGTCACAGATGCAGAGGCGCTGGCGGTCTGCCTCGTAGCCGTCACGTTCCATAGAGAGCCAGGCAACATAGCGACCATCGGGGGAGAACTTGGGGTTCGTGTCATAACCGACATTATAGCCCTTCAAATCCTTGGCCTGGTTGATGTACTGGTTTTTGAGAGACTTGGTGGGATTGCATGTGTTGTCAGGACTGCCGACGAAGCCTCCATCGGGCACGCAATCAAACTCGCCTCCGTTCTTGCAGAGGTTTTTGGTCTTATCCATGTCGCCGCTCTCCACATCGTAAAGGAAGATGTCGGAGTCGGTGCTGATGCTGTAGTCGATGCCGGTCTTGCAGCGGCAGGTGAAAGCGATGAACTTCGAGTCGGGCGACCAAGCCAGCTGCTCGATGCCGCCGAAAGGTTCCATAGGACACTCATAGGGTTCGCCTTCGAGGATGTCGAAAGCTTCCTTGACGGTACCGTCGCCATTCACGGAGCAGACGAAGGGGTGCGGGATGTTCTCGACGTAGTGATCCCAATGACGGTACATGAGGTCGGTGATGACCATGCCTGTGCTCTTGGGCAGGTCGGCAGGTCGCTCCTGAATGATGTCGTGGAAGGGGATGGATTTGATGATGATGACCTTCTTAAAGTCGGGAGAGAAGAGGAAGCCCTCGACGGCGCCACCGGTCTTGGTGAGCTGCTTGCGGGATTTTCCCTTGGCGTTCATGGTCCAGATTTCTCCCTTGCTGGCGAAGGCCAGTTTGTTGTTGCTGAACCAGATGGGGTCGCTGCCAGGACCGAGGAAAGTGGGTTCGGTGTCCGTTAGTGCCTGGCAATAGATGACAGCGTTGCTGCGATTCTCTTCCACACTGTAGTATGTGACCTGATAAGCAACGCGCTGGCCGTCAGGTGAAATAGCATAAGAGCCAATGCGACCCATCGCCCATAGTGCTTCGGGGGTGAGTGTGTCGCTCTGAAGCTGGATGTTGCTACGCGTGATGACGGGCTTCTGTTCTTTCTTGCAGGCTGTCATGGCGGTTAAGATGAAAATAAAAAGAAAAGACCCACCCCTCACCTTCTCTTTGAGGGAGGGGGTATTTACTTTAGCTATAAGCTCTTTGAAGTTAAGCATAAAAAATTATGGATTTAAATCTTTTTAAAAGCTACTCTCTCGTAAGAATGAGGGGTTGCAGACATGTTACCTCTTTTGCTGCCGCTGCTGTTCGGCAGCCATCTTCTGCAGGGCTTCGAGGCGTGAGGCCATTCCAGACTGCTTCTTAGGATTGTTGGCGTTCTTGGCTTTGTAGGCTTCCAACTCAGCCAAGAGGCGGCTGTCGTTGGTGGTCTTACGCAGGAACCACATGATGAGGATGCTGGTGAGACCCGAGAGGAAATAGTAATAGTTGAGGCCGGACGAGTAGGTGTTGAACATGAAGAAGAACATGAGCGGCATGAGGTACATCATCCATTTCATCATCTTCATGGATTGTTCTTGCTCAGGGGACATGATGGCGTTCTGCTGTTGCTTCATGGAAATCCAAGTATTGGCAATCTGCATGACGCAGAAGAGCACGCAGAAGATGCTGAGGTGATCACCGATGAGCCAGAGGTCCTTGCCCCAATGGATGACATCATCGTAGGCACTGAGATCATCTGCCCATAGGAAACTCTGTCCGCGCAACTCGATGGCGTTAGGCACGAAGTTGAAGAGGGCAATCCAGATAGGCATCTGTATGAGCATCGGCAGACAGCCTCCCATGGGCGAAACGCCGTACTGGCTGTAGAGTTGCATCATCTCCTGCTGTTTCTTCATGGCGTCTTCCTGCTTTGGATATTTGGCGTTCAGCTGGTCGATTTTGGGTTTGAGAACGCGCATCCGGGCGCTGGCCATGTAGCTCTTCTTTGTGGCTGGATAGACGAGTGCCTTGACGATGATGGTCAGCAAGAGCAAGACAAGTCCCATGTGGAGTCCGAGCCCCTTGAGCCAATCAAAGAGATAGATGATGAACCAGCGGTTGACCCAGCGGACGATAGGCCATCCGAGATAGACGAGGTCTTCGAGTTCCAGATCTTTATCGGCGTTGAGGCTAAGGTCGTTGTGGGCTTTCAACGTATGGAAGTCATTAGGACCGAAATAGAGCTGAAGCTGTGTAGGCTGAGCACCTGTGGGGTCAAATGCGGTTTGGAGGGTAGCCTCATAGTTCTTCAGGTAGCCTTGACCTTTCTTATATAGTTGGGATTTAAGGTGAGCATCATGGAACTGCTGATGGCTGATAAGAACAGCCGAGAAGAACTGATTCTTGAAAGCAACCCAGTCGAGGTTCTCTTCGATGTCCTCTTCCTTGTCTGATGTCTCGGAGAGATTGTCGGTATCGCCGTCTGCCTCATGGTACCGGATGCAGGCGTAACGCTGCTCGAAGTCAAAACCTTTCTCGAGCTGGCGGGCACGGTCGTTCCACTGGATGTCGAGGGTTTTCATGGAGGGAGCAAAGAGGTTGGCAATGCCGTTGGCACGAACCACCATGTCCACCATGTAGGCATCAGCACGGAGGCTGTAATCGATGTCGAGAGAACCTCCTGCGAGGGGCAGACGGAGGGTGACGCTATTCTCGGCAGGTGAACCGCCGAGCACCGACTGATTGTTGGTGGCGGCAGAGGTTTGGTTGACGGATGGGGTGATAGGCTGGAAATAGAGGTCGCTGGTGACGATGTTCTCATTCTTGCCAGCAAGGGAGAGTATCATCTTAGCATCCTTAGCGCTGACAAGATGCACATTCTGCTTCTCCTGATCCTGATAGTTCTTCAGCTCTGCGTCCTCTATCATGCCACCACGGGTGTTGATGGTGATGCGGACAAGGTCGTTTTCGAGTGTTACCAGCTGCTCGGAGCCCTGGCTGGCAGCAAAGAGAATGCTGGCAGAATCGAGAGGAGTTTGGGTTTCAGAAGAGACACTACTGAGAGCACTTTCATTAGCGGCTTCCGCTGCCTTTTGTGCTTCTGCGAGTTGAAGGGCGGCAATGGAGTCGCGTTCTCGTTGTGCTTTAAGTTGTGCCTCACTGGGTCGGCTGTACCATGAGAAAGCGACGAGCACAGCGGCCATGAGGATGAATCCTGTGACGGTGTTTTTGTCCATTAGTGGTTGATTTCTTTATTGATTTCTTCTATATAGTTGAGGAGTTCTTCACGGCCTTGCTTGCTTTCGGCAGAGGTGACAAAGTGAGGAGGGAGGGGATCCCAATCTTCTGAGAGACGCTGCAAGTAAGCTTTAACGTTCTCATTAAGATTGGAACGACTAAGTTTGTCTGCCTTCGTGAAGACGATACTGAAAGGGATTCCACTGTTTCCCAACCAGTTCATAAATTCGACATCGACGGCTTGCGGCTCATGGCGACAATCTATGAGGACGAAGAGATTTGTCAAACATTCGCGTTGGAGAATGTAGCTTGATATCATCTTCTCCAGTTTGGCCCGTTCGGTCTTGCTGCGTTTGGCAAAGCCATAGCCTGGAAGGTCAACGAGATACCAATCGCCGTTATTGATGGCAAAATGATTGATGAGGAGAGTTTTACCTGGTTGTGAAGAAGTCTTGGCCAGCTTCTTATTACCCGTCAACATGTTGATGAGGCTTGACTTGCCAACATTAGAGCGTCCAATGAAAGCATATTCCGGACTCTTGTGTTCTGGACACTGGCTGATAAGGGCACTACTCTTTAGGTAGGTTGCATTCTTAATATCCACGGTATTCGTTTTGTATTTAGAAATCGTAGTTTAAACCAAGCGAGAGGAACTCCTTGAACATCCAATAAGTCTCCCGTGCACTGTCGTCAGCAAGACTGCCATCAGCATTGCGCTTGATATTATAATACTTAGCATCCTCGAAACGTGGATACATAAACAACTTGGCCGAAATATACTTGTTCACCGTGAAGTTGATGGTATGTTCGTTCTCTATACGAGTCAGTTTGAAGTTTGAGAACCAGTAGAAACGTGAATGCCAAGAGATGTTCTTTGCAATCTTGTAGTCAAAGGTGAAATCGACATTGGGACCCCATTCGTGCTTGGAGTTGTGCCCCGGGTCGATACCATATCTCGTAACCCTGCTATCGACCTTCACATACGTGATGACGTAAGAGAGGGGGGCCAAGTGCAGTTTACCCGTGAATCTTTTCTTTTTGATATTATAATCCATACCTATGGAAGATCGGACATATAACGGAGAGAGGAAGTCGCCCACAATCTCCTTAGAACTTCCGTTGAAACTGACATACGGCTGGGATTGCAGTTGCAGCTGCGCAGAATAATTCCAGTTGCCAATGGCTTTGATACCCAAGTTTGATGTCAGACGCAAGAGGTTGCTGGTAGGCCTGAACTTGGGGCTGTTGCTTTCTGAAGTCTGAAAACCCAGTTGTGCCTCAAATCTGTTATCCCACTGGATTTTACGCTGGTTATTGTAGTTGGCATCCAATGTTAGAAGAGCTAACATCGAATAGTTGTTTTCACCGCCCTGATACCAGTTCTTCGAAAAGTAACTTTGCGTAAATTGCAAGCCACCATTCCCTTTGAACTTCCAAAAGTTGGGTCTGGCTGCCACGGCCTCCACTACTTCCACCTTCACCTCTGGTGCCGCTTCTGCCACTTTCTTAGACAACTTCACGTCTTCTGAGACTTTCTTCTGGAGGTCAGAGCGAAGCTTACCACCACTCATCACGTCACTTTGTGTTGTACTGAAAAGTTGCGGACGCTGCACATAAGCCTGTGCCAGTTTCTCGTTGATGGCCTCCGAGAGCTGCAATTGTGAGTCTTCACTATCACCAAGAGATGGCAACGTTGGGGTCGGTTCCTCTATAATATCTCCACTCATGTTCTGAGACAGGACACTATTGTACAGCGTTCCTGGCCCGAATAAACGGAAATAATAAGGGCTTGGCATTTTGGCCGTTCCTGCACTCTGATAGAGTTGTTCCACAAAAGAAGAAAGCGAATCTGTATATTGAGCTATGATGGAATCGTTACGGCTCATAACAATAGAATCGGAGGTGAGTTCTTCCGATACTTTCGACATAATATAATCATCTATTTGGATGCTTATCCGATGAGCCATATTTGCCCATACACTGCCCGCCATCAAAAGCGAGATAATGGAAAGATTAAATTTACGCATAATTATATCAATTTGGGTGCAAATATACGAATAAAACTTGAAACTACATGAAGTTTATGTTGATAAAGCATACTTTTTTAATAAAAGGCAAGGTTTCTTTCCAAAATAAAACCACCATTGATAGATTTTGCCTATTTTTGCCCCCACTATGAAGCTCATCGTTGACAGCGGCTCCACCAAGACCTCCTGGCTTTTACAGCGTTCAGGAGAAGAAAGCCCATTTCTCGTCCATACGGCAGGACTCAATCCTGTCCGGGATCATGATGACACGTTACAGGCTGTCATCTGTGAAGCCTCCACCCTACTCCACCTTGAATCCCGATCAAAAAGTCCCCTTCGCGATATTCACTTCTACGGAGCTGGTTGCATTCCGCCTTTTTCGGAACGTATTCGATTATTGCTCGAACGTACATTTCCACAAGCAACAATCCATGTCGAAAGCGACCTCCTTGGAGCTGCAAGGGCTTTGTGCAGAAATGATGAAGGCATCGCCTGTATCCTTGGAACAGGCTCTAATTCTTGCCTTTACGATGGGAAGAGCATCGTCCAGAACGTCTCTCCTTTGGGGTGGATTTTGGGCGATGAAGGCAGTGGTGCCGTATTAGGCAAGCACTTGGTAAGTGACCTTCTGAAGGGACAACTTCCAATTGTTCTACGGCAAGCTTTTGAACAACGATTCAGCTTGACGCAAACAGACATCATCGAAGCTGTCTATCGTCAACCTCAACCCAACCGTTTTTTGGCGTCATTGGTGCCATTCCTGACGGAGCATCGTGGTGAAGACTGCATCCACGACTTCCTCATCAAACACTTCCGGGCTTTCTTTGTCCGCAACGTCACCACCTACCAACGCTACGACCTCCCAGTTCATTTCGTAGGTGGAATAGCCTATCAGTTTGAGAATGAACTGCGTGATGCGGCACATTCCGAGAATTATAAAGTAGGTCATATTTTGCGGAATCCTATTGAATCTTTAGCTAAGTTCCATTCCGAATAAGCACGTTTTGCCATATCGAGTTTACAAAACAGCAAAACTATCAACCTCCAAAGACCATCCTAAGTCTATAAAAAAAGTAATATTTTCAAAAACATGCTGTATAACATACAAATATTGGTACATCCGACTAAAAAAGCAACTATCTTTGCTGCCGTTATCCTGAAAACAATCTTTTTACCTTAAACGGACTAGTACCTAAAGACTGAAGCAACAGGGTCGCTGTGAAGCGGCCCTTTTGTTTTGTATTAGCATCAATTTTTTCTTTGTTTATGCTCCTTTTTCTTGGCCTTTACGTCGAAAAACCGTACCTTTGTGCCGAATTCTTTTTATCAACCGCCCTTAAACATACGACATCCTATGAAACAAGGTTTTGACAACGAGAAATACCTCCGCATCCAGTCGGAACACATCAAGGAGCGCATAGCACAATTTGGCGACAAACTTTACATGGAATTTGGCGGCAAGCTCTACGATGATTACCACGCCTCACGCGTTTTACCTGGTTTCCAACCTGATAGTAAGCTGCGTATGCTTATGCAGCTGAAAGATGATGCAGAAATTGTCATCGTCATCAGTGCCGAGGACATCGAGCGCAACAAGGTTCGTGGCGACCTGGGCATACCCTATACCGAGGATGTGCTGCGCTTGCGCGATGTGTTCTCCGAGCGAGGGTTGTTGGTCAGTTCTGTCGTCATCACCCACTTCAACGGACAGTCCTCGGCTGTCGCCTTCCGTGAGCAGTTGGAACGCCTTGGCCGGGTGCGTGTCTATTATCATTACCTCATCGAAGGCTATCCCACAAATGTCGAACTGATAGACTCCGAAGAAGGTTTCGGCAAGAACGATTTCGTGGAGACCTCACGTCCGTTGGTCGTCGTGACAGCCCCCGGGCCGGGCAGCGGCAAGATGGCGGTGTGCCTCTCTCAGCTCTGGGGCGAGAACCGCAGGGGCATCAAGGCAGGTTATGCCAAGTTCGAGACCTTCCCCATCTGGTCGATTCCATTGAAACATCCCGTCAACGTGGCTTACGAAGCCGCAACGGCCGACCTGAATGACGTCAACATGATCGACCACTTCCACCTCGAAGCCTATGGAAAGACCACTGTCAACTACAACCGTGACATTGAGATTTTCCCTGTCTTGAATGCCATTTTCGAAAGCATTTATGGCGAAAGTCCTTACAAATCGCCCACGGACATGGGCGTGAATATGGCTGGTTTCTGTATCTCGGACGACGAGGTATGCTGCGAGGCTTCCAAGCAGGAGATCATCCGTCGTTATTATGCGGCCTTGGGTGAAATGCTGGATGGCAAGAAAGGAAACGAGGAAGTCAACAAAATCGCCCTATTGATGAAGCAGATGAAGCTCACGACGGCCTACAGACCCACCACGGTTGCTGCCTATGAGCGCCGCTTGCAGAGTGGGAATCCGTCAGCTGCCATCGAGTTAGAAGACGGCACCATCATCACCGCCGACACTTCTGACTTATTAGGCCCCTGTGCTGCATTGTTGTTGAATGCCACAAAATATCTTGCCGGCATCGACCACTCCTTGAAGCTGATTCCTCAGGACATGATTGTGCCTATTCAGCGCATGAAAACATCGATGTTACATGGCAACAATCCCCGTTTGCATACCGATGAGGTACTCGTGGCGTTGGCTGTACTCAGCCAACATGACGAGAATTGCCGCCGTGCTCTTGAGACGCTGCCGCTTTTAGATGGCTGTCAGGTTCACGCCACCGTCATGCTTGGTGAGGTTGACAGAAAGATCTTCAAGAAATTAGGTTGCGGTTTGACCTGCGACCCTGTGAGGAAAGGTTAATCACTCCCACGGGCAACTGCATGGTAGAACAATGGAGAGAACCATGCTGGCGTATGAGCACGCGACAGTCAACGGGCACGATGTCATAACGAGGGAAGGCTTTCTGAAGTTGGCGGCGTGCCAATTCATCGCAGTCGGGTTGTCCATACGTCGGGAGGAGAACAGCTTTGTTGATAACGAGGAAGTTTGCATAAGTGGCTGGCAGACGGTGGCCATCTTCCGGGTCGTAAATTGGTGACGGAAGAGGCAGAGGAACGAGAAGGTAGCCAAATGTTTTCAGCTGTTTTTCCATTTCCAAGAGGATGTCGAAGTGCTCGTCTTCCTTGTCGGTGCATTGGACGTAAGCGATGGTATCGTTAGGACAGAAACGTGCGAGTGTGTCGATGTGGCTATCTGTATCGTCGCCAGCAAGACAGCCATGGTCGAGCCAAAGGATTCGCTGGGCATGGAAGATGCGGAGGAGCCGTTCTTCTATTTGTTGTTGATGAAGGTGCGGGTTGCGATGAGGCGAGAGCAGACATTCGCTGGTCGTCATCAAGGTACCATGACCGTCGCTCTCAATGCTGCCACCTTCAAGGACAAAGTCAAGATGAGACTCATAAGCACCTTGGAGCATAGGAGTGAACTCACGAGGTTCGTGAGACTCATGGACCTCATCCAGTTCTCCAACAAGTCTGCGGCAGATTTGGTTGTCGAGGTCGGCAGGGAACTTATTACCCCATCCATTAAATTTGAAATCAAGAAGCCGAGGGCCATCCTCGGTAATGAGTGTGAGGAAAGCATGGTCACGTGCCCACGTGTCGTTGGTGGGACATTGAAAATAGCAGACATGGGGCAAGAGGCGAGCCGGGATACGTTGGTGGAGCAATCCTTTCACTCGTTCTGGTTCAGGAGTCACAATCAAAAGGTACTCATTACGGACGAGAATTTCAAGAGCAATACTGACAAAGCAGTTATCGACCTCCGTCAACAAGGGAGCCCAGTCTGTTGCTGCGTGTGGCCAGGTGAGCCAAACGCCACTTTGCGGATACCATTCTGCTGGCATGAAAGTACCGCGCAACTCAGTATGCTCGGTCGTGGGCAACTCTGGCATCTGCAGATGCAAAGTGAGGTCACTGACAGTGGGCGTGGATGGTGTGAAATGAATAGCCAAGGGAATGGTTGTTGTTTAAGTTAAAGTTGAAAGGGAAATACTTAAATATCTGGTTATTCAGGTGTAATAGATTCATACGATAGCCTAATCTCGGTATCGGCGGGTGATATCCTGATAAGCATCGATGCGACGATCTCGCAAGAAAGGCCACCAACGCCGCACGTGTTCAGAGTGCTGGACATCGATGTCTATGACGAGGTTTTCCGACTTGTCTTGAGAAGCTTCGGCAAGAATTTCACCTTGTGGTCCAGCAATGAAGCTCGAACCCCAGAACAGGATGCCGTTTGTCTGTCCACTGGGATCCGGTTCATGTCCAACACGGTTGACGGCAACGAGGGGCAATCCATTGGCAACGGCATGTCCTCGCTGGACAAGTTGCCAAGCCTGTCGCTGGCGGGCTTTCTCTTCTGGCGTGTCTGTGCTCTCATAGCCGATGGCGGTAGGATAGATCAGAATGTCGGCTCCTGCCAACGCCATGAGACGTGCACCTTCGGGGTACCATTGATCCCAACACACCTGCACACCAAGACACCCAACGGAAGTCTGAATGGGACGGAAGCCAAGATCGCCAGGTGTGAAGTAGAACTTCTCATAGTAGGCAGGGTCGTCGGGAATATGCATCTTTCTGTGTATGCCCGCGATGGAACCGTCACGTTCCATCACAACGGCTGTGTTGTGATAAAGTCCTGATGCACGTCGCTCAAAGAGACTTGTGACGAGGACAATGTGGTGTTGGCGGGCAAGAGTACCGAAAAAGTCAGTGCTGGGGCCGGGGATGGGCTCGGCCAAGTTGAAGTTATTGACATCTTCAACCTGACAGAAGTACGGGGTATTGTGAAGCTCTTGAAAGACGACCAACTCTGCGCCGCGAGCTGCAACGTCTGCGATGTTGGCCGCCAGACGCTCCTTGTTATCCTGAATGTCTGCTGTGCAGGATTGCTGAATCAATGCTACTTTCATGAAGGTTCAGGGGTTTAGAGGTTAGAGGTGAAAAACCTTGTCACAACAAGAGAGGAGGACAGAAGCGTGACTGACAACCAACGCCGCCCTACCTTGTTCGTGGCAGGTGCGAAGCAATGTCAATGCCACCCGCTGTGCGCTGTCTTCGTCGAGGGCAGAAGTGGGCTCGTCCAAGAGCAACAACGGTTTTGGCAAAGCCAAGGCCGCGGCAAGCAACAGCCGTTGGCGCTGTCCGCCAGACAGCTTTGTGGCAGAGAGTTGTAAAAGCGTAGGCTCAAGTCCCAAAGGAGCCAATAACGGCTCTATGTTTACATCTTTTTTAATCGTCCTATTCTCAGAAAGTGTCAGGGTCAAGTCTATGAGGTCGCGTCCCGTTGTGGCAGGCGGCTGAAGTTCTTGTGGCATGTAGGCCGTTAGTCGTCGGATGGCATCGACATGATGAGACGTGAGTGGAATACCACACACTTCTATGGAGCCTTCTGTCAATGGCACAAAGCCGAGGACAGCTCGCAGTAAGGATGTCTTGCCACATCCGCTTTCGCCGGCAAGACCAATGAGCTGTCCCTTTTCCACCGTTAGGTTTAGGTTGCGGAACAGATAGCGGTCGCCGAAAGCAATGGAAGCATTGGAAAGACAGAGTAAAGTCTCTCCCCCACCCTCTCTGACAGGAAGAGAGAGGTCGCTGTTGCTATTGGAAAGATGAACCGCCATCGAAGGTCAAATCATGTCTGAAAGCCACTCCCTCCCTAAAGGGAAAGTGAGGGACAGGGCTTTAGTTGGCTGCCGTAAATTCTTCGAGGAAACGGACATCGTTCTCGGAGAACATGCGAAGGTCCTTGACTTGATACTTGAGGTTGGCAATGCGTTCGATACCCATGCCAAAAGCATAACCGGAATAGACCGTACTGTCAATGCCGTTGGCTTCCAACACGGCAGGGTCAACCATACCGCATCCAAGGATTTCGAGCCACCCTGCTCCTTTGCACAAGCTGCATCCTTTGCCGCCGCAGATGGTGCAACTGACATCCATCTCTGCAGAAGGCTCGGTGAAGGGGAAATAGCTGGGACGCATCCGGATTTTGGTGTCGGGGCCGAACATTTCCTGTGCAAAGAGCAGGAGCACTTGCTTCAAATCCCTGAAGCTGACGTTCTTGTCGATATAGAGACCTTCGACCTGGTGGAAGAAGCAATGTGCACGGGCGCTGATGGCCTCGTTGCGATAGACACGTCCTGGGCAGATGACGCGGATGGGTGGCTGGGTGCGTTCCATCACGCGAGCCTGCACGCTGGAGGTGTGAGAACGAAGAATGATGTCGGGATGAGCTTCCACGAAGAAGGTGTCCTGCATGTCGCGTGCGGGATGATCGTCGGCAAAGTTCATTGAACTATAGACATGCCAGTCGTCTTCCACTTCCGGACCTTCTGCCAACGTGAAACCCAGTCGGGAGAAAATATCCACGATTTCGTTCTTGACGATGGTCAGGGGATGACGTGTGCCGAGGGGAATGGGATAGGCCGTGCGGGTGAGGTCGAGGTCGTCGGCGATGGTTTCCTTTGCTGCTGCAGAGGACTTGAGCTGGTTAATGCGTTCAGTGGCCGTGTTCTTGAGTTCATTAATGCGCATACCTACTTCTTTCTTCATCTCGGCAGGCACGTTGCGGAACTCATCCATGAGCTTACTGATTTCACCTTTCTTACTGAGATACTTGATGCGCAGCGCTTCTACTTGTTCTGGAGAAACGGCTTGAAGGGAGTTCACCTCTTCGAGCAGTTGTTTGATTTTTTCGAGCATGTTTATGAGTGTACTTATTGATTTAAATTCAAAAAACTGCGCAAAGATAGACATTTCTTGTCGAAAAATGCACGACGAATGGAAAATAAAGCTTAAATTTGCACGATTTTTACCAAAAGGGAACAAAAAGCGTCTTTCGTATGAACAGAAAAACGGTGTTGATGTTGTTCTTCTGCTTGATGTTGACAGCATGTGGACACAACAGACAGGAAATGCGAGACGCATTAGCCACAGACACCGTTGGTTTTGATGTTTCCGAAGCCGACACCTCTTTTTCAGAATTTTCAGATGCCGATACGCTCGTGATGGATCGGGAATTGGCTGATATGGCTTTGCCGAAAAGCGTGGACGAACTTTTCGATGAGTTTGTTTTCACGTTCGACCAAAGTAATCGCCTGCAACGTCAACGCACCCAGTTTCCGCTGTCCATCGAGGAGGTGGACGGCGACGTGCACTTCCTGCAACGTCGTGAATGGAAACATCAGTCGCTGTTTCCCGACAAGGAAAGCTGCACCGTTCTGTGGAATGCTGTTTCTCAGATGGATTTGACGGAAGACGTGACCATTCAAGAAGCCACCGTCGAACAGATCAACCTCCATGAGCGGATTGTCAAAGCCTATGACTTCACCTGTGACACGATTTCCAGGCAGTGGCATCTCGTTGGTCTTCGCAAACACACCTTCGAACAGTCACCTCTTCAGGATTTCCTGGATTTCTACCGGCTTTGGGTGGCAGACAGCAGCTATCAGCGTCAACACGTGCAGGAGCCGCTTCTGTTCATTCTGACCGATGAGAATGCCGAAAACGGAACCATCAAGGGCACCATTGATGTGGATCAGTGGTTCGAGTTCGCTCCAGAAATGCCGCAGGATGTCATCACGAATATCCGCTATGGTCAGGATTACGACAACCGCAACTGCATGATCCTACAGATTCGCGGCATCAACAACGGACTCCAGAACCTGTTGACTTTCCGACGTGACGGTCGCGGCTCATGGCGTCTCACCACGTATGAAAACTGAAGACAAGATATGACTATCGAGAAAGATTGTTCGCTGCTCGGACACAACACGTTTGGCATTGACGCCAAAGCCCGCCAGTTGGTTGAATACCACACTGTCGAAGAACTGCAATCGTTTGTGCGTCAACGGGCTCAAGCGGGTGACACCACGCCTCTGCTCCACATCGGCAGCGGCTCCAACCTTTTGTTTCTGCGGGATTTCGACGGAACCATCCTTCATTCCTGCATCCGCGACTTTAAAGTGACGGCAGACGAAGGCGACTATGTCTATGTGCGCATTGGAGCCGGCATCGGTTGGGATGAATGGGTTCAATATGCCTTGGACAGCCATTGGTATGGTCTTGAAAACCTCTCGCTCATCCCCGGTGAGGTCGGTGCCAGTGCCATCCAGAACATCGGGGCATACGGTTCAGAGGCCAAGGACTTTATCCTTTTCGTAGATACGGTGGACTTGCAGACCGGCGACATACGCCATTTCACCGCAGAGGAGTGTGGCTATGGCTATCGGGACAGCATCTTCAAGCACGAACTGCGCGGACGCTATGCCGTGACCCATGTCCACTTCCGCCTGTCCCACAGCTTCCGCCCGCGTCTGGATTACGGAGGCATCCGACGTGCCTTGGCTGAACGCGGGTTCGACGAGGTGAACCTGACAGCCGCTCAACTGCGCCAGACGATTATCGAGATTCGCCGTGCAAAGCTTCCTGACCCGAAGGAGCTGGGCAATGCTGGCAGTTTCTTTACCAATCCCATTGTCGAGCAACAGACCTACGAACGCTTGAAGACGGCGTTTCCCGACATGCCGCATTACGAGGTGGACGAACGTCATGTGAAGATTCCTGCCGGCTGGCTGATTGAACAATGTGGATGGAAAGGTCGTTCCCAAGGTGCCGCCGGCGTCTATGAACACCAAGCCTTGGTGCTTGTCAACCGAGGAGGTGCCAGCGGAAAAGACATCCAACAGCTCTGCGAAGCCATCCAGAATGATGTGGAAACGCGCTTCGGTATCGCTTTGAAGCCCGAAGTGAACTTCATCTGACACGACCCGGCAACGGATTTCGTGAACGTCTGCACGCCAACAGCCTGGAAGGTCTTCACCTTCCGCACGTAACGTGTACACCTTCCGGGAAAATGGTCAACACACGGCTCACTCCACTCTCTGTCCAAGTCTTTTTGCTCCAAAATCCCTCAATCCCTCACCTTTCTCCACACCACGCTGTCTTTCAATAATTTACGGGTGAGACTTCGGTGAGGGATAGGTGAGGGATGGTGAGGAATAGCCCCAACTCCTTCCTGTTGAGAGCAGTATGTGTTAGACTGGATAAAGGACAGGGAGGGCTTGGGGTGTGTCTTTTCGGTCTCTTATAGAGAGGGAGGTGGGGTGAGTCTATATTCCTCACCATCCCTCACCTATTCCTCACCAATCCCTCACCCACAAACGACTCACCTTCATGCGATTAGCGTAAAAGGTGAGGGATTGAGGGATTTGCGAAGAAAAACAGAGAGTGGAGGTGCTTATCGGTCGCAAAAGCTTGAACCTCAGACGGCACATCCTGCCTAAAACCGTTTCAACAGGAAGCGGGGCCTGCAACGGAAATAGACTCCAAAGGAAAAATTGTTGGCATAAGTGGCCGGATCAACAGCTCCGGCGGGATGAGTCAGTGCTCCTGCCGACAGCGGGAAATAGTCGGCCTTGGCCCCAAACGTGTAATCTTTCGAGAAATCGTGTTTCCATTCCACACCCACGTGAGGTGTCAGCATCCGCGAGAAGCGTGCGCCAGAATGTTTCACCGAAAGCGTGGAATAGAAAGGAGCGCCATAGAGCGAGACGAAGTCTTTGGCATAGAACAGACCTCCCGACACAGAGATATTCTTTTGGAAAAGAGCGGAAACCGATATCGTCGCAGCCGCGCCCGTATTGAAAGGCCAGATGGAACCACTCTGCTGCCAGCATCCCAACGCGGCGACCTCGGCAGACAGATTCTGCAGGACGCGTGACTGGGCATTCCATTTCATCCCGATGCCCACACCGCCGTTCGTGATGGTCTGAACCCCCAAATCCGTGATGTCTTGTTCACCGCCACGATGCTGGATGAGAATATCAATGGGCAAGTACCAATGTAAACGTTGGGCCGTGGCATTCAGCAGGATGCGCTGATGGATTCCCACGGTGAACGCTTCCTGATGGGTGGCCTCCTGGAAGATGTAACTTTGCCAGTTCAACCAAGCGTCCAGCTTCCAGCGGGGCAGGTCTGCCAAGATCTGGAACCCCATTTCGGGGTCTTGCGTCAAGGTCAGTTCAGGATTCCACAACGGTTCCATCACTTCATGATGTTCGGCGCCGTAAATGTCGCCAAGCACCAAACTGACGGCTCCCATCTGTGCCTGAGCCCGAAAAAAGGGCAGCACATGAGCACCACGTTGATATTGGCTGCCTTTCCAAACGCCAATGTCATGATAGGCATAGCAAGGATATTTGTTCGCTCCGTCAAAAACCAACGCATGAAAACCAGCTTCGAGACGCACCTGAGCGAGAGGCTGATAGGTCAGCTTGGGTTGAATCCAGAAGCCTGGCAGAGAATAGCCGCGCGACTGTTCGCCTTCATATTCATTGTCCTTGAAAAAGGACAGGTTGTCTATTTCCAATGCCAGTTCGCCTTTTTTTTCAGGCGTCAATGTCTGTGCGTGCAAGCCATCGCAAAGAAGGGCTTGGAACAACAAAAGAAAAAGGTATCTGTTCATTTCTGCTTGAATTGATGTGCAAAAGTACGCATTATTTCATATCTGCGACAACTTTTGCGCCTATTTTTTTCATCTTCCACGAAAAATCCATACCTTTGCCATCCTGTAAAGCATCCTTCATGAAAACTGCGACAAAAAAGAACAACCGATGACAAAGCAACAACGTTACGACGCCGTGATTCAGTATTTCGAGCAAGCCATGCCCCTTGCAGAGACGGAACTGCATTTCGCCAACAACTTCCAGCTGCTGGTTGCCGTGATGCTCAGCGCACAATGCACGGACAAACGTGTCAATATGGTCACGCCTGCCCTGTTCGACGCCTACCCCACTCCCGAAGCCATGTCGGCAGCCACCGAGGAGGAGGTACTGGCTTACGTGAAGAGCGTGTCCTACCCCAATTCCAAGGCGCGTCATCTGGTGGAAACAGCTCAGCAACTTACAGAACATTTCGGAGGCGAAGTGCCTGACACGCTGGAGGAACTGACCTCATTGCCCGGCGTGGGTCGCAAGACGGCCAACGTGGTGATGAGCGTCGCCTTCGGACAGGCACGCATGGCGGTAGATACCCACGTCTTCCGTGTCAGCCATCGTCTGGGATTGGTCAGCGAAAAAGCGAAGACCCCGTTAGCCGTGGAACTGGAACTGGTAAAATATATTCCCGAAGCCATTATACCTCGTGCCCACCACTGGCTGATCCTCCACGGACGCTATGTGTGCAAGGCCTTGAAGCCCGACTGCATGGCGTGCGGACTCAAGGAAGCCTGCGGGTTCTATGGCAAGAATAAAAATAAAAAGTCTTAATTGTTTGCAAGCCTCAGCAGAAAAGCGTACTTTTGCACGCGATTTATAGAAAACTCCAAACTTTATACACTAAACTTTAAACTCTTTATTAAAAATGACTATTCACGATTACAAATTCGCTGGCAAGAAGGCCATCGTGCGCGTTGACTTCAACGTGCCCCTCGACGGAAACGGTAACATCACCGACGACACCCGCATCCGCGGTGCCCTGCCCACTCTGAAGAAGATTCTCGAGGACGGCGGTGCCCTCATCATCATGAGCCACATGGGCAAGCCCAAAGGCAAAGTGAACCCGAAGCTCTCCCTGAAGCAAATCGTTCCTGCCGTGAGCGCTGCCCTCGGTGTAGATGTTCAGTTTGCTCCCGACTGCGCTAAGGCTGCCGAACAGGCTGCTGCCCTGAAAGCCGGTGAAGTCCTGCTGCTGGAGAACCTGCGCTACTATCCCGAGGAGGAAGGCAAGCCCGTGGGCATTGACAAGGAAGATCCCGCCTACGACGCTGCCAAGAAGGCCATGAAGGAAAGCCAGAAGGAGTTCGCAAAGACGCTTGCCAGCTATGCTGACTGCTACGTGATGGATGCTTTCGGCACGGCTCACCGTCGCCATGCTTCCACCGCCGTTATCGCCGACTACTTCGATGCTGACAACAAGATGCTCGGCCTCCTCATGGAGAAGGAAGTGAAGGCTGTTGACAATGTGCTGAACGACATCAAGCGCCCCTTCGTTGCCATCATGGGTGGTTCCAAGGTGAGCACCAAGATCGGCATCATCGAGAACCTGCTGGGCAAAGTCGATAAGCTCATCCTCTGCGGCGGCATGACCTACACCTTCGTGAAGGCTCATGGCGGCGAGATTGGCAACTCCATCGTAGAGCTTGACAAACTGGACGTTGCTCTTGGCGTGGAAGAGATGGCCAAGAAGAACGGTGTGGAGCTGGTTCTGGCCGAGGACAGCGTCTGCTGCACAGGTTACGACTTCGGTACCTTCAGCGTGAAGCCCGGTGCTGAAATCAAGACCTTCCCCTCCAACGCCATCGAAGAAGGTTGGGACGGCCTCGACGTAGGTCCCAAGAGCCAAGCTAAGTTCGCCAAGGCCATCGAAGGTGCCAAGACCATCCTCTGGAACGGTCCTGCCGGTTGCTTCGAGTGCGATGAGTTCACTGCAGGTAGCCGTGCCATCGGCGATGCCGTGGCCAAGGCAACTGCTGAAGGTGCTTTCTCCCTCATCGGCGGTGGCGACAGCGTGGCTTGCGTACACAAGTTCGGCCTCGAAGACAAGGTCAGCTACATCAGCACTGGCGGCGGTGCACTCCTCGAAGCCATCGAAGGCAAGGTGCTCCCCGGCGTAGCTGCCATCAAAGGCTAAACAGGAAGCCACTTACATCTAAAGACCAACACAAGACCAACCCCCGCCCTCCCCGTGAGGGAGGGGGTGGTTATCTTTCAAGAATAGTCATTCATCACCCCAGAAAATGATGGAAAGCGATTCTGCATTCTCCAATCACCACTCACGTTCTTCAAGCGTGAGCGTGGAAAAAGTCTTCTTCATCGTCCCTCTTCTTATCTCATTCCTATTATTTATTTCTTGCCACTCGGAGCAAGGCATTTCTCCAGAAGAAGCGGCCCGCCGTGACAGCGCAGCCTTGCACGTGGCTCTGATGCCGGTGGCCGATTGCCTGCCCTTCTACATCGCCCAGCACACAGGCATCTATGAACGTCTCGGCCTCGACCTGCGCATTCTGACACTTCAGGCGCAGCTCGACACCGACACCGCCCTCATGCGCCGACGTGTGGAAGTGGCCTTCAGCGACCTCGCACGTGCCATCATGATTCAGCAGGACGACACCTTCGACCTGCGTGCCATTGCCGCCACAGAAGGAGTATTGAAACTCATCACTGCCCGACGGGGACGTGTACGGCAGCTATCACAACTCAAAGAACGCATGGTGGCCGTGGCTCGACACAGCATCACCGACTACTGGAGCGACCAACTGACAGACACGGCCCGTCTGGCACAAGACGACATCTTCCGCCCGCAAATCAATGACGTCCGCATCCGAATCGATATGCTCTGCAATGGTACGATGGACGCGGCATTCCTACCTGAACCTTACGCATTGGAAGCACGTCTGCGAGGCAACAACCTCAACTTCAGCACGCAAGGATTGTCTCCACGTCTGGCGGCAATGGTCGTTCCTACCTGGGTGTTGCGAGACAGCACACGACGGCATCAGGTTCAACTGCTCTTGCAAGGGTATGAAGAAGCGTGCTCGCTCACAACAGATAGCCTGCCTGATCTCCTGAGGCGATACTGCCAGACACCAGACTCCTTGACCGACACCATAGCACGTGCGCTCCAACATACATTCCACCCCACCGTCCTACCCCAAAAGGCCGATGCCGACGCGGCTCTCCAGTGGCTACGAACTCGAGGTAAGGCACGCCGAAACTATACTACCGACACCCTCATCTTTGACTTACATGGAACTGAAAGCATTCAATAAACTGTCCTCCGAAGCCGAAACCGCCATCGCCGAACGACGTCTCAACGATGCATTCGCCCTCATTGAAGCCATCTTGCACGACCTCGATGACGCGACTCTCGACGATATCAACCTGTTACGCAGTGACTATGCAGCCCTCCTGCGCTTCACACTCACTGGAAACATTGACCAACAACGAGACGACGTCCTCCAACGGCTGTTCCGTCAGACAATAGAGACTTTGCAGAAAGCTCGTTACCATTGGACCATCCAGCACAAGCCGACCACCTATTCCAAGATGGCCTCTCACATTCTTGAGTTTGGCGAGGAACACGTCATCGAACAGCTGCAAATCACGACCTTACATGAGTTGGGAGAAAAACATTTCCATGATGCCGTGGATGCCGCTTTCAGCCTCCTCTGGTTCAATCAGTTTACAGACAAAGAAACCTCTGCGATTGCTGACGAGTTGCTCTATTGCAACGACTTCACCCTCCAAACGCTGGTGGGTGCTTTGCTAATGGGTGAATTGGATTATTTCTCAAGCAGCAAGTTACAGCTTTTGTTAAGCATGAGCAAACGGATTGAAAAATCCTTCAAACAGGCAGACTTCACAGAGGACACCGAAGAGAAGAAGAACCTGCTCACCAATGCCGCCAATCTCCAAGCCCGTCTGGCGGTGGCGATGACCCTCACCTACTTACGCTACCAACCTTTCTTTCAATTCTACCCCGACCTCACGTCACAACTGGAAAAGTTCTTCGCCTCCGACAAACTGCGTCCTCACCTACCCCTTCTCCTCCGTGCCATCGTCAGCCAGTCATTGGCAGACCGTGTAGGACAGCGTGTGGATGACATCCTGCCCATCATCAAACAAGCACTTGAGAAGCAGGAACATAGACTTGGCAGTACAACTGACAACGAAGACAAAGAGAGTGAAAGCGAAGACCTCGGAAAAAAGTATGAAGACGTCAACTTTGAAATCCGTTTAGCCAAACTCGAAGGGAAAGAAGGACGACGCGTGTTCCGCAAACTGGCAAACCACGCACGGGAAGTCGATGAAATGCGGCAAAACGACATGGACATCAACAGCCCCAGCTTCACACACATGAAGCAATTTGCCTTCTTCCATCATCCCGCACACTGGTTCTATCCTTTCAGCGAGAAGGTACCAGACATACAAAAAGGGATACACTTGAGCAACGGGAAGCCAGACAAGATGACGCTCCATATCATGAACGCCAGCCGCTTCTGCGACAGCGACCGCTACTCCTATGCCTGCATGATGGCATTCCTCCGACGCGACGGTAAGAAAACCATCTCCGACCAACTACGCGAGCAGATCGACCAGATGAGCGAGGACTTCCTCAACGAACTGGGCTTGGAAGATGAGGACGTTTTCAACAGCATCTCCAGCGACGAAGAAGAAGAGCGTACCGAAGGACTCAACGTCTATTTCTCTTTCTGCCAATCCATCTACCGTTTCTTCCTCGCACCACATTCCGAAAACGCATATTCCGACATCTTCCGCCTCGCCGATCACCACCTGCTACCCCTGTTGCCCCTCTTCAAACCACTTTATAACGATTTCGGGCAGATGGCCTATACCATCGAGACGCTCATCCAGATGGGAGCCAATGAACACGCCATCATCTTGATCGACCATGCAGCCGAGACCTTTGGCACCAATGCCGCCTTGTTGCAAAAACGAGGATGGGCTTTCATGCAGATGCAACAATGGAACCGCGCACTCACGGCTTTCCAGCAGAGCCAGCTCATTGAAGAAGACGAAGACATCAGTCTCTATATAGCGCGATGCTACGAAGCACTCCACAACTGGGAAGAAGCTCTCCCCCTGCTCGTTCAGGAGGAAGAACGTCAAGGCGACAAGCCCGATGCCGATGCCATCGAGGAGGTGGCACGTTGCCTGCTTCAGCTCCACCGTTGGGACGAGGCCGTCCAACGATTCTTCCGTCTCGAATTCATGGGCGAGCACATCACCGTCGCACAACGAGGCATCGGATGGTGCTCTCTTCACCAAGGCAAGTACGAACGGGCAGAACAATACTACCGCCAGCTCATCGACATGAGCAGCCACCCCTCATGGGAAGACCGCCTCAACCTCGGACACGCCCTCTGGCTCCAACACCGTCCTGACCAGGCACTCAACGCCTACCGACAGTTCGTCACCACCTTCAACCGTTGCCGAAAGGCACAACGCGCCCACTTCGGCCACTGGACAGAAGCCTTCCGAGAAGATGCCCACACCCTCCTGAAACCCTCCTTCACGGAAACGGACATCGCACTCATGCTCGATCTCATTCCCCTGAAGGACATCAAAGGCAGCTAAACAAAAACAGATGAAGAGTAAACAATATCCGTGCGAAGTCTTCGTTCTTAGGAAAAGAGTCAACCTCTCCAGTGAAAGTAGTCAACTGTACTCAGGAAAGGCTGTCAACCAAATCCGTACGGGTAGGCAAATGTTAAAAAACAAGGTCTAAATGGAGTCAACCTTATTCAGGAAAAGACACCTCCTCGTGACTTTGTGACATGTGACTTTGTGACATTAAGGGGTTCCTATATATGCGGAAAATAGTCAGAGTAGATTTTTATTATTATATTATAATATAATATAATAATAACATATTTCTTTAGCCTTTTTGCAGGTCGCGAGGTGCTTAATGTCACAAAGTCACATGTCACAAAGTCCCATTTTTCGAAAAAGGGCATTTTGGGACGTTGCTGAAAACAGCTCCAAATTGATAGGCGATTTTTGGTGGAAAGCAAATCATGTCGTACCTTTGCACCAGCAAAAGGGACATAGGAAACTACGCCAACCCTCTTAAGAGACTACGCGCACCCACTTAATAGTATCGGGCGGGTGACCCGCAAGCAGCCACCGGCGCGAACGACGACAACAAACGAGTCCTTCTGAAAGTCCTCAACAAATGGCACTTTTTACAGTTGACTAAATTTGAAATTTATGGGTGTCGGGGGAAAATTGCATTCAATCTCTACTTTACCTGTCTTACAGGCATTTCAAAGATGCAGTAGTGAGAGGGGCTTGCGGCGGCCTTTAGGCCGCTTTTTAGCGGACACCAATATTTATCTAACATTTTCCATCTTTCTTTGCATTGCTATTGAATCTTTTCCTTACCTTTGCAGCAGTAAACAAACATTATCGATTCATCCTTTGCTAAATCAATAAACTTTCATCATGAAGAAGCTATACCTTTTACTGCTGACTCTGTCTGTGGCAGCCAGCACACTCGCCGAAGAAGTCCAAATCGGAGAACTGTGGTATGATGTAAAAACGGAAGACAAAACAGCCACTGTCATCCAGTGGAAGAACGACATCTACTACAGCGGCGATATCGTGATTCCAGGAACTGTTGAATACAACGAAGTTGAATGCAGCGTAACGAGCATCGAATACCATGCTTTCTATGGTTGCTCCGGCCTGACATCCATCACCTTTCCTGAAAGCATCACAAGCATCGAAGAGGAAGCTTTCTACGGTTGCAGTGGCCTAACATCTGTCACCTTCCCCAATAGTTTAACAACTATTAGCAAGTTAGCTTTTGGTAGATGTAGTGGCTTGACGCACATTCATATCCCCAGTAGTGTGACAAGCATCCGCGGTACATCTTTCATCGGTTGCAGCAGCCTTTCATCAATTACCGTCGCAGCAAACAACACTGTTTATGATTCTCGAAATGATTGCAATGCAATTATAGAAACGGAAACAAATACATTGATAACAGGTTGTCAAAACACTATTATCCTCAGTAGCGTGACAAGCATCGGTGAAAATGCTTTCAGAGGGTGTTCTGACCTGACATCCATCAACATTCCTGAAAGCGTCACAAGCATTGGAAACTTGGCTTTCGATGGATGCTCCAACCTGACATCCATCATTATTCCCGGTAGCGTGACGACTATCCGTAAAGAAGCTTTCGATGGTTGCTCCAGCCTGACTTCCGTTACTTCCTACATACTAAACCCATTTAATATCGAAAGTGGTGTCTTCAATGGCATCCACCCCTCCTGCATCCTCTATGTCCCTGCAGGCACCAAGGCACTCTATGAGCAGACGGACGGGTGGCATGAACACTTTGCAGAGATTAGAGAGATGGGTGACGAAAAGCCTGATCACATCATCGAGTTTGCCGATGCGAAGGTCAAAGCAATTTGCGTGGCCAATTGGGACACGAATGGCGACGGAGAGCTGAGCGAGGAAGAGGCGGCGGCTGTGACGGAGCTTGGAGAATCATTCGCCAATAACCAGGACATCACATCCTTCGATGAACTGCAATATTTCACTGGATTAACCAACATTGGCAACGGGGCGTTCACCTATTGCCGCGGGCTGGTCTCTGTTACACTTCCAGAGGATGTCTCCAGCATCAGTAACCATGCGTTCTATGTTTGCACTTCTCTGACCTCCATCACGCTTCCCGAAGGTGTGACCGGCATCGGCGACTTTGCTTTCTTCAATTGCAGCAGTTTGGCCTCCATCACCATTCCAACAAACGTGAACAGCATCGGCAACAACGCCTTCTATAATTGCAGCAGCCTGACCTCCGTAACTTCATATATTACACCCCCATTCAATATCAATCCTTATGTCTTCTATGGCATCAACTCCTCCTGCATCCTCTACGTCCCTGCCGGCACGAAGGCACTCTATGAGCAGACAGAAGGGTGGCATGAACACTTTGCAGAGATTAGAGAGATGGGGGATGAGAATCCTGATCACATCATCGAGTTTGCCGATGCAAAGGTCAAGGCAATCTGCGTGGCCAACTGGGACAGCAATGGCGACGGAGAACTGAGCGAGGAAGAGGCTGCGGCAGTGACGGAGCTGGGTGAGGTGTTCAAAATGAATCATGAAATCACCTCTTTCGATGAACTACGCTTCTTCACTGGGCTGACCAGCATTGGAGTAGGGGCTTTCTTGAGTTGCACCAGCCTTACCTCCATCCAAATTCCTGAAAGCGTCACCAGCATCGGAGACGTGGCTTTCGGTGGTTGCCCTGGCCTGACCTCCATCACCGTTGCAGCCAACAACCCTGTTTATGATTCTCGAAATGATTGTAATGCCATCATAGCAACATCTTCCCATACGCTGATTGCTGGATGCCAGAATACAGTCATTCCTGAAAGCGTCACAAGAATCGGAAACAGGGCCTTTTATGATTGCTCCAGCCTGACCTCCATCCACATTCCTGAAAGCGTCACCAGCATCGGAGAATATGCTTTCTATCGTTGCAACCTGACCTCCATTGACATTCCTGAAAGCGTCACTAGCATCGGAGACGTGGTTTTCGGTGATTGCCCTGGCCTGACCTCCATCCACATTCCTGAAAGCGTCACTAACATCGGATTCGAGGCTTTCTATGGTTGCTTCAGCCTGACCTCCATCACCGTAGCGGCCAACAACCCTGTTTATGATTCCCGAAATGATTGTAATGCCATCATAGAAACATCCTCTCATACGTTGATTGCGGGATGCCAGAATACTGTCATTCCTGAAAGCGTCACAAGAATCGAATTTGGGGCCTTCCGTAAATGCTCCAGCCTTGCCTCCATCCACATTCCTGAAAGCGTTACCAGCATCGGAGTCGCGGCTTTCCAGATCTGCACCAGCTTGACATCCATCATTATTCCTAAAAGCGTCACAAGCATCGAAGATTGCGCTTTCGAGTATTGCTCCAGCCTGACCTCCGTTACTTCCTACATACAAAACCCATTTAATATCGAAAGTGATGTTTTTGAGAGCATCCACTCCTCCTGCATCCTCTACGTCCCTGCCGGCACCAAAGCGCTCTATGAGCAGACAGAAGGGTGGCATGAACACTTTGCACAGATTGTGGAGATGGGAAGCGGGAATGATGATCCTGAACCTTACGCCGTACTCAGCGAGAACAACACCAAGCTCACGTTCTATTATGATACTTTTAAGGAGCAACATAGTGGCATGAGTGTTGGGCCTTATATGAGTATTGCGTCCCGTGAGTGGAATGACTACAGTGCCACCATCACCACGGTGGAGTTTGATACCTCCTTTGCCAACTTCACGGCGTTGGAAAGCACTGATTTCTGGTTCAGCGAGTTTGAGAACCTCACCACGATTGTTGGAATGGGCAACCTGAATACCGATCATGTCAATTCCATGGGAGCGATGTTCCAGGATTGCTACAGCTTGACAAGTATTGATATGAGCATGTGCAACACGGAGAATGTGGATGTGTTCCAATCCATGTTCTTTGGTTGCCATAATCTCACAGACATCAATCTCAGCGGCATCAACACAGCAAATGTCACCAATATGGCGGGGATGTTCGGTGACTGCTTCAACCTGACAACGCTTGATTTGTCCAGCTTCAACACCAGCAAAGTGACATACATGAACGGTGCTTTCCGCAGATGTTACAAACTCACGACAATCTATGTCGGCGAAGGCTGGACTACCTCAAATGTGACAAATGGAGAGATGATGTTTGAAGGCAGCACCAACCTTGTTGGCGGCATGGGAACCACCTACAATGAGAATATCTTCGACCACACTTACGCCCATATCGATGGAGGCACTTCTAACCCTGGTTACTTCACAGACATCGCTGACTTTGCAAAAGACGCACCCTTTATAGTGGACCTCAATTTGAGGGCCTATTGGAATTATGAAGTGAATTATGGCATCCACTACTATTGGCAGAATGAATGGATATACGGTTGGGACGAAATGGACAAAGCGATATTCAGCGATATCGGGTACACAGAACCCACTGAGTACAATGTCCGCCGCTACTATACCGCCAACGTGCCATACGGTGCACATACCAGTGTGCTTTCCAACACAATAAAGGGCACCACCTTTCATGGCGATTGGAATTTCGGATACTGGGATATACTTGCATGGAGTTCAGGAGGATCCACGGATGAAATTCCCAGCACGTCTTTTAATGAAACTCTTGAAGGGATAACCGCATACACCCATCAGACGATGCGCTCTGTGCCTTGGGCATCGAGTTCCACCCGTGCCTTCCAGCAACCCGATCAGCTCTTCTCGGGATATGACCGAGCCGTAGAGATTAGCAATGAGGACCTGATGGGCTACGAATATGACCCTGCACGCAACGCTTGGGTAAAGAGGCTCAATATGGTCTTAGAACCTGCCACCTATATCTACCTCACGCAGGTGATCATCCATAACAACAATAATAAGATAATAAGTGTGGACGGCTCCGCAGACCTTTCCGGTATGGCCAGGTCAACGAATCTCTTTACCGGTGTGGCCGGCGAAGACCCTGTTACCGTTACATTCAACAGCCTCTTCAAGCCCTCTATAACAATCCCTGAAACAGGCGAGACAGTGGCCGTGGCAGGCGGACGGCTGATGACCTTCGGCATCCCGAACCAAAACGGCAACCGAATCATGAGTCTCGATGAAGTGACAGACACTCAACAACATCTTTTGGGCATCACCATGCAGCTCAGCACCGGCGTGGATTCCACATTCGTCTTCGACGTCACGAACCAGATCCGCCAGCGCTGGAAAGGCGGTGTCATCACCGTTGAACTCGACATGGATACCATTCCCATTCATAAGGATGACCCCTGGTTGGTTTCCTTGAACGTCCAGATAGACGGCTACGGCAGCCTGCGTCTGGAAGACGGACAGGTGCTGGACGAGGAAGAGCAGACGGTGAAAGTGCCTCGAGGTCAGGACGTCGTGCTGACCCTCATACCAGATGAAGGCTATCGGTTGGGCCGTCTGACAATCGGCGAGACAGACGTGGAAGCAGACCCGCAGACGGGAACATACGTCATTCCCGCCATCCAAACCAACACGACCGTCTCGGCCATCTTCGTGGAAGACGTGGAGGACTTCGTGGTCGATGGCATCCACTATGGCGTGTATCCAGAGACGATGAACGTGAAGGTGCTGCCTTATAAATATGAGGACGAAGTGCGCATCCCCGAAACCGTGGATTACGGCGGCACCCGCTGGACGGTGACGGGACTGAGCAACAATGCCTTTGCCAACAACAGCTGGCTCTACTACGTCAGCGTGCCGAGGAGCGTCACGGAAGCAGGCAATGATCTGTTTAAACGCTGCACCCGCTTGGCAGCCCTGAGCTGGAACCCCGAACAGACGGCTATCACACAGAAGATGGTGAACGGCCGCGTGAAGAACCGCAACATGCTGTGGTTCGTCAAGGACAGGGCGCTCTTCCAGGTGCCGCTGATCGGCAACCTCGTGGTCAACGGCACGGCTGAGCAGGTGG
>JAGCPY010000087.1 GCA_017965425.1 Bacteroidaceae bacterium | reverse complement strand
GAAACAAGAGCAGAAGCACATCGCTATCAGAAACGACAACGAAAAGCATATCTGGGTAGCTGATGGTGGGCTATAGTTAATTGCACCAGTACCAATAAGCATACCTCTCCGTTTGCTTGCTACTGCAAGTAACGGGGAGGGTCTTTGTGACATTAACCTATCTCGTAAGTCCTTGTTGGAACTTCTGTATTCGCTCATCATATCTGCCATCGGCAATGTCGTGGACTTCATGGTCGGCACGTCTGAGTTGGATTTCATCCTTCGTTTTCTCGCCATGGCAGAATTGAAGCGAGCTTCATTCTGCTCATTTGGCTTAGCGAAAACGTTCGTTGGCATTGAACCTGCCCAAAGTGCTTGCCAGCCAGACAAACCAGTCCGCCACTTGCTTCAAGGTGGCACTGGCAAGTTCTGCGAAGAAGATGGGCAGAGCAACGGTGGAGAATGCCCTGAAACTATTTTATGCAGTTGCTTTGGGAAAGGCAAGTCCGACTCAGGTGTCCATCATCGTTGGTGCCCTTGGCTATTTGATCTTTCCCGCCGACGCCATACCAGACCTATTACCCGGCGGGTTGACCGATGATGCAGGTGTCCTTACCGCTGTTGTTGGCTTGCTGGCGTGCTGCTCTGATCCTGAAGTGGAGGCTGCGGCGAAAGCTAAAGCAAGTGAATGGTTTGGTTGAACCTGTGGAACCGATGAATGGTAAAGCGTCGTAAACCGCGTAGGGTTTTCGGCAAAAGATGATTTCGGGTCGTCGGCTGTAGAAAAGCCCTGCTTCCCGTAAAATTCTACGGAATATTCATTCTTTATTCTTTTCTCATCATTGCACCCGCGAAGGGTGCCGCCATCGGCGCTGACCCTAAAAAACAAGAAAAAGAACCCGTAGAACGAAAAAACAGCCCGTGCGATGACCGACGTAACGAATTTATCTGTATCTTTACGCCGTAAAACCGATGATTTACCTCATCCGTTGGCGCAAACTTATTGGATAAAGAAAGACGTAAGTCCTCTCTTTCGGTCTCAGAAAACCGCCAGACACTCAGAGACGCCAAAGGAAAAGACAGACGCACGTCCGTGGTATAAGCACGGGCTGTTCCTCTATCTTAGCGGCATTCTCTGATGTGCCATAGAATACTTTGACTCGCAAATGTTGCTTCAGCCATTTGAAGAGCTTATGAGAAGCTTTACATCATTTTGTAGGATCATTCATGCTACAACATGTCGTTTTAGGGATAAATGAAGGAGAATGCGTCTGAATATGCGATAAAAACAAGCTTTCCTGACGATGTTTGCTAAGAAATGTGTACCTTTGCACGCAAACGTTTAATAAAGATGATAAAGCAGCTGAAACTATGGATGATCGCCGTGATTCTCTCGCTTGGCGCTACCCATGTCCTATATGCTCAACCTTCCAACATCGCTTTGCCGAAGGTCAGCATTGACAATCTGAAGGGAACCCTCACTAAAGAGATGCCTGTGGAGGCCACCTTCACGATAAACTATACAGACGAGACAACGGGTCAGCCCCGTGAAGAGCGATTCCGTTGTCTTGTCAGTCTTCGTGGTGCCACATCAATCAGGTTTGATAAGAAATCGATGAAAATAGCTTTTCTGAAGCAGGAGGGCGACGGAGAGTTGGACGTGCGTCTGCCCGGACTGGAGCGCACCAGCGACAAATACAATCTGGATGCAGCCAGCATAGACCGCTCACGTATTCGTAATCGTATGGCTATGGATCTCTTCAACAGCTATTCCCGCCTGCCCTACGCCACTGACCTAAGCGGAAGGCATGGCATTATCGGAACATACGTTGAGGTGTGGACAGAAGGCCGCTACTGCGGGCTGTACTGCCTCACCGACCGCGTGAACCGCAAGCTGATGGGCGGCAAGAAGGTCAAGAACGGTGTGGTCAGGGGTGTCGTTTATAAATGTAAGGCCTTTGGCAACGGATGCTTCCTGACTGCCGACGTCACCCAGCCAGAAGAAGGCAACAACGCCTGGAACGCCTGGGAGGTGAAATACCCCAATGAATATCCTGTGGAGGTATGGAAACCTTTGCAAGACCTCATGGATGCCCCGTGGGACACCGAACCCGATGCGACGTATGTCAGTCTGGTGCGCCAGCACTTCTATTGGGATAACCTCGTTGATCTCTATCTCCTCACGCTGATGGCGGGCGTGGCCGATGCGGGCTACAAGAACAGCTACCTGAGCCAGCCTGACCACACTGCCGACCAGCGCTTTGTCATCACACCCTGGGACATGGACCACAGCTTTGGCGCCACCTATTGTGGTACGCCCCTGATGGACACCTCGACACTGCTCGGACAATCCAACTGGAGCAAGGTACCGCCATTCAAACGTCTGCTCCAAAATGCTGACTTCGGATTCCTCACCGCATTGGCTGATCGGTGGGCGGAATTGCGCGACGGGCCGCTGTCGGTAGAAAGCGTCTCGCATCTGATGTACAGCTATGCCGATTTGTTCGATCATACTGACAGTTGGCAGCATGAACATGAAGCGTGGAACTACAATCCTGTGACGATGGGGCCTACGGCCCGTGATGAAGCCGCTTATATGGTGGAATGGTATGAGGCGAACCACAAGGCTCTCTCTGAACTGCTGACACCTTATCAGACGGACGGCATAGAAGAGATTGAACAAGACCCCATCGTAAATAGTCGCTCGTCCCAAGGGGACGCTTCACACTTGAAGAAATCGTCAAATAGTAAATGGTTTGACCTGCAGGGTCGCAAAGTCGCAAATGGCAAACTGCAGAAGGGTATCTTTATCAACAGTAACAGAAAAATGCTTATCAAATGAAGAACTTACTATGTATTGTTACTGTCCTGCTGCTGTCAGGCAACGTAGTGGCGCAGCAAGCGGTTGACCTCGGCCTCAGTGTGCTGTGGGCCGACAGCAACGTGGGGGCTGCCGGCCCCGAAGACGCAGGTATCTACGTGGCATGGGGCGAACTGCAGCCCAAGGACGAATATCTGATGAAGAACTATCGTTTCTGCGCGGGCGAATTTAGCTCGCCTACAAAATATTTCGCCTACGATGGCAATGAAACCTTTACCGAGCCCGACGGCAAGACCGTGCTTGAACCAGAGGACGACGTGGCAACAGTTATGCTTGGCAGTGGCTGGAGATTACCACGCCGCAAGGAATTTCAGGAACTCGCTGATTCATGTACCTGGGAGTGGATTGCCGACGAGGCCCACCCAGGCTATCGTGTGACGGGGCCTAACGGGAACTCCATCTTCCTACCAGCGGCAGGCATCTATACGGGCTCAAAACTGATGTACAATGGGTATGAAGGCTACTATTGGACGTCGCAAAGCCTTTTTATCCCCGATGATGCCTATTGCCTGCGCTTCACTCCCCGCCTGATTGCGCATCCCAATTTCAAGAGCACCCGTCGGTTCAATGGATGCACGGTACGTGCTGTGGCAGAAGCTATAGCCGACTATTCGCAGCTTCCCGACGGCTGGCCGCCCAGCCCGACCGCTCGGTGAGCATCGTGAGCGTGAGCTGGGTGTAGGGGATGGACAGAGCCAAAAGGTCCTTATTGAGAGGAAATGTATGAAAAATGAACCTCTTTATCCTGCAAAATGAGCCATACGCCTAAAAGATGAATATTTCCATATTGCGCAATCCGATGTCTATTTGATTTCCCCGCTGTTTGACACCGATGCTCCGATGAAAGTTGAGTTTGATGCAGATGGATCCGGTTATTATCCTTTCTACTTCGGGTTCTCAAAGACAACAAACGACCCCAACGAGTTCAAGTGGGAAACGGGTCAAATGACCGATGGATGGCGGCATTATGAATTTGAAGCCCCCGAAGGTACCAAATATATCGCTATACATTGCAATCGTGGAACGAACGACATTGACAATTTCAACATAACGACAAATTACAATATCGCACCTAAGGAATTCACGGTCATTGAACAGAACCCCTTAAATGCAACGCTGGCATGGGCGGCGCCGGAAACATCGTCCAACATCTTGGGCTATAGGTACCAGTATAAGAAGACGGGGGATGAGGAATGGTCGGACGAGCAGACGGTGAGCAACCTGACCATCACCCTCAACGGACTCTCCCCCGACACGTCTTACGATTTCCGCGTATATGCCATTTACGAGGATAATACATATAGCAAATACTTGAACGGCAGCTTCCACACCACGCCTTTGCCCCAACCCGATCAGCTTTATGTGACTGATTTGACGGACCAGACGGCAACGGTTTCCTGGACGGCGCCAGCATCTGAATTCACCCTTACTGGCTACACCTACCAGTTCCAGATATATGGCGACAGCGACTGGTCGGCAGCGACGAATGTGGGTGTGACCACTACCACGGCGTCCTTTAGCGGGATGACAGCCAACAAGTATTATCAGTTCCGCGTGAAAGCCCATTACGTTGAAGGAGACAGCCCATTTGCCACCTTTTACTTCTCTACGCCAGAAGTGTGGGAACTGCCCTTCGAGTGTGGCTTCGAGAATGGGCTGAAGGGTTTGGCCATGCTTGACACTTACTATGAAACGGGAATCAGTGATTCTGGCAACAGCCGACCGGAAGCACAACTCGATGGAGACCATGCGTTCTTATTCCATTTCCATTTAAGCGGTCAGTCACCCCAATACCTGATGTCGCAGCTGTTGCCACAAAATGTGGTTAAGAAGCTGACCTTCTACTATCGCACCAATGGCATGGGTTATCACGAGCGGTTCCAAGTGGGATACTCCACAACGTCTAACAACCCGGCCACCTTCACGTGGGAGCCAGAGGTTGAGACTTTGGAATTTGAACAATACACGAAGTACGAAATGATAGCTCCTGCGGATGCTCGCTACGTAGCAATCAGGTATTTAACCAATGATAAATTTGGTGTCCTCATTGACAATCTCAGCATCGACGCGTATTCCGACAAAGCCGCACCCACCCATCTGACAGCCACAGACCTTGTTGACCAGCTGGCCACACAGATAACATGGTCTGCACCTAACGCATCGTTCACCGACTATGCCTACCAATACAAGAAAGCTGTAGAGGACACTTGGTCGGACCTGACCCCGACAACAGCCACGACGGTCACCCTTAGCGGCCTGACGGTCAACACGGACTACCAGTTCCGCGTGAAGGCACGCTATGCCGATGGCACATCCAGCAATTTCGAAACAGTCTTCTTCGAATCTGATGGCGGTATTCAGTCGCTGCCCTACGAGTGGGGCTTCGAGGGCGGGCTGGACGGCTTCCGCGTGGTGAACAATGTTCATGATACACGATACGTCAATTTCACTTGGCACCAAGGCAACCATGCCTTCCGATTCTCGCCCACCAACGGTTCACTCGGAGGGTATCAGAGTACGCCTCAATACCTCATTTCTCCACAGTTTGACTGCGAGTCAACCATGAAGGTTTCGTTCTACTACCAGATAGGGGATGATGAGGACTACTTCCTCCCTGCCGCATTCCAGATGGGCTATTCCACTAAATCCAACGCCATTGACGACTTCCAGTGGCTTAACAGGGAGGATATCACTAATTTGGGTTGGCAGCAATATGTCTGTTATTTCCCGGAGGGCACCAAGTTTGTGGCCATTAAATGGCTGCCAGGGGGGTATTTCCTCATGCTGGACGACTTCCGCTTTGAGGGAACAACCTATCTTCACCTTGCCGACAATGCCGACAACACGACGGCCATCAGCAATAAGGATGGACGTATTTCGTGTGACGTGTACCTTGACGGCCGCACGCTCTATCGCGACGGCGACTGGAACACGCTCTGTGTGCCGTTTACGCTGAACAGCTTCAGCGGCACGCCCCTTGACGGGTTTGTCGTAAAGGAACTCGACACCGAGAGCATTTCGGGCGGTCATGCCACCGGCTTAGAGAACGGTACGCTCTACCTGAACTTCAAGGATGCTACTGCCATCTTGCCCGGACGCCCATACATCGTGAAGTATGAAGGGCCGGTCGGAGCCGATGCCAGCCACCTAACGTATCATGCCCAGCGTGGCTCAGATGCACAGAGCGGCTCGGATTATTTTAACCTTGTGGACGGCAACCCGGATACGAAGTGGTACACCCACTATTATGAGCAGACCAAAGACGAGCAGACCAATGACCGATGGTTCTGTGACTTCACCACCTCCAATCCCCTCAGCATAACGGGCTATACCCTCATTCCTGGCAGCGGCATGCAGGACAACCCGGACCGCGCCCCGAGGACCTGGACACTGAAAGCCAAAGCCAACGAGAATGACGAATGGATTCTCATCGACCTCCGCAACGTCTCCGAGAACAGCACCGACGCCATGTCCATCAATGACAACACCCCGACGAGTTACGCCATCGATGCCGACAAGCAGGGCATCTACCAATTCTTCCGCCTGGAAGTGTACAATACTGGCGGCGAGTATATCCAGTTGGCTGAACTGACGTTGCAAGGCACCATCGCCTCTGGTGGCGTTGCCGACATCACCAACCCTGTGTTCGAGGGTGTCACCGTCAATGCGGTTGCTCCGGCGTCCGTCACCTTCAACGGCGGTCGTTTTGTGGGAACATACAACCCTGTTGTCCTCGCCGTCGATGACAAGAGCTGCCTCTTCCTTGGGGCTGCCAACACGCTCTACTATCCCAGTGACTCCAATAACGCCGACGGCAACTACCACCTCAACGCCTGCCGTGCCTACTTCCAACTCGACGGCAACGAAGACGGCGAAAGCCATATCAAGTCCTTCGTGCTCAACTTCGGGGATTACGCTACGGGTATTGCGTCTCTATCTACAGAGTCTGGTGGGCAAGGAAAAGCTGCCAACGGCTGGTTCACGCTGGACGGCCGCAAGCTGGAGGGAAAGCCCACCGCCAAGGGCCTTTACATCCATCGAGGCATGAAGGTCGTTGTTAATCCATAACAACACACCTTCTTGAGTTACACTTTAGCCCAACTTTAACGCTATGCAAAGCGTTAAAGTTGGGCTAAAACTGTTTCCTTCAGTTACCAACGAGTAATGGTGCAAAGTGTGTGGTACGGCGCTGTCAGGCAAAGGCGATGGTGAGTCCTGCCATGACGATGCTGACCATCGACATGAGCTTGATGAGGATGTTGAGGCTGGGTCCGCTGGTGTCCTTGAAGGGGTCGCCGACGGTGTCGCCGACGATGGTGGCTTTGTGGGCGAAGCTGCCCTTGCCGCCGAAGTTGCCCTCTTCCACCATTTTTTTGGCGTTGTCCCACGCGCCGCCTGCATTGGCCATGAAGACAGCCAGCGTGAAGCCGCCAGCGAGACCGCCGACGAGGAGGCCGAGTACGCCTGCCACGCCGAGGACGATGCCCACGACGATGGGGATGGCGATGGCCAGCAGCGACGGGAAGATCATCTCGTGCTGGGCGGCACGGGTGGAAATCTGGACGCATGAGCCGTAGTCGGGCGTTGCCTTGCCTTCGAGGATGCCCTTGATTTCGCGGAACTGCCGGCGCACCTCTTCCACCATCTTCTGTGCAGCGCGACCTACGGCTTCCATCGTCAGGCCGCAGAACAGGAAGGCTGCCATGGCACCGATGAAAGCACCCACGAGGACGCGCGGGTTCATCAGGTTCACCTGGAAGTAGTTCATGAAGTCGGGGATGGTGGCGTCGGCGGCGTTGATGATTTCACCCTTGAGGTTCGTCAGGGTCATGCCGGCACGTTCCATGGCGATTTTCACTTCCTCGATGTAGGATGCCAGCAGGGCGAGGGCGGTGAGTGCGGCGCTGCCGATGGCAAAGCCCTTGCCTGTGGCGGCGGTGGTGTTGCCGAGGGCGTCGAGGGCATCGGTGCGGTGGCGCACTTCCTCTCCCAGTTGGCTCATCTCGGCGTTGCCGCCCGCGTTGTCGGCGATGGGACCGTAGGCGTCGGTGGCCAGGGTGATGCCCAGCGTGGAGAGCATTCCCACGGCGGCGATGCCGATGCCGTACAAGCCTTTGGAGAGGGCTGTGGCGCTCATGGCCATGTCGAAGCCGTTGGCACACAGGTAGCTGAGCATGATGGCTACGCCGATGGTGACGACGGGGATGCAGGTGGAAATCATACCTGTGCCGATGCCTTTGATAATCACGGTGGCGGAGCCTGTCAGGCCCGCCTCGCTGATTTTCTGCGTCGGGCGGTAGGAGTGGCTGGTGTAGTACTCGGTGGCCTGTCCGATGATGACGCCGGCTGCCAGGCCAGTGATGACGGAGAAGCTGAGTCCGAGCCAGTTCTCGATGCCGAGGAGGTAGAGGATGGCGAAGGTGGCAGCGGCGATGAGCACGGCCGCCACGTTCGTCCCCACGGAGAGCAAGCGCAGGAGGTCGCGCATGGTGGCTCCCTCTTTGGTGCGGACGAGATAGATGCCGAAGATGCTGAGGAAGACGCCCACGGCGGCAATCAGCATGGGGGCAATGACGGCGCGCAGCTGCATGTCGCCTTGCAGGGCGAAGGCCGTGGCACCGAGCGCGGCTGTGGAGAGGATGCTGCCGCAGTAGCTCTCGTAGAGGTCGGCTCCCATGCCGGCTACGTCACCCACGTTGTCGCCCACGTTGTCGGCGATAGTGGCGGGGTTGCGCGGGTCGTCCTCGGGAATGTCGGCTTCCACCTTGCCCACGATGTCGGCTCCCACGTCGGCGGCTTTCGTGTAGATGCCGCCGCCCACACGGGCAAACAGCGCCTGCGTGGAGGCACCCATGCCGAAGGTGAGCATCGTCGTGGTGATGGAGATGAGTCCGCCCGTGTCGAAACGGTTGAGGACGAGGAACCAGATGGCGATGTCGAGGAGGCCGAGTCCGACGACGGTCAGACCCATCACGGCTCCACTGCGGAAGGCAATCTTCAAGCCTCCGTCGAGGCTACGTCGTGCGGCATTGGCGGTGCGGGCGCTGGCGTAGGTGGCGGTCTTCATGCCAAAGAAGCCTGCCAAGCCGGAGAAGAAACCGCCGGGGAGGAACGCAAACGGCACCCAGGGGTTCTGGGCGTGAAGCACGTAGGCCATGAAGGCGAAGATGGCGGCCAGCACAACGAAGACGTAGCACACCACTTTGTACTGTTGTCGGAGGTAGGCCATGGCACCACGCCGCACGTGGCCAGCAATCTCACGCATGCGAGGCGTACCCTCGTCCGCAGCCATCATCGTGCGGAAGAAGTAGTAGGCCATGCCCAGTGCCACCACGGAGGCCACGGGGACAAGCCAGAAAGCAGAAGGAATGTTCATAGAGCGTGTAAGGTTTAGGTAAGATTAAGATGATTCTGCTGAAAGGTAGAATGATGAGTCATTGGTTCCAATCGTCGTCCCGGACATTATAGCCACTGCCACCAGACTTCACTCGGTTGTCGTCGGTGCTGGCATCTGCCTGTTCAGAGATTCTGAGATTGATGGCCTTGTCTCCGCCACTGAGGGCAATAATCTGTTGCTGTGCAATGAAGCACATCGTCATTCTTGGGTTGATATATGTCTTTTTCATAATGGAGTTCATGTTAAATGGTTGGTCATTTGAGAATTACTTTGCGTCCGTTGTTGATGTAGATGCCTGGCTGTGTCGGTGTCCCGTTGAGTCTTCTTCCATCGAGAGTATGCCAACGGTCGGCGCTTGACGTTTGCTGCAAGTTGTTGACCGAGGTGACATCGCCGTCGCCGAAATTGAGGTGGAAGGTCAGTGCCTTGACATTGCCGTCTTCTGGCGTGAAACGGAAGTAGGCGCGACAGGCTTTCAGCGTGCGGTCGATGCTGGTGCATTTCAGTTCGTTACCAGAGGTCAGGTAATAGATGTCGCTATTGGCAGACGTGATGTCCAAGGCGTCGTAGTAGCCGATGAACTGCACACGATTCTCATCCAAGGCAACGTCATGGGTCGTTTGGTCGATTGTGACTCCACTGAAAGTCGGATTCACGATGTGGGTGCCGTTATTCCATTTAATAATATAAGGTGTGCCGGCAGTGAGCGAGTTCACGGTTTCGAAGGTGAGATCTACATGTGTGCCAGTAATAGAACCTTCTGCAAGCCCCATGGCTGTAGCACTTGCCAACGGGCTGCCTTCGAGGGTGAGGTTGAAGGGCAGGCAGATGGTGTTCCATTCGCCGTCCTTGAAGAGTGTGCGGCTGCTAAGGGTGACGTCGGCGGTTGCACCGTTGGCATTAGCAATGGCCGTACTATTGTCCGTGGCATTGTTGGCCAAGTCAAGAGCCAGGGGAACGACATCACCTGCCTTGATGGTCTTGAACTCTACGACAACCGGGTTGTGGTCACCGAGAGGTTTGGCGTTGCCTTCGTTGTCGAGGTAGGTGTAGTCCTGCTCGATGCGGAAGCTCTGCGGCACGAGCTGCTGCGTGTTGGCGGCCTTGGGGTTGATGTAGATGATCTTATCCACGATTTCGTAGTTGGAGTAGTTCGTGGGGTCAGAAGCGTCGGTCAGGTCGGCCATGTCCATGGTGGGATAGATGCCGCCGCGGCAGAACTCCACCCAAACGTCGGAGGCCGTGAGGTTGGCATTCAACAGGTTCATGAAGTTCGCCGTGATGTCCTCACGTGTCCAGCGGCTGTTGGTGTCGCCGATGATGAGCTTGGGACGGGATGCATCGGCGTTGTTGATGGCTGCGGCAAGCTGGCGCCATTGATCTTCGCGCGATGCTGTGGCATTGGTGTCGCCGGCATCCATGTGGAGGATATAGACGTCGAAGGTCTGTCCGCCTATGGTCATGTCGTAATGGCGATAGCCTTTCTTCACATACTGGTTGCCATCGGTTTCTTCCATACTGTTCCACTGTGTCCAGCTCTCATTGGCAGCACTGCATGTGCTGTTCTTCCAAATGAGGTTGAGACCGTCTGTATCAAAGCGGAAACCATTCAAAAGCATATTAATACTCAAGCCTGAAGCACTGAGCGTGGCACGGGTAGCGCCACAACTGTAATTGCTGTTCAGCTGCCCCATCAGCGTACCGTTGTAGTTGAAGTCTTCGCTGCAGCCAATGAAGTCGTAGTTCTTGGAAGCGAGGTACTGGCTTATCTTCTTTGTCCCTTCCTCACCAGGTCCGTCTTCATTTAAATTTATTGTTAAGATCTTGTTTGGCAGACCATCTACGTTGAGGGCTACCACAGAAAAACTATTACTCTCAACGATTTCCCGTTTCGGCATCACCTTGAGCGTCGCGTCGCTGCGGGTGGTCTTGAAGTAGATGCGGCCTTTGTTGATCGTCATCTCGCGTGCAGCTGCGGCTGTCGTAATGTTGCTCAATATCTTATCCCCGTCCGTGCTATAGATCATGTCCGAGAGATTACCGATAAGTCGGAAGTCAGTGCCGTAGCTTACATCGTAGTAATACCATTGGTTGGCTTCGAGCACTGTTGTCTCGTCGTTAGGAAGGGGCTTTGCTGTTCCATTGAGGTACAGACCCTTGCAGGTAAGCTGGACATTGTCGAACTTGAAGAAAGTCTGTGTCTCGCCTTCATGGCCTGAAACCCACCATTGTCCTGTGCTTCCTGCGCTGATGGTGAGCTTGCTGTCTATGCCGATGTTGACATTGATGGAGACGGGGATGCCGGTAGCATCGTTTGTGCCTGCTTGGGTAATGGTTGTGGCATTAGCTGTAAAATAGGCGGTGCGATTCTCCCACGTGGCAACAACAGCTGACAGCGTGTATTCACCACTGGGAATGTCAGTCAGGGTTTGGGTGACGCCGAGGTTGGTAGCCCACCATTGGAAGGCATTCAACAAGTAGTAGCCGTCCTTGTTTGACATTCCATAGTCGCGCGCCTTGAACTCATCGTTTCCGTTGGGATCCTTACCTATCAGTGTCCAACCGGTCTCGTCGCCCGTTTCGAAGGAGGGATTCGTGATGAGCCATGTGGCATTGAGGGGTTTGGAAGGAGAGGCATTGCAGAGGGCTTGACGTTGCTGAACTAAGAGGTCAGCCTTCGTGATACGAAACAGGCGGTAGTGGCCAGCGGCGTCATCCGCAGTGTTCTTGCGATTGAGGGCTATCGGTTCGCCTGCCTCCACCCGGTTGTTCCACGGCCCGAGGTAACCGCTTGCCCAGTTGCCGCTGGACAACGGGTACTTGCCGCTCTCGAAGAGCCAGTAGCCGTCGTCCTGATAAGTAGGTGTCAGGTAGCTCCATTCGTCAAAGTTCTTGTCTGTGAAGGTGTTGACGTACATGAAACCTGCGTCGATGTGCGTCTGGAACATATCAGCACTATAAACCACGTTGCGCAGGCCGATGTACTGTCCGCTCTTCTCGATGGTGAAGAAGTTGGTGAGGTCCAGCACCGGGTCGGTGGCGGCAGACTTGTAGCGCAGCGCCTTGGATTCCGTGCTTGCCCAGTCGGGCTTGGCTTGGTAGGCACCAACACCCACGATGAGTCCCGTGTTCTCTGCCGAGGTGAGGATGTAGTAGTCATCGGCATAGCCGGTAAATCCTTCTGTCGTGGTCACCTCGGTGAAGCCACGATCATTAGTGAGGAAAGTGGTGTAGTCATCCGCAAAGGAAGACAAGGACGTCGTGAGCGCACACAACGCTGCAACGACCCATTTCATAGTTCTCATTCTGATATAACTTTAGGTGATTTTGGAATATTCGCCGCAAAGGTATGAAATTAACCCATAGAGGCCAAACATAATCCGTTTTTTTTACTTAGTGGAACCTCATATAAGGTAACATTCTTCTATTATAAAGCCATGCTTAACCTGCCTGTTAGACTTTTCTTGGTGAAAAATATAGAATCATTATTTGTGGTACTCACGATTACCATCATCGTTATTCTCATTAACGGCTGACAGATTCTGTATTATTGGTGTCCGCTAAAAAAGCGGCCTGAAAGCCCCTCTCTGTGGTATTTATCGGCCTGAAAGGCCAACGAGCGGCCTTGGGCTGACTGCTTGCTGCCCTTTCTCCAAGTGTGGAGCGTCCCTTCGGGCAGAGCGCAGGCAGTTTCGTTGTTGTTTGTTCATATTGGCGAAACTTATATTTCATAATCCCGCCTTTCTCCTGGCATACGATATGCAGCTTGAACCCGAGGAACCACTTTCCTCTATAGGCTATATCCCGGACAGCAATTATCCGTTTTCATGAAAGAGCTCACTGCTGCAATACCCACCACCTCCCTTCATTTTAAACAAAATCCCTCAATCCCTCACCGAATGCTATAATCGCCTGAAAGAAAGGTGCTTGCAGGTGAGGGATTGGTGAGGGATTGGTGAGGGAAGGTGAGGGATTGACATTAACTAAATGAGAATGAGGCAGAAAGCATTCGCTAATCAACCACAAAAACAAAGGAAAACCAGGGAAGCAAGAGCAAGCAAGGGGCCGTTTTCGTTTGTTTTTACTGCTTTTCGTGTATGTTCGTTTGTTTTAGCCAGTAATATTCATGACCATTATCCTTGATGTCATCAACTGATTCTTTTTCAAGTAAATGGCCATGAATTTATGCGCATCAAATGCTTTTGCCCTTGGCGAATTATCGGTTCCACGTTGTACCCAGGGCAATGCCCTGTGCTATGTGCTTTTTGGCCTTTCGTTAAATACAATACACTTGCTCAAACATCCGAAACTTGAATAAATTACGATAAATAATGGTAATTTGTGTCTTAAGTAGTCGAACATAAAATATTGGCATAGATGACGATTAGATTCATGAAGATTCACGTCCAATTTAAACAATTGGTTGATTTTGATTTAGACGTCAATCAACTTCAATCTTCATCAATTTATTATATAAACTATTTTTATGCATTTACTGATAAAAAGCGATTGAATCTTCATGAATAATGTAAGTTGAGTACCGTCGTTTGCTGTTTTTTGCCTTCTTGACAGTCGCTTTTGACTTTCGATGGAGAAAACCCTCACCATCCCTCACCAATCCCTCACCAATCCCTCACCTGTAAACATTTCATTGACTGAGTCTTATCGTCATTGGTGAGGGATTGAGGCTTTTTTTGGCATTTTATGGGTGTATGCATCTAAAAGTCGGAAGGTGTACACCTTCTCACCGACTCGTCTATACGTTCACGGAAAATCGTGAAGAAATTATGGAATTCACGTTAATTTATGGTGTACATTTATCTCCCAAATAGCTGAATATCTTATAGGTGTGTTCTATTAATGAATAAATTCTCAATGAATAATCTTTGTTCGCTTTGGCCTCTTTTGCATAATCTCGGCTACGCTTCGGGCATCAAAGCAAGCTTTATACTGCTCAATACTGCTTGCTGCCCTTTCTCCAAGGCTTGTGTTTCAATGAGTGATGGAAGTGATAGATATCTTGGAAAATCCTAAGTACTCGCGCGTGCAGTAACACTTCAATTCTATGGCTTTATGAGACAGAGGGTATGTGACCAGAGGTCGTCTTTATGTTAAATAAACTGCATAAAAAGAAGAAAAGTTCAGAATGTTTTTTGCATGTGCCTGAATGTATGTATCTTTGCTGACGCATACAAACTGACGAGTCAATAACATGAGAAGTGCTTTCATTTTGATACTTTCACTTGCGGCGTTGCAGGCGATGGCGGGCGAGTATAAGTTTCGTTTGAAAAACGAACTCGGTTTCTCGCGACAAGGCGAGACGGTGGAAGTGGCTGTCCCTGAAGGCCTCAACTTGAACAACATGACCTTGAGCGATGAGGAGGGGCACACGCTGTCCTTTGAACTCAGTGGGCAGCACGGCATCCGCTTCCAGGCTTCCGTCGCCCACGGGGCGACAATGGGCTATGTGCTCAGCGACGGTGTCCGCAGGCAGCCTCAGAAGCTGACCTACGCTGCCGTCAAGGTGCCGTCGTCGCGTGCCGACATCTCCTGGGAAAACGACCGCGCGGCGTTCCGCATGTACTCGTCGGTGCTGCTGGTGGGCGAACCCAACACGGGCAACGGCGTGGACATGTGGTCGAAGAAGAAGCCCACACCCGTCATCGACAACATGTACAGCCTCTCCAACTACCACTCCGAGAGTGACTACGGCGTGGACGCTTTCAGCGTCAACGGCAAACGTCTGGGGTGCGGCGGCGTGAGTCATGTCGCAGCTGGCAAGCTCGTCATCCACGCACCCCACGACCGTTGCGATGTCGAGGAGAACGGAGCTTTGCAGAGCCGCTTCCGCCTTACCTATTATAATATAAACGTGGACGGGGTGACGTACACGAAGACCCTCGTCGTCACCACTTCGGCAGGCAGTTTGCTCAACAAAGCCACGGTCTGCTACACACCCGTTCAAGCCGGCACCGGCAAGCCGATGCGTCTGGCGGTGGCGCTGTACCAGCACACCGACATGTCGGGAGTGAAGCCTGAAGGCGTGAGCTATGCCGAGACGGCAGGCTTGGCAGGTTGGGCAGAGAACAAGAGCGAAGGCTCCGTCAGCAGCACCGGAGCCCGTTTCTACCAAGGATGCTACGTACCCTCCGCCGCCACCGCGCCCGAAGTCATCGACCATCACCTCTGCGTCTGCGTGGACTACATGCCCGGCACGGAACTGACCTACTACTTCGGCGGCGGCTGGAGCGCATTTCCACAGGGCGACTTCGCCTGCGACGAGGACTGGTTCGACGCGCTGGAGCGTTTCAAGGCGCAAGTGGACCATCCGCTGACCCTCACTTCTTGGCAGGACGAACTGCCCCAGAAGGACGACGTAGTCGCCCTCATCTACAAGGCCAACTTCCACTGGCAGCAGACCCACCCGACGCATGGCGACCATTTCTGGAACCGCGCCGTTTACCACACCGGCAACATGGAAGCCTTCAAGGCGACGGGCGAGCACCAGTTCCTCGACTACTCCGTGGCCTGGGCCGAGCGCAACCGCTACTGGGGACAGACAGGCACGGACAAGAGCCGCTGGAAGTTCAGCTACGGTGAGTCGGCGGACTACGTCCTCTTCGGCGACAACCAGATATGCTTCCAGATCTATGCCGACCTCTACAACCTGCTGGGCGGCGAAGAGAAGATAGCCCGTGCCAGGGAGGTGATGGAATACGAGATGAGCACCGACGAGAGCGGTTACCTCTGGTGGGTGGACGGCCTGTATATGGTCATGCCCGTCATGACAAAGCTCTACCTCATCACCGGCAACCCACTCTACCTCGAGAAGATGTACGAATACTGGCGATGGGGCACAGACCTGATGTGGGATGAGGAAGAGGGACTCTATTACCGCGACGGCAGCTACGTCTATCCCAAGCACACAACAGCTGCCGGCGGCAAGGACTTCTGGGCGCGCGGCGACGGATGGATCTTCGCTGCCTTCGCCCGTGTGCTGGACGAGCTGCCGGCAGACGACCCGCACCGTGAGGAGTACATCAGCTACTATCGGCGCATGGCGGAGAGCCTGCGCCTATGCCAGCGCACGGACGCCGAGGGCAACGGCTACTGGTGCCGCTCGCTGCTCGACGAAGACTACGCTCCCGGCTACGAGACCAGCGGCACGGCACTGTATGTTTTTGGCTTCGCATGGGGCATCAACCACGGCCTGCTGGACGAGGCAACCTACGGCCAGACGCTGCAACGCGGATGGCACTACCTGACGCGTGTGGCACTGCAGGAAAACGGGTCGGTAGGCTACGTCCAGCCCATCGGTTCCAATGCCGCTCCCGGCACCTACATCTCAGCCAGCCAGACGGCAGACTTCGGCGTCGGAGCCTTCCTGCTTGCCACGGCAGAGATGAGCCGTTATGCCGTAGGCCATCAGAGTGCTACGCCGATGCGTCTCGCCAGTGCCGAGCTTACGGCGGCCGACAAGATTACCCTGAAGTTCAACTCCGTACCCGACTCCGAAGGGCTGGAGTCACCTGCACACTATCTCATCAACGGCCAGACGGCGGACATCCAGCGCGTCGACTTCGACGGACTGCGGACCATCGTCCTCACGCTCAATGCCCCGCTCGACTACGGCGTCTACCGGCTCTCTGTCCAGAACGTAAGAAACACAGAAGGGATGGAAATCGCAGGCGACAACGAACACTTCCTCGTCCGCACCGTTCCCCTCACACCTAACTCCATAGACATGACCGTCACAGCCATCGGCGCACAGAGCGGCAACCCTGCCGTCAACGTCATCGACGGCAACTACTCCACCCGCTGGAGCCAGGAAGGCATGGAACAGTGGATTCAGTTCGACCTCGGTCAGGCGGAACACGTCACCGCCGTGGACATCGCCTTCTATTTAGGTAACACACGCGTGAACTACTTCGACATCATGACTTCCCTCGACGGTCAGTCGTGGACAGAGGCTCTCAGCAGTCTGGTGAGCAGCGGCCTCACCACGGAACTCGAGCGCTACCGCCTGCCCGATGCCGTGGAGGCACGCTACGTGCGCATCGTCTGCAACGGCGCCAGCACCAGCCCCTGGAACAGCATCACCGAGGCACGCATCCGCGTCGACGACGCCCAGTCGCGCCTGAACATCCCCGACTTCGTCTTTGCCGACATCCTCCTGCCACAGAGCACCAAGTCTGGGCAGGCCATCACCTGGACGAGCTCGGCCCCCGACGTGATGACCGCCGACGGTCTCGTCGCGCCGGCAGAGCATGAGCAGCATGTCACCCTGACAGCCCACTACGACGGCATCAGCAGCGACTACGCCGTCACCGTCATGCCCCGCGACCCGGAGCAGACACTGCTGTTGCGCTACGACTTCGAGACAGAAGATGTCTACGGCGACGGAGAAACGCGCTGGCTGCGCGACCTCTCGCGGCACCAGCGCGATGCCCAGCTGAAGGGTGACCGCTGCCTGGTGGACGGCACGCTGAACCTCACGGACAACATCTCCACCGACTTCGACACCAACGGCTACCTGCTGCTGCCCAGCCATCTGCTGGATTCTCTGCGCAGCTACACCGTCCTCTTCAGCGCCACGCCCGACGAACTGGACCGTCTGCAGCGCTTCTACGACTTCGGCAGCGGCTCGGCAAACAGCCTCTTCCTCCGTGCCGGCACCTTCGCCGCAGGCTGCAAGTTTGGCGGAAAGACCACCACGCTCATCCGTGCCGATGAACTTCAGGTGGGCACCGAACAGCGCATCGCCGTCAGCTTCGACGCACGCACTCGAACCACAACCATCTATGTCGATGGCTGCCAGGTGGCACAGAGTCAGGACATTAAGTACGAGCCCTGTCAGCTGCTGGCCAACGGCGAAGACACCCGCAACTACATTGGTCGCACCCAGTGGTGGGACACATCGTCCAGGAACGACAACGGCGACTATGTCGGCACAATAGACAATTTCCGTATCTACGGTCTCTGCCTGACCGCCGACGAGATTGCCGACATCTTCGAGAGCGTGACCACCGGCATCGGACTCGCTCAGGGTGTGGAGCACCAGGCGGCAAAGGGGACATGGTATGACCTATGCGGCCGCTGCATCTCGCGACCTGTCAAGGGTGGCCTCTATCTCACCCATCACAAGAAATGGATACAAAGAAGATAAATATTTAGACTATGGAAAAGAAGAGAAAAAACAACTTGCAGGGCTGGGTGGCCGTGGCCGCCGTGGCCTTATTCTCCGTCCTGACGGCACAGGCGCAGACACGGAGCGACGTACCCGTAGAAAGCGGACCCTTTCAGGCCGATTGGGAAAGCCTGAAAGCATGGGAGTGTCCAGCATGGTTCCGCGATGCCAAGTTCGGCATTTGGGCGCACTGGGGACCTCAGTGTCAGGCAGAGTCGGGCGACTGGTATGGCCGCGGCATGTACCAGGAAGGCGGATGGCAGTACAAGTACCACGTGGAGCACTACGGCTCGCCCGCCGATTTTGGCATGAAGGACCTCTGCAACGCCTGGAAAGCCGAGAAGTGGGAACCCGAAGCTCTCGTGAAACTCTACAAGGAGTGCGGGGCGCAGTTCTTCTTCACCCTCGGGCAGCACCACGACAACTTCGACCTTTGGGACTCGCCGTACCAGGAATGGAACTCCGTGCGCGTGGGACCGAAGCGCGACATCGTGAGCGAGTGGGCTAAAGCGTGCAAGAAGTATAAGCTCCCGCTGGGCGTCAGCATCCACGGTGCACATGCCTGGACATGGTTTGAGTTGGCACAGAAGTTCGATGGCAACCTTTCGAAGGAAGACGGCTACAAACCCAACCCCGACGGTTCCGAGAAATGGTGGAAGGGCCTCGACCCGCAGGAACTCTACGCTCAAAGGCACGAACCCAGTCAGGGCTGGGAGAACGCAGGAAGCATTCATCGCCAGTGGGAATGGAAAAATGGAGCCTCGCTGCCCTCCGAAGCCTACAAGCGCAAGCTCCAGAACCGCGTGCTGCAACTCATCAACGACTACGATCCGCAGATGCTCTACTTTGACGACACGGCACTGCCCTTCTACGGTTGTGACGACCAAGTGGGAAAGAACATCCTCACACACTTCTACAACCACAGCGCCAACCGCCACGGCGGGAAGCAACAGGTGGTGGCGATGGGCAAGATCCTGACCGACGAACAGAAGCAGCTGATGCTCTGGGACGTGGAACGCGGCGTGCCAGACCGCGCTCAGCCCTTGCCTTGGCAGACCTGCACCTGCATCGGCTCATGGCACTACGATAAAGGTATCTACAACCGTGGCGACTACAAGTCGGCCGCCCGTGTGGTGAAGATGCTCGTGGACGTGGTGAGCAAGAACGGCTGTCTGCTCCTGAGCATTCCCGTGAAAGGTGACGGCAGCATCGACGAGAAGGAACGCGCCATTCTCGGCGACTTGAAAGCATGGATGGACGTCAACGGAGAGAGCATCTTCGGCACACGACCTTGGACGACCTTCGGCGAAGGGCCGCTTGCGGAAAACTCCAACCCGCTGAAGGACCAAGGATTCAACGAGGGCATCAAGTACACCGCTCAGGACATCCGCTTCAACGCGAAGAAGAATACCGTTTATGCCACTCTCATGGGATGGCCTGCAACAAATACAACCACCATCAAGAGCTTCGCCATTGGTTCATCCGTCCTTAATGGAAAGAAGGTGCGTAGCGTCAAGTTATTAGGCTATGGAAAGGTGTCATATTCCCTGGATTCCAGTGGCTTACATGTGACTCTGCCAACCGCACGTCCTGGCGGCGACATCGCACCCGTCTTGGCGGTTGTAGTGAAGTAATAACCTTGTGAACAGAAACGACAATGAATTATTTTGGAAGCTTCACTCAAACAGAGGAATATCGGCGTGAGGAACTAATACGTAAAATAGGACATGCGCTGGAGAACTTGACAATAGAAGAACTGGAGGCGCTGTACTACGACATGTCCACCAAGAGTTATATCAATGAGTGAGGACGTAAAGGCATTGCTTCCCTTTTTGCATGAGTTGGAGTGGCACGGTGAGGAACTGCCTTCACAGTTCACGTATCCTTTTCGTTACACGCCGCATCCGCTGTGTCAGCGGGCAGCTCTTGTAGTGCAGAAGCGGTTGAAGGAGATGGGTATAGAGGAAGGGAAAATGTATGGTGTGCTTGTAGTGGGCTCTCCTCCCTCCCTGTTTTTCCTTGCCGCCTACTCAGGTCAACTGAATGGTAGCTACGACCATCCGTGGTTTGTGCCACCCGTAGTTGATTATCTTGATCCAGAGGGTCATTTCCAGAAAGAGCAGGCGGAAATTGTGGAGCTTGGACGCAAGATAGAGGAGATGAAAGGGAGTGAAGATAGAAAGGCTTGTCAGTCTCGGGTGCAGCAACTTAGAGGAGAGCAAGCAGCAGCAGTTGCCGAGGCGAAACGAGTGTATAAAGAAGAGAAGACGGGGGATGAGATTTCTGCTAACAAGGATGCCTATATCCGTCTGCGGCAATTCCAGAAAGCAAACATTCATCGTGCCAAGCAACTGCATAGGCAAGAGATAATGGATTTAGAGGCGAAGTTGGCGAGGCACAACACAGCTATTCACGAGCTTTTTGAGGAACGCAAACGTAGGAGTGAAGCGTTGCAACAGTGGCTATTCGAACAGTTTGTATTTCTCAATGGGCGAGGGGAACAAAAAGGGCTGGTGGAGATATTCAGTTCTGCCCCCAATGCTTCTTGTCTGAAGGGAAACTATATTCCGTCAGGAGCCGGTGAATGCTGTGCCCCAAAGCTGTTGCAGACAGCTTATCTGTTGGGGCTGAAGCCATTGGCAATGGCAGAGTTTTGGTGGGGAAATTCCAAACCAGGTCATTATCGTGAGCCTGGCGCTTTTTTCCCTGCTTGTCGCAGCAAATGCTATCCGATTTTAACACACATGCTTCAAGGTCTGGATGTCGAGCCAGATCCGGCGTCGCATTATGATAATAAGGTACTCGCGCCTGTGCGTGTAATTTGGGAGGACGAGTATCTGGCTGTCATTGATAAACCCGAAGGGTGGTGCAGCATTCCAGGTAGGAGTGATCAGGCAAATCTTGTGGACGAAGCACATCGCCTGTGGCCGGATATCACCGGCAGTATTGTAGTGCACCGTTTGGATCAAGATACGTCAGGCGTGATGGTCATAGCCAAGAATGCCCGAATCCATCGTGCGCTTTGTCAGCAGTTTGAGAGGCGGGAGGTTAAGAAACGATATGTGGCGATGATTGAAAGCCCCACCACCGACCACTTCCGTGAAAGCGAGACAAACGTAGTGTTCGCAGATGGACAAGAAGGTGCTTTTATTTCCTTGCCAATAGGACCTAATTTGGAGAACATGCCACATCAGCGGGTGGACTTCGAGCACGGGAAGGAGGCGGTGACGCGGTATGAATTGAAGGGGCAGACGACAAAAGGTGTACGTGTGGTATTCTATCCACAAACAGGGCGAACACATCAGTTACGTGTACACGCGGCGGCACCCGAAGGACTGAATGCACCGATTGTGGGGGATCGTCTATATGGACATGTTGCCGACCGACTTTATTTGCATGCTGAAGCGATTGATTTTGAACATCCAATCAGCCATAAGCAACTTCATTTTGAAGTGCCAGCTCCATTTTGAAGTGCCAAGGAACGTCTTTCACTTGCTAAGATAACGTAGCCATGCGTATGGTTGACGTTTGTTGATGTATTCAGGGTCTGATTGATGGGCATAGGCTTCGCGTTCGAAAGATATTTCTTGGTAGGCACGCAAACCATTGTGCACTTTCAGAAGTCGCAAGCTCCATTCTATGAAATAGAAAAGGTAGAAGGGGAGAAAGAGCAGCTCCAGCATCTGTCGGGTGTGTATTCGTTCATGGCAGAGGTCAGTGGGAGTGAACTGTTTCCCTTTTCGCACGAAGATGATGCCAAAAAGGTTGATGGCTGTGAAACCTGCAAAGGGAATGAAGCGATTGATAATCATTTATTAAGAGGAAAGGTCAGCCGGCAGGAATACATCAAGAGAGCTCTAAATTAAAGTCCTTCACAAGGGTGATGAGTGCAGAATTGACATCGCAGTAATGTTGGAGCAACTCACGCTTGTCATAGGTGCGTGCCGGTTTGTTTTCAGGCTTGCTTACTTTGAAACTAATGTCCAGCTGTTTGTTTTGTAGTTGCTGTCGAAGGAAACTCAATAGACGTGGCTTGAGTTGTTGCATCATCGTAGCCACTTCCTCGTTTTCAGTCATCACGAGAAGATGAGGCTTTGTTTGAGCATCCTCTTCAGCAGAAAGTGTGGGCTGCATAATCCGCATCCGCTGAGCTAACGCCGTTTCTGCTTGTGGCATAGTATTGATAAAAGCTTGCCATTGGAGCGGAATATCTGCTTGTCGGACAGGCTGGTCAAGATTTGTGGACAAATCAGTCAAAGGTGCCTCATTTGTGACATTGTCGGACGACGTACTTGGAGCGGAAGGGGAGCCCGAAGCAGAAGATGTTTCAGAAGGTGATGAAGGAGCTTTTCCTGTTCGGATGGAAGGAGTAAGATTTCCGAGCTTAAATGTTTTAAGCTTGGCTGGTGGGGATGAAGGCTCTCCGCCTCTCTCATCATCGTGGGGAAGCGGAGTCGTTTTTGGGGTGGCGAGAACGGGTGGCTGTTGAACCGAGGGGGCAACAGGAGTAGCCTTCTTGGCAGCTGCTGCCAAGTGGCTGAAATGGGTTTAAGGATATGACGTGCAGGGCGACGCCCCGCACCAGGGTCATCATCAGTGGCCTGTGCCGCTTCGATGAGCGTCAGTTCCACTTGCAAGCGTTTGTTGCGGCTGGTGCGATAGGCTTGGTCGCAGTCATTGCAGAGGCGTATGGCTCGATAAAGCCATTGGGGCTTGCAGCGCTGTGCTTGCTGTGCATATCGTTGGCGGATGTCTTCACTGACTTCGAGAAGTTGTGTCGTCTGAGCATCGCGACTGACGAGTAAATCGCGCAAATGAGAAGCTAAACCACTGATGAACGGTCCACCTTCAAAGCCTTTGCTGAGCACTTCGTTATAGAGGAGAAGACTTTCGGAAATCTTTTTCTCAAGCAGGAAATCGATAAGGCGGAAGTAATAGTCGTAGTCAAGAACATTGAGGTTTTCGATAACCTGTTGGTAGGTGATGTTACCGCCGGTGTAACTGACGACCTGATCAAAGATGGAAAGCGCGTCACGCATACCGCCGTCGGCTTTCTGGGCGATGATGTTCAGGGCGGCGGGTTCACAAGTATAGCCTTCCTGCTCTGCGACGTGGGTCAGATGGCGAACGATGTCCGTGATGGTCATCCGCTGGAAGTCATAAATCTGGCATCGGCTGAGGATGGTAGGCAGAATCTTGTGCTTCTCAGTGGTGGCGAGGATGAAGATAGCGTGTGCCGGTGGTTCTTCGAGCGTTTTCAGGAACGCGTTGAAGGCGGCTGTGGAGAGCATGTGAACCTCGTCGATGATGAAGACTTTGTATTTACCAATCTGAGGCGGGATGCGCACTTGGTCAATGAGGTTGCGGATGTCATCGACAGAGTTGTTGGAGGCAGCGTCCAGTTCATGAATGTTCAGAGAGCGTTGCTCATTGAAGGCACGGCAGGATTCACATTCATTACATGCCTCGCCGTCTTCTCTTGGATGGAGGCAGTTGATGGTCTTTGCGAAGATTCGTGCGCAGGTGGTCTTGCCCACACCACGAGGACCGCAGAAAAGATAGGCATGAGCAAGCTTGCCCGTATGGATTGCGTTCTTCAAAGTGGTGGCGATGGAACTTTGTCCAACCACAGTATCGAACGTCATGGGGCGGTACTTGCGTGCAGAAACGATGTATTCGGACATATTTTTCTCCTTTTTGCGTGCAAAAATACATAAAAAGATTGAAAAAACAGCGTTCATGGAAAAAAAGTTTAATGATTAAAGTTTAATGTTTAAAGTTTTGCGTATCTTCGCGGCATCAAACAAGAAAATAAGGCTCAAGAGACATGGGACGACTATTTACTTTATGGGGTTATGTGCGCCGCTACAAATATGTAGTAGCTATTTTTATTTTCCTGCTCATCTTGGGAGTGTTGGATGAGAACAGCCTATGGGTTCGTTATGAACGGAACGTGGAAATCGGCAACCTGCGGCGCGAGATTGATAAGTTCCAAGCTCAATACGAAGCGGAAACGGCGCAACTTGAAGCCTTGGAAACCAGCCCCTCCACTGTCGAAAAGATGGCGCGGGAACGCTACTTTATGAAACGTGCGAACGAAGATGTCTTTGTCATCATGGACGCAGATTCAGCCAGTACAGGCCAATAATGTGTGGGAATCATGGAAGAATTGGATAAGCGACTCGTTGTCTTGCAGCAAATGGCAGCTGTCTTTATGCCGTTAGGGGCGGCGTTGTTTATGTGGAAGCCTCTATGGGCGACTTTCATTTATAGTATAGGTGCATTGGCCTATTGTCCAACACGAATGTTACAGCGTTATGAAGGACGCAACTTCACCATCCGTCGTCTGCGGCGTCAGCAGTTGTTGGGGCAAGTGGCTTTCCTGTGTGCTGCCTGTTGTATGGCCATGCAGGTGGGGCAGTTTGGATTTGCACGTCGAAACGAGTGGGTCGTTTGTCTGGCCATTGGCTGTGTATTGGAACTCTATACTGCGTTCAGGATTCCTTCTGAACTGAAAAAGGAAAGAGACGGGGAACAATGAAAAACAAGATGTCATGAAGTTCATCTATCGATGCTATCAGCTGTTCATTGCAGCGCCTATCCTGTTGATATTGACCATTGTGACGGCTTTTTCCGTGACGATTGGATGTACGCTGCTGGATGCTTCTTGGTGGAGTTATTATCCAGGCCGATGGTGGTCGCGGGCCTTCATCCGCGTGCTATTGTTGCCTGTTCATATCAGGGGACGTGAACACATGGATCCACGCCAGAGTTACATCATCATTCCCAACCATCAGGGCGCGTTCGACATCTTCCTTGTCTATGGCTTTCTTGGTCGCCATTTCAAGTGGATGATGAAGAAAGAACTGCGCGACATGCCTCTCATAGGGAAGGCTTGCGAGTCAGCCGGTTTTATCTTTGTCGATCAAAAGGGAGGTCCAAAGGCATTGTCAGAAACTCATGCCCGTGCTCGTGCCGTCTTGCAGGACGGAATGTCGTTGGTGGTCTTTCCTGAAGGAGCCCGAACGTGGGATGGCCGCATGAGACGTTTCAAGCGTGGCGCTTTTCAGCTGGCCGATGAGTTGCAGTTGCCGTTGCTGCCCGTGACCATCAACGGGTCTTTTGATGTCCTCCCGCGTTCACGTGGCATGAATTTTGTCACGTGGCATCCCCTTTCTTTGACCATTCACACTCCTATTCAACCTCGCGGAACAGGCGTGGAAGATGAACACGCCATGATGCAGCAGGCTTTCGATGTCATCAATGGAAGCCTGACAACCCAACCCTCAGCACCGCCTTCAGGCACCTACAATCCCGAGGATTGAAGCCATAACAGGATTTATTTATGACGAACAGAATATCTTTTTTCCTATTATCGTTCTGCGTGTTCTTTCTTACAGCATGTAAAGACCGCTTGGAGATTCAAGGCTCAACTACCATTGCTGAGCTGGAAGGGAAAGTGCTCTCCTTGCGCGTCTTTCACGATGGCGATTTGGTCTCTATTGACTCCACACGCATCATGCATGGTAAGTTCCATTTCAACGGGGCTGCACTCGATTCCGTCGTGATGGCCAATTTGTTCCTCGGCGACGAGAGCATCATGCCGGTTGTGCTGGACGGTCATCCGCTCACCATCCTGCTCAACGAGAACGAGCGCAAAGTCATTGGTTCTGAACTGAACGACACGCTTTTCGCCTTCATCAAGCGCAAGACTGCCCTTGATTTGCAGCTGGCCGAGCTTCCACGAAAGGAAAGCCGCATGATTCTTGAAGGTATGGATCACGACGACATTATCCGACAGTTAAATCAGGAAGCTGCTGTCTTGGGAAAGCAGGAGGACCGACTCGTTGTTCGTTTCATCAAGGACAACATGGACAATGTCCTTGGGCCGGGTGTCTTCATGATTGTTACTTCGGGCTTCCCTTATCCTGTCCTCAATCCCCAAATAGAAGAACTCATCACGCTTGCCAGCCCCGCATTTCTCGAAGATGCCTATGTGCAGGAATACATCCGTATGGCTCGGGATAATATGGAGAAGATGAACGAATAATTCCCTCTTTCATCTTTTTTTGTAGGTCGTTCAGGGGAAAAAAGGTGGTTTCTTGATAAAAAGTAGTACTTTCGTTGTTGTGTTTCGGCTCTTTTTTGTACCTTTGCGCCCGAGTTTCAACAACATAATGTCTAACTCTATCAATTATTATCTCTTTTTTAATTAACTTTATGTCAAACTTAAACAACATTCAGCCCCTTGCCGACTTCGATTGGAAAGACTATGAGCAGGGTGGCTCAACGACCGGCGAGAGCCGCGAACAACAACAGCAGGCATACGAACAAAGCCTGAACAACGTCAATGACCACGACGTCGTGGACGGTACGGTCATCAGCGTAAACAAGCGTGAGGTCGTTGTCAACATCGGCTACAAGAGCGATGGTATCATTCCTGTCAGCGAGTTCCGCTACAATCCAGACCTGAAGGTGGGCGACACCGTGGAGGTCTATATCGAAAATCAGGAAGACAAGAAAGGACAACTCATCCTCTCTCACAAGAAGGCTCGCGCCACCAAGAGCTGGGAGCGTGTCAACGCCGCTTTGGAGAACGAGGAAATCGTCAAGGGTTTCATCAAGTGCCGCACCAAGGGTGGCATGATTGTCGATGTCTTCGGCATCGAGGCATTCCTGCCCGGCAGCCAGATTGACGTGAAGCCCATTCGTGACTACGACGTATTCGTCGGCAAGACCATGGAGTTCAAGATTGTGAAAATCAATCAGGACTATCGCAATGTCGTTGTCAGCCACAAGGCACTCATCGAGGCCGAACTCGAGCAGCAGAAGAAGGAGATTATCTCCAAGCTCGAAAAGGGTCAGGTGCTCGAGGGAACCGTCAAGAACATCACCTCTTACGGTGTCTTCATCGACTTGGGTGGTGTCGATGGTCTCATCCACATCACAGACCTCAGCTGGGGCCGCGTCAGCGATCCGCACGAGGTGGTCGAACTCGACCAGAAACTCAACGTCGTCATCCTTGACTTCGACGAGGAAAAGAAGCGCATCGCCCTCGGCCTCAAGCAGCTCACACCTCATCCTTGGGACGCTCTCGATCCTAACCTCAAGGTGGGTGACCACGTGCATGGTAAGGTCGTCGTCATGGCCGACTATGGTGCATTCATCGAGGTCGCACCTGGAGTCGAAGGTCTCATCCACGTCAGCGAGATGTCATGGAGCCAGCACCTCCGCAGCGCTCAGGACTTCATGAAGGTGGGCGACGAGGTAGAAGCCGTTATCCTCACCCTCGACCGCGAGGAACGCAAGATGTCTTTGGGTATCAAGCAACTCAAGGAAGATCCGTGGGAGAACATCGAACAGCGCTACCCCGTTGGTTCCAAGCACACTGCCCGCGTCCGCAATTTCACCAACTTCGGCGTCTTCGTCGAAATCGAAGAGGGTGTTGACGGTCTCATCCACATCAGCGATCTCAGCTGGACGAAGAAGGTGAAGCATCCCAGCGAGTTCACGCAGATTGGTTCCGACATCGAGGTCGTTGTCCTCGAAATCGACAAGGACAACCGTCGCCTCAGCCTTGGTCACAAGCAGCTGGAAGAGAATCCTTGGGATGTCTTTGAGACGGTCTTCACTGTTGACAGTGTCCACGAGGGAACCATCACCGAACTGCTCGACAAGGGTGCCGTCATCCAGCTCGAATATGGTGTCGAAGGTTTTGCCACTCCCAAGCATCTTGTCAAGGAAGATGGCAGCCAGGCACAGCAGGGCGAAAAGCTGCAGTTCAAGGTCATTGAGTTCAACAAGGACAGCAAGCGCATCATCCTCAGCCACAGCCGCATCTTTGAGGATGAGGCTCGTCGCGAAGCCCGCGAGGCTCGCAAGGCAGAGCGCGCTGCCACGAAGCGTCCCGCCAAGGCACGTGAGGAACAGCCCGTTATCCAGAATCAGGCTGCCAGCACCACCCTCGGTGACATCGACGCGCTGGCTGCACTGAAGGCTAAGCTCGAGCAAGGCGAATAAGACAGGTTTAAAAGACTTGGTATCATAGATGTTCTGTGTCAGGACGCAACAGCGCTTCCTGACACAGACTTTTTTATATTGGTGTCCGGTAAAAACGGCCTGAAAGGCCAATGAGCAGTCAGCCCAGGGCATCGCCCTGGGTATGATGAATAGAATAAAGTCGCCCTGAAGGGGCAAAAGCGTTGAATATAAGGCTTTTGCCCTTTCAGGGCGCATATACCTACCACCTTGATACCCAGGGCGCTGCCCTGGGCTTTTTGCTGTTGGCCTTTTAGGCCGTTCCTCCAAGCCTCCTTAAGGCGGAATCAACGAAAAGACCTATGGAGACGGGCATGATGAGGTACCAACTATAAGTTTACCGGACACCAATAACTTTTTTATGCAAAATCCCTCAATCCCTCACCTTTTGACGTACTGCGTTGGTAACGAGCTGTTTATGGGTGAGGCTTTGGTGAGGGATAGGTGTGGGATGGTGAGGGAAATGGCGAAAACCTCACCATCCCTCACCTATCCCTCACCAAAGTCTCACCCACAAGTGCTTCGTTTACAGGAAGATGAATGAAAAGGTGAGGGATTGAGGGATGATGATCAAAAAAGAGTGAGTAGGCGGAGTGGTTCGGTGCCTCGCATTCTGTCTAGAAGTGTGCATCTTCTTTATGGAAGGTGTGCACCTTCTTGGCTTTAGGTGTGCATCTTCAGGTTGGTTTGGGGAATCCTTCTTCGAGATAGGGATTTTCCTTGCATGGTTTCGGGCTTTTTCCTTTGTGATGTGCGGGAAAATGTGTTCCTTTGCACTGTCAAAACAGAGAAAAGGCAACAAAAGTATCACCCTAAAAGACTAAATGACATGAAACGCTTAATGACAACCCTGGCAGTGATGGTGATGATGGTCGCCTCCGCCGCAGCCATGAGCTTCTCCAAGGCACGCAATGAAGCCTTGTTCCTCACCGACAAAATGGCGTATGAACTGAGCTTGAGTCTTGAGCAATATGAAGCTGTCTATGAAATCAACCTCGACTATCTGCTGACCTTGCACTCGCCAACGGATCTGGGCGGTGTCTATTGGATCCGCAGAAACTCGGATCTCCGCTATGTCCTCAATGCCTGGCAGTGGAATGCCTATTGCAGCATCGTAGATTTCTATCGCCCAATGTCTTGGATGCACAATAGCTTCACGCTTGGTCTTCGCACCCGCTACACCAACCAGAACCAGTACTATTATTATCGTCCTTCGGCATACGGAACGTATCAGGGCGGACATAACACGAGAAAGGAAAGCTACTATGCCAATCGCAACTATGGAGCTCCTTCAACTCCCAACCATCCTCGCGATGAAAGGATGTCCATGCGGAATAATCTCGGCAAGAATACGGGCAGAGCCAATGAACACACCGTGAATGCGATTCCTTCCGGACGTTCTTCAAGAGGAGCCTCTGCAGCGAACCAGAATAGCAACCGCGTCAATGGTTCCACGGCCTCTCCCGTGCAGGATCGTTCCACCGTCAATGGAAACGGACGTGCCAATAGCTCTTCTCGCTCGGCTGCCACGACCACCTCGACACCGCAGTCCTCGGGTGCAGCCAATGGCAGTTCCAGACGCGGTAATCGGTGATAATCACATTATAAAGCAATAACAGAATGAGAAAGATTAACTGTATCGGAATTCTCACGTCTGGCGGCGATGCTCCTGGCATGAACGCCGCCATTCGTGCTGTCACACGTGCTGCCATCGCCAACGGCTTCACGGTCAAAGGCATCTATCGTGGCTACGAAGGACTGATTCACAACGAGATCAAGGATTTCACGACCGAAAGCGTGTCGAACATCATCGGTCGCGGAGGCACCATCTTGAAAACGGCTCGCAGCAAGGACTTCATGACCGAGGAGGGTCGCAAGTTGGCATACGACAACATGGTGGCAGCTGGCATTGATGCGCTGGTCATCATCGGCGGCAACGGTTCGCTGACGGGTGCCCGCTTGTTCGCGGCGGAGTATGACGTGCCGTGCATCGGTCTTCCTGGCACAATTGACAACGACCTGAACGGCACGGATTTGACCATAGGCTACGATACGTCGCTGAACACCATCATGGGTTGTGTTGACAAGATTCGCGACACGGCCAACAGCCATGAGCGCATTTTCTTTGTGGAAGTCATGGGACGCGATGCTGGTTTCCTGGCTCAGAACTCGGCCATCGCCGCTGGTGCCGAGGCGGCCATCATCCCCGAAGATTCCACGGCTGTTGACCAGCTGGCTCACTTCATAGGTCGTGGCATCAGAAAGTCTAAATCCAGCAGCATCGTCATCGTCTCGGAAAGCCCTAAGTGCGGTGCTATGTACTACGCCGAGCGTGTTCGCAACGAATATCCGGAATACGATGTCCGCGTCAGTATTCTCGGCCATCTGCAACGTGGCGGCTCTCCGTCCGCTGGCGACCGCATCCTTGCTTCGCGGCTTGGCGTGGGCGCCATCAATGCGTTGCTCGACGGGCAGCGAAATGTCATGGTGGGCATCAAGAACGATGAAGTGGTTTACGTTCCTTTCTCCAGCGCCGTGAAGAGCGACAAACCGTTGAAGAAAGAACTGATTACGGCCTTGGAAGTGTTGAGCTTGTGAAGCTTACAGATTGGCCGTCAAGAACGGGCGCATCTCTTCTGGGGTGCGCCCTTTGCGTCGGGCGTAGTTGAGTAACTGGTCTTCGCCGATGCGTCCAATGGAAAAATAGCGAGCCTCCGGGTGAGCAAACATGAGGCCGCTGACGCTGGCGTGGGGCTGCATGGCTCCGTTCTCGGTCAGGCGGATGCCGATGGTGGAAAAGACAATGAGGCGGTTGAGATCGAAGTTGAGGCTTTGGTCGGGCAGGGAAGGATAGCCCACGGCAGGGCGGATGCCTTGGAAACGTTCGGCGTGGAGGTCGGCGATGCTCAGGTTCTCGAGAGGAGCATATCCCCAGTAGCATTTGCGGATGGACTGATGAGCCCGTTCCGTAGCAGCTTCTGCCAGACGGTCGGCAAGCGTCTGGCAAAGGAGGTGGCGGTAGTCGTCTTCGCCGTCGAAAGAGTGCTCGATGGCCTCGTCTGTTGAGGCTGCAAAGATGCCGATGCGGTCTTGTTTCCCCTCGGCATTCACGGGTCGGATGAAGTCTGCCAGGCAGAGGTAGGGCGGGGTTTGCTGGCGAAGAAAGGAAAGGCGGCAGTCGTTGATGAGGATGTCTTCGTTTTCGCTGTTGCAGTCGAAGAGGCCGAAGCGGACGTGGGCACGAAAGCCTTTACTTTCCAGATCTGTCAACATCCTTTGTGCTTCCTTGTGCAGTTGCATGGCTTCGGCTGCCCGTTGTCGGTCTTCGAGGGGGAAGTCGGCCAGCCACACCGCACGGCAGCAGTCGCAGCCATGAACGTGGGCTATGGCTGCAAAGCGGGCTGGAAAGTTCCAGGCGTGGAAGAAGTACACCCAGTTGATGTAGGGCGCGATTTCAGCGATGGGATAGTGGATAGTGGTACACTCTCCTTGTGCCCTTCCTTGTTGAGAGGAAGCGGATTCTCCGGAGGATGAGAGATATGCGGGTTCCATTCTTTTTACAGTATAAGAGAGCTGGAGGCGTCTCTGAACTTCAGCGCTTGCGCATGACTGTTCCCGTCGGCGAACACACCTTTATTATATATTAGGCGACCGTTGCAGAAAGTCTTTTTGACTTGCCATTGGAAGGTGCGTCCTTCCAGTGGACTCCATCCACAGCGGCTCACGATGTCTTTGCCCGTCATCGTCCACGCTTGGCGGTGAATCAAGGCGAGGTCGGCTTTCATGCCCTCGCGGATGAAGCCACGGTCGCGAATCTGAAAAAGGCGGGCGGGGTTGTGGCACATCAATTCGACCAAACGTGGCAAGCTAAGCACGTCCTCTTCCACCAAGCCGAGCATGGCTACAAGCGAAAACTGCACCATCGGCATTCCTGACGCAGCACGCTTGCAGCCGCCTTCTTTCTCCGAAAGCAGATGCGGCGCATGGTCGGTGGCGACGATGTTGATGCGTCCGTCTGTCAAGGCCTGCCGCAAGGCGTCGCGGTCGGCACGTGTCTTCACGGCGGGATTGCATTTGATGCGCGTTCCCAACGTGGCATAGTCTTCATCGCAGAACAGAAGATGGGGAACGCACGCTTCAAGGGTGGTTAGCCCACCCCCAGCCCCTCCCTGGGGAGGAGAGACCATAGAGGATGGCAACCTGTCCGAACTTCCCTCCCCAAGGAGGGGCTGGGAGTGGGCTTCCAGTTCTTCCTTCGTTGTCACATGTGCTATATGCAAGCGGGCTCCGGTCTTTCTGGCCAGTTCAACCGCCAGCCGGGAAGAAGCCAAACAGGCTTCACGACTACGGATTTCGGGATGATGGCCTACGCTGGGATCGTCTCCGTAGAGGGCTTGTGCGCGCCGCATGTTTTCTGCGATGATGGAAGAATCCTCGCAGTGTACCATGATTGGCAGGGGTGACAGGCGGAAGACGGCTTCTAAAGCTTCGCCGTGATCAACAAGCATTCCTCCTGTTGAACTGCCCATGAAGAGCTTGACGGCAGGCACAGAGGTAGGGTCGAGCTGGGGTAGGAGAGAGGCATTTGAGTTGGTGGCACCGAAATGGAAAGCATAGTTGACGAAAGCGTGTTCACGTCCCAAGCGTTGGCGGTCGGCCAATGCTTCGAGGGTTGTGGTTTGAGGCACCACGTTTGGCATGTCCATGATGGACGTGACGCCACCCGCAGCTGCCGCATGAGTCTCGGTGCTGAGGTCTCCTTTATGGGTGAGGCCTGGTTCACGGGTATGCACATGGTCGTCAATAATGCCGGGGAGAAGAATATCCAACCCACACCCTTTATCGAGAGAGGACACAATTACCTCTGAGGATGGAATCTCTTCCTTGTGGTCTATCTTTGCGATATAACCATTCTCCACAACAATATCTGCCCTGAGAATCTTGCCGTCGGATACATACAGGATATTGTTGAAAGACAAATGTTCCATAAGCCGGCATCGAGGTGAAAAACTCCTCACCTAAAGGGTGGGGGAGGAGAGGGGCTTCTTATACTTCTTGAACCATCCGTCCCATCTCAGTCTCATCACACCGAAGGCTGCCTCTGAGAAGATGCCGCCTGACATCTTGCTTGTGCCCAACTCACGGTTGACGAAAATGACTGGCACTTCCTTGATGCGGAAGCCGCACTGGTGGGCCGTGAATTTCATCTCAATCTGGAAGGCATAGCCCTTGAAACGGATGTCGTCGAGGTCGATGGTTTCCAGGACGCGACGATGGTAACAGACAAAGCCTGCTGTGGTGTCGTGAATATCCAAACCCGTGATGAGGCGCACATATTTGGAAGCAAAATAGCTCATCAACACACGTCCCATTGGCCAGTTCACCACGTTCACGCCTGTGATGTAGCGCGAACCGATGCTCATGTCATAACCCTCGTCTTTGCAGGCAGATAACAACCGCGGCAGGTCAGCAGGAGCATGGCTGAAATCGGCATCCATCTCGAAGATGTATTCGTAGTCATGAGCCAAAGCCCATTTGAAGCCAGCGATGTAGGCTGTACCCAATCCCAACTTACCTTGGCGTTCAACGAGAAACACGCGTTCTTTGAACTCGTCAGCCATCAGTCGTTTCACAATATCAGCAGTGCCATCAGGCGATCCGTCGTCAATCACCAAGATGTCGAAGCGATGTTCTTCACGGCTGGTGACGGCGCGGATGATGTTCTCGATGTTCTCCTTCTCGTTGTAGGTCGGGATGATGACAATGCTGTCTGCTTGCATGGTTCACGATTGTTATTTGTTGGTGCAAAGTTACGGCAAAGCGATCGAATCACCAAATAATCTACTCTTTTTCGCCACGTAAAACGCCACATTTCTCTAATCGATGACGAAATCTTCCATATAGAGCAGGAAAACTTCTCTTGAAACAGCAAGGCAAAACACCTGTATATGGCAGCAGATGCAGCCTCAGCCTAACACCTAAACATTGATGGAAAACAAGAGTGTCATAGATGTCACAAATACATATTTTGGCGCTCGTGTCAAGAGCATCGGCAAGGAAGCTTTCTCTGACTGCAACTCCGTTACCCAGATTATCAGTCGTGCAACCACGCCTCCCACATGTGGTGTACAGGCATTGGATGACATCAACAAATGGACCTGCAGCCTTATCGTGCCTAAAGGAAAGATTGAAAGCTATCAATCCGTAGAGCAATGGAAAGACTTCTTCTTCATGGAAGAGGTGGAAATGGGATTCCTTCATAAAATGACTTACATGGTCGATGGCGCGGAATATAAGACCTATGACTATGAGTTTGGCATGGCAGTCATACCAGAACCCACTCCGTCAAAAGAAGGCTACACCTTCAGTGGCTGGAGCGAGCTACCTGCAACGATGCCTGCAGAGGATGTGACGGTGACGGGAACATTCACCGTGAACAAGTATTTTATCCGCTACTACGTTGGTGATGAACTTGTAGCTGAGGACGAGGTGGAGTATGGTGCTGAGGTGGTACTACGCGACTATATACCAGAAGATGCCAGCCGCTATAGCTTTGTCGGATGGGAAGGCGAGAAGTATGAGACGATGCCGGCTCACGACATCGAGTATCATGCCAACATCGCAGATGGCATCGCTGACTTGGCTGGCATGAATGGCGTTGAAGCCTTCTACGATGCATCTGGTCGGAAGGTGGCAAAACCAAAGCGCGGAGTTAATGTGCTGAAGATGAAAGACGGAAGCGTCAAGAAGTTGATGGCGAGATAGCATCATCATCTCGATTGTAAAAGGAAACTGCCGAACCCGCACTTTTGATGCGGATTCGGCAGTTCTTGATTCTGATAACTTTCTTTTCTCCGAGTGAGACTATAGCTGAAAAAACATCGTATTCAGAGGGCTTCTAGCGAATTCTTAATGGCTTTTGTGGACAATAGTGATGCTGCAGAGAGAAATGCTTCAGGCGGGGCGGTAGCCTGAATCATGAAACAGAATCATGATCAACATGACTTCTGACTTGGAAAGTGTGCCAGAACGGTGGTATTTGTGCTTTTGGGGAGTGGAAATCGTATATTTTACCATCATTGAATCAAAAAAAATGAAAAAATCATCTGCCATACAAAAAAATCCTGTAACTTTGTCCTCGCTAAACATTAGCGATATCTCTTAGTGAACATTTGCTGTTTTAGTCGTTGCAAAGGTACTTGGAATCTCGCTACTTACGTTAATCATATAGTTATAATGAAAAGATTCTACCTACTTTCTGTTATTTTGTTCTTCTCGCTCGTGGTTAGAGCCATTAATGTCGAGATTGACGGAATCATGTATAATATTAATGTAAAAACTGGCCTTACAGAAGTAGCCGCCAATACTTCCCACCAGTACACGGGAGATATCGTGATACCAGAAACCATTACGTATGAAGGCAAAGAATATACTGTAACAGCAATTGGACAGGGTGCATTCTCCCAAAGAGACATCACGTCCATTACCTTTCCTAACAGTATCACATCAATCGGCAATTCAGCATTTATATATTGTCAACGATTGGATTCAATCGTATTACCAGAGAAATTGACTGTCATAGGAGACATGTGTTTTGCAAGTTGCGAAAGCTTGAGACGAGTTGTCATTCCTGAAGGCGTAACTCTTATTGATAACTCGGCATTTAATAGCTGCTATAGCTTAGATTCTCTGATTATTCCCCATTCTGTCACAAGGATAGAAGATTGGGCATTTGCTTTATGTAAAGGTCTTACGTATGTCGAGATGTCAAGAGGTCTCACTTACGTAGGCAGGGGAGCATTTGGTGATTGTTATGCATTGAAATCTGTTTTAATCACAGACCTCTCTGCGTGGTCGATGATCAATTTTGGGGATTATAATGCTAATCCCTTGACAACGACTAAGACATTGAAGATTAATGACGAAGAAATAACAGACCTTATTATTCCTGACGACGTTACATATATTGGTGATTATGCTTTTAGGGGATGCACCAACATAACCTCTGTCACCATGGGAGAGAGTGTCACCCGCATTGGCACATCGGCTTTCTATGGCTGTAAGAATTGCACCTCAATCACCATAGGCGAGAATGTTACCAATATTGGCGGTTGGGCTTTTTATGGTTGCTCGGCAATGACCTCGCTGACATCTCTGCCCAGAAAGGTTCCCAGCACAACCAGCAACAGTTTTGATAGTGCCATTAAGGATCAGGCCATCCTCTATGTGCCGAGCGCTGCCATCGAAGCGTATAGCAGTAAAACACCTTGGTCGGATTTTTATGACATAGTGACTCTAAATATCCCCAAGCACCAGCTTGCTTATTATGTTGATGGCGCTTTGTATAAATCATTCACCCTGGAAGAAGGAGAATATATCACTCCGGAACCTGCACCTGAAAAAGAAGGCTATACTTTTTCTGGATGGAGTGAAATACCGGAGAGAATGCCTAAGAATGATGTCACCGTAACAGGCTCATTTACTTTGACAACTAAGCAATTAGCACTTGACGGAATACAATACACACTTTGGGTAAAAGAAAAAACAGCAGAAATTGTTGGATTTGATGTGACTGATGGGTTTACGGGTCAAGTATCCATTCCTTCTACGGTAACTAAAGATGGCACTTCTTTCGATGTGACCCGCATAGGTGACTCTGCCTTTTCGAAATGTGAGAATTTGGTATCCATAACCCTACCAGAGAATTTATTATTCATTGGCGAATCTGCCTTTTATGGCTGCATGCTTGAACATGTTTTTGTGAAAAATACTGGCACACACTTGAATGAGCGTTCTTTCTCGCCAGCTTCTTACAATCATACTATGTTATATATTCCTAAAGGCAGTTGGTCGGATGCAGTTTATCATGGAGATTTTTGGCGTTTTATCAATATAAGAGAGACGGTTACGAATTCTGATGAGTTATCTTCAAAGCAGGCCTATACACTCATGGGGGCCAACACCTTCAATTATGTAGTATATGATGCAATAAACGATACGACAGCTATTAGAGATGCCTATTATCAAGTTGACGAGAATTCGGAAAATAATTGTTGGCAAATCATTGAAGATGACGACAAAAAATATCTATATAATATTGGAGCAAAAAAATTTGCTCAACTAAATGCTGAAGGATTGTTGAAACTCACAAGAACTCCCAATGCTATTACGATAGATAATGGAAAGAACGGTATCGTTTTTGGTGACAACATTCATAATCAGTGGATCTTTGTTGTAAATGACAAAGTCAGTGTAAAAGACATACCTCTGGATGTGATGAACCGCTACCTCCTGACATATACCGTTGATGGTGACACCTTGCAAACCGACTCCATCGCCTATGGCACAGAACTGACCTTGATGGAAGAACCCACGAAGGAAGGCTACACCTTCAGCGGTTGGAGTGAGCTACCTGCAACCATGCCCGCAGAGGATGTGACGGTGACAGGGACGTTCCTTGTGAACCACTACCTCCTAACCTATACCGTTGATGGTGTCACCTTGCAAACCGACTCCATCGCCTATGGCACAGAACTGACCTTGATGGCAGAACCCTCGAAGGAAGGCTACACCTTCAGTGGCTGGAGCGAGCTACCTGCAACCATGCCAGCAGAGGATGTGACGGTGACGGGTGTGTTTGTTGTGAACCGCTACCTCCTGACCTATACCATCGATGGTGACACCTTGCAGACCGACTCAATCGCGTATGGCACAAAACTGACCTTGATGCCAGAACCCACGAAGGAAGGCTACACCTTCAGTGGATGGAGTGAGCTACTATCAACCATGCCCTCCCACGATGTGACCATCACAGGCACCTTCTCCATCAACAGCTACAAGCTGACTTACCTTGTGGACGGTGAGGCATACCAAACCGATAGCCTGCTGTTCGGCTCGGAAATAGCTCCGGCTCCCACGCCAGAAAAGGAAGGCTACACCTTCAGTGGATGGAGTGAGCTACCTGCAACCATGCCCTCCCACGATGTGACCATCACGGGCACCTTCTCCATCAACAGCTACAAGCTGACTTACCTTGTGGACGGTGAGGCATACCAAACCGATAGCCTGCTGTTCGGCTCGGAAATAGCTTCGGCTCCCACGCCAGAAAAGGAAGGCTACACCTTCAGCGGCTGGAGCGAGATACCTGCAACAATGCCAGCAGAGGATGTGACGGTGACAGGTGTGTTTGTTGTGAACCACTACCTCCTGACCTATACCGTTGATGGTGACACCTTGCAAACCGACTCCATCGCCTATGGCACAGAACTGACCTTGATGGAAGAGCCCACAAAGGATGGCTACACCTTCAGCGGTTGGAGCGAGATACCTGCAACGATGCCAGCAGAGGATGTGACGGTGACGGGAACATT
>JAGCPY010000086.1 GCA_017965425.1 Bacteroidaceae bacterium | reverse complement strand
TAAGTGCGCGATACCATCAAGAGCAAAGAGGAATACATACTGAACTACTTCAACAACAGGTCGACCAATGCATCTGCAGAGTCTTTCAATTCAAAGGTGAAGGGCTTAAGAGCACAGATGCATGGGGTCAATGACCTGCCCTTCTTCATGTTCCGTTGCGCTAAGATATTTTGGTTAGGTGGCATGGGGGCTTATCCACGGACTTTTCCCCCTCCGCCGAATAGTGAAGTCAAAAAGGGCCGATGGCGCACGAGAGCGCATTCACGAGAACAGATAACAACCTCCCCTCCCTGTCAGCCAAACCAACAGGAAGAGACATGTAATGTCCACAATATCAGAGTTGTCAAGGTTCCGTGTATAAGGCCAGGTGTAGGCCTCGCAGACCCACTAATGTGCCATCGACTCTGATTTTGGTACAAAGGTAAGCTTTTTGGCAAATAGTATAGATATAAAGAGGTGGAGTTTTATGGTTTATTAACAAATTCGGGGGGGTAAATAATTAACAAATATTAAAGCATTTAGCTGGGCATGAAGGTGTCTGAAAGGCTCTAAAAGCAAAGAAAAATAAGCTATAAAACAATCATATAATGACACTTGTTGCTTGATCTTTAAAATTTTCCATCCACATTCATTTATTGTTAAATATAACTAATTCAAGTTTCGCAAGTGGTATTTAACGGCCTAAAAGGCCAATGAGCAGTCAGCCCATCCCCCACCGTGGGATTATAGTGGCTCCTGAGTACAAAGGTTCACGATATGCTCGATCTGGTAGGGCAAAGCATATTGGTGGCGCTAAGTTACGGATTACATGGCGATATGATTTTGCGCTTTCTTTCAAAACATGAATAGAGATTGCTAATAATCAGCTTGTTGGTTCAATATACTGTTACGTTTCCACTCACGCCACCCTGTTTTTCGCGAAAAAAACCTCAATCCCTCACCAAACGTCATATTGTGCTTAGAATGAGATGCTTGCAGGTGAGGGAATGGTGAGGGAATGGTGAGGGATGGTGAGGGATTGATTCAAATGAAACGATAATTAGTTGTAAATGAAACGCTAATGAATCGTTGATTAGACGTTAATTGGGCTTTAATTGGACAACAATCAGCGTTTCATGAATGATTATTTGCATTTGTAAAACCTTGATAATCAATGGTTGATTCCTTTGGCGCATGAAGAGCATGAAGCCTTCCCTCACCATCCCTCACCATTCCCTCACCAATCCCTCACCTGTAAGTGGTTCGTTTTCAATGTGAAAGGTCAAATGGTGAGGGATTGAGGCTTTTTTCTTGAAAAAGCGGTGTAGGAGGGTGAAGGTGGCCAATCTCCTGCTTGCTGAACGGAAGGAGCGGCCACTGGATAAGGAAGTTATTCACCTTCCGACGAGAAGGTGTGTACGTTCCGTGAAGAACGTTAGCATCTTTTCTGGTTCTTGCCGAAATATGTGGTGGCTTTACCTGCAAGCGACAACCTTCCAGATAATTATCCTCCAAGGTGAGGAATTGAGGAATGTGTTCAAAATATGCCTATGTTAAATCTTTAGCTATTTTTTTTGTTTTTCTTTTGTTTATATGGTGATAAACCCGTACCTTTGCGCGATTTTTAATGTCATGACAAGGTTCTGTGGCAATCGCAAACCTTTAATTTATCAATTAGTGAGCAAATGAAACGTAATTATCAAGGACTATTTACCCGCCGGATCTCTGTATCAGGTCAGCCGTTGATGCAATTCTCCAACCAGAAAATTGAAGGCAAGACCAAGACCAACAACTGGAAAGCAGAAGACATAACCGTGGAGGAATTTGGAATGTCAGACATCGGTGTTACTGACATCACATCTACTCCTTAACACAGAATACTTTGTAGAACAGACAAAAGAAATATCAGCAGCAATGAAGATGAAAAGATTTTTCGGTGTAGCGTTGGCAGTCTTGGCGCTGACCGCATGTTCGGATGACACAGGCGTGGGGCCTGGCCGTCAGCCTGGCTATCTCTATTTCAACGTCAGCGAGGGACAAGGCTGGGCCGACGGTAACAAGGTGTCGCGCTCTGCCGTGGAAGCGCCGATGAAGATGGAATGCAGCCTCAACGGTGAACCCATCTACCTGCATACAGAGGTGACACCCACCATGAGTCCACAGCTTGAAGCGTCTATCAATAATGAAGACGGCAACATCTCAGGAGCAGAGACGCGCGGCGTCCGTTATACCAATGACGTGTTCAGCCTCAGCAGCAGCAGCACCAAGATTTCGAGCTTCGGTGTCTATGCCACCCGCACCAGCGACCGGGGCGTCATCCTCAGCTACGCCGAGATTACCCCCGACGGCACTGAGTCCTCTTCGCCTTATGCCTGGAACAAGAAGGAACAGGAAATCCAAGGGGTATGGGACAGCGGCACGGCCGACTTCTACGGCTATGCCCCCTATTTCGACAACCCCAGCACCGACAACGGCCTGAGCATGACGGCCAACAGCAACGGCGTACCCATCCTGACCTACACCGTACCCACCGATGTCACCAAGCAGCTCGACATCCTCACGGCCAAAGACACCGGCGTGGCGAAGGGCGAAGATGTGCAGCTGCCCTTCGACCATGTCATGGCGGCCATCAAGTTCAATTTCAAACATGGCAGCACGCCCGACGGCACGCCTGCCGACGGCGGCACTCCGAAGGATAACTTCCGCTGGAGCGACGGCCTCACGACCTACGACGTCAAGGTGACGAACATCCAGATCACGGGTGTCTATAAGAAAGGAACGTGGCAGGTGGGCGATGACCCCTACGACGGTGCCCGCTGGACGGTAGATACAAGTGTCGGTACAGGTGATTTCAGCTATGCGCCCGCCAAGACGCTGACGGGAGAGACGTCCCCCGTGGAACTGAATCCCGATGCAGGCGGCAACGTCTTCATGATGTTGCCGCAGCAGGTTCCCGCAGGTGCCAAGGTGCTGCTGACCTGCGAACTCACCCCCGACGGTGAGAGCACGGCCACGAAGAACATGTCGCTCAGCGTGAACCTCTTGGAGACTGACGGCACCACGCCCAAGACCTGGCTCCCCGGCTATACCTATACCTACACCATGTCGCTCTCCGACTTCGTGTATGTCTTCGACTACAACACGGCTACTGCCAAAAACTATGGTACATCAGGAACAGCTGTTGCATACGCCGGCACTTCGGAAGAGGATGTCTTCATCCGCAGCTACAAGATGGACTCCAAGGGCAACAAGACCAATGTGGAGTGGTGGCCGGAATATGAGGAGACCGAGGCCGACGCCATTGGCGTGGGCGACGGCGGTGCCGACCAAACCCTATGGAAGAAGGGCAACAACGGATGGATACAAGTCTATGACCATTCCACAGGCAGCTACGACACTGAAGTCAAGACGGATCACGCTGGAGCACACGAAGGTGAGAGCGATGACATCAGGCTCTTCAAGATTGCCATCAACACCATCATGATGCCCGTGAAAGACCTCTCCATGTGGAGCCACGACCAGACGAAGCGACGCCGTAAGCGCTGCACGTCGAACTGCTACATGGTGGCAGGCCCCGGCACCTACGTCATCCCCCTTGTCTATGGCAACGCCATCACCAACGGAGGGGTAAACACCAATGCTTACGCTCCGGGCGTGTCACAAAACAATGCGTGGCCCACGTTCAAGAACGCTTTCGACTTAGACATCCAAAGCCCATATATCAATGAAGACCTGAAATACCACGGTCGCCAAGAGGCTGTGGGAGCTGCACTCGTATGGGCTGAGGGCAACGCTGCAGCGGACCAGTCTGCCGCCAATATCGCTACGCTCCGCGCATCGATGGGGTCTGACAATAACCATCCGGCCGGATATATAGAGACGGACGCCGAAAGAGCCGAGCGCAATGATGGCACGGTCATCAAGGTGATACCCGACATCGACACTGGCGTCTATGACGACGACGGCTATAACACCCCGTCGAAATATGAAGGTGCGAATTATATTAAGTTCGAGGTGAAGCCCGATGACTTCAACTACGGCAATGCCGTCATCGGCGTGCGCAACGCAAAGCCCGTGGGCGACAATATCGTGTGGAGCTGGCATATATGGATGGTCGATCCTGACTGGTTCATCAAGGACAACACTACGCTCAACCTCGAAGGTAACGAAGTGACATACGCCAACACCAACATCGGATGGGTGCCGGGCGGTGTCGATGTCCCCGAACAGACACGCACCGGCCATGCACGGTTGAAGCAGAAGGAGTCTGGGAACATCATTACCATCGATGCCGAGCAGCTGAAGCGACGTGCCTTCACCACCTACTTTACCAACGTGCTCTACCAGTGGGGACGTAAAGATCCCGTGCGAGGTAACGTCGATCCTGCCGACATGCAAACCAACCAAGGCGCACCACGCGGGCCGAAAGGTTACCGAGACTTTAGGAACAACATGGAAGGCGGAGCAAGAGCCTCGCTCTTCGTCTTAGGCCAGACCACAACCGTGGGCAACATGATACGCACGCCGAACACCATCTACGGACAGAGCGATGGCGACCTCTACAACTACGGTGCGCAGACACCGTCGAACCTTTGGGCTGCCAGACTGCAGAAGTACTACATCACCAACGGCGGCACCTGGCTCTTCCAAGGCAAGACCATCTACGACCCGTCGCCCGTGGGCTACTGCGTGCCACCGTCGAAATACCTCACGCACCTACGCCGGGCCGGCTTTGGAGAAATATCCGCCTCTACCCAGACCGATGCTCAAATTTTGCAGCGCGGCATTATCTGTACCTATACGGCCAACACTGACGAGGGTAGTGGAAAGACGCTTCAGTTCCATGCTTCTGGCATACGTACTACCTCTAGTGGCTACGACCTCCACTCACGAGGCCTACACCAACCTTGGACTTCGAATGCTGCCAACGGATTCTACCACACTGCCACGCCCTTCACCGACGATGAGAACTGGCAGCTCCATCTCTACTTCTACCCCCTCATCGATACCCACAACTTCATCCGTGGTGACATGTGCGAATGTCTCAGCGTGAAACCCGTGTTGTGGGACGGCGAGATTGATTCCGCTTCTGAAGAAGAAGATCCCGCAGAGCAATACCTCACCTTTACATTCTTGGAGGCCGGAGGTTTGTATTGGGCTGATGCACAAGCCATACAAACCAGTAGGACGATTCAGTGGACGAAGACACCCGCCGATGAAAGTAGTTGGCAGAGCGTTACGTCGTCGTATGATGGTGCTGGCGAAAGCCTGACAAACCTCAATGAAGGCACAAAGATAGCTGCCGTTTCTAAGGGGGATAAGATATATGTCAGAGGTACCAATGCTACCTACTGTATTAAATCAGGCCTTACGTATTATTACAACTATTTCAGGACGACAGGTAGCTATGAGTTGTCCGGTAACATCATGTCGCTGACCTGGGGCACTGACTTCAAGGGCAAGACAGCATTCCAGGATGGTTCCACCTTCACCTTCTGTTCGCTGTTCTATAATCCTCAGTTCGGAACAGACGCGAACAGGACGTTGGAAAGCATCGATGGTCTGGTGATGCCTGCCACCACATTGGTGACAAGCTGCTACGAGAGCATGTTCCAAGGATGCCAGAACCTTGTCAGTGCTCCGTTGCTGCCTGCTACTGCCGGCGCCACCGACTGCTATAAGAATATGTATAGGAGTTGCTCGGCCCTGACAACGGTGAAATCGATGCTTCATAATCCTTCCTCCAGCTACACGGACGAATGGCTCAACGGAGTGGCTTCCAATGGCTCCTTCTTCTACAGCAAGGGTGTCACCACCTGGCCAACAGGCACAGACGGCATCCCAAGCGGATGGGCGGCATACGACATCTACGACTAAGCACCATCTGTAATTCCTTCTCACACCAAGCCCCCTTGCAGTTGGCTCTCCGCCATGCAAGGGGGCTTGGTGTATATATCCCATTCTTATATTAGGCCGTTTTTACCGGACACCAATAATTGAATGTCCACGAACAATTCCATGACAGTACTCTGTCAGGGTGAGTCAGTTCTGAAATTTGGGTTTCAGCTCGTCGGGCGATTCTTTGGTGAACATATCCACCGCTGGTGCCTCGCGCTCGAAGAGATGGTGCAGCACTTCTGGTGTCAGTGTGAGGGTGGGGTGGAAGTCATCTGAGGCCATATAGCTGAGGATGCTCTGGCGCAGTTGTCGTGCCACGATGCGGCGGTCGAGGGCGGTGGAGAGGTCGAAGGTGGTGAGGATGAGACGTCCCTTGCCCACACGCGCCTCGACGAGCATACCGAGTTTGCGGGAGAGGTGCCACGTGTCGATAGGTTGCACGATGGGCTGATAGTCGCTTGGGAACTCGGCGAGGTTGATGCACTGGGCACGGTTGGTAAGCTCCCACCACTGCAAGTCCTGCCAGTCGTCTGTGGGGAAGTCCCGGAAGATGGGATGCCCTGCCTGGATGAAGGCTCCTGTGGTGTGAGGCGGTTTCATCTTGAACCATGACGTGTTCCAGAAGACGGGCAGGAACCTGTGCACGACGTCGTTACCATACTTGATCTGACCTCCGGCAAGCAAGAGGACATCACGCCCTGCAGCCAGCGCTGTCAGTGCGGAATCCAGCGAGGAAGTCATATATTGTTCACTTTTCACTCTTTCACTTTTCACTCCTTCAGGGTACACCCATACGTTCCAGTGGTTCTGGTGTCCGGCATCCGCCGTGAGGGTCAGTGTGAGCTTGCAGGCCTTCTCTATCGTGGAGAGCTGATAGACGATGTCCTCTCCCACGGCACATACGCCCTCTTTCAATATCCGTTGACCGTCGGCGATGGAATACCGCAGACGCGAGACCTCCCTGTCGCTCATATTATATAATAAGGTATGCGCACGGAGGGTGTCCGACGTCGAATAGGTGAAACGCGGCAGGCTTGCCAGCGGCACGATGTCGCTGCAGAACTCACGCCAGTCCGCTGCGGTGCAGTAACCTTTCTCGCGCCAATGCACGTTGAGTACGCCCACGAGTGCCGTTCCCTGTCCGCTGTAGTCATTCAGTCCCAGCAGCTGGAAGCCGGCATAGTCGGGCGTGCGCAGGTGGCGCTCTATCTCGTACTTATATGCCAGCGTCTGCAGCCGTCCGCTGGCCATGAGGAACTTCTCTGCCTGTGCCGCCATGCCATGTGCCGCCAGCAGGTCGCGGAAGATCTCGAAGTTACGAGCCTTGTAGGCGCCGGTGTATTGCGGAATCTCTTTGAAATCGGGGAAAGCACACCACTGCCCCTGTTCGTGGGAGATAAGGACACCAGGACCAGGCTGGGGGTATGCTCCTTCCTTATAGTTCCTCGGCTTCGCTATCTGTTCTGCGAAATCATCGTCGCTGCTCGGCTGGCGCCGGTTCCATTCCAGCCCGCGGGCTCCGCCCTTGACGTGGTATTCCGAGCCGTAGTCCCACTCCCATCCGCCGCCGACACTGGCCACGGTGTAGATGCGCGAGGGGTCGTATGCTTTCATGTCCCGTACGAACCCTACGCCCCATTCCACCCACTTGCCTGCAGGCTCGTTGCCCGCTGCCAGCATGATGAATGAGGGATGATGACCATAGGTGTCGAGGATGGCACGGCACTCGTCCGCGAGATATTTGTCGATGGGCATTCCGTTACCTAACTTCACACCGTGATTAGGCCACGAGGGTCCCTCAGGCTGCAGGTAGAATCCCAGACGGTCGGCAGCCACAAAAGCCGCTTCGGGCGGGCAGTAGCTGTGGAAGCGGATGTGGTTGAGGCCAAAAGCCTTGCACTTCCGGAATATACGTTCCCACGAGGCAGTGTCCGTCGGCGGGAAGCCCGTCTCGGGGAAGCAACAGTTTCCCACCGTGCCTCGGAGATGGATGCGCTTCCCGTTCAGCAGGATGTCACGCCCGCTCACGGCCACCTCGCGGAAACCGAAGGATACACGCACGGGCACACCCTCGTAGTCGATGGTCGCCGTATAGAGCTTCGGCGATGTCTCGCTCCACGGCTGAGCGTCGGGGATGTGAACGTCGAAAGTCCGTTCGTTGAGGGTGATGTGTGCAGTTTGGGTGGCAATGTCAGTCACGACACGTCGGCGCCAGATAAGCGGTTCGCAACGTAGTTCGATACGTCCAGCGATGCCGTTCCAGTTGCCCTGCGTCTGGTCGGTGACGCTATGGCTGTCCTGTCCGACGCAGACGTTCTCGATGCCATTGTAGATGCGGATGGAGAGATCGTTGTCTCGACCAAAGCGCAGGTAAGGGGTGAGGTCGTACTGATGCGGCACGGAGAGGGACATCTGATGTCCCACCTCTTGTCCGTTCACCACGACTGTCGTCTCTATATGCGGCCGTTCGAGGAAGAGGGTGACACGCTGCCTCTTCCATCCTTTGGGAATGCGCACCGTGCGGCTGTAGGTAGCCTCGCCCGTGAAATGCTTCTGCGGCGTGAGGAAGAAGGGGAACTTCATCTGTCCTGCACGGCGGTAAGGCTCCATGAAAGGATTAAAGAAGAAACTGCTGTCGTAGAGCGACCCCGTCCAGCGGGTGTCCACCGTCACCTCATCGCCAAGGCCGTTGGTGAGCAGTGAACCGGGAAGCTGTACCTGCGACGCATCCAGTCGCGAGGCGAGGTGCCACGTGCCAGAGAGATCGATAACGTCCTGTGCCGCTGCCGTGCAGAAGGCGCTGCCACACAAGAAAAGAAGGCTGAAAAGAAGATGCTTGTTCATCATAACGCGCTAATTTTGGCTACAAAGATACGCGTCAATGTCCATCGCACCAAATTTTACGGCCAGAAATGTCTCACCCGACCTCTTCATCCCTGTTCTTCTTCCTTCCGACCGAGGCATCACCCTCATTCGAGGCTGTAGTTTACATAATGTATAAATAAATGTTAAATATCCCATTCCTATGAAAGAAGTTATCTATTTCCATATTGACATAATTATAAAATTTGTACTTTTGTCAACAAATTCAAGAGAACGTATAAGATAAGAATAGTGTCATGCCAAATGTATTAAATGTTTTCGCTCAGCGACTAAAGCAAGCAAGGATATTGAAACAATTATCCATGGATCAATTGGTGTCTAAAATTGGCGGCCTTGTTTCCAAGCAGGCAATCTCTAAATACGAGTCGGGGCAAATGATGCCCAGCGATGATGTCCTATGCGCATTATGTGTCGCTTTAGGTGTGGAGCCAGACTATTTCTATCGTCCTTTCACTTTTGATTTGAATGAGTTTCAGGTTTCCTTCCGGAAGAAGTCAGACACCAGCGCAAAGGATGTCAAAGCGCTAAAGGTTCAAATTCAAGATGAGGTGGAGCGATATCTGGAAGTAGAAGAGATCTTGGGTAAGGACAAGGGACCCGCCCCAAGAATGGAAGGAGAGCCCTTGTCCCGTCCCGACCAGATGCGTGCGCTGGCCAATCGTTTAAGAGAGGACTGGGATTTGGGATTCGATGCCATTGGCAATGTACAGGATGTCCTTGAAGCTCATGGTGTCAAGGTCATTTGTACTGATGCCCCTAAGGGTTTCGACGGTGTCAGCGGCATTGTCAACGGTAAGGACTATATCGTTGTTCTCAACAAGAGGCAGGAACATGTGGAGCGCCGCCGCTTCACTGCATTGCATGAGCTCGGACACTTGCTCTTTGACAAACGTTTCTCACCCTCGCTGACGTTGCGAGAGAAGGAAAAGCTCTGCGATGCTTTTGCGAGTGAGATGCTTCTGCCGTCCAGAGTCCTCAAGAACATTTTCACGCCGGGCGAACGGATTTCTACCTCTGAGGTTCGCCAGCTGCAGATGGTCTATGGCATTTCATTTGATGCCATCATGCACAGCTTGCATGATAATGGAATCATCAATGATAGTAAATACAAGTCCTACTGTATTCTGAAGAGAAAAAATGACTCATGGAAAAAGTTCGTTGAAGACTCCTTCTTTCAGGAAGCTTTCTCCAAGAAGTTTGAGACAATGGTGTATGCTGCAGCGGCCAAGGACTTAATCAGTACGTCCAAGGCTGCCAACCTTCTACATAGTTCGGTTACCACAGTCCGTAAGCATTTGAATGTCATCTGATGGAGAAGATTGTTGTTAACGACACAAATATATTCATTGACCTGTTCAATGTCGGCCTTTTGGAGGAGTTCTTCTCCATCCCATGGGAAGTGCACACCACTCGTTTTGTGATGCTGGAACTGCTGCGCGAAGAACAGCAGGCAAAGGTCACCCCATATTTGGAATCAGGCAAGCTCCACATTCCAAATCTTGAGTCCAAAGAAATAGCAGAGATTGGTCGTCTGTTTCAGCAATACGAGAATCAAACTAATCTATCGTTCACAGATTGCTCGGTGTGGTACTACGCCAAGGCTAACAACTACATGCTGCTCACTGGTGACCGCAAGCTAAAAACTGTTACAGCCTTCGATGGCATTGAGGTTCATGGAATCCTTCATGTCTTTGACCGTCTAGTTGACAACGGCATCATCTCGTATCAAGTTGCTATTGAGAGAATAGAATTGTTATATCAGACAAACCCTCGGCTGCCCAAGGACGAGAGGGATAAACGACTTCAAGCGTGGACAGCTGAGATAGAGAAGAAAGGAGGATGCCTATGAGACAGTGATACATCAAAGGGACGAAAAAAGCCCCCGACGTTGACGGACGGAGGGGGCGGAGCACTGATTCAGCTACGATGGAAAAATCAGGAGTCCCACCATAGCTTGGAATCCGAAGCGGCCCTGCAAAGTTCCAAAATAGTCTTTGTTTATGCAAACGGATATCCATAAAATCGCTTCCCTTAAAACAAACATTAAGGGAATGGAGATTATCAACCATGTATGTTTAACATAAATTAGTGTTTATGACATCCAATTTTAACAAAGACTTATTTGGTGAAGCAGTACCAACAGATAACAAACTGCCTCACCGCCCAAAACGGATTGATGTTAAGAAACGACATCATCCAACCATTGCCGAGCAATACCATCTAAGTGAGTTTGGCAATATTTCGATTGACCCCGTATCCGGTATGCCATTAATAAAGGAGTACAAGATAGACGTCCCCACACGAATAGTGCCCATTAATGTAGCGGTTGCAGGAAAGGATTACACTTGTACGCCATGTTTCTATGTTGACGACGCGCTATTCGAAAAGTACTATCGTCAACCTGCGAAATATCTGTCAGTCATTCAAAGCTTTCCATCAGTACTCTCTACGGATTTCTCTCAGATGGCGAACATGCCAGCCGAAACACGTAGGCATAATGCCTATAGAAATCGCGAATTGGCTGCCTATTGGCAAGCCAACGGTGTGCCTGTAATCTATAACGTTACCTGGTCCACACCTGATAGCTACTCTTATAGCTTTGCCGCCGTCCCTCATCACACCATGATTGCCATCAATTGCACAGGCATCATCGGATGTGATGCTTCCAAGTATCTGTGGATGAAAGGTTACGAGGAAGCAATCCGCATCCTTGAACCCTCTTTAATCCTGCGCTATGGCGACATCATGCCAGGTGAATATACAGAGATCAGTTTGTATTACACAAATGAACACTTAAACAGGATGCGTCATGGGAGCAAACGGTAGTTTCGCAAAGGGTGCGACCAACAAGGAAGAAAACCGTCATTGGAAGACTATTGGTAGTATAGGAGAGAACATAAAAATTCTTCAAATGAAAAATCCCAAAGCTCCGCTAAAACTTCCAGAAGAGAGTCATACACCGAATAGAATATATGCTATCTTTAAGAAGAATGGCAGCGATGTTAAGTGCATTGCACAATATGACTCTAACGGGAAGAAGATTTGGGAAATACACACTGATGATCATTATGGTCTGAAGCCTCACTTTCACTATTGGAAAAATGGTGGTCAGGAAGAGGACGCTCATCCTCTTATCCAAGTTCAACTAGATTTATTAAACACAGTTCGCAACTTTAAATAGATTACTTATGGACAATCCTAATGATGTTTGCATCAATTTGGCTGGCTTTAGGGAAAATGCCAAGTATCCTCCAAATTATGAAAAATATGGAGATGAATACTATGGCTACAAGAATGCTGCAGAAGAAGTCCTCTTTTATGATTATGCAGTTCAGAATTATGATGCACAATTTGTATATAAGGGAAAAACTTACTATCTGCTTCGCCATGAAGGCCATGCTTCTGTTTGTGATGAGCATTTCACAAAAGAGTATCAGATATTCCCTAGTGCTAATGAGCTTATTGAACAGTTCACAATTGATGGCAAGCCACTGATAGAACTAATTGATGAGCTTGAAGACGTGGAACCGATTTAAGACAATGATTGCCACAAGGAAGCACCCGGTGCAAGCCTTGTGGCAATCTTCCTTAATTGTTTTTTATTTTGCTCCTTTCCTTCTGTTGCATTCCCTGCACAGCATCTGGCAGTTCTCGATGACGGTGCGGCCGCCGTCGCGCCAAGGGGTGATGTGGTCGCCCTCCATGAACTCTAGGTCGTACTCTTTGCCGCAGAGGGGACAGATGTGGTGCTGCTGTTCCCAAACGGCTAACTTGATGTCTTCGGGGAAGGCACGGAGGTCGAGGTAATGCTCGTCGCCTGTCAGCACGTAGGGGATGATGCCTGACTGCTTACCAATCTCATTTGTGTCTCGCATCAGTGCTGAGATACGCTTGCCCAGGGCTACGGTGTCCAGCGTCTCGCTGCCGAAGTCATCATAGAGCTGCGCCCAGTCCAAGCCTTTCATGATCTTCTTGAAGCGCTTCATGTCGAAGTTCGTGACGGCCCAGTTCAGAACCGTCTGGAAGTACGACCAAAGGTTGTTGGCATTCGGGTCGTGCTGGTGGGCTGCCATGTAGCCGACAATGGTCTGCCGCTTGCCCTGACGTGTCTCATGGTCGGCCATCCATTCCAGGGCCTTCCGCAGGAAGTCCTGACGGATAGGCGTTCCGTTGACGAGGTCCTTGCCCAGGCGATAGGCTCCGCAGTTGGACTTCGAGAAATGACGTTTGGCATCGCTTACGAAGGGACCTGCATAGACGGCGTTGTTGATTTCCTGTTCGTTCAAGGGTTTGCCGGCGATGTTGATGGTCCGGAACCACTCCAGCTTCTCCGATGGCTCGCCCTCGCAGACGTAGATGGTCAGCCGGTAGTCGAGGATGCGCTGCTGGATGTCGACGGGTTGGTTGAAGAAGTTCTTGAAGTCGTAGGCGAACTTGCCGGCCACGTATTCGCAGAGCGAGAGCGTGCGCTGCTGACCGTCCATCACTTCGTAGGGACAGTCGGCATCGTCGCTGCGCCGCACCCAGTACATCACGTTCAGCGGGTAGCCGTTCAGCACGGTCGTGATGACGGCCTGCTGTTCCTTCTCGTTGTAGATGAACTCGCGTTGGTAAGGCGGACGGATATCCAGTTGTCCGTCATAGCCGCGGACACCTTGCTCGTCGTTGTTCACATAACCACGGGTAATCTCGCCCACGGTTATCTCTGTTTGCTTGATTGTCATCATAACCAGAATAGATTTTAATCTGATTGACGCTTAGATTGACGAGGATTGACGACAAATAGAGCTGAGATAAGACGTCAATCTACATGAATCCTAACGTCAATCTTCGTGAATACTATTGTTGGAGGGTTGGGGATGCTTGTTGCGGATGAGGATGCGGCTATATTGTCTTTTCCCGTTGACAACACCGCAACCGCCCCTATCCTCAGGATGAGGCTTATATCCAACCTCTTTTAGAACATAACTTGGGGCAGATGCACGGGTGTTTCCACTGGCCTGCCAAATAATCTCGAATTGATTAGGATTATATTTATCAAGGAACGTAATAGGCACTCCCATTAGTCCTTCATAATTACAGGGTATGTCTTGAGTCTTATTAACATTTATTGCATTGTAATTATCATACATAGGATATTCCTCAGGAGAATACCTGCAAACTAGGTCTATAAACTCATTACGTTTAGGAATATCGAGATTCGTAAACCAATGGACACCTGAAACTCTAATCATGCCTTCTTTATGATCTGTTGCTGTTGCAATATCTTCATAAGGTGAAACAAAATGTGTTGCACCTCCCTTAAATCCATAGCCTAACCAAATCCTATTTTCAATCACATGTGGGAATATCTCTTTATAAATAATTGCACCTTGATTTCCCACAATCAAAAACTTCTTCCCGTACTCCATCAGCTGTCCGATATACTCGCGGAACAGCGAGAAGGGAGGGTTGGTGACTACGATGTCGGCTTCCTTCAGTAACTCTATGCATTCTGGGTCGCGGAAGTCGCCTGTCTTCAGGATGCCCAGCACGTTCTTGTCGTTCTGCAGGAGGTACTGCACGTCCGAGAGATCAACAGCTCCGTCGCCGTTCATGTCCTTGACCTCCGTGATTTCCACCTTGAAGGCAATCTTCTTCGGCTCTTCCGTGAAGTCGCCGAAGTCCAGCATCAGCTCATTGCCTTGCACGGGCGAGCCATTGTAGCACGTGCAGATGAGCTTCTTCAGGCCCAGCTGGTTGAAGCGCAGGGCGAAATACTTGAAGAAGTTACTCTCGTAAGGGTCGTCGCAGTTGCAGAGCACCACCTTGTCACGGAAGTGCGGCCAGTAGTGCTGCAGCTCACGTTCGATGTCGGTCAGCTGCGTGTAGAACTCATCCTTCTTTGCCGTCTTGGCGGCATTCAGATTCTTATTTGCCATGATGCGTGATTGATAGTTAGTTCATTGGCACTCAACTATCAATCACGCCAAGACGCAAAAAAGGCGTGATGCACCTTATTTGCGTTCAGCTTTGAGGTAGCGTAGGAAGGGAACCTCATCCACCTAAACAAGGAATGCAACACGCCGAAGCGTGTATGCATTGCTATTTATTTAGGTGGAGAGATGCCCCTTACGAACACCTCTATCACGTATTATCTCGTTGCGTTGTTATTCCCAATAAGTTTCCTACGCTTTTGGCTGAACGCGAAATAATAGCGAATGCTTTACCGATATGTCTTGGAAAGGGGCACTTCACGCCCTAATCCGCGACAAAGATAGCGAAAAGTTGGGGAAGGGAAGCAAGAAAAGGGAGAAAAAATGTGGGGACAGGTGCCTCCTGCCACGTTTTACCAAAGAAGAAAGCCCTCTGAGCGGAGGGCTGAGGATAAAGAGAGACGATAAATAATGTTAGGCAAAATGGATAGAAACTCTTAGGAGAAATGCATTGGACAAGAGAATTGGTATCAAGAACGATCTTCCTCATGCTCAGTTCTTCAAGATATCACGAATGTGCATACCGCGTAGTTCTGATAGCCTGCTTTGGTCGAGTTGTCCGCTATCCCAAAGCTCATTAAGAGCCTTGTCGGCAAGATCCCTATAATGCGTTGTCAATACGTGTTGCAAGTCTTTGAGCCCCTCTTCGGAACTGTCGTATGCAAACATTCTCAGCAATAGTTGTTGAGATGGATTGAAGACGGTAGAAGTAGAAGAAGCATAAGCCGCTACAGACTCTTGAACCTGCGGAGCCTCATCTTCCAAATGTGGGTACTCTTTCATATCTGTTTATCTTAATTCCGCGACAAAGATAGCGAAAAGTTGGGGAAGGGGAGGAAAGAAAAGGGAGAAAAATGCATGTCGGGATGCAATGAGCACCAAGAAAGGTGATGGAAGGGACGGGAAAAGGGGGGGCAGCTTCTACTCAATACGCAGAAAGGGACGGGAATAGTTGGCTTTCAGCTCCGACAAAATATGGAGAAAGGCTTAGAGGAGTCAGGGGATAGGCTTAGGAATTTGCCCCGACAGAGGAAGAGGAATGAGGTGAAAAGGTTAGGCGGGGAGTTTAAGGTGAGCTATCTTAATGAAAAATGAAAGAGTGAAAAGTGAAAGTTTTCACTTTTCACTCTTTCACGACTTCTACTTTGATGACTTCTTCGCCTGGGGTGCTGTCAGCCTCGCGGGGCATGTAGATGGGTGCGTCGGGCTGGAGGGGCAGGATGCGCAGTTCCAGGTCGGCGGTGCCTGCGGGCAGTCGCCATAGGCCGAAGAGGAAGGGACGTCCATAGTAGAAGTTATCGGCAATGAGGCGACCATTGGCATAGAGGCGGGCACAGTCGCCACGGTAGGAGATGCGCAGGAATGAAGAATGAAGAATGAAGGATGAAGAATCAGGAGTGAAGGATGAAGAATCCGTCGGCAGAGAGAGCCTATACACGGCGGCGTGCTGCCAGTCTTCCTCTGTGGGGGCTGCTGCGACCTTGGCACGGCCTTTGGTGATGGCGCGGAGGGGACCGGGTGCCTGGATTTTGGAGAAGGGGAGGGAGGTGCTGGCGGAAAAACCGCCAGCCACACTAACACAATCGCCTTTTTTCGAGGACATCAACGTATTTTGGCTAGCAGGGGAAACGCCAGCCATACTATGATTTTGGGAAAGGAAGAGGCGCTCGGCTTCGGCTTGGGAGAGGAGGTAGATGTTATCGTATAGGGGCTTGGCGAGGCCGCGCGGCTTCGCGTTCTTCAGTGTCTTGCCGCTCTGGAGGGCGATGGTGGCGGGTATGCCGGGAATCTGCATGAGGTAGAGCTTGCCGTCGCGGCAGGCCACGAGCTGTGCGGTGGCGTAACGGATGCCCTCGACGTTCACGGGGAAGATGGCCGACGTGCCTGCGGGTATGGTGACCTTAGGGAAGCGCACGCCGCAGGCTTCGAGGCCGGTGGCGGTCTTCGGCGAGAGGTCGGCGAAGCGTTCGTAGTTGTTGATGAAGAGGAAGGCGCTGTGTCCGTCGGTGCGGAGAGACCAGCGCAGGTGGGTGTCGTCGCCCTGCTTCAGGTCCTGCGGCATGGGGAACTGCGCTTCCATCGCTGCGAGGCGTTCGCCGAAGTCGTGCATGAAGAGGTGCAGGGGACGCAGGCGGTAGTAGTGCGGATAGGTCTGCCCGAACTCTCCGAGAGGCGCCTGGAAGTCGTAGGTGCAGACGGGAAGGTCGTTGTTGGCGGTGAAGGGCGACGTCTGGCATTCATTCAGGGTGTGCCGCTTGCCTTCGGGGTTGGTGCCGCCGTGGTACATGTAGTAGCCAAGGAGGTTACTGCCGCTTCCGAGCTTCACGAGCGCCATGGCGTAGGCATCCTCGGGATAGACGTAAGGACGACGGTGGTAAGCGGTCGCCATGCCTCCGCCGAGCTCGCAGGTGAAGTAGGGGTAGGAGGGAGACCCACCCCCCGCCCTCCCTTGCAGGGAGGGGGCAGAATGTGTCGGAGTGGATGAAAGGCTGTTGTCTGCAAGGGTAACAGCTCCCTCCCTGTGAGGGAGGGCGAGGGGAGAATCCGATGCTTGGTCTGGTGCTCCCATGTTGGTGGCGGGCTTCACTTGTCCTTTGAAGTTGAAAGCCTTGTAGTAGCTGCCGACCCCTTCGCGGGTGCTCTTGTCCCAGAAGCCGTCGGCATAGTCGCCGTAGAGGGGCAGCATCTCGCCGAAGGGCATGGGTGTCGAGAGTTCGGGCCAACCCGTGCGGGTATAGAAAGGGAGGTCGAACCCGATGCTGAGGGCGATGCGCTTCAGCGCCAGCAGATAGGAGGCAGGGCCGCGGTATTCGTTGTCGAACTGTGCTGCGATGACGGGGCCGCCGTCCTTCCACTGCAAACCCTGCACCTGCGTGAAGATCTGCCGATAGAGACGGGTGACGTAGGCGAGGAAACGCGGGTCCTCGGAGCGCATCTTAAGCGGGACTGGTTGCTCGAACAGCCATTCGGGCAGACCGCCATTGCGCACCTCGCCGTGGCACCACGGTCCCATGCGCAGCACCACGGGCATCCCCTCTTCCTTACACACCTCGAGGAAACGGCGCAGGTCGCGCTGACCGCTCCAGTCGAATTGGTTCTCCAGTTCCTCGATATGGTTCCAGAAGACGTAAGTGGCGATGAGGGTCACGCCGCCCTCGCGCATCTTCCTCACTTCTACAGGCCACTCATCGGCAGGCACACGGCTGTAGTGAATCTCGCCCATGACAGGACACACACGATGTCCGTCGATGAGGAGACTGTGACGGTCCCATGTGACGGGGAGTCCGAACGATTGGGCTTCGGCGGTGTTGCTGCCTAAGCAGAAGAGGAGGGCAAGGAGGAAGAGGGACGTTTTCACGGCTTATGGCATTCGTTGACTTTCTTGTGCTTGCTGATGGGGTAGTCAGTTTCGGGGAAGTGCTCGGCAAGGAGGGCGTAGAGGTCGGGGTCATAGACCTTCAGTTCCTCGCGGGTGTTGCACCAGTTGTGCTTGCCGTCGGGGTGTGGCATCTCGGCATTGACGTTGAACCAGTCTTGTACGGCCTCGGCAAAGTATTCCATGTGGTCGGTGATGCGATAGGTGCCGTCAAGGATGCCGCTGGTCTTGGCGTTTTCATAGAGTTGTTTCAGGCGGCTGTCGAAGTCTGGCTCAGCGAGCATGAGTCCGATGCAATGGATGGCATGTGCGAACTCGTGGATGAGGATGTCTTCGGCGTGATATTTGTCAATCTGGTATCCCAGCACGTTCTCTTCGGCACAGCTCGTCAGGGGTTCTTCTACCGTTCCGCCTAAGCCTCTGGCACGCAGGTCCCAATTCAGGGCGGTGTCGTTGATGAGGTAATGGTGCTCAGGCAGGTCGGTTGTGCCTTCGTAGCGTGCCATGATGGCCACGCGGGCATGGGCTTTGATCATGGAATCCAATACAGCAGGCTTCAGCATACACGTCATCGCATAGAGTGTCCGGTGTGCTGCCACAAAAGCCGAGTCAGGCACACGCCACGAGGATACCAGCGGCAGGCCGTTCACATCCACGTACTTCACGTAGAAGGAGTCCAACCCAAGGGAGTCGGGGACGCTGCTGACGACGCATTCAGGGACATCAAATGAAAGCCTATCCCCCTCCCCTCTCTGGATAGAGGGGGAGCAGGATGTTATCAATAATGTAAGGACAAACAAAAGGGACTTAATCTTCATGCTATTCTGAAAAAACATAGGATTTACTCTTCTTCATTAAAGTCTTCCCAAATATTCCAATCGTTCACAACTTTCGTATCGGCAACAACATCTGTCTGCGGATTGTTGTTTGCTGGAATAGTAGGATGATATTGACTCAATATACAGTAACTAATTGCTTCTAGACGGAATGTATTCAACATCGGTTGATGATATATCTTTTTCATTTTGTCTGCTATTTAATGATGACTTTTTTACCATTCACAATGTTAACACCTTTTTGAGGTGAAGGAAGTCTTTGACCCGCAAGATTGTAGATTCTATCATTGCTGATAGAGTGATTCCGCGCGTCTGTGATATCCGTCGTACTATCCACATTGAAAAATACGTACTTTGCATCGTTGCTCTCTGTAAATTCCGGCACCCTGGACGATATGATGTACGCTCTGTTGGAGTCAACATAGCTACGTGCACCTGCCCGGACAAACTGATTGTTGCTTAACAGATAAACCGGATAAGTCACCCATTCCTCATAGTAGCCACAACCGTCATCGATAAACGATATGTAGCCGATGTCGTAAGTCGTACTCTTTTCGTAAGTTCCCTGTAAGGCATTATTGGAAAATGTATTTACCCTCCATTTCTCATCATAATGTTTATTCAATGGTCTCCCTGCATACTCTGCATCACCTGATGCCCATGCTGTGATTTCATCGTCATTTGAAAAGAATATGTAAGGCACACCAGCCTCCCACTCCGTTTCCGGTTGCAAAACAAAACCTTCTATTTTTCCATTGCTATCCAGCTTTTTTCCTGCAAGAGAATAAAGTTGAGCGATGCCCGATATGCGTTCGGGCTTAAAAGGAAGTACTATTGTGCCATAGTTCCCAGCCGTCACACCGCGACTATATTGATATTCAGACGGCATCTCGGAAAGGGTAATCTGATGGAACATCTCACCGCTTTCGCCATTATATGTGCAAGTGACCCATATTTTGATGACCACGTTCAATAATCCGTCTTTCCAGAAGCCATTGATCTCAGACGGATATGCACCATATTCCCTCACCCCTTCCCAATAGGTGACACCTTCAAGATCGCCAGGGGAAAAAGCAGGATAAGCATCTTGAGTAACAATGGTTCCATCTGCTTCAACAGGAATATTTGCATAGGAAATGTTTCCGATTGCATTCAAATAGGAGTCATAGTCATAATATGTTACATTTCTCAGAGTCAAACTAACCTGATTGTCTGATGTTTCAACATCCACTATCATTGGCCCAGCATTTGAGATTCCGAATTTCCCGTAATGAGATTCATGCGGATACTCATATTCATAAGGCATAAAGTTCGACTTGATCTGTGACATGCATTTGATACTGACTGCACCTATTTCACCACTACCCTCTGGCATGGCACTTACGAATGTCGGTAATGCTGTGAATATGATGATCCACAGCCATCTTGTAAATGTTTCGGTTTTCATAGCTTTATAGTCAACAAATTGCCCACTCCTCTCCCCTCCCCAGGGAGGGGTCGGGGGTGGGCTTGATGGTTTTTTTATCATTTCATGTAAGTATATCTGTAATCCGTAGGACTGACCAGCGTTTCCTTGATGACTCTTGGGATAATCCAACGGATGAGGTTGAATTCGCCACCAGCCTTGTCGTTGGTGCCGCTGGCACGTGCTCCTCCGAAGGGTTGCATACCGACAACGGCGCCTGTGGGCTTGTCGTTGATATAGAAGTTGCCGGCAGCGTATGCCAGCTTGTCGGCAATCTTCTCCACGGCCAGGCGGTCACGACCGAAGACGGCACCGGTCAGTCCGTATGGTGAGGTCTCGTCGCAGAGCGCAGCCGTCTCGTCCACCTTGTCGTCGTCGTAGGGATAGACGGTGATGATGGGACCGAAGATCTCCTCTTCCATCGACTTGAAGCGCGGGTTGCTGGTCTCGATGACTGTCGGCTCTACGAACCAGCCCACCGTCTTGTCGCACTTGCCGCCGAGCACCACCTTGGCATCGTCAGCAGCGAGGGCGAAGTCGATGTAGCTCTTGCACTTGTCAAAGCTGGCTTCGTCGATGACGGCGTTGACGAAGTTCATCGGATCGCGGACGTCGCCCATCTTGATTTCCGCAGCCATGCGCTTGATGTCTTCGAGGACACCGGGCCAGAGGCTCTTCGGGATATACATGCGGGAAGCCGCAGAGCACTTCTGTCCCTGGAACTCAAAGGCGCCGCAGAAGGCAGCCGTAGCCACAGCCTTTGCATCGGCAGAGGGATGTACGAAGATGAAGTCCTTGCCACCCGTCTCGCCCACCAGACGTGGGTAGGAGATATAGCGGTCGAGGTTCGAGCAGGCCTGTCCCCATAAGCTCTTGAAGGTGGCGGTGCTGCCTGTGAAGTGGATGCCAGCGAAGTACTTGCTTTCCGTGCATACTTTGCCGATGAGGGCACCGCTGCCGGGCAGGAAGTTGATGACGCCGTCGGGCAGTCCGGCTTCCTTGTAGAGCTGCATCAGGTAGTAGTTCGAGAGCAGGGCGGTAGTGGAGGGTTTCCACACGGCCACATTGCCCATCAACACAGGCGTCATGCACAGGTTCGAGGCGATGCTGGTGAAGTTGAATGGTGTCACGGCCAGCACGAAACCTTCCAACGGGCGGTACTCGGTGTGGTTGATGTTACCTGCGCCGTCCTTGGGCTGCATGGCATAGATTTTGGAGGCGTAGTGCACGTTGTAGCGGAAGAAGTCGATGGTCTCGCAGGCCGAGTCGATTTCTGCCTGATAGATGTTCTTGCTCTGGCCCAACATACAGGCGGCATTCATGATGGGGCGGTACTTGGTGGCCAGCAGTTCAGCCATCTTCATGGCGATGCCAGCGCGCACGGTCCAGTCCGTCTTCGACCATTCCTGCCATGCCTTCATGGCCGTCTCAATGGCCAGCTGCACCTCTTTCTCGCTGACTTTGTGATAGGTAGCCAGCACATGCTTGTGGTCGTGGGGGCAGGTCACGGTACCGGTGTTGCCGGTGCGAATCTCCTTGCCACCGATGATGATGGGGATGTCTACGACGATGTTGCTTTGACGTTCAAGCTCTGCTTCCAGGGCGACACGTTCGGGCGAACCTTTCAGGTAAGCTTTCACCGGCTCATTGGCCGGGACGGGGAAATTGATAATAGCGTTACGCATGATAATGATATTTTAGTAGTTGGTATTTAAATGGCGCTTTGAATCGTGCAAAGATAGGCAGAAATTCTTCTATTCACGCCAACTATCTATTAAAGATTGTTAATTCGGCGAACGTTCCTGTAAATACTGTAGCGATTGGATGTTCCAATCATGCGTATGAGTTTTTTTCTGCGACAGGTACACAAAAAAGGATTTACTCGCAGATGCTCAGTAAGTTAAAATGCAAATAAATGCCTCTAAAACCCCTTAAATAGGCGTTTTTGGAGTTTAAATAGGCACTTTTCAAGTCAAAATATAGGTGTTTTTAGGTATTAAAAGGCCATTTTAGGGTCAAAATAGCATGTTTAATGTGTAAAAATAAAGGATTTTTGCAGGAAAAACCATATTAAAATTCATTAAAAATGCCTATTTAGCCCTATTTAAACCCCATTAAATCGGTATTTAAAGGGTATTTAAATGGCGTCTTTTCATTGTTTCTCAACTATTTATCCAAAATCCGTGTAGGCTTTAAGAAAAACTTTCACGCGCGCGAAGGAGAATCAAATGAATCCTAACCCTTCCGCCCAACTGTCCTAACCCTTTTGCCCAACCCTCTTAAGGGTTTTGCCAAACTGTCTTAAGGGTTCTGCCGCACACGTATATACCTTTTCCCAAACACGTATACACGTTCATGCAAACACGTATATACGTTCCTGCGCACACGTATATACCTTCACTCGCCACAATTAGATTGACGATGATTGACGTCAAATATTATCCACTGAGAATAATATATTTAAACGTCAATCATCGTCCGCTCGGCGCTTGCGACGCCTGATACTTCATCTTCGGAGATCTTCTTTAAAGGCAAAACCTTAAAAGACCTCCGACACCTTCATGATTAGAGGTCCATTGAACCCCAGTCGCCCGACCAATCGAATTTCTTGTAGAATGAATGGCCATCAAGGAACTTTGGTCCTGTGGTCGGGAAGTCTGTACGTTCACCGTTTATGTCATAGACATAGGGCGTCAGATACACATCCAAATCATCGTCATAGTTGGTAACAAAAGAGATGACGGCTGTTTTCTTACCAGGAGTTTTAGAATTTTCCGAACCTGTGTCTTCATCATAGGTGACCACATCTATATCTTTCTCTATCAGAGTCCTGCCACTAGAATGTACACATATCTTCACCTTCAGTCCCCACTTCTTATACAAATTGATGTTCTTGACCTCGTACTTTGCGCCAAACTCAAAGAATCTCACGTACTTCTCATCGCCTTTCTTGAGTCCGAATCGATCACGGAATACCTTGTAATACTGATCAACTATTTCCTGATCAAAGAAAAGATCCGTCTTTTGACTCAAATACATACTTGCAGTAGTTCCGTACCGCTGTTTGAAATCCAGGAACTTGATGATGGGTCCTCCGTCGCCAAAGACCTTGGCTGCATCCCGGAATTCATACGTCCTGTCATCATTGAAGTCATAGATACATGGCACGCAGATATATGTTGCCTCCTTGCTCAACAGATCATCATCGTCAAAGTCGAACTCATAGGTGGTGCGCTTCGCCAGTTCTTGTTCTGTAAGGCCATCGCCAGTCTTGAGCTCTAAGCACTTCCCCGTGAATGCCCCATGATACACCCTCAGTCGCGGTAAGAAAACATGTTTGCTGATGGGCCGGACACCAAGCCAGGTTTCGCTGAAACTATAATCCACGTGGAATTTCCGTTTGTCGTCGCCAAGCTCTTTAATGGAACTATTCACGTTGCCCTTGTTGACGACGGGCGAAAAGATAATCTCTCCCAATTTCTTATAAGGATTCCAGAAGGTATATTTGGCTTCAAAGAGATTGAATCCTGCCGGAGACCAGTATGCAGTTGCCGCCAATTCACCTGAGAGGTAGAATTCCAATCCATCCGGTGTGGAGGGCATCACCACCGTTTTTGAACCCGTGAACGATGCGATATCAACCTTGGCCTTCGCGCCAACCGATGCCTTGAAACCCAAGTCACAACCCAATCCTGTTGCAGACAGCTCAACACCAATGGCAGGTCTAATCCATACTTCAAGCTTCATGTCGCCCACCAGCGACATATCTTTCAACTCGGTGTACCCCGCCTTGACGATACCCTTCTTGTCCTTTTCATCCTTGGAAGCATTTTTGCGGGGTATGCTGCTTTCATTTCCCTTATCGTAGACATACGTTGATTTCGTAACAGGGTCATGAACAGTGGCCTCGAAATAGCCATGCGCTCCTCCTTCGAGCGTGACACCTCCCTCTAATTTGAGAACGAGGAAGAACACCGTACCAGGTATCGGGGCACGGATATTGACAAAGGTAAGAGGTTTTTTATGTTGCTTCAGCTCTTTCGGCAAGCCCGAAAGATTATCTTTCACTACTTTCAGAATCCCCATCATTTCCTGAAGATCCTTGGGATTCCACTTCTCTGGATCTTTGGCGAAATTCTTACTGACTCCCAAGCGGACGTCCACATCATAATCAGTATAGTTACTGGTGGTTGTTACCTGCTTCCTGTAATCCTTCTTCTTGTCCTCATGCATCCACACATGCTCTACCTCATGCGTGGTGATGGATCCGCCCAGGGAGAGCGAGACATTCTGCCCGAAGTTCACCGTAATCCCGAGATTACTCAGGAAGAATACCTGAGACTCGTCCTTATCATCTTCTGTTGTTTTAGGTTTATCATCATCATCATCGCCCGCACGTGTTCCTCCGAGGCTGACGAGTCCAGCCTCCCGCAGTTTCCGGAACGCAGGTGTATCACGCCAACGAAGTCTCGAATGGTATCCGGCACGCGTCATGGCCCCTTGGCCATAGTGTTCCTCCATCATGGAGAAATCCTCCATTATGAGGTCGTTGGGATCGATGCCAAGGCTGTCCAGGGCAAGACTGTCGTAGGCAGCAACGTTAGGGACATGATAATCTGCGTCGAATTCAAAAACAAGATCCTCAAAGATATCATCACGTGTGGCAGGTTCACACTCCACCTTGTACATGCCATCGGCCTTGACCACAGAGGTCACACGGTGGTTCAGTCCGAAAGGCAGCGTAAGCGTACACATGGACGTCAGGAGATCCCCTTTCTGGGGTACCCAGTCCTTGGGCGTATTATCCATGAAATAGAGGATGATATGCTCTTCCGGCAGGTTCTCGTAACGGATGATATACTGCTGGACATTCTCGGTGATGGAACGTACGCCCTCCTTGTATTGATAGGTGAGGGTTCCGTATTCATACTCAACGGTCTCAGGTTCGTCGAAGCCTTTATCCTCCTCTGCCACTTGCCATTCCTCCATCGAGAGGGTACAGCCCGTCAAGAGTATAGCGAATAAAACGAGGATCCATCCCCAACCTCTCTGATGATGATTATTCATAGATGTATATTTTAAGTTACTTGAATACTATTTTATAGGGTTTCGACGGCTCACCTTGCCTTCCGCCATCAAAGACGGGTTTGACAGCGCACTCATAGAGCTTCATTCTCTTTCTGTCGTGGCAGCGGAAGACGATGGGCAGCGGTTTGTCCGAGGGAACGAACACGTTCTCCTGTTCCTCTTCCTCCTCTTCGTCATCATCAAAGACATCCTTGTCGCCAAAAATGGATTCGTCCTCGTCCTCCTCATCGACGTTCTCGTCTTCCTGCGTCGCAGACGGATAGATATTGCCAAAGGTGTCTTCGCCTCCCACACGGAACACCATTCGTCCGACTCCGTGAATATTGAGGAACTCGCCTAAGCAGCGAAGCTCGTCGTTCACGAAGGCACCCACCTTGATGTTCTCCATGTCCGCCTCGGTCAGGGACTTCCCGTTGACGGTTACCTCGGCATAGAACACCGTTTCGTAAGGATAGATGGCCGTTTTGTCCACCCACGTCTCCATGACATGGACGGTGCAGCTGTCCTGCAAGCGCGCCGACACCGACTGCACATAGAGCTTGGCCCATCCCACGCCGACGGCAGAAATTCGTCCCGTCAGCATATCAACCACCACCACGTCTGTATCAGACGTTGACACATAGACATCGCGCAGGTTCAGTGTATCTGGTTTAAACGACGGTCGCAGGTCCACGGTGTCGCCGACCAGCACATGGACGGTATCGTAGTTGAGCGACATTTCGGCGGCTATCTTCGAGAAGTCGCTATCGACGTCGAAGTCGAGCAGGCCGCAACTGGCGAGCTGCACGAGAAGGGAGGTGCAGCAAAGCAGGCGAAGTGTCTTAGCAAATTTTCTCATGAGGCTCATGGATTTGTGGGTTGTTCCTGATAGGTGATGGTGACCTCGTTCGAGTTGGGACTGAACCGTCCGTCTTCGAACTGCAGGCGGATATAATACGATGCCGATTCACCGGCGCTGAGGCTATGGTCGGTATAGGTGCGGGCATTCTGCTCGGCAGACATGTAGTAGACGAACTTGTCGGAACCGGGAGCCTTGCGGAAGATGGCCCAATACCAGTCGCCTTCGGGCAGGGACGTGGGATCAAGTCCCCATCCTAGGGCGACGGCTTTCTCGTCGCTACGGAAGGTTCCTTCGAGCTTGGTATCCACAGCGATAAAACGCGGTCCCTGATGCTTCCAGCTCACGGCCATGCTATGGCTGATGAAAGGCGAAGCGTTCTCGCTCGACATCCAGTAATAGTAGCGTCCGCGTTGCACGTAGGGCGGATTGTCGTCGACGATGATGATGTTGTTGTGAGCTTTCACCGAGTCGGCATCGTAGCGGGCAAGCACCTCTTCCTCGCCATCCTCACCGAGACGGCGGTAGAGGACATGTTCTTTCATGTCGGCATCTGCTCCCACGACCCATTCCATGTGCATACCATGCTCATTGGAGTGACTGGACTCGCCCAAGTGAGGCTGCGTCGGCGGTGTCATGTGTGGACGTTCCACCTGAATCCAATCGCTCCAATCACCGATGTTCGTGCTCTGGTCGATCGCACGCACCTTGTAATAGATATACTTCTGGTTGGCATTCAGCGAGAGGGAGTCGGTGTAGGCAGACTGGCGGATACCACCTTCGTTGCGGACGAGGAACTCGTGGGTACTGTCGTTGGCAAAGGCAATATCAAAGTAGTCGATATCATCGTCTTCGGCCTTGGGCTGCCAGTAGAGGTCTACGTAAGCCCACTTAGTACGCAGCACAGCCGTGTCTGTCTCGATGTCGATCTTCCGCACTTCGGCACGGAAGTTGTCGGGTACGGCCGGAGCCTTATAGTCCGTCAGACGGATTTGCTGCATGAAGGACTTCGACTCGTTGCCTGTCTCGTCGTAGGCCGAGATATACATCATACCCGTACGCTTGCCCGTCATGTCGATGGAGAACAACGTGTCCTGGGGTGCGATGAGGTCGAAGTTCATGGCTTGCCATCCGTTGCCGTTGTCGCGCATCGGCTTGTAGAAGATGCGATAGCCAGCCATATCCTCTTCGATGGAGTCCTTCTCCCAGACGACGTGTGCGATGACCTTTGACATGAGGTCGTTGTCGTCGGGACGCTCGATGACGATGTACTTCAGGTTGGCTGGTGTCGGCGGGTCAAGGTCCATGACCATGATGCTTCGCTCGGCAGGTTCCGTCAGTTCACCGAAAGGATCGTAACCAAAAATGCGATAGTTCCAGAGTCCCAACTGCGGCACGGAGTCGACCACAAGGCAGTAGTCCTCGCCCTCAGGCTGCTGCACCATCGGCACGTAGGGCTTGCGGGTGATGCGTTGCCAGGTGTCGTCGACGGCCTGTCCCTTCAGATCCGCCGATTGTCGGCGTTCCACCTCAAAGCTGGAGTGCAAACCGTCCCACCAGCCTAACTGCACGGAGTGATTGGAAGCGACGGAGTCTTTCATGTGGGGCAAGTAAGGTTCGGGCACGTAAGGCACGTTTGCCACGCCCTCTGCCACGCCCGGCTCAAAGATGAGCTTACCGCCATTCTCCCAGACCGTGGGCTGGACGTAGTAGTCGTAGATGCGTCCGGGTTCCACATCCTTGTCGGTGAAGCGCACAGCCATGTCTGTGGCCAGGTCCTTGCGCCAGTCGGCCACCAACATGGCGAAGCCGTAGGAGATGTCCTGATCGTCGCTTCGGTTCTGCGTCTCAGAGGCGAAGCCTTCACCCGCCTTGTGTACGTTCTCCTTATCACCATAGAGCAACCCCATTGCGATGTAGGCGCTGCTGTCGGTGGGGGCATACTTCTTGCGGAACTGTTCCAAGGTGAGGGGCAGCAGCTCGTAGGCCATCGTGTCGATGCGGAACTCGGGGACATCCAACGTGTCACCCACCATGCCACGCGGCACACGCAGCACGTTGACGCCGAGGCGGGCCAGATAGTTGTAGGACACGAAGTCCTCGGTGGCCCAGCGCAGCACAATGCTGTCGCCATAGGCGCGTGTCTGGAGGTGGATTTTAGTTGTCAGGCGCGGCAACACCCGTGGCTGTTTGACCGCTGTATGAGGATTAATACCCGTGGTGTCTGCGACCTGAGCCGTGGCCGTCAGGCCACAGGTCAGGAAGAGGGCGCTCAACAATATGGATTTACATTTCATATACAGATGCTTTCTTTTATTATTCATATACCGTTTGGTACGCACCATTTCTTGAATTGATGGTGTACCACCAAATCTTGCCATCTCTATCTTTCCATTCCTGGGTAGCATTGGGGAGGGCTTTGTACGTCTTGGACCCAAGGTTCTTCAATGTCTTCACCATGTCGGTCTTGTAGGTACCCGAATCACAGTCTCTGATCAAGAATTGATTGGAGTAGTTTGAGCAGGCATACTTGCTTTCGCCAGTAATCTGGGCATTGTGGTTCAAGAGGACATGTCCCTTCACATAGCTGAAGGCATAGTTGAGACAATTCTTCGTACTGGCCTTCCAAACCTTGGACACTCGCAGGTCGACGGTATTGGCGCTGGTGCAGTTATAGAACGCCTGATACATATTGGTGACCTTGGAGAGGTCGAAGTGGCTGAGGTCGATGGTTTCCAGCTTGGAGCAGTAGTAGAACATTTCCTTCATGTTCGTCAGTGAGTTGGTGTTCCACTGGCTCAGGTCCAGATCGCGGATGCCGCCGCAGCCTTTGAACATTCCACTCATATCCGTCACCTTCGACACATCGAGTTTGGATACATCAAGTAAATGGCTGATTGTGCTGCGGTCTGTAATCTTCTTACAGTAGGCAAACATATTGGACATATTGGTCACGCTCGACGTCTTCCACTCGGTCAGGTTCAACGAGGTGACGCTCTCGCACTCGAAGAACATTTCGCTCATGTCTTTCACCTTTTCGACGTTCCACTTCCAAGGCGCATACGGTCCAAAGGATGCCGCCCAATCGTAGCAGTTCTTGAACATCGCCCTCATGGTGGTCACGCTCTGCGGGTTCAGGTACTCGACAGGAATGTACTTCAGGCTCTCGCAGTCCATGAACATATAGCTCATGTCGGTCACCTTCGAGGTATTCCAACTGCTGCCGAAGGAGATGCTCGTGAGATCTGTACAGCCGCTGAACATACTGCACATGGTTGTGACTTCCTGGGTGTTCCACTTGCTCATGTCGAGTTTCGTCAACGAGCTACAGCCCTTGAACATATAGGACATGCTAGACACACGTTTGGTCTCTGTCCACTGGCTGACATCTAATGATTTCAGCGACTCGCAATTGTAGAACATGCCGGACAGGTTGATGCGCGTAGACTGCGATAGAGACCAATCGGTCATGAACTTGCTGACATCGAGGGTCGTAAGGGCCGAACAGCCTGAGAACATATAGCTGTAGCTCGTGCAACTGCTCGTTTTCAGATTCGTAAGGCCGTTGATGGTGGTCAGCTTGGCACAATCGGCGAACCAATAGGAATAGCTGGTCATACCATAGTCTGCCATCGACGGATCAATCGTGGCGGTGGTCATGATGCCCTTCACGGTATCACGCCAAGGAGTGTAGCCGGAGCGGACGCTCCACACCTCGGTGATGGTCTTTCCATTGAACTTACCATCCTTCTTGTATTGCTTACCATAGTAGAACGTCAGCGTCTTGTTGTCCTTCGTCCAGATGGCTTGCACCGACTTCGAGTCTGAAGCCACGAAGTCGCCATTGGTGTCGTCGGTCTTCTCGATGAAGCCCAGCTTGCTCTTGATGCTGGATTTCACGCTGTTGATAACCGTAGACGTGGCCGTTATCTCACACTTCTTGACACCGCTGAACGCTGCATAAGCCGTGCTCGACAACTTCGGGAAGGTGAAGTTGGAACCGACGATGAGGGTGCGCAGGTTGGTCATGTAATAGAAGAGGTAGGTGGCTGTGGTCACGGAGGACGTATTGAACATACTCACGTCGAGTTTCTCTATTCCACGCAGGTCATAGAACAAGCTGAACATATTGGTCACCTTCTCTGTATTGAAGCGTGTCAGCACGAGTTTCTTCAGGTTCTTGCACCCGCTGAACATGCTGGACATGTTGGTGACCTTGGAAGTGCCCCAGAGCGGACGACTGTTGTCGAACGACAGTTCTGTCAAGCCCTCACACTCGTTGAACATGTAGGACATATCGGTGACAGAATAGCACGTGCAGAGGTTCTCCAGGCCATTGATGGTCGTGAGCTTCTTGCAGCCATTGAACCAGCCCTTCGTGGTTGTCGGGCGGGCCTCACTGAATGTCTTGTCGAACGTCACGGTGGTCACGTCGCCCTTGACAGCATCAATCCATTTGGCCTTCGTGTTCGAGTTGCTGAGCACATCATCACCAGTCCACTTCTGGGTGACAGTCAGGTTGTTGAACGTGGAGCCCACAGGCATACCATAGTAGAACGTCAGGGTCTTGTTGCTCCTTGTCCAAATAACCTGTGCGGTGCCCTTCACATTCTCGTCATAGAACTGTCCCGTGGAGCCGACCTTGAAGCCCTGTTTGTCGGTAAAGGCCGACTTAATGCTGCTGAGCTTGGCGGCAGGCACCAGGACAGCCAGGTCATGCACGCCGGAGAAGCCGGCTGTGGTGGTGTAGCTCTTCAGATTGCTCAGCGTCCAGTTGCTGCCCAACTGAACCTTGCGCAGCTGGCTGCAGTCGGCAAACATACCACTCATGTTGGTCACCGCGCCGGTATTCCAGGTCGAGAGGTCAAGCTCGGACATCTGGGTACCCTTGAGCATATAGGCCATACTGGTCACGTTCTTGGTATCGAAGCTCTTGATGCCCTTGAGCGAGCTTTCGCTGAGGCTGCTGCAACCGGAGAACATGCCTTCCATGGTGGTTGCCTTCGAGGTATTCAGGCGTGAAATGGCCAAATTGTAGAGATTGGAACATCCGGAGAACATATAGGACATGTTTTCCACGTTGCCCAGACGAGGATAATTGTAAGAGCTTCCAATCTCCGAAACACTGGAGCAGCCCTGGAACATGCCGTCCGTTCTGATCAGGACATCTGAAGTGCTGAAGCTGACAGGTATCTTCTTCAGACTCTTGCACCCCCAGAACATACTGGCTGCGTTAGTGGCGCTGGTCAAATAGATGGTGCCGTCGACGGTTTCCAGCTTGGGACAGCCGCTGAACATGTAACTGACATCCTTGGCCTTCGACACATCCAAATTGCCCAAGCCCTTTATTTCGGTCAACTCCGACATATCGGCGAAATACATTTTGGCATTGAGCAAGGGCACGTCGCTGAAGGAGGAATGGATGACAATCTTCTTGATCTTCGGATAGATGCTATACCAATTCTCCCACTCCGGACGGTCGGTGCTGTTCTGGATGTTGGTACTCGACAGCACTTTTTCGACGGTGTAGCCCTCGTAGGGATAGATGTCGCAACGGTCGCCGCTCTTCAGCGTGGTACGCTTGCCATAGAGCATCATCTCGAAATAGGAACCTGACCGCAGCACGATGGCGTAGGCCGGTGAGAGGATGATGCGGTTGGGGAAGGTCGATGCCGAGCAGACATTGATGATGCGCGTGGCATCGCCTGGCAGGTAGATATAGCTCGGCTTGTTCACGTTTCTGAACATGTCCGTGGCAGACGTCACCTGACTCAGCGTGTTGTTTCCGAGGTTGATTTCCTCCATGGAAGAGCAGTAATCGAACATGCGCTCGACCTGCTTCAGATTGTCGGTCTTATATGGGGTGAAGTCGGCTTTCTGGAGATTGCTACAGCTACTGAACATGCCGTTCATCTTGGTCACCTTCTCGGTACTGGTGAAATAGGGTATCACCTTCATGGACGAGCAGCCTGAGAACATGCGGCTCATGTCGGTGACCTTGTCGGTCGCGATGCGGAGTCCATACAAAGGATCTGTATTCTCTAAGCTGCTACAGTTAGCGAACATGTAGCTCATGTCGGTCACATTCTTGAAATCATTGAGCGGCCATTTGGTCCTATAATCGGTGAACGTGAGCTTGGAGCAACCATTGAACATGTTGTACGTCGTGGTGACCTTCGAGACATCCCATTTGTACATCGACAACTCTTCCAACTTCGAGCAGCCCTGGAACATGCTGGTCATCTTGGTGACATTAGCCACCTGGAATTTCGTGTCAACACGGAAACCGCCTGAGTCAAAATTACCAAGCCCCAGACGCTCCACCTGCGAACAGTTTTGGAACATGTAGCTCATGTCGGTAACCAATTCGGTGTTCAGGTAGCATAGGCCATGGAACGCACGCACATTCGAGAAGTTCTTGAACCAACTGTAGGTGCTCGCCGGCTTGGCAGAGCTGAAGGCTTTGTCGATATAGACATACTTCACGGTGCTGGCTCCCGTGCTCCACTGGGGCGCGCCCCATGTGTTGGTGACATCATCGCCCTGCCATACGCCCTTGACGGTGACATTGTACTCGGTCTCAGGATACTTCTTATTCCAAATGTCGCTATTGCTCATGGAACCGTCGAGATCCACATACTGCGGAGTGATGGTGTAGCTGTAACCCACCTTGAACTTGTTGGGCGTGAAGAGGAAGAAGAGTGCCTCGTCGCCATTGCTGCAACGGCCATAGACCACCTTGGCGCGCTGGTCGGCCACAGCCTTCTTCGTGCCGGGTATCTGCTTGACGATGTACTGATGGAGGCCACTATAATAGTAGCACGTGAGGCGGTTGCTCACGCCCTTGAACATATCGCGCATTTCCCATTCGGTCATCTGACGTGGGTCGAGGATATCCATGTGCAGGGTGCGCAGGGCAGTACAGCCTTCAAACATGCGGGACACACTGCTGGTCAATTCGACGCCGCCTATCGTACTGATGTCAATGGAGCTGAGATTCTTACAGCCATAGAACATGTAGCTGGTACCCATAAGCGACTCGCCTGTGAACGAGCTGAGGTCTACAGAGGTCAGCGACTCACAGCCTTCGAACATCGACGTCATGCCCCTGACCTTGGAGGTGTTGAACTGAGTCAGATCGAGCTTCTTGAGACTCTTGCAGCCATCGAACATGTGGGACATGGAGGTAACGCTCTTTGTCCAAGTGGTATAGTATTTGTTGTCGAAATCAACGTCGGTCAGTTTCTCGCAGCCCTTGAACATATAAGACATGTCCTTGGTGGAGGCAGAGGTGAGGACACCCACATTCTTGACCGTGGTCAGCTTTTTGAAGTCCTCGAAGAAACCTTTCAGGTCATCCGTGCCTTCGTAGGTGCGCAAGCCGAACGATTGGTTGACATAGACGTTGGTGCAATTCTGCATGATGGTGTAATTGCGCCAGTTCTTGTCCTTCACCCGATCTTCGGTGTATACCCAGGTGACGGTTCCCTTCATGTCCTTTCCGCCAGACGGATACTTGTCACCTGCTTTCCATATCTGTGAAGTACACAGGAAGATGAGGGTCTTGGTGTCATTGCACCAAAGCACCTGCGGTATCTGCTTGTCGTAGTGGGTCTCGCGGTAAGCATCCTGCTCCTCCACAGACTTGTACATATCAGCAAGGTTTTTGATGTAACTGGTTTCCATGCCGATGTTCACAGACTCTTCCCACGGGCCGCCACCGCGTCCCTTGTTCTTGTCGGTGACCACGTAGAGACCCTTGTCAATATCATAGCCGTCGACACGGTAGATGCGTGCCTTGAAGCGCGTCACCTGCTCCAGAGCCTTGTTGCGCTGGAAGTCATCCCAGTTGACATGGTAGCTGCTGGGATAGTTGTTGTCGTAGAGTTCTTTATAGACGCTGAAGAGGTAGTTGTCGTAGCCATAAATCTTGTCGCCTTTCGTGGCACCGCAGAGGCGGAAGAAGAGGAGGTTGGAAGCCTGGGTGTCCCACCGCTTGCTGAGGCGAGCATATTCGGGATCGCCGTCGCCGGAGGAGAGGTCGTCCTCGCCGATGGAGGCACCAAGGGTACGGTAGCTCTTATCCAACGTCTGTGGGTTGCTGGTGGGTGCACCATAGACGGCCACATCGTTGTCGCTGCCGAAGCATCCACCGAAGATGAGCGGCAACTGGTAGTAAGGCACGCGGACGTTGTAGCCACGATCCTCAATCTCAATATACTGGCCACGGTGGAGATTGTTCCACTGCTTCAAATCATAGTTGAAGTTGGTGTTGAAGAGCTTGCTGTTGCACGAACCCTTTTCAATGTTCATTCTGTTATAGAACTTATTCAGGACGTCGCGGGAGGCTGACCTCAGCTTAGTGCTTAACTGATCGGCCACATTATAGACCGCCACATAGTCTTTCACCAAGTCTTCAAAGACGTAGGAGTAGTCGAGTTTCACCGTGTAGACATGGTTGATGTCGATCGGTGTCACAGTGCTGGTCTTGCCATCCTGGTTGTTGGCAGTGACGCCACCGATGGTACTGCCAACGGAAGGCAACGGATACTTGGGATGGTTGCCGTCGTTGTAGTTCCAGGTGTTCCAGACGGAATACATCTGATCACGCAGTTCTAAGAGCGTCTTGTTCTTCTCGCCCTTCTTCTTGTCGACCTTCAGGAATTCGCTGTTGACGACGGTGCCGTTGTAGTTGTAGATGAGGCTCTCGGAGCCGAACTTCACAGGCGTATTGTCGAAGGCGTATGTGCCGATCTCGCGGTCGCCGATGAATACCCACTTGCCGAGGTAGGCGAAGTACATGTACGGGTCGATGAGTCGGTAGGGCAAGTTGGCACTTTCGAACTTTGTGTTCTTGAAGACGAAGTCCTCATCGGTCAGCCCTTTCGAAGTGTAATCACTCTCATAAAGGATGTTGGGAATGCTGTCCATCGTGGCTCCGACGAAGGGCTTGGTGTAAGCCAGCAATTCCGTATTTTCTTTCTGGGTCACCACCTTCCAAGAGTCGGTGAAGGTGCCACGATTGAGCGTCACGTCGTGAGGCAGGGTGATGATGGGCATATCGACGAGTGCAACAGTGCTGTCGCCCCGGTCATAATATGGGTCTTTCATGAACTTGGCCCTTTGACCGGTAACCAGTTCTTTGTGCCGGTAGGTGTAGAGCAGCTTCAGGCGGTACTTCTCTTGACTGAAGTCGTAATTCGATTTGCCTTTTGCGGCAGCGGTGAATTCATCGAAAGGCTTGAAGGGCGATGAAGGCTCGAGGTTGATGCAGTTGCCATTTTGTTGGTAAACGGCATTACGGGTCTGGGGCTTCAGGGTGTCGCCAGCGGCAGTATAGCCTTCGAGCACCCACTTCATCTTGTTGGCAGGCAGCGAAGTCCGGATGTCGCGGTTGAGGGCGATGGTGGGCTTCATGATGTCATCGAAGTAGGCTCTCACGTCACCTTCGCCATGATTATCGAGCACACGGGTACCATTATAGGATGGATATGCCAGAGCGATATAGGGTTCGAGGTCGCGCAGGGAGTCGGTGATAATTTTATCCTCAGTATTGCTCTTGACGCGGAAGAACCAAGCCTTGGTCTGCCGCCAGTGGATGCGTTTCGGCTTGCCATCCTTGATGTACTCACACCAGACGCGACGACCATTGTCAATCTCGTAGGCATCGGCCATGAGGAACAGGACATAGCTATGTCCAGGCTTGAGGTTCATGCCCGTCAGGTGGAAGGTAGTACCCTTTTGCTCACGGAAGCTACAATTCACCTCCGTGGGGTTGTACTCCAGCGCCGTTAGCTGGACGTTCTTTTTGCCATCCTTGACGGTCAATGTACCGGTGGTAATCACCTCATCAATGCGCGATTGCCATGTGTCCGCAAGGTAGTCTGTTACGGAAGAATTGAGTTCCGGGGAACTCATGATCATACTCGTTTCCGCAACGGTACCGCTCCGCTCATACATAATGTTGCTCACATAATCGCTCAGATTCTTAAAGAGCGGTTTATCATCTTGGGCATTTTGTGCAGTAGTCCAATAAGTATTGGTTCTCATGGCCTTGTCCAACTCGTCTTTCGTGCCCTTGCCATTCTTGATGAGGTCGGTTGCTGCGGTGCCAAGGTCGAAGAGGCGGACACCTTTCTTCATGCCATAGTAGTTCAGGTCCTGATCCATGTCGAAGACGTAGGTGCGGCTGGCGTTGAGAGCCATCGCCTTCTCGATGTCCTCTTCGGTGGTCTCGTCCTTATCTGCCAGTTCAGCCTCCCAAGAAGGATCAAGGAGGCGATAGTGGCTGCCGATGGAGGACTGGGTGGTGAAGGTCATGTGCTTGGCATCGTCGACAGAGATGGCGAAGGTGGGATCCAGGAGTGCCTGATAGAGGCTGTCGGAACCGTGGCTGACGCTTTGGAACATCTCGAAGCCGTCGAGGGCATTGCCCTTGAACGGTACGCAGTGGTCACCTGCCGAGAAGTCGAACTTCTTATTGATTTTGCAGAGACCGCCGAGCAAGCTGATCTTGATGCGGGCAGAACCTTCCATCCAAGTGGGATTCGGAAGACCCATCTCCAGAACACCGCCGATACCGGCATCGAGGATGCTGATCTTCTCGTTGATGAAGTTGCCGATGTGTATGTGTACGCCGAGTTCGGCTGCCAAGTAAGCATAGAGCTGACCCATCGCATACCAACCCTTGTAACCCATCGCCTTGCCGCTGTTCATACAGTAGGCCATGTCGCCATAGTTGACCAAAGCGGCATCGAAGCCGGCAATAGCTTCCAGAGAACCATAGAGCAGGCCGAGGTCAATATTGATGGAACCCCACGCGCTGGCGCCCACCATGACACCGCCATTGAGGCTGTTGGGATCGAGGAGGGCCTTGGCGGCAGCCTTGCGGCTGCGCTGTGCCTTGCCCAAGTCGGCACCCATGTCGGTGGTAGAGCTCTTCTCGCCTGCGAGGAACTTGGTAATCTTGTCAGGAATATCAGGTAGGGCACCGCCGTTGGGCAGTTCATTGCCGAGGCAGAGGTAACCATCGGCACCGATGTCCACGGAGCAGATGGGACTCTTGAACTTCAGGTAGGTGAAGGTACAGCGATGAGCCTTGTCAGGTTCTCCGAGGTAGAGATGCCACTTAGGCGTTTTGTACGCTACTTTGTCCTTGACCCAGGTGACTTTGAATTCCAGCGAAACCTTGACGCTTCCAGCCGAGGCTTCAAACTCTTTTGACTGTTCCTTGTTCTTTTCTTTGACTTCCGTGCCGTCGCTGTTCGGGTTTTCATAGTCGCCCGACAGGGCTCCCATGCCCGACGAGGCGTTCTTCACCCTCTGGTAGACACCGTCAATCTCACCTTGGAACTCATCGAGCTTGCCTTGCAGCTTTTCCAAAGAAGCATTCATGCCCTTGACCTTATCAAGAAGTGCATTGGAATCCATACCCGCCTCCACGGTGAGGTTCAGACAGAGATAGCGGTTGACAGTTTCGTGGGCAGTATTCTTCTCATTTTCGTAGATCAGTGAGCATTCCGCCTTAATCATGCCACCGACAGCCTCTACCTTACCATTTAGCATGAAGGTGGAGAGGCATTTGTTATAGCTGTCGTAAACGACAAGCATATCGAGGTCGGCCTTGAGAGCTTGTTCGCCTGCCGTGGTGCTGAGCCCGAGTCCGAAAGCCACACCGATATTGCCATAAGCGGCCTTGGGATCACCATCGAACTTGTTCTTGCCTTTAGTGGGCCGGCAGTTGAAGAAGAAACCACCGGAAATGCGGTTGATGACCACGGGATCGACGTGGATGCCCGCACCGCTCTCGATGCTGGCCATGAAGTAACCCCAGGCAAAGTCGCGGTCGTTGTTATCCTTCTCGTCCTTCTTGTGTTCGTAGTAACCGCCCTTGCAGTCGAGTTTGAAGAAACCGACGATCTCGATGTCGAGCGCACCAGAATAACCCTTGTCAGGTTCTGTGGTAGCCTCGAGTTCACCATGGAAGTGAAGGGCCGTCCAGTCAAGGTCAAGTTCCAACTTCTTGAACTCCACGTCGCCGTCGCTGATGGACCATGTCTTCGGTTTCTTGATGTCCGGGATGTCCACTTTGGCGCTGATGAGGACCTTAGCCCCCACGTCGAGCACTTCGCACAGCCCTATGGAGCCACCGACCTCCAAGGTGACTTTCTTGTTCTTGGATTCAAAGTTTGGCTTGAACTCAGTGAGGTTGAAGGAGAAGGGACCGAGGTGTTTCGGAGCAGAGGAGAATGACCATTCGCCGAGGTCGATGTAGAAAGGCTCCTGCGTGGTACCCACATTGAATTCCTTGCCCTCGACCAGTATCTTCAGAGCCGCATCGTGGATGGCCTGAGCCTTTTCATCGCGTGCCTTGCGCTTATCTTCCACGCGTTTGTCGTTGATGACCCAGTCATCAGACTCTGACACGTTGGAGAATCGCATCTTCGTGAAGTGGAGTTCTGGAATCTTCAGCTGCAAAGGCAGGGATTCGGTCTTCTCTTTCAGCCATGCGTTGGCATTGTCGATCAAGCCGATGCCGATATCACCGCCGAGGCACAGTTCAATCTGTGTCTTGATCTCGCCGGGTTTCTTGTCATCGTCGTAGGCATCGACGAGGAAGTAAGTCTGAACAGGATCCAGTTCGGCCTGAGCCACGAGGAAGCTGAAGTCAAGGGGTTCGACCTGCTCGGTAAGGAAGATATACGATAAACGGGTAGGTTTGTCCTTGGTGTTTTTCTTGCCTTTCTCGTTTTTAGGATTACTGAGGTCGCGTATCTGGCAGGTGTATTTCACATTACCGAACTCACCCTCATGTTCGCTTCCTTTCTGCCGCTTAAGGATGGGCACGTTGATCTGTCCCGTGAAGCCGCAGTTGTCGAAGTCGTTCTGGATAATCTGGACGTGGGCCTCATCGAGGCTGATGCCCCAACCTCCGAGGGTACCTTCTTTGGCTTCGAAGACATTATTGGCACCTATGATGACGGTGACGCCGGACTTGTCGATGAACATCTCCTTGGCACCGACCCAGAGGCGTTTGTCCTTGTGTTCTTCATCGATATCGCCTAATTCCAGAGACTTGGGGAAGGCCACGCCCACCTTGCCGATGTGCAAACCATGCCATTTATTGATATCTTTATCACATTCGCTTTCCTTCTTGTCGTAACCGCTAGGGAACTCGCCCATCTTGTCGGAGTTGCGGTAGTCAGAGTGGTCATAAACCACATCCTGTGCCTGGAAAGTCCATCCAGGAAGATCCTTGAGTTGGAAGTCCTCAACCGAAATGTTATCCACAAGGAGATCGTCCCAACTGCCGACGGATGCACGGAGGTTCATGACGGCAAGATCGTTGGTGAGCTTACCGTTGACCTCCTTGTACATTCCTTCGACTTTCATGTCGGCATCAATGCCGAGGAGCTCCAGCTTGGAACCTTTCTCGGTTGAATTCCATGAAATATAACAACCGTCCTTGGGGGTGATGGGATCCTTCGGTGCCTTGAAAGTTATCTCCATATCGGAGGGCGTCAGGGTGAAGTCACCTAACAGGGCGATTTGTCCATCGTCTGGTAAGAACTTGTTGGGGGAGATACAGATGCGCGGCGCGCCAAAAAGGAGCACTTTGCTCTTCAAGACATCACATTCGGGCATGATGGCCTCGCCCATGATGTTCATGGTAGCATAGGTGGCAGCAAACTTCATTTCCACAATCTGAAGGTCTACCGCATCGAACTTGCTGGGCAGAACTTCCGTCGGGAACTTGACAGGCATATAAAGCTTGTCCATCTTGCCAGAGGTGAGAAGCTTGAAGAGATCCTTGCCTTTCTGAATCTTTGCATAGTAGTCGCCGATGTTGGCTTTCTCAGCAATGCTCTTGATCTTGCCAGTGGCCTCGGTCTGTAACTTGTCGGCATAAGGCAGGCCGGATTCTCCTATCAGGTTGTCAATACCCCAGTCACTAAAGAGTTTGTCAACGACCGCCATACTACTCAACATCTCAGGTGCCTTGGCACTCACGCAGATGCCTTCATAAACGATGTCGGACTTATTGATTTTCAGATTATCAAAGGTCACGCAGACCATGATGCTGGCACCGAAAGGCTTCCATTCCACACGACCGGAGCCCGAGAAACCCATATCACCGGAACCCTTGATGTCGTCGATGGTGAGGAAGTATTCGCCGATGGCTACCACCTTGCCCTTCAAATCCTGTGCAGACTTGGATGTCGGGTTCTTGTCATTGATTTCCACTCTGGCCTCGCACTGGAAGTACTTCCTGCTCAATCGCTCGTTGAGGCCAAAGTCATTGATGTTGTCGTCCTCTGTGAAGGCGATGCTCTTACCCTTGGTGATGATGGGCTTGACTTCGAGCAGGAGATAGTCGCCGACTTTGGTTTTTTTCTCAATATCCTCCCATTCGATGGTAGTGGTGAGCTCCTTGGTACGAAGTTTCCAAATGGGTTCGGTCTTCATCGTTTCCTCGCGGTCGGCTTCCTCGTCGCCCTTATAGAGGCGTACTTCATACTCAAACTTGTTATCGTCGGGATTCTTACCCGCACCGCCGATATGCCAAACGGGATCCCATTTGACCTCAATCGGGTCGTTGGTGAAGACTTGCCGCACGCCACCTTCAACGAAGGAAGGTGCCAGCAGGACTGGATTACGGTAGGTGAAGAGAGAGTCCTTGTCTTCTGTACCCACACCTTCGGATTTACCGAAACGGATGAAGCCTTCTTCATCTTCCTTATTCTTGTCTTCCTCTTCTTTCTTTTTTAGCTCTTCATCAACATCGTCATTTTTACGTTCCTGATCGATATTGGGAACGACCTTCGGCTTTTCAGAGGCTTTGAGGCGGAAGAGCTTATAGGTGCTCTTTCCGTCGTTCTCGATACTGACGTAGTTGAGCATCTGCTTGTTGACATTGGCCGAGACGGCAGTCACCTGTGCAGCATAAGTTGTTCCTTCCTTCATCTGCTTGATGACGGTCTGGGGTATCATGCACATCGGTGTCGAAAGGTTGGACGCCTGATAAACCACAGGGTTGTGATCCATTGAGTTGTCCGGCAACTGATTCGGCAACACCTCCACAATGCGGAGGGAGTAGGTGTACTGCAAGACCGTGGGATTGCAGGCCACAACAGGTGCTTTCCAAGTGAACTGAGGTGCCAAGGGGTCGATTTCGGCCACGGCCATCAAATCCTGACTGATAACGGCAGGAGTCAGGAACTCAGGAGCCTGTGCTTTATAACAGACATTGAACACGGCCAAACCACCTGTAGGAGAACTGGCTACCACAGGATCAGGCAGGGTAGGATCCCAACGGTAGGCCGTGAAGTGAAGTTCATATTGTCCCTCAGGTAAAAGACCGAAAGAACCATTGGTATAGTTGTCAAAGAGGTCGTTCGGTGCCTTGATTTCATTGAGCGGGATATGGTTGAAGAGGCCACGTACCTCAGCGGGAGCGAGGATGCGGGAACCATTGGCTGGCACCACGATAGGCATCTTGGGCTGACGGTTGGCAGGTGTGGTGATGCTGAGTCCGCTGCTGGGGTTGACCTGCTCCACCTGCATGACCAGATAGACATTGGCAATGTCCTTACCCGTGTTGGTCAGGGAGATATTAAAATAGTTGGCTGGCTCCGTGATGTAGAGCATCACTTGCGGCGGCAGGATGGGTTGGGTCGGGGTGACCGTCACCGTCACATCCTGAGCGCGGAGCGGAGCAGAAAAGAAACTAAATAATGAGAAAAGGAGAAATAACAGGAAGGTGCTATGGGACTTATGAGCCGTATGGGACTCATGGGTCTGATAGGACTTATAGGCTTTTTCGGTAATCATAACCTTATATATATCTTTGATTCATTATTCATTTATTATCTGCTCACTCCGAGAAACCTTCAGAGATTTCTGTTGCTTTCTTGAGCCATTTCTTCTGGTAGATGCTTGCATCGTCCTTGCGCTTGATGGCAAAGAGGCTGAAGGTGTAGGCATAGTTCAAACTGACGGTAATGTCGGTGCGGTCGAGGTTGCTGCGCAACTTCGTAGGATTCACGTCGCCGTATTTATAGAAGGAGGCGGAGGTCGTGAAGACGTGGTATTGCTTCAAGGTATAGGAGGCACTGATGTCGCCACCGATATTCAGGCTCTTGCTCTGTCGTTCCACCTCGTTGTATATCATGGAAATGGAGCCGGATACATTCAACGGGTTTGCCTCGAAGAAGGTGTGTCCGGTGTTGAAGGTTGCGATGCGGCTGACGTATTTTGTCTTGTAACCTAAAGACTGCTGATTGCTCAATGTGATGCCGAAGTCGGTGTTCCAAGGCTTGACGCTCATGGTATAGTTGGCACCGATGGCGGTAGTCTTCACGTCACTTTCACCAATGGCAAACTTGTTCAGGTCTTTATTGGAAGTGTAGTTGAAGGAGATGGATGCCATGTGTGCCAGCGTCTCGTTGTCGGTCATGTAGGAAGGTGTACAGGTGAAGCTGGAGGTGCGACGATGTACCTTGATGGTATCGTTGACGCGAGCCGTGCCATCGCTCTGCACCTGCGTGTAGCCGTTGTATCCGGCAGAGATATTGAAGTGGTTGCCAATGCGGGTAGAGGCCATCGCGGAATAGATGAAGCCTTTGGTGGTATACATCTGCTGGTCAGTGAGGTTGTCCGACTGTCCTGAGAAGTTACCTGCTAGGGAGATTTTGCGGAAGAGCATGGTATTCAACGACACACCCAAAGAGTGGTAGTTGTTGGCCATGTAGTAGGTGCCGAGTGAAGTATAGTCGGGCTGTACGATGCGGTAGGTGATGGAGCCGGATATGCCTGGGAAGGTCAGGTTGACGTTGACATCACCGGCAAAGCGGGCCATGGACGAATAGCGGATGTCCATGATGCCATTGCTGAAGCGACTGGCCGCCGGGGTGGCAAGAGTGTCGAGCTTGGGGGCATCGGTATCGGTGGAGAAGAGAGAGGTAGCCACATTACCTGTGAAAGACAGCCACTTGGTGGGAGCCAAGGCACCTTTCACGCCGATGGCAATGTTCTCCTGGGGGGAAATATAGCGTCGCCAAGTATCGTCAATCGAACTCGGACGGTCGTATGCGCGGAGGAAGTAGACGTCGATGTAGTTGCGACCTGTGCCGTAGCCGGCCTTGAAGCCCCAGCCCACCCGCTTGTACTGCGGCATACGGGCAAAGGGATCGGTGGGATCGTCGTTGACGGCACTACGCAGGACACCATAGAAGGCACCTGCACGAATCCTTTCGGAATTATATTCCAGTCCAACGCCATTGAAGGATGTGTTCATGACGTAGGAACTGAAGGCCATTGTACTTTGGCCGAAGTGACCACGCCAGTTCTTGTAGGCGGGGGTCAGGTGGAAGGTCAGATGGGGATAGTTCCAATCCAACCCATCATTGGTGAAGTAAAGCGCGAACGGCATGGAGATGCCATAGACGCTAATGTTCAGGTTGGCATAGATGCTGTTGCTCATGGGCGACGCATAGCCAGTACCCACTGAGGAATAGCGGTAAGTGTTCTGTGTTCCAACGGCACCCGTGATAACGAGGGGGTCGCTCTTGGCGATGGTGGAGATGGTGTTGAGAGACAACGACTGTGCCGCCACGTCAACAGACATTGCGGCCAGCGTCAGAATAACCATCAGATATTTTCTGAAAGGGTGACTGCTCATGTTTCAGGATGTCGTTATCGCGCGTGTGCGCGTTCCTTAATTAAATAATAAATATAAGTAAGGCTTCTGGGGTTTCTGGGGCAGATAGCGTCATCACCCCAGAAGCCTTACTCCAAAGAGGATTTTATTTCACAATAACCTTGTGCATGGTTCCGTCGGCCTGGCGGCGAATGCTTACGCCACGCTGCTGGCTGTTGATGCGACGACCGCTGAGGTCATAGCTCTCTGTATTACTGCTGTTGCCGTTGAGGTTCTGAATGCCATCGGCTCCATTGCCAGTGTGCAGGCGGAAAGGAGCTTTCAGCGAACCCACGCGAGTCTGGGCTTGCAGTCCTTCGTGAATGTTGCTGTACTCGTTGGTGCTGGGGTTGTAGAGCTTGAAGGTCACATACTCACCTGCATCACAATGTACGGTGATGAATGCCTTGCCGTTCGAGACAAAGCCTTCGCCACGGCACTCTTCGCCTACGAAGGCGCCGATGCTGTACTGCTCAGGATGGTCGATACCTTCGAGCGTGGCCACCATCGTCATGTTGTTCATGAAGCGAGAGTGGTCATATTCCCAGACGTTGTCACGCAGTCCAAAGGCTTTCACACCACTCTGTGCACCTTCGTTTTGAGGAGTCATGCTCAGTTCGCTGCGGAAGTTGAGGGTAACGTCTGCATTGGAAAGGTTCTTAATGACATAGCCTTCTCCAGCCTTCAAGATCATTCCACTGGGTTCCCAGACGCCAAGTTCGTTGAGCTCGACATGACTGTTCTTGCCAATGATTACAGTACCAGACAGCAAGCCTTCATTGGACTCGATGGCGGCGCTCAACGAATGGTCGAAGAGGTAAGGAGAGCCAATCCAGTTCCATCCGGGCTTGAGAACCACGGAGTAGGAACCGTCGGTCTCAGAGAAGGTGCCGTTGACAAGGTTTTGATCCGCAAAGAGCACGGTATCTCTCTCTGCCTTCATCTTGATCTTATAGCACTGATCCTGCAGAATACCTCTTGAGTTGGTGAGTGTTCCGTAGAATCCCCATGACGGGTCATTATAGAGCAGCTGGTTGCTGGTGCGGATTTCATCAAGGGCGGCTGTGGTGAAGACCTTTTCGAAATCGGCTGCCTTGATGGCACCGTATGGGTTACTGCGCCACTGCCATCCCGTGCTGAGATGAAGCGGATTGCCTACTTCGAATTCGAGATAGGCACCATCGTTGATGGTATACCGAGCGCCTGCCACGTCGGTTGCCGCGACTCTGATAAGTCCAGGAATCGCAGAGGTAAACTCATAGACAATCTTGTCTGCGGCGGCAGACTTCTTCGTGGAAGTAATCAGGTTTGCCCAAACTCCTTCCAACCCATTGTAAATCTTAACAACAATGGATTCCGGTTCGAAGGTTGCTCCAACAGGCTGCGGAATCAGGGTCAGTGTGCCAGTCTGTCCGGCAGCAACGGGGGTCACACTCACATTGAAGCCCATCAACGTAGACTGCTCCGTCACCACAATCTTAAAGGTATAAGGTGTTGTCAAGTACTGCAACTCGTCACCATTGACACCCCAATTGTCATAGTCCGGCCATTTGAGTTCGATGGTGAAGGTGGTGGTGCCGGCAGCCACTGCGGTAAAGGTACCCATTATGCCGGCCATATCAATGCCAGCGCCCTCGGCAGTGATGGAATTGGTACCATCTTGGGTGAAAGAGCAGAATCCCATATTCGAACCGTCACTCGGATCAAAGATCACATTGTCACGCACATAGCCGTCGATGTTCTGAGCAACTCCATCTATGAGAGGAATATAAATGGTAGGTTGCTGAATCTGGGCAGAGATGAGGGGACTCAAGACTTTAATGTCAACCGATGCTGAGAGGGGAGCACCCGTCACGTCGTCGCCACCTTTGGCAATGACCTTGACAGTAGACACGCCCTGTTGTACTGCATGGAGAGTGGTGTTACCTATGAGGGTCACGGCTCCTGGCGTTTCGACTTCAACTGTGTATGTCTGGTCTGCATCCTGAGGCGTGATCTTTACTAAACGTTTCAGACGCTCGTAGAGGTGGGTATCACCCATATTGGCCAAGAACTTTCCGTTGAAGAGGGAGAGGTCGATGTCGATGCTCTCCACAGGCACGATGACGTTGACGGTAATCCATGCGTCGTTGGCAGGATAGACCTTGTTGTTATTTCTATCAGTAAAGTACGGGCGTATGCGCGTTGTACCACCCTTAACGGGGATATAATAGCCACGCTCACTCCACTGGAGGATGGTTGCGTCTTCGACCTCCCATTCAACTGTGTCAACAGCGTTTTCGGGATTCAGCTTATAAGCTGTTCCTCTCTGCATGGCCATACTCATCGCACCAAAGTCATCTTTCTTCACAGTGATGGTGGTGGGCTCAATCAGCTCAATGCCCGTGGCATATTGCACGACATTGAAGATACATTCAGCCAAGAGGCCAGCCGCCATAGAACCTGTTGGATCGCCAGGAGAAAGCAGTTGCAACGTCAAACCATCATAAGGAGACACACCCGTCACGACAGAATCCTCATGAAGGACGTATGGACTGATGTCTTGCGCACCATCGGGATCGATGAACACCTTCCACCACAAGTTGGAAGGAAGTTGAGCTCCTGCAGGTTCCACCGTCAGGTAGTTGGCAAGATTGTAACGTTTGCCCACTTCCACTTCGACTAAGTTGAGTGACCAGCCGCCAACAGGTGCTGTCAGCTCAAAGTTAATAGTCGGGTTAGAGATGTTGCCGCCATGTGTTCCACCATCGAAGGTAAGCTTTTGGTTAAGTTCATACTCAAAACCCGTGTTCGGATCAAAAAGCATGAATTTGATTTCCTTTCCTTCGTCGGAAGGTGTCGTGTTCAAGTTGCCTCGCACGTTGAAGATGTATACAGGCTTGCCGCTCTCTGACATTTTGGGCATCCCTGATTCATCCCTCTCAGGATAGGCCGATGCACGGCACGCTCCATCGATGAACGCGGCGATGTTCAGATCGGTGCTGGCCAGATTCGTCGTGAGTTGTGCGTGGACAACGGTATTGTCATTGTACGCATACTCGTCCGGTTCGAGACCCTGCCACCATTGCGCATTCACGCCCACGCACGTGAGCACCAGCGCCAATAGAGAAAAGATTTTTTTCATACGAACAAAAGTTAAGATGTTAAAATGTGATGGAATTATTAGACGTTTTTAAAGGTTTGAGGCCCTTTTTTAGCTCTTAAAAAGAGAAAGACGCAACAAAGATACGGCCAAAATGAATACGATGGTATGTAAATATCAAAAAAAAATATGTATTTTTTGAACATTATGTGTTTCAAGGGCTCAAAACGTGTTAATATTTACAACTTTTTCTGTACTTTTGGTGCGCCAAATCACATTAAACAGTTCTTTCGAATGAACAAAATGGACGTTATTTCTATGTTGAAACGCAATTGGAACGTTGTGGGCTGGACTTCGAGCCTGCTGATGATTATCTGGCTGCTGAATGCACCTGCCGCTCTTGCCCAGTCGCCCGACCCCATAGCCACGTTAGATTCGCTGCTGGAATGCTATGACAGCAGCAAAGGCACCACCCGCTTTCAGATTGGAGAGCAGGTGCTGAAGCTCTGTGGTCAGCAAACAGTGTTCTTTGGTGAACCCCCGACTCATGACGGTCGGCAATCTGCAAAGCAGCAGGATGTTTCTGTGTGGTTTGCGGCGGGACGATACTTGACCACCAATTCTTATTATAAAGAAGCCTTGAACTATATCAACAAAGCACTTGAAATAATCACTAACGAGGATAATGAGGTTCATGAAACCTTGCTGTGTGATAAAGCTTATTGCCTCTTCAAGACCAGTGATTACATGGCAGCGGTGGAAGTAGGTCGTGAGGCCATGCGTATGTGTTTGCATACAGGGAACACCTTGCAGCTTTCACGCGCGTTCCTATATTTATCTCTGGTCAATCATTCTCTCCGCAAATATGATGAAGCCAAAGCGCTTGTGCTGAAAGCCATCGATACCAACGAATTGCTGGGCGACAGTGTGCAGTTGCATAATACGCTGGGCATTGCCTGTGAAATTTTCTGTAGTGCCTTGGAGGTGGATAAAGCGATTGAATATGGCAGAAAAGCGGTGGAAGTGGCTCGCAAGATTAACTATCAACCAGGCGTGGCTAACCACTTGACGCAGCTAAGCTATGCTTTTGATCGTAAGGGAGATTATGAACAGGGGTTGCAAGTGGCCGATGAAGCCATTGCTATCGTGAAAAGCCAGAATCCGCTGGATCGCAACCAACTGGCGTTGACGTTGGAATATAAGAGCTGGAACCTTATTGACATCGGGCGACATGAAGAGGCAGTGGAGGCGTTGCGTGAAGCCATTCGGCTGGAAGAAGAAGTAGGCAACACCCATGCTGCATGGAATGACCTGCGCACGCTGGCTGAAGCCATGGGGCCTATTGACCCACATGGCGCCCTCGATGTGCTGAACCGCTACATCCGTATGTCGGATACCATTCACGCTCAGCAGTTGAAGGAATTGATGAGCCAGGCCAATGCAGAGTTCCATAACGACGAATTGCTGGAGGAAAATACCGAAAGCCGCCGTTTGAATCGCATTCTCATATCAACGACACTGGTGATCGTGTTGTTGTTGGCGGCCGTTATCGCTTCGCTCTGGTTCGCTTTCCGACAAAAGAAACGTTCTGCCGATGCTTTGCGGCGACTGACGGAAGTGCGTGAGTCGTTCTTCACCAACGTCACGCATGAGTTTCGCACTCCTCTGACCGTCATCATGGGCTTGGGAAAGGAATTGCAAGAAAATGCCGACTTCCGCGAAATAGGCGAAACCATTGAGCGGCAGGGCACGCATTTGTTGGCATTGGTCAATCAGCTGTTGGACATCTCTAAAGTGAAGTCGGCCATCGGTCCCCAGAAGCAGATTCAGGGAGACCTCGCCGCTTACGTAGGCATGATATTGGAGAGACAGCGCGAGGTCGCGCGGCAGAAAGATATCTCCATAGACTATGAAACTGATCCAGAGGGGATTCCTGCAGAGTTCACTGAGGACTACGTTGAGAAGGTGGTGGGTAATTTGCTTTCAAACGCCATCAAGTTCTCGCCCCAAGGTGGTCGGATTGGGATTACGTTGCATGTCGTAGCCAAACAAGTGGTTCTGAACGTGACCGACCACGGACATGGCATTGCCGACACAGACTTGCCCAATATTTTTGAGCCGTTCTATCAAGCAGATGAAACTTATGGTCAGGGCAGTGGCGTCGGGTTGGCACTCGTGAAGCAAATCGTGGATGCCTTGCACGGAAAAATAGAAGTGAAGAGCCAAGTCGAGAAGGGGTCAACTTTCACGATTCAGCTACCTTATGCGAAGCCCACTTCATTACCCCTTCCTGCCGTGTCCGAGAATGGGAGTCAACAGACCAATCGTGAGCCAGGGAACAGGGTTTCCCTCTTGATTGTCGAAGACAATTCCGACGTGGCTCGTCTCATCAGCCATCAACTGGGGGATGGCTACGACGTTCACTTCGCCAGCGATGGAGAAGAAGGCATCCAGAAAGCACGCGAGCTGTTGCCCGATCTCATCATCACCGATTTGATGATGCCGCATACAGATGGCTTGCAACTTTGCCGAACCATGCGCGAAGATCCTGTCACCAATCATATCCCCCTCATCGTCATCACGGCCAAGGCCACGGAAGAAGACCGCATCCGAGGTTTGGAGGCTGGTGCCGATGCCTATCTTACCAAGCCTTTTAACACAGAGGAACTGAATGTCCGCGTCAAGAAGCTTTTAGAGCTCAGAAGACTGTTCCGTGAGAAATATGAAGCGTCACCAGAAGCTTTGGTGGCCACCCCCGTTCCAGAGGAATTGCCTTCTTCTCCGATGGAGGACAATAAGTTGCCGTCCTTCCAATCGAGCTCAGAAGACTTCTTGCGAAGAATGCATGAGACTGTCGTGCGGCTCATTCCGCAAGGATCTTGTGACGTGGAGAGCATTGCGGCGGCGCTATACATCACTCCGTCACAATTACGCAGAAAGATGAATGCCATCACAGGAATGCCTCCCAAGAAGTATATCATGAAGGTGCGTATGGATCTCGCTCATCAACAGCTGCATGAACATCCCGAGGCTAAGCTTGCGGACATTGCAGAACAATGCGGGTTCTATGACCTGTCACATTTCATCCGTCTCTATAAGGAAACTTATGGTACGACCCCCGCTGCCAATCGGTAAGTGACAGAAGATGTAAACTCACACCCATGTTTTTTTATAAAAAAACCTCAATCTCTCACCGATTGCGATAATTCTCTGAAAGAAAGATGATTGCAGGTGAGGGATTGAGGGATTTTTGACTAAAACACAATGTATGAGAGGGGCTGGTGAACCGTTTCTTGCCAATCGACAAGGAAGGTGTTCACCTTATGCGTGGAAGGTGTACACGTTCCTGACAACTCCTGTAAGCATGTTCACATTTTCAGTTACTTCTGCCGTGAGTTTCCATAAAGAATCGGAGTTATTCCTGTCATTTGTGGTTGTTATTAACAGCTGAAATTTGAGTTAATTATTATTAAATATAACACCTTAGTACGCTAATTTTGCAAGAAAATTTGAGCACGTCTGCGAAATGTCGTACATTTGTGGCCAAATGGAGTAGTTGTGTCTTATTTTCTGAAGAAAATCCATTCACAGAGAACAATTTTCCGCAGTTGTTATAAACTGTTGGCGATTATTGGATTATGCTGGCTGTCGCCTTTATCGGCGTCTGCTCAGTATGATGTGGCGTTCAATCATTATTGGTCGTTGCAGTCGTTTTATAATCCTGCGGCATCTGGATTAGATGGCCAACTGAGCGTTCAGGGAGGCTATGCGATGCAGATGATGGGCTATGAGCACGCTCCTGCAACCATGATCATCACAGCCGACATCCCCCTGTGGATGTTAAGCCCGGCACACGGTGTTGGAGCCGGTTTCGTGAATGACAAAATCGGTCTTTTCGAGCACAAGAAGTTCTATGCACAGTATGCTTACCACCAGAAATTGTGGGGTGGACGCCTGAGTGTTGGAGTGCGTGGAGGACTGCTGACGGAATCGTTCGACGGTTCCAGGTTGGATGTGATAGAGACGGGTGACCCGGCTTTTCCATCCTCCGAGGCGAATGGTACGGCCTTCGACCTGGACGCAGGATTACGCTTTGACACGCAGACTTGGTATGCAGGCTTTTCGATGTTGCATATCCTTTCGCCGTTGGTGGAACTTGGCGACACGAAGGCGAACGAGTATGAAGTGCCTGCGGCATTTTATTTAACAGGCGGATACAATATTCGGCTCAGGAATCCGTTATTAAAGATGCAGACCTCCGCTATCGTCCGCTCGGATTTGTCCAACTGGAGGGCCGACGTGACGGCACGCTTACTCTACAATGGTCCTAAAGGGCGTATGTATGCAGGTTTGGGCTACAGCCCGACAGTGTCAGCCTCGGTGCTCATCGGTGGTGACTTCCACGGCATCCAACTGGGCTACTGTTATGAGATTTACACGAGTGGCATCGGTGCCCTGCAAGGAACGCATGAGATTAGCATCGGCTATGTGACCGAACTCAACCTTTTCAAGAAGGGTAAAAACAGGCATCAAAGCGTGAGGATATTGTGAAAGAGATCAATGAATAAGAATGAAGAAATAAAAATGAATGGTTGAAAAAGATATGTTTACGACAACGGACATATTCAGAAATCTGACGGAAACGTTTCGGAAGCCGCAGAGAGGCTTCCGGATGTTGCTGTGTTCGGTGCTCATTCTTTCTGTGTTCGCGCTGACGTTCACGTCGTGTGCGGGTGCCAAGTCCAATGCGATGGCGGCGGGCGGTGAAATCACGGGTGTGCGCGGTGTCTCATTCAGTGAGCCGGCACCTTATGGTATGGTAGCCGTGCAAAAAGGTTCGCTGCGCGTAGGCTTGGAAGAGGAAGACACATTGTGGGGGGCTGGCGCTCCAAGTCGCGACATCAGCGTGGACGGTTTCTGGATAGATCAGACAGAGGTATCCAATGCCAAGTACCGCCAGTTTGTGTATTGGGTTCGTGACAGCATCATCCGTGAGCGCTTGGCTGACCCGGCTTTTGGAGGCGACGAGAGCTTCAAGATTGAGGTGGACAAGGAGGATAATCCCATCACGCCATACCTCAACTGGAATAAACCAATCCCTTGGCGCAAGGCCACCGAGGATGAGGCACGTGCCATTGAAAGTGTTTACATCGTCCACCCTGTTGATGGCACGAAGATGTTGGATGCCAGTCAGATGAATTATCGTTACGAGGTCTATGACTATGCAGCCGCAGCACTTCGCAAGCACCGCCTCAAGAATGTCACTGACAACGGCATTGGCGTTTCTTCTTTTGAAAAACGTGACTTGAATACCGACCATGAGGCCGACGATGCTGAAGTGATGATCAGCAAAGACACGGCCTACATCGATGATGAAGGCAACATCGTCCGCCAAACCATCACACGTCCCCTGAGTGGGCCGTGGGATTTCCTGAACACCTATATTGTTAATATCTATCCCGACACGACGTGCTGGGTCAATGATTTCCAGAATGCTGAGAATGAGCGTTATCTGCGTCTCTACTTTTCTAATCCTGCTTACGACGACTACCCCGTGGTCGGCGTGACATGGGAACAGGCAATGGCCTTCTGCCGCTGGCGCACGGATTTCCTGGTGAAAGGACTGGGCAGCAATGGCGGTGACGTGCAGCCCTATCGTTTGCCCACTGAAGTGGAATGGGAATATGCGGCTCGTGGCAAGGAAGGGAATCCTTTTCCGTGGGAATCCAAAGACGTGAAGAGCGACAAGGGGTGCTTCTATGCCAATTTTAAACCCGATCGTGGTAACTACACGAAAGACGGTTCCCTCATCACCTCGAAATGCGGAATCTTTTCTGCCAACTCCAACGGCCTCTATGACATGGCTGGTAATGTTGCAGAGTGGACATCCACGGTCTATACAGAAGCTGGCGTGGAAAGCATGAGCGACATGAATCCGGAATTACGCTATAATGCAGCGAAGGAAGACCCTTATCGTTTGAAGAAGAAAAGCGTGCGAGGCGGATCGTGGAAAGATCCAGAGTCGATGATTCGCTCTGCATGGCGCTCTTATGAATATCAGAACCAACCCCGCTCCTATATCGGCTTCCGCTGCGTGCGCAGTATGGTAAGAGATGGAAGTGGACAAAAGAATAAAGGAAAGAAATGAGTAAATTCAGCCTGATAGCCCGTTTGCAGCACTGGATGGATTCCGTGCCAGGGCAGACATTCATGAACTACGCCTACAGCTGGGGCGCTGCCGTGGTGATTCTCGGTACGCTTTTCAAGTTGACCCATATTCCAGGCGCTAATGCCATGCTGTTTATCGGCATGGGCACGGAGGTCTTCGTGTTCTTCATTGCCGGTTTCGACCGTCCTTTCGATGCCAAGAAAGATACCGAGTTGGCCGAGGAATTTGTAACCCTTGACGAAATGGAAGCTCTGAAAAACGCCGCACAGGCCGTCGCCGAGGCTGGCGATGCACAACCGATTGTGGCAGGAGGCGGTGGCGGCGGAACTGTCATCATCGGCGGTGGAGCGCCTGCAGGTGGTACCGTGGTTATCGGCGGCTCTCAGACGGAAGGTATGGCCAGCGTTGAATCTGGACAAGTCGTAGCAGGCGGACCGGGTCTGTCTGCGGCGGACGCTGCCAACTTGGCGGTGGCTGCACAGGCGGCTGCCAATGCAGCGGCATTGGGGCAGGAAGCGCAAGGCCTGCTCACAAATGCACAAGCCGCCAATGCTCCCGAAGTGGAAGATGCCATCGAGGCATACGTGGATCAGTTGCAGCAACTTACGGAAGTTCTGGGACGGGTGCGTGAACAGGCTGGCCGCATGACACAGGATAGCGAGGAAATGATCAATCTCAACCGCACCTTGACTGGCATCAATACCATCTATGAGATGCAACTCAAGAGTGTCAGTCAGCAAGTGGGGACCATTGATCAGATTAACGATCAAACCCGCAAGATGGCCAAGCAGATAGAGGAACTCAATGGTGTCTATGCCCGTATGATTGAGGCTCTGACGGTGAATATGCCAAAGGCTGCACCGCAGGTATAAATACAGGAGTCTCATAGGTTTCATAAGTCGTTAAGAATATGGCAGTCAAGAAAAGACCAGTCTCTCCACGTCAGAAGATGATCAATCTGATGTACGTCGTCCTCATGGCAATGCTCGCGCTGAATGTGTCGAGCGACGTACTCAATGGCTTCTCCTTGGTGGACAAGAGCCTACAGACGACCACCTCTAATGCGACGCAGGTCAACAAGGGCATCTATGATGACTTCGAAGAGCAGATGAAGGCCAATCCGAAGAAGGTGAAAGAGTGGTATGACAAAGCGCAGGTCGTGAGAAAGATGTCTGACTCTCTATTCAACTTCGCGGAAGAACTGAAAGAACTCATCGTCTGCCAGAGCGATGGCAAAGATGGCGATGTAAGCAATATCCGAAACCGCGAAGACCTCGAAGCCGCTACAAGTGTGATGCTGGCTCCCGGTATAGGTCGGGGCGAACAGCTTTATAAAGGTATCAACAGCTACCGCGAACGCATCATCCGCATGGTCACGGATTCTGCCCAGCGACGGATCATTGCCAGTAACCTCTCGACCGAGATACCCACCAGCGTCCGAACACTGGGCAAGAATTGGCAGGAATACATGTTTGAGTCGATGCCTACTGCTGCAGCCGTGACTTTGCTGACTAAGATTCAGAGTGATGTGCGCTATGCCGAAGGTGAAGTGCTCCATGGCCTTGCCGCCAATATCGGTATGAAGGATATACACGTTAATGAACTGAATGCATACGTGATACCCAGCTCACAAACCGTCGTTCAAGGTGGCAAGTTCTCCGCACAGATTCTGATGGCGGCCGTGGACACCACCAATCGCCCCACAATTTACATTGGAGGGCAGAAGATACAGAGCGACCGCGGCATCTATGAGACCGTCTGCTCACGCACAGGTGACTTCACATTAGTCGGCTACATTGAGATGATGAACGCCCAAGGAGAATTGGTCCGACGCAACTTTGAACAGAAATACACCGTCGTGGCTCCCTCGGCCACGGTCTCAGCAGACTTGATGAACGTACTCTATGCGGGCTACGACAACCCCATGTCGGTCAGTGTGCCAGGAGTGCCCGCTAACAAGCTTCAAGTGTCGATGACGGGTGGTGGCCTCACTCCAAAAGGTGAAGGCAAATATGTCGCTCGTCCGACTGCCGTGGGTGGCGAGGCTGTAATCACCGTGGCTGCCAATACTGAAGGACGTACTCAGGAGATGGGCAAGTTCACCTTCCGTGTGCGTAAATTGCCTGACCCGACTGCTTTCATTGCCTATTCCGACGGACAAGGCGGCGAGAACCGTTTCAAGGGTGGCAAACTGCAAAAGCAAGTCCTGATGAATGCCGATGTACTGGGGGCTGCGGTGGACGATGGACTGCTCAATATTCCCTTTAAGGTTCAGGGATTCGAGACGGTGTTCTATGACAATATGGGTAATGCTATTCCAGAAGTCAGTAACTCCGCAGAGTTCACAACCCGACAAAAGAACATGTTCCGTAGTTTAGCACGTGGCAAACGATTCTTCATCACCCGCATACGAGCCATCGGACCTGATGGCGTGGAACGAACGCTGGACGGAGCCATGGACGTTACGGTCAATTGATATTATAATAATGTTGAATGGATTATGAAACGTTTCCTTGTTTTATTCATATTAGCGGCGGTGTGGGTCAATCTCCAAGCCCAACCAGCTAAACGACGCACAACCCCCACTACGGTGGCAGGGAAGGGTAAGGGTGCTACTGTACAAAAGCCCGCTGAGAAAAAGAGCGACCGTGCTGCACTGATGTTTCCCACATCGGCTGAGATGCCTGAGGATGTCGTCTGGCGTCGAGACATTTACCGTCAGTTGGATCTCATGAAAGATGCCAACGCACCTCTCTACTATCCGGTGGAGCCACATGGAAAGGACCAGAACCTCTTCACCTATCTTTTCAGGCTCATGCTTTCTGGTCGCATCCCTGCATATCAATACAAGCTCGACGGCAACGAATCCTTCGAAGAAAAGGATAAGGCTGATGTCAAGGAATTACTTGACCGTTATTCTATTTATTATGAGGAAAAGGATGGCAAAATCACTGTCCCCGAAAGTGACATCCCTTCTCCTGAAGTCACACGCTATTACATCAAGGAATCCAGCTATTTCGATCAGCGTTCAGCAACTTATAAAACACGCGTTACTGCGCTCTGTCCTGTTCTCATGCGTGGCACCGACTTCAATGACGTGGATGCGGCAGCTACGCCATACCCGCTATTCTGGATGAAATATGATGATGTAGCTTCCTATCTCTCGCGTCTGCCTTTGATGGCGTCTAACTTGAACAATGTCACCAACATGACTGCCGATGACTACTTCACCCTTAACCGCTATGAAGGAAAGATCTACAAAACCAACAACATGCAGGGGCGCGTCCTTTCCAACTATTGCAAGAATGACACGGCCATGAACGCCGAACAGGCACGCATTGAACAGCAGCTGGCTGATTTCGAGAAAAGCATCTGGCACAAGGAATTACCTGAAGATTCAGTGGATTCCGATGAGTTGCTTGCAAAAGCGGTGAAGAGCAAGAGAACATCCAAAGCGAAAGTGGCAAAAGCCTCTGCTACAACAGATAGCACACAAGTTGCTAATGAAGAGGTCGCCCAAGAGCCTGTCGTGGAAAAAAAGGCTAAAGCCTCAGCACGACGCAGCGAAAGCAGTTCGTCGCGACGTTCTTCTTCCTCAACTAAGACCAAACAACCTAAAAGCAGTGGTGGCAGCTCGGCACCTCGTGTTTCAGCCCGTCGCCAGCGCAGATAAGAACCTTTAATATCAACCCTTAAAACGAAAATGTGTATGAAAAGATTTTTTACTCTTGCTATGGCATTATTGGCCATGAACGTAGCAGCCGATGCACAGCTGAAATTCGGTGTGGAAGCTGGTCTGAACATCAACGCACCCAGTTCTTTCTCAAAAGCTGAGGTGGAAAAAATGGTTAATCCAGAGAATAGCCTTGGATGGTTTGCCGGTTTGAAAGCTAAGTACCAATTTGCAATGGGACTTGGCGTGGATGGCGCAGTACTTTTTAGTCAGAGGAAAAACGACATGGGCGAGAGCAGCCAGAATTTGCGTTACATTGAAGTGCCCATCAACCTTCGTTATCAGATTAGCCTCATAAAAATGCTGTCCCTCTATGCAGCTGTTGGGCCGCAGTGGAGCGTTAATGTCGGTGATCGTGAATGGAGCCTCAATGACATCACGAATACTTCTGGTGTTTACAACGAATTGTATGAGGGAGCTGCTCAGCACCTGTCAGCCAATCTCGGTGCAGGTGTCATTTTGTTCGATCATCTCCAGGTCGGTTTCAACTATAACCTCCCGCTGACCAAGACGGGTGAAGTGACCGTGAAGTCTGTCAGCGACGATGTCGTTTCAAATTGGAAAAACAAGACGTGGCAGATTCGTGCAGCCTATTTCTTCTAAGTGAATTAGCTTTGTATTGATCTTAGGCTATTTTCGAGCAGATTTACCTTCAAACGCATTTGGTGTCTTGCGGTTTCCCCGCAAGAGATTAGAGGCAATGATGCCGAAAAGTGTTGAATAGAACACACTCAAAGTCTATCTCGTGAACCTATTTTTCATGTGACTTTCGTAGATGTAATTCTTCCAGTCCCTCTTCCGGGATTATTCACCTACGCCCTGCCTGCAAGTTTGGAGTCTCAAGCTCAGGCAGGGTGCCGCGTCGTCGTACCCTTTGGCAATAAGAAAGTCACAACAGGAGTCATTGCCCGCCTCCACGATCAGGAACCTGTTGGAGTGACAGTGAAAGATGTGGTGGAAATTCTTGACGATACTCCTGTCATTTTATCCAGCCAGTTGTCTCTTTGGCAATGGATGGCCGATTACTATCTGTGTACGATAGGTGAAGTGTTTAAAGCAGCACTGCCGGCAAAGATGAAGACGCTACGTACCAGTAGCTTATTTCATTTAGGAGGGATTAGAGAAGAATCTGCTGTGAGGAATGCTTTCCCTGTATTGTCTCCCGCCCAGCTATCTGCACTCACGGCTATCAAGGAGTCATGGCAGCGGTTACCTGTTTGTCTGCTTCATGGTGTCACCTCCAGCGGCAAGACAGAAATATACATACACCTCATTGCCGAAGCCATTGCCCACGGCGAGCAGGTGCTCTATCTGCTTCCTGAAATTGTACTGACCAGCCAACTAACAGACCGTTTGCGGGCAGTCTTTGGGGAACGATTGGGGGTTTACCATAGCAAGTTCACCGATAAACAACGTGAGGAAGTATGGTATCGCCAGCTGTCTGACCAGCCTTATGATATAATTGTCGGGGTACGTTCTTCCGTCTTCTTGCCTTTTCAGAGGTTAGGACTCGTCATTGTTGACGAGGAGCATGAAGTCAACTTCAAACAACAAGACCCGGCTCCTCGGTATCACGCCCGTAACGTAGCTATTCTTATGGCCACACGTGCCAAAGCCCGAGTCCTTTTAGGAACTGCGACGCCATCATTGGAAAGCTATTACAATGCACGGACGGGTAAGTATGGGCTCGTCACTTTGAAGGAACGTTTCGGGCAAGTGCTGTTGCCTGAGATTGAGATAGTCGATGTCAAGGAACTACGCCGTAAGCGCATGATGACTGGGCCATTCTCTCCTCAGTTGTTGGAGCGAATGCGTAGTGCATTGGACTCTGGACAACAGGTAATCCTGTTTCAAAACCGCCGTGGCTATGCCACCCATATCCAATGTCCTGTTTGTGGATGGGTGCCTCATTGCCCGCATTGCGATGTGCCACTCACCTTACATGCGCGCTCTGGTCGAATGACTTGTCACTATTGCGGTTTCACGGCAGAGATTCCTGCTCGTTGTCCGGCTTGCGAGAACGAACAATTGCGCCCTCATGGATTTGGCACTGAACGAATAGAGGAAGACATCTGTACTTTTTTTCCAGAAGCCCGCATCGCCCGCATGGATCTTGATACGACCCGAACACGCAACGCGTATGAATCCATCATTCATGATTTCTCCAGCGGAAAAACCGACATACTTGTAGGAACACAAATGGTGACGAAAGGACTTGATTTTGAACGTGTCAGCGTTGTGGGCATCCTTTCGGCAGATACCATGCTCCATCAACCCGATTTCAGGGCTTTTGAACGTTCCTTCCAGATGATGTCACAGGTCTCGGGACGTGCTGGCAGACGCCAGCAACGGGGAATCGTCATTCTTCAAGCGATGGATGTGACGTTGCCACTCATTCATCAAATTGTCGATAATGATTTCGATGCCATGTATCAAGACCAGATGCTTCAGCGGCGACAGTTCACTTATCCGCCCTTTACCCGCCTCATTTTTGTTTACATGAAGCATCGCCATGCAAGTGTGGTCGATATGCTTGCTCGTGATGCCACTCAACGTCTGCGTAACTTGTTCGGTACACGCGTTCTTGGACCTGATGAGCCTCCTGTGGCACGAGTGCAAAGTCTATTTATCCGTCGCATCATGTTGAAACTGGAATCGTCGCTTCCCCTTGCCCGAATCAGACAGCTCCTTTGGCAAGTGAAAGCAGAGTTGCAGAATCAAAAAACCTACACTTCTTCGCAAATTTATTTTGACGTAGATCCACTTTGAGAATCATTCGTTTCATGTAACATGGGATAGCTGATTCGGGTGTGGTAGATGGTCATCAGTTTTTCCTTGAAGACTTCTTTGGCAGTCTTGATGTCTAAAAAGGTGATAGGAGACTCGACGAACATGCCGTCATTGACTTGTGCATCGATGATGCGATCAACAAGTTCACCGATACTCTCTTCATTATATTCCTTCAGTGAACGTGCTGAAGCTTCCACCGCATCTGCCATCATGAGAATGGCTTGTTCGGAAGTTTGTGGATTACGTCCAGGGTAGGTAAATGGAGCTGGATCTACATCTTCTCGTGGGTGTTGGTTCTTATAGGATACATAGAAATATTTGACGATACCATGACCGTGGTGAGTGGAGATGAAGTCAATAATAGCACTTGGCAAATGCTCTTTCTCCGCCATTTGTTCGCCATCGATGACATGGTTGATGATAATACGCGCACTCTCACGTGCATCAAGTTTTTGGTGTGGGTTTATGCCTCCCAGTTGATTTTCCGTGAAGAATGCCGGATTCTGTAACTTGCCGATGTCATGATAGAGGGCACCAGTTCTGACAAGTTGTATTTTGGCACCAATCTTGCGGGCTGCTTCTGCTGCGAGATTAGCTACCTGCATTGAATGTTGAAACGTGCCGGGTGCTTCTTCAGAGAGACGGCGCAAGAGGTCGCGATTGATGTTGGAAAGCTCTACAAGAGTTACATTGCTGGTAAAGCCAAACACGCGTTCAAGCAAAGCCATGAAAGGATAGGCGAATAGCAAGAGGACGCCACTGAGTATGATGTGCTTGTACAAGCTCCAGTCGATGGTCGTCATGCTGTCACCCCCCAAGGGCGTACGACCGTGCATGAGATCAATACTCAAGAAGAAAAGCAGGGTGACGGCCGTTACCAAAATGGCTGTACGAATGATTTGGGAACGTTCGGAAAGTTCTCGCAAACTGTAGATGGCAATCAGTCCGGCGACACATTGCGTGGAGAGAAATTCAAAGGGGTAACGTAGCGAGAGAGAACAAAGGGCTATCGTCGCAACGTGAGTGATGAAGGCGGTTCGTGAATCCATGAATACCCGAATAAAGATGGGCAACATGGTATATGGAATGATGTAAACCGATAACATGGTGTGGCGAATCAGGAAGGAGGCCATCAGCGGGAAGGAAAGCACCAATGTGATGAGTAGCGTGATACTCTGTCCATTGCGGATATAGTCCATTCGGAACAGGTTGAAGAAGACAGCAAGACAAATGAGGATAATGCCCACACAAAGTGTTTGCCCAAGGATGATAAGGTGGTTCTCCCTGCTCGTGTTCTTGCGCGCAGAAGAGGCTCGTTCGTAGCTCTGCATAATCTGATATGTCTTTTCGCTGACGATTTCACCTCGGTCAATGACGCTTTGCCCTGCCAGCACCATGCCGGAACTGGGAGAGAGCGTGTTTTCCAATGCTTCCCATTGTTCAATGCTCTTGGCTTCATCAAACACAAGGTTGGGTCGCACATAACGATTCAAATTTAGACTTCCAACCTTGGGACGGCTGAGTTCTGCACTGTCTGTTCCTGCTAGCAGATATTCGTATGCCGCTTTTTGTGAGAGCAAACCAGAAACGCTCTTGGCTTGAGCTGTAGTGCCGTGGAAGATACGAATAGCTCGACAACTGTCTTCTAAAAGCCTTTGATGGTCTGCGTTACTGATGATGCCACGTCCGTAGATGGCGTGCAAACGTTCTTCGATATAAATGCGGTAGGAGGGCGAAAGATCTTCTACCGTCATCGGACGGAAGTCGTTCCGGAAATGGGTCAGTTCTTCAGATTCGGTATCCTCCTGTAGCTCAAAATAGGGCTCATAAAGCTTCCGGATGCTGTCACGCTCTTGTTTCAATTGTTCATCGGTCTTGAAGATCGGAAAATCAAACGGAGCAATGAATTGACTATATAGCCAAGGGCGACCTACATCAATGTGAAGATTGGTGCGTTCGTCGCGAGGGAGAAACCAGACAATGATAAAGATAGCCACAGCCACGACGGCTGCTTGCGCCAATATGTCGCGCCAGGTCAAGTCAACAGGTTTGTTATAGCGGCTCATGAGTAAAGGATGTTTGAACGTGGATAATCTGTTTGATTCGGTGACAAAAATAGTTATTTGGCGACAAATACTTACGGAAATGCTCGTTTTTTTCTTCTTGAAGGTTGTTTTTGATGATTTAATAAGTGATTTTCTGTGTTAGTATGTGGTTTTATTGCTACCTTTGCACACAAAATATATCATTCATCAATCTTTTTTCATCAACAACTATGGTTCGCGTTCGTTTTGCACCTTCCCCTACAGGTCCACTGCATATTGGTGGAGTCCGCACGGCTCTTTATAATTATCTTTTTGCCCGCCAACATGGTGGACAACTCATCTTCCGAATAGAAGATACGGACTCTACTCGGTTCGTGCCAGGGGCAGAGGAATACATCCTTGAATCCTTTCGCTGGCTGGGAATCCAGTTCGACGAAGGTGTCAGCTTCGGCGGCGACTACGGCCCCTACCGCCAAAGCGAGCGCAAGGAAATCTACAAGAAATATGTGCAACAGCTCTTGGATGCAGGACGTGCATATATCGCTTTTGACACGTCCGAGGAACTGACGGCCAAGCGTGAAGCGGTAGCTAATTTTCAATATGATGCCTCTACACGGGGTCAGATGCGCAATTCTTTGACCCTAGGCCAAGAAGAGACTGACCATTTGATAGCCGAAGGTCATCCATACGTCGTTCGTTTCCTCATTGAGCCAGGGGAGGATGTGCATGTCGATGACATCATACGTGGCGATGTGTGTATCAACAGCTCCATCCTTGACGACAAGGTGCTGTGGAAAAGTGCTGATGGACTTCCGACCTACCATCTCGCTAATATCGTAGATGACCATCTGATGGAAATCACCCATGTCATCCGAGGCGAAGAATGGTTGCCATCTGCTCCGCTCCATGTACTGCTATATCGTGCTTTCGGCTGGCAGGATTCGATGCCCCGCTTTGCACATCTGCCTCTGCTCCTGAAGCCCGACGGCAAGGGCAAGCTCAGTAAACGTGATGGCGACCGACTCGGATTCCCCGTCTTCCCTCTCGAATGGCACAATCCTGAAACGGGAGAAGTCAGCAGTGGATATCGCGAAAGCGGATATCTTCCCGAAGCAGTGATCAATTTCCTCGCTTTGTTGGGTTGGAACCCAGGCGACGATCAGGAAATCATGTCACTGGATGAAATGGTGAAGAAATTCAACCTCGAGAAATGCTCTAAGAACGGAGCACGTTTTGATTACGTGAAAGGGCAATGGTTCAATCGTGAATACCTTTTGAAACTGAGTGATGACCAGTGGGCACCCGCTTTCGTGAAGTTGTTGGCCGAACAAGGCATAGAAACAACCGAGAAACGAGCCGCAGAAGTGGTGGGCATGATGAAGTCCAAGGTCATTGAATATCAGACAAAGGATGGTCCTAAAAAACGTAATGTTTCCTTTGTGCAAGACCTCTGGCCTCTTTGCCGTTTCTTCTTTGTCGCCCCGAAAACCTTCAACAAGGAAGATAAGTTTATCAAAAAGAACTGGAAACCGGAAACAGCCTCTGAGATGAAGCAATTGCGAGATGTTCTGGCTACCGTTGAAGACTTTAGTGTTGAGGGGCAGAAAGCCATTGTTGACCCGTGGGTGGAGCAGACAGGTATCAAACCCTGGAACGCCTGGCGAGTCTGTCTCGTCGGCGAAGGTCAAGGCCCCGACATGTACGGCCTTGCCGCCTTCCTTGGTAAAGACGAGGTCCTGCGCAGAATGGATTATGCCATAGCCACACTTCCTCAGAATTGAAACAGGCACCACCCTCTCAAACACATTCCGATCCCTCCCTCAAAGGGAAGACTGGGGACGGGTCTCTCAAACAACGAACCGCTCAAGGGCTCTTGTGGGGAGGTTTCAGCAATGGGATGGTCCAGCTCTTGCAGGCCGCCTTCGGCGTGTGGATACTTAACATCATCAATCCCCAAGACGCAGGCAAGGTGGCCGCGTTGGTCATTTTTTCCAATATTGCCAGCGTGTTGCAGGAAAGTGGTTTCACCGCGGCATTGGCCAACAAACACGAGCCGACACATGAGGAGTACAATGCCGTTTTCTGGTTCAACGTCATTGTTGGACTCTTTCTCTACGTCGTCCTCTTCCTTGCTGCACCACTCATTGCCGACTTCTACCACGACCCCGTCCTCTGCCCCTTAGGGCGCTTCGCTTTCCTCAGCTTTGTCTTTTCAAGCTTTGGCACTGCCCAGCGGGCTTATCTTTTCGGGCACCTCATGGTCAAGCAAACTGGCATCATGCAGATGGCCTCCATCACACTTTCTGGCATGGCTGGTGTCTGTCTCGCCAAAGCAGGACTGGCATATTGGGGATTGGTCACTCAGAGCCTCCTCTATGTCGCCTCCGTCACTGCCTTTGCTTGGTATTTCTCACCCTGGAGACCTACACTCCACATCAATCTTCGTCCTGCATGGCAAATGTTTGGTTTCTCATCCAAACTCCTCGTCAACAGCCTCGCGTTCCAATTCAACAACAACGCCTTCGGCGTACTCCTCAACCGCTTCTTCCCGGGAGGACACGTCGCCGGAATTTATGACAATGCACGCAAGTGGGACGACAGAGCCATCGCCACCATCGGAGGCATGGTGCAAGCAGTCGCACAGCCCGTACTCAGGGAAAGCAATCTGCACAATTCACAATCACCTTCCGCAAGCAAACAAGCACAGTCTAATGGTGAATTATGCATTGTGAATTTTGAATTGATTAAAGCGTTCCGCAAACTCCTTCGTTTCACCTGCTTTGTCTCCTTCCCCTCACTCTTAGGACTCGCCCTCATTGCCGAAGACTTCATCGTCCTCCTCGTAGGCGAGAAATGGCACGCCTCCGCACAGCTGCTCTCCTTACTCTGCATCTATGGTGCCTTCTCACCGGTCGTTACACTCTACTCCAATCTCGTCATCGCCCGTGGACAATCAACCATCAATATGACCATCGGACTCCTCAACTGCATCTTCGTTTGGGGAGGCATCATCACCCTCCACGCCATCGGTTACAACCTCACCACCATCGTACTCTTCTATGTCCTCCTCAACATCGCTTGGCTGCTCGTCTGGCAAGGCTGCGCAAAACGCCTCATAGGACTCACTTGGCAACAGGCCCTCATCGACATCCTGCCCTTCTTCATCTTTGCACTCGGCGTCATCGTCATCGCCTGGTGGCTCACACATACAATGAACATCTCCTTCCTTCGCCTTTCTCTGCGAATCCTCCTCGCAGCCATTCTATATCTAGGCACTTTATGGGCTGTAAAAGCCAAGATACTCCGCGAAAGCCTACAATACCTCTCTAAAGCCCATTCCTGAGTAAATCTACCTTCAAAAACATAGTGTGTCTTGCGGTTTCCCCGCAAGAGATGACAGGCAATGAAGCCGAAAAAACATAGTGTGTCTTGCGGTTTTCCCGCAAGAGATGACAGGCAATGATGCCAAAAAAACATAGTGTGCCATGCGGTTTTCCCGCAAGAGATGACAGGCAATGATGCCCCCAAAAACATTCTTCATCGTTCATCCTTAAAATTCAACTCACAAATGAAGACAAACACCATTATACTCGAAGGAGGCCTCGGCAATCGCATGAGAGTCGCTGCTGCTGCATACACCTTAGCCCTCAAAATCCAACAGCCACTGCGAGTCCTCTGGTTGCCACAGTGGGGAATGCCATGTCGTTTCGATCAGCTCTTCCTGCCACTCCAAACCCCACTCCCCTTCCAACTCCGAGACGCACAAGGACTCGAGAAAATAATCTATACACGAGCACGGCTCAGCAACCTATGGATGCCACGACTCGCACAAAAACTGCTCTACCGTCATATTATCCTCGCACCACAAATCTACTATCTCAACAAAGACGGCTTTGACTATGAGGCCTGGTTCCGACAAGGAAATGCATTCATGACTGCCTATCGCGATTTCTGCTCATGGGACGATGCCCTGCTCGCTCAACTCTTCCAGCCCCTTCCCGCTCTACAACAACAAATCGACCAACAAACCGCCAGATTCACCGCCTCAACCATTGGAGTACACATCCGCAGGACAGACAATCAGCAAAGCATCCTCCAGAGCCCCATACAGCTCTTCTTCGACACGCTCGACCGTCTGCTCCAGGAACAGCCAGATACGCTCATCTATCTCGCAACCGACGACCAGGCAACAAAACAACAAATGCGGCAGCGATATGGCACACAGCGAATCATCACCTCAACTCAGCCCGCCACACGAGATAATGATAAAGGCATTCAGGATGCACTTGTCGAAATGTACACCCTTTCACGAACATCCAAAATCTATGGCTCCGCCGAAAGCACCTTCTCTGAAATGGCTGCTAAGTTAGGACAAATCCCCTTATACGTCCTTCGATGCGATTCCAACAGGAGCAAATGTTAAGTAAGCCTTCTTTCGGCTTCTGTTTGGTCTGATGCGAATGACGCAAGGCTTGCTAATGAACAGAGCTTAGCACAATAGTAATAAATTTTGACAAACGGTAGAGATGGGTAGGGATTTCTCTCCGTAGTCCCTCCGAGGTCCCTCCGAGGTCGCTCCGTGAATCTCTGAGAACCAAGAACGAATGGGAAAAGAAAAAATTTTGACATTTTTCACGGCCTTCCGCTGGCCCACGTCGGCAGCAAAAGGGATTTCCCGACGTCGCTCACGCCGATTTGACATCAGGCAAATCGAAAAAGCAAGCTTTTAGCCTCCACTTCCCTCATGACGGAATAATGGTTCGATGAGGATGGAAGAACGTGAAAAAGGCGGCCTCTTTAGAACTGTCTTTAGGTTGTCAGCTGTCAGACTTCGTAATGTTATCAGCAATTCCCTATGATGTGAAGAGGTCCACATAGGTGCAACGTAAGACGGGCATACGGTCTTCAAGTGAAACAAGAAATGATGGCTTTGAAGAGACGAAACAATGGGGGCTTTCATGTCTTGAAGGCAGGAGTGTAACCTTCTTGAACACCGATTTTAATGCTTTTCAAAGCCTTTTCTACCTTTTTTTATCCAGATTCAATGATTATCTCCCAAATAATATCTATCTTTGCACCCGAAACACGAAACGGAATCTCAAATAAGTGAGAAAACAACAAATAATATTAAATAAGATATGAAAACACTTGAGAAAATATTTGCATCCAAATTGCTAAAGGTAAAAGCGATAAAGTTACAACCCACAAACCCTTTCACATGGGCTTCAGGCTGGAAATCACCCTTCTATTGCGATAATCGAAAAACGCTCTCTTATCCTGAGTTGCGCTCGTTCGTGAAAATAGAAATATCACGCATTATCTTCGAGCGGTTCCCTGAAGTGGAAGCCATCGCGGGGGTCGCAACAGGAGCCATCGCCCAGGGGGCGTTGGTGGCTGACACTTTGGCATTACCTTTTGTCTATGTGCGCTCCAAACCCAAAGATCATGGACTTGAGAACCTCATCGAGGGGGAACTCAAGCCTGGCATGAAGGTCGTCGTCGTGGAAGACCTTATTTCCACAGGGGGCAGTAGCCTGAAAGCTGTCGATGCCATCCGAAACAACGGATGCGAGGTCGTCGGAATGGTCGCGGCATACACCTACGGATTCGATGTCGCCACGAAAGCTTTCCGAGACGCTAAAGTACAGCTCGTCACGCTGACCAACTATGAGGCTGTCGTCGAAGAAGCTCTCCGAATTGGATATATCTGTGAAGCTGATATCGAACTACTCAACAGCTGGCGGCGTGATCCTGCGCATTGGATTGGATAAGTGTGCACGCCTCTTTTTACATCCTTATTCGTTAAACCTTAAACTAAGGCAATAGGCTGGGATATATGACTAAATTTGAAAGCAACATCAAGCAAGTGCAATCGCCACAGTCGGCGGTGTACAAAAAGCTCTCCGACCTCAATAACCTTTCAACCATCAAAGAGCGAGTCAATGACACCGCATTCATTGAGCAACTGAAGGCATCTGGACAAGTGCCTGAAGACAAACTCGAAAAGATGCAGGAGTTGGCTGCTCAGATGGAATTCACCACAGACACGGTGAGCATCCCTCATTCACCTGTCGGAAACGTGACGCTCCGCATTGTTGAACGTGATGAGCCTAAGTGTATCAAGTTCCTGGTCGAAGGCGCTCCTCTACAAGCTAATCTCTGGATTCAAATCCTGCCCACCTCACCATACGAGAGCAAAATGAAGTGCACCATCGGCGCTGAACTCAATTTCTTCATGAAGCAGATGGCCAAGAAGCCGCTGCAGGAAGGCGTCGAAAAGTTGGCAGATATGCTGGCAATGATTCCTTATGGCTACTAAACTCTGGCAGAAGAACACTGTCCCGACCGATGAAATCGAACGGTTCACCATCGGACGAGACCGAGAACTGGATATCTATCTGGCTCAAAGTGATGTGCTCGGTTCACTGGCACATACACAAATGTTGCAGACCATCGGACTCCTCTCAGCCGATGAGCTGACCGCAGTTCACCGTGAATTGCGCAATATCTTACAAGACATTCACAAAGGCAAATTCAGCATCGAAGAAGGTGTGGAAGATGTGCATTCTGAAGTGGAACTCTTGCTCACGCGACGTCTTGGCGACATCGGAAAGAAGATTCATAGCGGACGTTCACGCAATGACCAGGTGCTGCTCGACCTCAAGCTCTGGACGCGACGCCAGCTCCGTGAAGTCGTAGAGTTGGTAAAGACGCTGTTCGACGAGCTCCTTCGTCAGAGCGAAGCGCATAAGGATGTCCTCTTGCCGGGCTACACCCACCTGCAAGTGGCCATGCCCAGCAGCTTCGGCCTTTGGTTCGGGGCATACGCCGAGAGTCTGGCTGATGATATGCTTTTCCTTCAAGCGGCTTATCGTCTCGTCAATCGCAACCCGCTGGGATCTGCTGCTGGCTATGGCTCCAGCTTCCCGCTTGACCGCCAGATGACAACAGACCTCCTCGGTTTCGACTCGATGGACTACAACGTCGTCTATGCACAGATGGGACGGGGCAAAATGGAGCGAAACGTCAGCTTCGCCCTCGCTTCTGTCGCTGGCACGATTGCCAAGCTGGCCTTCGATGCCTGCCTGTTCAACTCACAGAACTTCGCCTTCGTGAAACTACCAGATGAATGCACCACCGGCAGTAGTATCATGCCACACAAGAAAAACCCCGATGTCTTCGAACTGACACGGGCCAAGTGTAACAAGTTGCAGGCGCTGCCACAGCAGGTGACGCTCATCATGAACAACCTGCCCAGCGGCTATTTCCGCGACTTGCAAATCCTGAAGGAAGTCTTCCTTCCAGCCTTTGATGAACTCAAGGACTGCCTGCGCATGACCTCTTATATGATTTCGCGCATCCGCGTGAACGAACATATTCTCGACGATTCGCGCTACGACCTCATGTTCTCTGTCGAGGAGGTCAATCGCATGGCTGCCAATGGCACTCCTTTCCGCGATGCCTATCGCCAGGTAGGCCTCGATATCGAAGCAGGACGGTTCACGCCCGTTAAAGAAGTGCACCACACCCATCCCGGTAGCATCGGCAACCTCTGCAACGACCGCATCGCAGATCTCATGAACCACCTGCTTGAAGGTTTCCCCTTCGAGCGTGTCGAAGAGGCAGAAAGAAGAATGGCAGGGGAAGAGACACTCCCTTGCTGTGAGGGGTGAAAATACCATTCATGAACAGAATGCACTTTTTTACTGCAAGTGAAAAAATTACTACCAGTCAAATACTTTCTACTCCCCTCCCTAAAAGGGAGGGCCAGGGGGGAGGGTCTTATTTTTTACTTTTCACTTTTCATTTCTTCTCTCCTCTTCTTCTCCTGTTCGAAGGCAGAACCTCTTTATGATACCTGGCCTGCTCGTTTCGTCGTCCAGAACGCCAACAATATCCCCGTCCTCAATTCAGCCCTCGGTGGGATGGGGGAGTTCTGCACGGCAGTCAGGCAGGGAACAACCGTCACCTATACGAACCTCAAGACTTCTCATCAAGTCAATCTGACGGCATCTGAAGTGAACTATGGGAATTTCAACTTCGGACGCGTTGGCGGCTTCATCGTTGGCCACACATCCATGATTTCCTCCCGCTTCCCGAATCAGGTGGTTTGCTATGACATGGTCTGCAGCAACTGCTATGAAGGCCTCAGTGTCAGCCGTGCTCTCAACCTCCTCTCTGGCGCTCGGGCTCAATGTGCCAAGTGCCAGCGTATCTACGACCTCAATGAACTGGGCATGGTTATCAGCGAGGGAGGGGGACGCTCTCTCTTCCGCTACTCTGTCAGTTACAACTCCTATCAACTTATCATCGGTCGGTAAAGGCAACTCTCACCCCCCTCAATAATTTACCTCTTAAAACCTTATAAGCTATGACAATCATTAACTTCGCAGAACAGGACACCATCCTCAACCAATACATGGCTGAGCTGCGCGACAAAACTTATCAGAAAAACCGCCTTCTCTTCCGCAACAATATCCAACGCATTGGCGAGATGATGGCCTTTGAAATCTCCAAGACCTTTACCTATAAGGCCAAAACCGTCACCACGCCTCTTGGAACCATCGACATCCCCTTGCCCAAGGACGACCTGCTTGTGGCCACAGTCCTGCGTGCCGGATTGCCGTTCCACGAAGGCTTCCTCCACGTATTCGACAAAGCCGCCAACGGTTTTGTGTCTGCCTATCGCATGTACACCAACCGCGAACATACCGAGGTCGGCATCCACACAGAATACATGGCAGCTCCCAGCTGCAAAGGCAAGACCCTCATCATTGTCGATCCCATGCTGGCAACAGGTGGTTCTATGGCAGCCAGTTACGAAGCTCTCGTCAAGACTGGCACACCCAAGAAGGTACACATTGCCTGTGTCATCGCCACTCCCGAAGGACTTGAAGTCCTGCGCCAGACCCTGCCCGACGATGCCACCGTCTGGTGTGCCGCCATCGACCCAGGCATGAATGCCAACAAATATATCGTACCCGGTTTTGGAGATGCGGGCGACCTCTGCTACGGAGAGAAACTATAAGGTTCTGGCTATTTTTCCTGCCGTTCGTCCTCAACAGAAAAAGCCAACAGGCAGGACAGCAAGCGTCTGACATGAATCGTCGATCCGTGAAGGGTATAGACCTTCCACGTCGAAGGTGTACATGTTCCAGACTAATGGTCAAGACAAGGCTCATCGCACCTTTTATACATTGCTTTTTTGATCCCAAACCCCTCAATCTCTCACCTTTCGTCTCATTATATTGTCATTCAATGATTTATGGGTGAGAATTCGGTGAGGGATGGGTGAGGGATGGTGAGGAATTGATTTTAATCAACAAGAAACCTCGTTCCCTCACTATCCCTCACTATCCCTCACCTATTCCTCACCAATCCCTCACCAATCCCTCACCTGCAAGTGCTTCCATTTCAGAATATTATCCCAAAAGGTGAGGAATTGAGGGATTTGCATGGAAAACGAAGAGTATGAAGTCTCTTTGATGAATGTGATGGTTGTGAACCTCCTCATTTGAAAGATGTGTCTGTCGCTTGTGAAAGCTTTTTAAGTTGGCTTGGCAAGTGCCGGAGCAGGACGTATGAACAAAGGAAGTTTGCAAAACGGGTGTAGCAAAATTGCAAAGGAAAGATAAAAGTTGGGGCTTCGAGGTGAATTTTTGACGCTTTCGCTTCTCTGCATCGGGAAAAAACACTAACTTTGCACCGCTTCTAAAAGTATTTTTTAAGTTTAACCATTAAATACATTTACTCCCATGGCAAAGTTTGACAGCTCCGTTCTGGAGCAGTATGGCATCAAAGGTTCAACCGTGATTGCCCACAATCCCTCTTATGAATTTCTGTTCGAGGAGGAGACAAAAGAAGGTCTCGAAGGTTTCGAGGTTGGTCAGGAGACCGAGCTCGGTGCCGTGAATGTGATGACTGGTATCTACACTGGTCGTTCACCCAAGGATAAGTACATCGTTGACGATGCTCAGAGCCACGACAAAGTGTGGTGGACCACTGAGGGCTACAAGAACGACAACCACCCCATGAGCGAAGAGGTCTGGGCAAAGGTGAAGGAGATTGCTCTCAAGGAGCTCTCTGGCAAGAACCTGTATGTGGTTGATGCTTTCTGCGGTGCCAACGAGGCTACCCGTCTGTCTGTTCGCTTCGTCGTTGAAGTTGCTTGGCAGGCTCACTTCGTGAAGAACATGTTCATCCAGCCCACCGAGGCTGAGTTGGAAGCTTTCGAGCCCAACTTCGTCATCTACAACGCTTCCAAGGCTAAGGTTGAGAATTACAAGGAACTCGGCCTGAACAGCGAGACTTGCGTGGCTTTCAACACCACGAGCCGCGAGCAGGTGATCATCAACACCTGGTACGGTGGTGAGATGAAGAAGGGTATGTTCTCCATGCAGAACTACTACCTGCCTCTCCAGGGCATTGCTTCCATGCACTGCTCCGCCAACACCGATATGGAAGGCAAGAACACCGCTATCTTCTTCGGTCTCTCTGGCACCGGTAAGACCACCCTTTCTACCGACCCGAAGCGTCTGCTCATCGGCGACGACGAGCACGGATGGGACGACGAGGGCGTCTTCAACCTCGAAGGCGGCTGCTACGCTAAGGTCATCAACCTCAGCAAGGAGAACGAGCCCGACATCTACGGCGCCATCAAGCGCGACGCTCTCCTCGAGAACGTCACCGTGGACAAGGACGGCAAGATCGACTTCGCTGACAAGAGCGTGACCGAGAACACCCGCGTCAGCTATCCTATCGAGCATATCGAGAAGATCGTGAAGAAGGTCAACGGCAAGAGTGCAGGTCCCGAGGCTAAGAACGTCATCTTCCTCAGCGCCGACGCATTCGGTGTACTGCCTCCCGTCAGCATCCTGACTCCCGAGCAGACGAAGTACTACTTCCTCAGCGGCTTCACCGCTAAGCTCGCCGGTACAGAGCGCGGCATCACCGAGCCCACGCCCACCTTCAGCGCTTGCTTCGGCCAGGCATTCCTGGAACTGCATCCTACGAAGTATGCCGAGGAGCTTGTGAAGCGTATGGAGAAGAGCGGTGCTAAGGCTTATCTGGTCAACACGGGCTGGAACGGCACGGGCAAGCGCATCAGCATCCCCGACACCCGCGGTATCATCGACGCTATCCTCGACGGCAGCATCCTGAAGGCTCCCACCAAGAAGATTCCTTTCTTCGACTTTGAGGTGCCCACCGAACTGCCCAACGTGAATCCCGCTATCCTCGATCCTCGCGACACCTACGCCGAGGCCAGCATCTGGGAGGAGAAGGCTAAGGATCTTGCTGCTCGCTTCATCAAGAACTTTGGCAAATATACCACCAACGAAGCTGGTAAGGCTCTCGTCGCTGCTGGCCCGAAGCTCTGATCGATTTTCACATTCACATTCCAGCACGTTGGCATCTCAAACAGATGTCAACGTGTTTTCTTTTCGTGTTTTTCGTCCTCCCGCAGGGTCACATTGGCTTTCTGATTACATAGAGAAGCAAAAAGATGAAAGTTTTCGCACAACGAACCATCTTTATTTGTAACTTTGCAACCAAATTCTGTAATTATATAATCTTTAATTGAAAAGAAAGATGAACATTCGTAAATTTTTCGCTTCGCTTGCCCTCGCGCTGACAGCGTTCACCGCACAGGCACAGGACGTGAGCCAAATGATGCAGCCGTTGCCCGTTGATCCCAAAGTGCGTGTGGGGCATCTGGACAACGGACTGACGTATTACATCCGCCACAATGAAGAACCGCGCAATCAGGCGTTCTTCTACATCGCACAGAAAGTCGGTTCCATTCAGGAGGAAGAGAGCCAGCGAGGTTTGGCGCACTTTTTGGAGCACATGTGTTTTAACGGCACGACGCACTTCCCAGACAGTTCGCTCATTGAGTATCTGGAGAGCATAGGCGTGAAGTTTGGCGCTCAGTTGAATGCCTACACCAGCGTCGAGGAGACGGTTTATAATATAGATAATGTACCTGCGCGCGAAGGAGCCATAGACTCTTGTCTGCTCATCCTGCACGATTGGGCTAATGACCTGACACTTTCGGGCAAGGAGATAGATAAAGAGCGTGGTGTCATTCATCAGGAATGGCGAATGCGCAATACGGGCTTTACCCGCATCCTGGTTCGTCACCTTGAAAAGCTGATGTCCAATGGCCGTCATGGTCGTCGCTTCCCCATCGGACTGATGGAAGTTGTGGACAACTTCCCGCACGACACCCTGCGCGCTTACTATCATAAATGGTATCGCCCTGATTTGCAGGGAATCATTGTCGTTGGCGATATAGACGTTGACAAGATCGAGGGCAAGATCCGTAACCTCTTCAGCCCTATCACTCTTGACCAACCAGTTGCCAAGCGTGAATTTTATGCTGTACCTGACAACCCAGAGGCAATCGTCGTGAGCGACAAAGATCCTGAGGTGACATCTCAAGTGATTATGATTTCGTTGAAGCATCCAGCTATCCCCGACAGCATTCGTAATACCATTGGCGTCTATGCGGCAGAGAACATCATTCGCATTGCAACCAACGTCCTTAACCAGCGTTTGGAAGAGTTGTCGTTGAAGGCTGACTGTCCCTTCAAGGGGGCCAGTGTCGATGATGGCGACTTCCTGCTCTCCAGCAAGGTTACAGGTGCTTTCAATATTGAAATCGTTCCGAAGGAAGGACGTGTGGAAGAGGCCATCAAGGCTGTCATGGCAGAAGTTTACCGCACAGATCAGTTTGGCTTCACGAAGGGTGAGATTGACCGAGCCGTACTTAATGCAATCTCAGGCATGGAGCAGCTTTATAACAATCGCGAGAAGCAGAAGAGTATCCGTTATGCTCGCGAATACTACCGTTCGTTCCTGAACAACGAAGCCATCCCTGGAATCGAGGTGGAGTATCAGTTGGTAAAGAACATATTGCCGCAGATTCCTGTGGAGGCTTACAACCAGACCTTCCAACAATTCATTAACCGCACAGATACCAACCTCGTCATCCTTGCTCTCAATCCTGATAAGGAAGGACTCCAGATTCCTACTGAGCAGCAATTGCTTAATGCTGTCCATGCAGCTCAGCAAGAACAGCTTACGGCTTGGGTGGACAATGTCAAGACGGGACCGCTTATTGAAAACCTGCCCACGCCTGGCAAGGTCAAGAAGGAGAAGGCCGGCCCCTGTGACTCCAAGGTGTTGACGCTCTCCAACGGTGTGCGTGTCATCATGAAGCAGACGGACTTCAAGGATGATGAAATCCGCATGATGGCTTGGAGTGAAGGTGGATTGGGACGTTATCCAGACAGCGAACGGATTAACCTTGAAGCATTTGACGGCATCATGGGTGCCAGCAAGCTTGGTGGTTTCACCACTACGGAGCTCCAGAAAGCACTGGCTGGCAAGAACGTCAGCTGCAATTCAAATGTTGACATCCGCGAAGAAAACTTCTCTGGCTTCAGCTCTAAGAAGGATATCCAAACGCTCTTCGAGCTCATCTACATGGTTTTCCAGCCACGCGAAAAGGATGAAGAGGCTGTTAGCGCTTACCTCCAGAGCCTGCGTGAGAGCTTGCGGAATAAAGCTCTGAATCCCATGTCGAGCCTTAGCGATAGTATCCAAGCCACCCTCTATGGCCATCATCCGCGTATTCAGCCGTTGACAGAGGCAGAGGTAGATAGGGTGGATTATGATCGTATTCTGCAGATGTGGGCTGACCGTTTTGCTGATGCCAGCGACTTTACCTTCCTCTTCCTTGGCAATATTGACGAACAGCAGATTCGTGACCTTTCTGCACAGTATTTGGCCACCCTGCCCAAGAACAAGCGTAAAGATAAGGCCGTTGACCCGGGGCTGAACTTTGTCACGGGTGACATCACTAATATCTATACAAAGAAGATGGAAACCCCGCAGAGCTTTATCGTGTGCGCGTGGACTGGTGACACACAGATGACCGTTCGTAACAATGTTCTCATGGACATCCTCGGAACCTGCGTCGGAGAGCTTTACCTGAAGAAGATTCGTGAAGAGCTTGGAGCCGCTTACACCACATCTGCTAATGGTATGATTACTCGTGGTACAGACGACCGTCCCCGCTATGTTCTACAGACTGCTTTCCCGCTTAAACCCGAAATGACCGATACCTGTCTGCAAATCGTACAGCAAGTCTTCGAGGATGTTGCTGAGAATGGCGTCAGTGAGGAAAGCTTGCAGAAAGCTAAGGAATACTTGCTCAAGACGTTTGCTCAGAACCAGCGTGAGAACGGTTTCTGGATGGGGCGTATTAGCAGCATCGACCGTCGTGGCTACGACCCTGCCGAGAACTATGAGCAGGTTGTTCAGGCCATTTCGACAGTCAACATCAAGCAGATGGCCACCACCATCCTTGCCGATGGCAATCGCGTCCGTGTGGTCATGAAGCCAGAGTAGTAATTCATTCAAGCACGGAAACTTAGGAAAAGATAATATGGAGTTTACCTGGAGATGGTTCGGGAAGAACGACCGCATCACGCTGCCCATGTTACGGCAGATAGGTGTGCAGGGAATCGTAACCGCTTTGCATGACGTCCCACTGGGTGAAGTCTGGACGCAGGAGAAGATTCGTGAACTTCGTGAATACATCGAATCGAATGGATTGCGGTGGAGCGTTGTCGAGAGCTTGCCGGTCACCGAGACCATCAAGTATGGTGGCTCAAACCGTCACGAGCAGATTGAAATCTACAAACAAAGCTTGCGTAACCTCGCCGCAGAGGACATCCATATTGTCTGCTACAATTTCATGCCAGTGCTGGATTGGGCTCGTACCGACCTCATGCATCCCAACGCAGACGGTACGTCGAATCTATATTTCTCCTATGCCGAATTTGCATACTTCGACATCTATCTGCTGAAACGTGCAGGAGCCAGGGAGGAATGGGCAGCTTTCCGTTTTCCGAACGGGGTAGGCGAGGGTCGCAATGTCTTGAAGGAAGCAGACGAACTGGCAAAGTCCATGACACCTGACCGTGATCATCAGCTGGTGGAGAACATCGTCATCAAGACACAAGGCTTTGTCAGTGGTAACTTCAAGGAGGGAGATGAGCATCCGTTGGAACTCTTCCACCAATTGTTAGCTAATTATAAAGGCATCGATAAGGCTCAACTGCGTGAAAACATGAAGTACTTCCTGACAGAGATTATGCCTGTCTGCGAGGAGTGTGGCATCGATATGTGTGTACATCCCGATGATCCGCCTATTGAAATCTTAGGCTTGCCCCGCATAGTACGTACGCAGGAGGATATTGAATGGTTGCTTCATGCAGTGGATAATCCACATAATGGGCTGACATTCTGCGCCGGTAGTCTGAGTGCTGGGGCTTATAATGATGTGGTGGCAATGGCTCGAAAGTTTGCTTCTCGTACCCGCTTCGTCCATCTGCGTTCCTGTCACATCTTCCCCAATGGCGATTTCACCGAAGCCAGTCATCTCGGTGGACGTGCAGACTTGGTGGAATTGTGCAAGATATTCGAGTCGGAGAATCCATGTCTGCCCATGCGTGTAGATCATGGAAAGACGATGCTCGGAGATGAGGACAGAGGCTACAACGCTGGCTATTCCTTCTTGGGCCGTATGTTCGCTCTTGCACAGATGCAGGGCGTGCTGGCTGCAATTCTTCATGAGACTAATAAATCATAGACAATGAATAAAGAATCTCTTTTCAATATCAACTCCCGTGTCGTCGTCATTACCGGCGGCACGGGTGTTTTGGGTCGTTCCATAGCCAAGTACTTGGCAGGTGAAGGCGCAAAAGTAGTCATACTTGGCCGCAAGGTCGAAGTGGGAGAAACCATTGTGGCAGACATCCGACTAGACGGAGGAGAAGCCTGTTTTCTGGAAACAGATGTTCTTGATATAGCACGTGTCCAGCAGAACTGTGACGACATCCTTGCCCGTTATGGTCGTGTTGATGCTTTGTTGAATGCTGCAGGAGGCAATATGCCAGGGGCAACCATTCCACCCGACAAGACCTTCTTTGACCTTGATCCAGCACAGTTCAAGACTGTCCTCGACTTGAATCTCACGGGTACAGTCATCCCCACTCAGGTCTTCCTCCGTCCGATGGCAGAGCAGGGATGTGGCGTCATCGTGAATTTCTCGTCAATGGCCGCTTTTCGTCCGATGACGCGTGTGTGCGGCTATGCCGCCGCCAAGGCCGGCATCTCTAATTTCACGGCCTATATGGCGACGGAATGTGCGCGCAAGTTTGGTGAAGGTATTCGTGTTAATGCGATTGCACCAGGGTTCTTCATTACAGAGCAGAACCGTTCGCTGCTGACGAATCCTGACGGTTCTTATACCCAACGTGGGCGGGATGTGATTCGGCAGACGCCTTTTGGTCGGATGGGACAGCCAGAAGAGCTGTGTGGCACGATCCACTACCTCATTTCAGATGCTTCTCGCTTTGTGACAGGCACAGTCGCTGTCGTTGACGGAGGCTTCAATGCGTTCGCCATGTAAGTTTTTTGCTTTGTCGAAAAAGCTTTTCAACTTTTTTGCTTATCTTTGCCGCCAAAACAGGTATTGATATAGTAATTCGTTCTTTATGAAGCGTGAAACTTCTTGGATGCTCCTTCTGGCTGCACAAACGCCATTGATGGCACAAGTGAGCCGGCCAAACATCGTTTACATCATGACCGACGACCACACGGCGCAGATGATGTCGTGTTATGACACTCGGTTTGTCGAGACTCCGAACCTCGATCGCATCGCTCGGGATGGTGTACGCTTCACGCATAGTTATGTGGCCAACTCTTTGTCGGGTCCATCCCGTGCTTGTATGCTCACAGGTAAGCACAGCCACAAGAATGGCTTCACCAATAATGAGCATGGTATTTTCGATGGCTCTCAGCAGACGATGCCTAAGTTGTTACAGGCGGCAGGCTATGAAACAGCGCTCATTGGTAAGTGGCATCTCGTTTCAACCCCGACGGGCTTTGACCATTGGGAGATACTGCCGGCGCAGGGCGATTACTACAACCCGTCATTCATTCACATGGATGGCAAACAAATGGTGGACAGTGGTTATGTCACCCGTCTAATTACGGACAAGGCATTGACTTGGATGGAACAACGTCATACCAAGCCTTTTGCTCTCTTCATCCATCACAAGGCTTGCCATCGTGCGTGGCTGCCTGCTTTGGAAGATCTGCGGCTCTATGAAGACAAAACGTTTGCTTTGCCTTCTAATTTTCACGATGACTATGCAACCCGTGAAGCCGCGGCGAAGACCGAGATGGAGATTGGCAAAGACATGGACATTGTTTACGACACCAAGATGTTCGTCAGTGACAAGGAAACGCCTGCTACCCGACTGTCACGTTCCTATCAGGGGATGATTGGTCGCCTTTCGAAGAGTGAGCGTCAGCAGTATGACGATTTCTATGTGCCAATGTCCCGCACCTTCTATGAGAAGTGGGGCAAAAGCTATAATTTTTTGCCCCGACAGCCGAAGAGTAGCGTCGAGGGGAGTCGTGATGCCGAACTTCTGGAATGGAAATACCAACGTTATATGCGAGATTATGCCAAGGTCGTACACTCCTTGGATCAGGAAGTTGGGCGTGTACTCGACTATCTGGAGAAGAAAGGGCTGCTTGACAACACCCTGGTCGTCTATACTTCTGACCAAGGCTTCTACATGGGAGAACATGGCTGGTTTGACAAGCGTTTCATGTATGAGGAGTCATTGTCAACGCCTCTTGTCATGCATCTGCCAAAGGGCTATGAGCGGCGTGGAGATGTGGACGAGATGGTTCAGAATATTGACTATGCACCAACCTTTCTCGACTTGGCAGGAGTTCCTGTTCCAGATGATATTCAAGGCGTATCCTTGCTTCCATTGTTGCGTGGCAAGTCGTCGCCCAAGCAGTGGCGTGATGCCATCTACTACCACTACTATGAGTATCCGGCAGAGCACGACGTGCGTCGTCACTACGGTATGCGTACCGACCGTTATAAGCTCATTCACTTCTATGGTCACGATGTCAACAGCTGGGAACTTTTCGACTTGAAGAACGATCCTCACGAGCTACATAACTTATACGGGCAGCCTGGTATGGAGGCCTTGCAGCAACAACTTCATCGCCGTCTTGAAGCTCTCCAAATCCAGTACGATGATCCACAGCGCTGACGATAAAAAAGACAGATATATGACTCCACTTGTTTCCATTATCATGGGCAGTACCAGTGACCTTCCTGTCATGGAAAAGGCTGCCAAATTCCTCGATGAGTTGGAAGTTCCGTTCGAGTTGAATGCCCTCTCTGCTCACCGCACTCCTGCTGAGGTCGAACGTTTTGCCTGCGAAGCAGAAGGTCGTGGGCTGCGTGTCATCATCGCTGCAGCCGGCATGGCAGCTGCTTTGCCGGGTGTCATCGCTGCCAACACGACGTTGCCTGTCATCGGCGTGCCTATTAAGGGGATGCTCGACGGCTTGGATGCTCTGTTTTCCATCGTACAGATGCCACCAGGCATACCTGTTGCTACCGTCGGTGTGAACGGCGCCCAGAACGCAGCCGTATTGGCTTGTGAAATGCTGGCTCTCTCGGATGAGGCGTTGGCAGAGCGGATGCGTGAGTATAAGAAGGGGCTGGCACAGAAGATTGTGAAGGCCAATCAGGAACTGGCGGAAGTGAAGTATAAGTTTAAAGTTTAAGGCTTAAAGTTTAATGGGAGATCTAATGTTCCTATAACAGAAACCTAAACTAAAACTTATTCTCAAAGCAATCTACATTATACTTTAAACCTTAAACGTTAAACTAAAGTGCAACGAAGAAAGACCCACGAAGTACGCGTCGGAAATATCGGCATTGGTGGTGAAAACCCTGTGCGTGTGCAATCCATGTGTACGACGTCCACTTTGGACACCGACGGTTGTGTCCAACAGATTCTGGCCATTGCGGCTGCCGGTGGAGAGCTGGTGCGATTGACCACACAGGGCGTGAGAGAGGCAGAGAACATGAAGGTCATTCGTGAACGGGTGCGGGCCGCTGGTTGCGATGTGCCACTTGTGGCCGACGTACATTTCAATCCAGCCGTGGCCGATGTGGCGGCTCGCTACTGCGAGAAGGTGCGCATCAATCCGGGCAACTATGTGGATGCTGCCCGTCAGTTCAAGAAGCTGGAATATACCGACGAAGAATATGCGGCCGAACTTCAGAAGATTGAAGACCGCCTTATCCCTTTCCTCAACATCTGCCGTGAACACGGAACCGCCATACGTATAGGCGTGAACCACGGTTCGCTCAGCGACCGCATCATGTCGCGCTATGGAGACACGCCTGCCGGCATTGTCGAGTCTTGTATGGAATTCCTTCGTGTGTGCGTGCGTGAGCATTTCATGAATGTGGTCGTTTCCATCAAGGCCTCGAACACGGTGGTGATGGTGGAGAGCGTTCGTCTTCTCTGCCATACCATGGATGCCGAGGGCATGACCTTTCCGCTGCATTTGGGTGTCACCGAGGCGGGCGAGGGTGAGGACGGGCGTCTGAAGTCCGCAGTCGGCATTGGTGCCTTGCTCATTGACGGCATTGGCGATACCATCCGTGTTTCGCTCAGTGAACCGCCAGAGAATGAGATTCCTGTGGCCTATTCACTCTTGCAGGCCGCACGTCTGCGGCAGACCAAGACCGAATACATCTCTTGTCCGGGATGTGGCCGCACTCTCTATGATCTACCCCAGACCATCCAGCGCATCAAGGCTGCCACCAGCCACTTGAAGGGCTTGAAGATAGGCATCATGGGCTGTATCGTCAACGGTCCGGGCGAGATGGCTGACGCCGACTACGGCTACGTGGGTGCTGCACGCGGCAAGGTAAGCCTCTATAGAGGTCGTGAATGTGTGGAGAAAAACATACCACAGGAAGAAGCCGTAGAGCGGTTGCTGGCTATCATCGAAGAAGATGGCAAGAAGGTGTGAGAGTGTAAAAAGAATGTGTAAATAATACTGATTCCTTCCATTTAATATATATTGAAAATGAGTAATCAACCCTTGCTGATATATAATACATTGAGTAGGACTAAAGTCCTGTTCAAACCCGTTGTTGAAGGCCGCGTGGGTATGTATGTCTGCGGCCCAACCGTCTATGGCGACGCCCATCTGGGTCATGCCCGGCCCGCCATCACCTTCGACTTGCTGTTCCGATACCTGCAACATATTGGCTACAAGGTGCGCTATGTCCGCAATATCACGGATGTAGGGCATCTGGAGCACGATGCAGACGAGGGCGAAGACAAGATTGCCAAGAAGGCGCGGCTGGAACAGCTGGAGCCAATGGAGGTGGCGCAGTATTATACCAACCGCTTCCACGATGCCATGCGCGCTCTCAACTGCCTGCCACCCAGCATTGAGCCACATGCCACGGGACATATCATCGAACAGATTCAGCTCGTTAAGGAAATTCTGGCTAACGGCTATGCCTACGAAAGTCAGGGCAGCGTCTATTTCGATGTGGAGAAATACAATGAGAAGCATCGCTATGGCAAGCTCTCTGGACGCAACCTGACGGATGTCATTAACAACAGCCGCGAGCTGGATGGAGTGGGGGAGAAACACAATCAAGTCGATTTCGCCCTTTGGAAATGCGCCCAACCCGAGCACATCATGCGATGGCCTTCACCTTGGAGCGACGGCTTCCCCGGGTGGCATTGCGAGTGCACCGCCATGGGACGCAAATACTTAGGCAATCACTTTGACATCCACGGCGGTGGCATGGATCTCGTCTTCCCGCACCATGAGTGCGAGATAGCTCAGGCCGTGGCTTCTCAAGGCGACGATATGGTGAAGTACTGGATGCACTGCAACATGATCACCATCGGTGGGCAGAAGATGGGAAAGTCCCTCGGCAACTTCATCACGCTCAATGAGTTCTTCAACGGAACACATGAGAAACTGACTCAGGCCTACTCGCCCATGACCGTACGCTTTTTCATCTTGCAGGCTCATTACCGTTCCACGGTCGATTTTTCCAATGAAGCTTTGCAAGCTGCCGAGAAGGGGTTGCTGCGCTTGATGACGGCCATTGCCGACTTGAAGCGCATTACCCCCGCCGCCGAGAGCGACGAACAGACGCACAAGGTGGCATCGGAATTGCGTCAGAAGTGCTATGATGCCATGAACGACGACTTGGCATCGCCCCTCGTCATCAGCCACCTTTTCGATGCCGCCTCCACCATCAATCGCGTTATAGACCACAAGGGAACCATCACTGCCGATGACCTTGATGAACTCTCGCAAACCATGCACCTCTTCACGGAGGACATCTTGGGGCTGTTGCCTCCAACGGCCTCTGCCAACGGCACTTCCGCTGCACGTGATGAAGCCTATGGTCACGTCGTGGACATGCTGCTCGAACAGCGCGCCATTGCCAAGGCCAACAAAGACTGGGCCACCAGCGATAAGATTCGTAACGAACTCACGGCGCTCGGTTTCGAGATCAAGGATACGAAGGACGGTGCCACATGGACGCTGAATAAGTAATGAAATCAACCCCTATATCATGAGTTTTCTCAAAATATCCCTCACTCCCTCACTTTCTTCTGTAGATGTTTGAAGGTGTGATGGTTATGGGGTGAAAAAAGGGTGAGGAATAGGTGAGGGATTTAAAAAAAGTCTCACCTATTCCTCACCCTTTTAAGTGGACATAAATTACTTGTAATCAACGTTCTAACTTGAGTGGTGAGGGAGGTGAGGGCTGTTTTGGAAAATACTGGAGTGGGAGGGTGTATATCTGCAATAAGAAAGGTGTACACCTTCTTTATTGAAGATGTACACCTTCCAGCATCATCTGCCAAAAGATAGTGGCAGTATGGACAGCTTAGAGGTTGTCCTTTTCGATATCCTTGAAATACTTGTAGGTTCCGTGCTTGATTTCCTCCGTGGCAGCTTCATCGCAGACGATGATGCCGTGGGGATGTTCCTGCAGGGCACTGATGGTCCACCAGTGGGTGACAGGACCTTCGATGGCAGCTTGCAGAGCGCGGCTCTTGGCATGTCCATTACAGAGTATGAGCACTTCACGAGCATCCATGACAGTGCCAACACCCACTGTGAGTGCGGTGGCAGGCACATCTTCTGGACGTCCGCCGAAGAAGCGGCTGTTGGCTACGCGCGTATCGGTGGTGAGGGTCTTCTGACGGGTGCGGCTCTTCAGGCTGCTGCCCGGCTCGTTGAAGGCGATGTGACCGTCGGGGCCGATGCCGCCAATAAAGAGGTCAATGCCACCGGTTTCCTGGATCATCTGCTCGTAGTGGGCGCATTCAGCAGCGAGATCCTTGGCGTTGCCATTCAGGATGTGGATATTCTCGCGGGGGATGTCAATGTGATCAAAGAGATTGGTGGCCATGAAGCTATGATAGCTTTCGGGATGGCTTTCAGGCAGACCAACATACTCGTCCATGTTGAAAGTGAGAACGTTCTTGAAGGTGACACGACCCGCTTTGTTGGCCTCAACGAGGGCACGGTACATGCCAATAGGGCTGCTGCCAGTCGGCAGGCCAAGGACGAAAGGTTTCTCTGCGGTGGGGTTGGCAGCGTTAATCTTGTTAATGACGTAATCAGCTGCCCACTGGGACATCCGATCGTAGTTCGGTTCAATGATTACTCGCATAATAGATAAAATGTTTAGTTAACGTATCTGTAAACTTTCTGGCTGCAAAGGTACGCAAAAATTCGAAACATGTGGCGTTTTTAGCATTTGAATTTGCAGCAGGCACACGGATTCATGTTTCTTTCAACAAAAAAATGTCCATTTTCTTTGTCAGTCGGGAATTTATGCGTACTTTTGCCCCGCTTTTCGACTATTCGTCGGAGCATTGTGTTTTTAATAATAATTTAATCAAAACAAAATCAACATGATTGTAGTACCTGTAAAGGAAGGCGAGAACATCGAACGCGCCCTTAAGAAGTTCAAGCGTAAATTCGAGAAGACCGGTGTCGTGAAAGAACTCCGTCGTCGCCAGCAGTTCGACAAGCCTTCAGTGCTGAAGCGTCTGGCTAAGGAGCACGCTGTCTATGTCCAGCAGTTGCGCCGTATCGAAGACTAAAAAAAGAAGTGTTTCATGAATTTTTGCTGAATTTATTTGGCAGTCTGAAGAAAAACCTCTAATTTCGCCTCGGTGAAACAACAAAAAGAGGATTTGGCATTGTCTGAAACCTATCTCGACTACCTCAGATATGAGCGGAATGCTTCGCCCAGAACCGTGGAGGAATATCGAGACGACTTGATGGCGTTCGAGTTGTTTTTCAAGGGATTGGACAATTCACTTACCTGGCAGACCGTAGATGCCGATGTCATCCGTGAGTGGGTGCTCTCGATGATGGAACGTGGCAACAAAGCCACAACCGTCCAAAGACGCCTTTCGGCATTGAGATCCTGCTACAAGCATCTCCTTCAACGAGGGCTCGTGGAACAGGATCCCGCACATAACGTTACGGCTCCCAAGAAAGAACGTGTGTTGCCTGCTTTCGTCCGCGAGGACGAAATGGATAGGCTGCTGGACACGGAAGGTATGTTCAAGGACAGCTTTGAAGGTCGTCGAAACCACTTGATAGTGGCCATGCTCTACGAAACTGGACTGCGGCTGGGGGAGTTGGTGAATCTTGACATCCGTGACGTGAATGTGAGCGCACGTACCGTCAAGGTGACGGGTAAGGGAAACAAACAAAGGATTGTGCCTTTTGGCGATGAACTGCTACACCTTATATATATATATATGGAGGAACGTGCCGCTCTCGCCGCAGATATCAACCGGGACGAACAGGCCTTCTTTCTCAGCAGAAAGGGCATGAGAATAGGAGCCGCCGCCGTCCGAGTGATGATTAAGGAAAAACTGGGGCTGGTTACCACACAGCGAAAGCGTAGCCCCCACGTCTTGAGACACACCTTCGCCACCTCGATGCTGAATCACGGTGCAAACCTCGAATCTGTCAAGGAACTGCTGGGTCATGAGAAACTGTCAACTACAGAAATCTACACCCACACAACTTTCGAGGAACTCAAGAAAGTGTATAGCGAAGCCCATCCAAGGGCATAAACACGAATACCAACACTTAAATTAAAAGGAGGTTAACTATGGAATTGAACATTCAGGCTATCCGATTTGAACCTACAGAGAAACTGCAGGACTTCATTCACAAGAAAGTGAAGAAGCTCGAAAAGTTCAGCGATGAAATAAGAAAGGTAGAGGTGTCATTGAAAGTCGTCAAACCAGAGACGGCCATGAACAAAGAGGTGTCCATCCGCGTCAATGCAGGATCCGAGCTGTTCGCCGAGAAGGTCTGCGACACTTTTGAAGAAGCAATCGACAATTGCATGGATGCTTTGCTGAAGCAACTGCAAAAAACAAAGGAAAAACGACAGGACCGATAAAAAAGTTGTGAAAATATTTTGCGGTTCCGAAAATAACATCTACCTTTGCAGCCGTTTCGAGATGGTTTGCTGTCCAAACGGCTGCAAAGGCACTGAAAAAACGAAGTGTGGAAGGTGGTAAAACATTTGAAGCACAGGGGCAAATTCCAGAGTGGCCAAATGGGGCAGACTGTAAATCTGCTGGCGTACGCCTTCGGTGGTTCGAATCCATCTTTGCCCACCGAAATGTAGATGCGGAAGTAGCTCAGTTGATAGAGCACTAGCCTTCCAAGCTGGGGGTCGCGGGTTTGAGCCCCGTCTTCCGCTCTAAGTTCGAGACAGATTATTGCTGTTGTAGCTCAGTGGTAGAGCACTTCCTTGGTAAGGAAGAGGTCACGAGTTCAATCCTCGTCAACAGCTCTCTTAAGCAAACAATGAAGATTATTCATTCATTCATATCTAATATTTAAGCTATGGCTAAAGAAAAATTCGAAAGAACCAAACCTCATGTCAACATTGGTACTATTGGCCACGTTGACCACGGTAAGACAACTCTGACCGCCGCCATCACCACCGTGTTGGCTAAGCAGGGCCTCTCTGAGATTAAGAGCTTTGATCAGATTGACAACGCTCCCGAAGAGAAAGAGCGCGGTATCACCATCAACACCGCTATGGTATATCTTGGTAGCATCGTAAAAAAGCAGTACCTTTGCGCCATTATTTAAGAAAATAAATGGAATCAGATAAACCAACGATAGAGGAGTTAATAACTACTGTATTAATAGATATTCAGCAGAAAGGATACTCT
>JAGCPY010000085.1 GCA_017965425.1 Bacteroidaceae bacterium | reverse complement strand
TCTTTCCGTTCATGAGTCCCATGGACGTGGAACGGATGTAGCTCTTGAATCCGAGTCCGGAAGCGGTGACGGCGTATGGGAGTACGGACTTGGAGGGGTCGTCGGTGCGTGCCTTGATTTCGATGGTATAGCCGGCATCGGAGAGGGCGGCGGCATCGAAGGACTGGGATTCGACGGCGGAACCGTCGAACACACTGCCCAAAGAAGAAATGTCTTTGCATGGAAGTGGTGTTCCTTCGGCGATGATATTTACGTAGGTTCGTAAATCTCCAGAACGCAATATGAGCTGGCTTTCAGTGTGCAAAAGTGTAGAAGTGTGACTGATTATCACGTCTGCTGTCTCAGTTCCAGCGGGAATTGTTTTGGGCGTGACTTCGAATCCTGGTCCCACACTTAGGTTGATATCCTGTGTTAGTCCCGTGGCTGAAACTGTAACGGAAGCTTTGCTTCCAGTACCCATGAGGTGAATCACGTCATCAAGAGTATTTCTAGCACGGAGGATCGGGGCACCGTTCTTATCTATGAATCTGATTGTAATGTCTGAAGAGGAAAAAGCAGTCATACTACTTAGCACAGATAAGGCGCAGAGCAAAGAACCTCGAAGAATGAAACGTTTCATAAGACTATTTTTTTATATTAAATTACATGCCTGGGCTGTATGCGGGTACAAAAATACGCTTTTTCTCCTGACTCGCCAAAGAATGTACTAAATTCTTTTCTTTTTAGGGCGATTTATGTTAAATTCATTGCAGAAATACGTAAGGTCGTATCTAAAATATTTTTGGCACACCTTTTGCTGTCTCAATGTCAACTAACAATAATTATCATTACATCTATGATTATGCAAAAAGGTAACATTGGAGTGACGACTGAGAATATTTTTCCAGTCATCAAGAAATTCTTGTATTCAGATCATGAGATTTTCATCCGCGAGATGGTGTCAAATGCTGTGGATGCCACGCAGAAATTGAAGACTCTTGCCAGTAAAGGCGATTTCAAGGGTGAATTGGGGGACATAAAGGTTAATATCACCATCAATAAGGATGCTGGCACTATCACAGTAAGCGATCGTGGTATTGGAATGACGGCAGAGGAAATCGATAAGTATATCAATCAGATAGCTTTTAGTGGAGCCAATGATTTCCTTGATAAATACAAGGAGGATGCGAATGCCATCATCGGTCATTTCGGCTTAGGTTTCTATTCCAGCTTCATGGTGAGCGACCGTGTGGACATCATTACAAAGAGCTATCAAGAAGGTGCTAAAGCTGTTAAATGGAGTTGTGACGGTTCTCCAGAATTCACCATTGAAGAGGTTGAGAAAGAAGATCGGGGAACTGACATCGTCATGCATCTTTCAGACGACTGCAAAGAATTCCTGGAAAAGGAAAAGCTGGATGGCCTTCTCAAGAAGTATTGTCACTTCTTGCCTGTTCCTGTAGTTTTCGGTAAGAAACAGGAATGGAAAGATGGTAAGATGCAGGATACCGACGAGGACAATCAGATCAATGATACTACACCGCTATGGACGCGTAAACCTGCAGATTTGAAGGATGAGGACTACAAGGCTTTCTACAGGGAACTTTACCCGATGGCCGACGAACCGCTGTTCTGGATTCATCTGAACGTTGACTATCCTTTCAATCTCACAGGTATCCTTTACTTCCCGAAGATTAAGAATAATCTTGACCTCCAACGCAATAAGATTCAATTGTATTGTAATCAAGTGTTTGTAACCGATCAGGTGGAGGGTATTGTACCAGACTTCCTAACGCTTTTGCATGGTGTCATCGATTCTCCAGACATTCCGTTGAACGTCAGTCGTTCATACCTACAGAGTGACAGCAATGTCAAGAAGATTAGTGGCTATATTACAAAGAAGGTGGCAGACCGATTGAGTTCACTCTTCAAAAACGACCGCAAAGACTTCGAAGCCAAGTGGGACGACATCAAGATATTCATCTCATACGGTATGCTCACTGAGGACGATTTCTATGAGAAAGCCAAAAGCTTCTTCCTCGTCAAAGATACGGAAAGTAAGTACTATACGCTTGAAGAGTATCAGTCACTCATCAAGGATGCACAGACCAACAAAGATGGTCAACTCATCTATCTATACGCTGCAGACCGCGAGTCTCACTACACATATATTGATAGTGCGCACGCAAAGGGCTACAATGTTCTTCTCATGGACGGCCAGTTGGATACACCCATCGTACAATTGTTGGAGCGCAAATTGGAAAAGACAACCTTTACCCGGGTGGACAGCGATGTTGTAGATCGTCTTATCCAAAAGGAGGATAAAAAAGGTGAAGAACTGGAGAATGGACGTGCTGCCAATCTGTCAGCCCTCTTCGAGAGCCAGATGCCAAAGACTGACAAAACGACGTACCATGTGGAAGCTGCTGCAATGGGTGAAGATGCCATGCCTGTCGTCATCACACAAAGTGAATACATGCGCCGAATGAAAGACATGGCACGTATTCAGCCTGGCATGGGGTTCTATGGAGAGATGCCAGACATGTACACACTCGTACTGAATACCGACAATCACCTCATTCGCGAAGTACTTGAACAGAGTGAAAACGCCACAACCGAACAACTGAAACCCATTGAGGCAGAACTGCGAGGGCTGAATGCTCGTAAGGCTGTTCTGCAAGCTGAGCAGGACAAGAAAAAATACGATGAAATCACGGATGCCGAACGTGAGGACATGAATAAATGTCGCTCTGATATTGAGGCAGAAGAGAAGAAAAAGCGTGACATTCTTGGAGAATATGCAAAGGGTAATGAACGTGTTCATCAGCTCATTGACCTAGCATTGTTGCAGAACGGGTTGCTTACTGGCGAGGCATTGACGCGCTTCGTCAAGCGAAGTGTGGACCTGCTCTAATATTCACAATATTTAGAGAATGTGAAATTCCCTCAAAAAGTTTGCATGGTACGATGAAAAGCCTTACCTTTGCCAACGTTTTGAGGGAAGTATAGGCTCCTTAGCTCAACTGAATAGAGCATCTGACTACGGATCAGAAGGTTATAGGTTTGAATCCTATAGGAGTCACCCCACAAATATTCAGGATTGAACATGGAGAACAAACTCTCACCAAGAATAACAGAAATATTAGACTATGGCAAGCAGGAAGCAATTCGCCTGCGTTGTTCCGATGTGCAACCAGCTCATCTGCTGCTGGCTCTTTTGCGCGAAACTGACTGCACCGCCATTTCTATTTTATCCCAGATGGGTGTAAACCTTCAACAGCTGAAAGCGTCGCTGGAAACGGCACTTCGTGGAATGTCTGACAACCATGATCCGTTGTTGAGCGGGCAGGCCAGTCGCGTCGTGAAGTTGATGCTTCTTGAAGCACGTGGCATGCAAGCTGAATGGGCCGATACCGAGCATCTTCTCCTGGCTCTGCTGCGTGACAAGGATGACCTGGCATGTCAAGCATTAACCGACGAACAGGTGGATTATCAGGCTGTCAAGAACGCACTAACGCAGAAACAAGAGCCACAGGCGGGTTTCGGCTATACTGATGAAGATGAAGACGAGGACGACGAAGAGGACGAGGATATCCACAACTCTGGTCGTCCTGGGCAGTCTGCTCAACAGACAACTTCACGTCGCCAGCAAGGGAAAGGGTCTGGTACTCCAGCCCTTGACACTTTTGGCACAGACCTCACGAAAGCTGCCGCTGAAGGACTTCTTGACCCTGTTGTAGGACGTGAACGTGAGATTCAACGTGTTGCTCAGATTCTTTGTCGGCGTAAGAAGAACAACCCGATACTGATTGGCTTGCCTGGTGTGGGTAAGAGTGCTATCGTTGAGGGTCTGGCTCTTCGTATTGTGCAACACAAGGTCGCCCGCTTGCTTTTCGACAAACGTGTGATTGTCCTCGATCTCGCCGGTGTCGTTGCTGGAACCAAGTATCGTGGACAGTTCGAGGAAAGGCTGAAGGCTATTATCAACGAGCTGCAAGAACATCGGGAAATCATTCTATTCATTGACGAAATTCACACCATCATTGGCGCAGGTTCTGCCGCAGGAACAATGGATGCCGCCAATATGCTCAAGCCCGCATTGGCTCGTGGCGAGGTCCAATGTATTGGGGCCACGACCATAGACGAATACAAGAAAAGCATCGAGAAAGACGGCGCTCTTGAACGCCGCTTCCAGAAAGTCATGGTTGAACCGACAACCGTCGATGAGACCATACAGATTCTGGAAAATATCAAGGAACGATACGAAGAGCATCACAACGTGCGTTATTCTGGCGAAGCCTTGAAGGCTTGTGTCACCCTAACCGATCGTTATATGACCGACCGCTGCCTTCCAGATAAAGCCATTGATGCGATGGACGAAGCAGGTTCTCGCGCACACTTAACAAACATTCCCGTCAGTCAGGAAATCGAACAGAAAGAGGAACTGTGCAAACGTCTGAGAGAATTGAAGGACAAGGCTGTGCAGCGTCAGAATTTCGAATTGGCAGCAGATTACCGTGACCAGTTGGCCAACGAGGAAGGACGTCTGGAACAGATGAAACGTGACTGGGAGCATCAGCTCTCGGAGGTTCGGGAGGAAATCGGAGAACAGCAGATTGCTGATGTCGTCTCGATGATGACAGGAATTCCAGTGCAACGAGTTGGACAAAGCGAGAATGAGCGCCTTCGCAACTTGGGACCGGCACTGAAAGACTCAGTCGTTGGACAAGACGAAGCCGTTGACAAACTCGTCCGCGCCATTCAACGCTCCCGTGTAGGTCTGAAAGATCCTAACAAACCCATTGGCACTTTCATGTTCCTCGGCCCTACAGGTGTAGGCAAGACCTACCTGACCAAGCGTCTCGCAGTTGAGCTTTTTGGCAGTGAGGATGCACTCATCCGTGTGGACATGAGCGAATATATGGAGAAGCATACTGTCAGCCGCATGGTGGGTGCACCTCCGGGATATGTTGGTTATGAAGAAGGCGGACAACTCACGGACCGTGTACGTCGCAAACCTTATAGTATTGTCTTGCTTGACGAGATAGAGAAAGCCCACCACGATATCTTCAACATCCTTCTGCAAGTGATGGACGAAGGACGGCTTACAGATGGTAATGGTACTACCATCGATTTCCGCAACACCGTCATCATTATGACTTCCAACACTGGCACAAGGCAATTGAAAGAATTCGGACAAGGCATAGGCTTTACACGTCCGGGCGACATCAGCAACCGCGACTTCGCCCGCAGCATCATTCAAAAGACATTGCAGAAACAGTTTTCGCCCGAATTTCTCAACCGTCTGGATGATATCATCTTCTTCGACCAATTGTCGAAAGAAAGCCTTCACAAAATAGTGGACATCGAGTTGCGTCCTCTTCAGAAGCGCATCAAGGAGATGGGCTATGACATACAGCTCACTGATCCAGCTCGTGAATGGCTGGCCAGAAAAGGCTATGACGTGCAGTTCGGGGCACGTCCGCTGAAGCGACTGCTTCAATCCAGCGTAGAGGATGCTTTCTGTCAGCTAATACTTGATGGGAAAATCCGTGAAGGGCAGACGATTAAAGTGGATGCCTTAAAGCCAGATGACAAAGAGTTGACCCTTACCGCCGTTGATTCTTAAAAGGCTTGGCACTTGTCGCCATTAGCGACAAATTGCTAACATTCAAGTTATATCGAAGTCTTTGATTTCAAACAGAGAACGCAGGTGACAGCCACCAGTCCCCTGCGTTCTCAGCTCATAACCTCTTTTGTTTACCTAAAAAAACCTCAATCCCTCACCTTTTGCAATAATCATTTGAAAGTAAGGAACTTGAAGGTGAGACTTTGGTGAGGAATAGGTGAGGGATGGTGAGGGATTATGTG
>JAGCPY010000084.1 GCA_017965425.1 Bacteroidaceae bacterium | reverse complement strand
CGTGCAGTAGTCCTTGCCCTCCTCGTCGTTATGCACCATGTACTTGAAGCAGCCCCGCTCCACGAAGGCCACCCACTGCGCCGGCTCGCCCGCCTCCTCCAGCGTCTCGCCGCGCTCCATCACGCGCCGCTCCCCGTGCTCCATGCAGTACTCCCGCAGGACATCCAGGTCCAGCCCCTCCTTTTAAGAATTAAACAGCTTGTCCGTTTGGTGCGCCATTGTCCGTTTTGATTAAGAAAGCGGATAGTGCCGAAGCCCGTCTATCCGCTCATGTGGTTGATTGTTGTCGTTAATTACTACGCAGCCTTGCCCAGCTCGTAAAGATGTTCGGGGGCAATGTCCACGGTGCCGTCGAGCCATGTGACCGTCCAACCGTCAAGGGCAAAGCGGGCGAACACGTCCTTGTCGCGCAGCGGGGCAAAAAGCTTGTACTGATTGATGAGCGGCTGGCAGTCGAAGACGACACGGCGGCCGTCGTTGAAGTCCAGCTCCAGCAGATAGTCGCCCACGACGCGGGCGGCAGTGACCCATTTCAAAGTGTTAGTCTGTTCCATATCGTCTTAGTCAAGTGGGTTAATCTTAGCCAGCGTCTCGCCATTCTCCATGCGCTTCCAGTTCTGCATCAGTTCGTCCTTGTGCTGGTCAAGCCATTCGAAGACGAGGTGCAGAGCACGGCGCGGCATCTGTCCCGTCACCTCGCCCGTCTGAATGTCGATGATGGCGCGGTATTCGTTGTAGCGCACGTGGAAATGCGGCGGGTTGTGGTCGGGCTGATACATCGTGATAACGATTCCATAGAAGTGGCAAATCTCTGGCATAATCTTTCGTTTTTGTCTTTTTTCGGGGACAAAGATATAGTTTTTCTTTTATATATCGTCCTATTTCCACGTTAAAGAAGCAAAAAGCGGGCGAACGTGCGAATAATTATGTATGCATTGCCGGTAATTGAAAGAAAAAGCCTACCTTTGTGCTCTGTATTTCCCAACCCACCCAAAAACAGCATCATGACAAACGAAAAAAGCACCGAAGCCACAGGCAAAGAGTCCAATAAGAAAAAGGCCGCACAAAAGCGCAAGAAGCCTCAGAAGAAGGTTTCATACTACGTGAAGCCGGAGAAGATGACGCTGGAGGAGTGGCAGATTGCCCTGCGCCGTCAAGTGGCTCGCGAAGAGAAATTTGAGTGCCGCCCAGTAGATGACATGCAGCTGCCGGGAGAATACCTTGTCAGGAATGCACAAAAGCAGCTGGCGTATAAGGTCGTCTATCGTGGCGCACGCAGTCCGTGGAACTACTGCTCCTGTATGGACTTCAAGACTTCCGGACTGGGAACATGCAAGCATATTGAGGCTCTGAAAATGTGGTTGGGCGGACAGAAGCACTATCGTGTCCATCGTGAGCTGCCGCCATACACATCTGTCTATCTGTCCTATACAGACGGTAGGCAGGTTCGCATACGAATCGGCGAGGAACATCGTGAGGAGTACGAGGCCTTGGCACGGCGGTATTTTGACAACGACGGTATCCTCAATGAGCAGGGAATGGCCCACTACGACCGTCTGCTGATTGAGGGACGACGTATCTCCGACTCGTTCCGCTTCTATGACGATGCCGTTGACTTCATTGTCCAGCAGCGGGAGCGCGAGTTTCGCGAACAGCTCTTGCGCAATTATTCCGACCATGACCTTGACCAGTTGCTGTCCGTCACGCTCTATCCCTACCAACATGAGGGTGTGCGCTTTGCCTTCAAGACGGGCAAGAGCATCATTGCCGACGAGATGGGTCTGGGCAAGACCATTCAGGCCATCGCCACTGCAGAGCTGTTGCGCAAGGAGCGTCTCATCAGCTCCGCGCTCATCGTCTGTCCAACATCGCTGAAATACCAGTGGAAGCGCGAGATCGAACGCTTCGCGCATCAGGAGGCACACGTCATCGAGGGCGGACACTTGCAACGCAAATTGCAGTATGCCAAGGACGTACCGTACAAGATTGTGTCCTACCACAGCATGTTGAACGACATCAAGATATTGGGCTCTTTGGACACAGAACTGCTCATCATGGACGAGGTGCAGCGCCTGAAGAACTGGAACACACAAATTGCCATGGCCGCACGCCGCATCCGTTCTGACTATGCAGTCATACTCTCTGGCACTCCGTTGGAGAACCGCCTGGAAGAGCTGTACTCTGTGATGGAACTGGCAGACCAGTGGTGTCTGGCTCCTTATTATCTTTTCAAGCACGAGTGCATAGAATGTGACGCAACGGGCAAGGTCATCGGCTACAACAACCTGAACCGCGTGGGCGAGCTGATTCGCCAACGCCTCATCCGCCGCACCAAGAAGGGTGTGGCCCTGCAGATGCCACCGCGTCAGGACAAGAACCTCATCGTCCCGATGACGAAGGAACAGATGGGCATCCATGATGAATACCGTTTCCAGGTGTCGCTCATCGTAGAGAAGTGGCAACGGATGCACTTCCTCTCCGAGACCGACCGTCTGCGCCTGCTGAAGCTCTTGGCACAGATGCGCATGGTCTGCGACAGCACCTATATTCTCGACCAGAAGTCGCGCCACGACACCAAGGTCGAGGAGACTATGAACATCCTCGACAGCCTGTTCAGCCAAGGCGATGACGAGAAGGTGGTCATCTTCAGCCAGTGGGAACGCATGACACGCCTCATTGCAGCGGAGTTGGACAAACGCAACATCGGCTATGCCAACCTGCATGGCGCCATACCCTCGCGCCAGCGGGCAGACCTCATCCGCGACTTCTGCGACAAGCCGGAATGCCGCGTATTCCTCTCCACCGATGCCGGCAGCACAGGACTGAACCTGCAGGTGGCCGCGACCATCATCAACCTCGACCTCCCCTGGAACCCCGCAGTGCTCGAACAGCGCATCGCCCGCATCTACCGCCTCGGACAACAGCGCAGTGTGCAGGTCATAAACCTTGTCTCAGCCAAGACCATCGAGGAGGACATGATAGGCAAACTGCGGTTCAAGGCCGCCATGTTCGAGGGTGTGCTGGACGGCGGTGACGACCGCGTCTTTGTCGGCGACCAGTCGAAGTTCCGCCAGATGATGGACACCCTCAGCGAGGTCATCAACGAGCAGGAAGCACAGCCGGAATCGCCTCAGGAAACCATAACCGAGGACGAGCAGGAGGCGCAAGTCACTCCACAGCATACGCCAGAAGCCCCCGTTATGAGCGACGAAGCCGACAATACCCTCATTCCCGACGATGATACAGACAGCCTAAACGACATGGGCGAAACCAAAGAGCGGGTAAGCGCTAACGCGACCGACGAGTCCACCTATAGCGATATGCCACCAGCAGGAGCAAGCCCCACATCTGGAGTCCGCGCGGCCACCTCACCGCAGGAACTCGTCTCGCAAGGCGTTTCCTTCCTCTCAAGTCTCGCACAAACCCTACAGTCGCCAGAAGCCACACAGCAGCTTGTCAATTCCATTGTCAAGACCGATGAGCAGACAGGAGCGTCCACCCTCAGCATCCCCGTTCCCAACAAAGAGACCGTCGCCACCCTTCTCAATCTTGTAGGCAAGCTGTTCAGCGGGAAATGACAAGAGAATTTGCGAGATTCGTGCAAGAGGCTTTTCCACATAGGGAAAAGGACACCTCAAATTATTCCTTGCCCCGTCTGAATAAAGCGGACGATGATTTGTAAGAGCCAAAATGTTCTACAATCTTCAGAATCGTTGTCGTTTCTACAATCCCGTTGGAACTGCTATGCTATTTCGGGAGGACGCCACTGAATCACCAGCGAATCCTTCCGAATCATTTACTGTCTGTTTGTAAGAGAGAGCGGACAGCCCCGTCAGCATGTCAAGAATTCCTTCGGCGGGTAGACTTCAATCTGAGCAGCGTTGAAGTCGCCGCTGTTGCGAGTGATGATGGCATCGTTCATGAGACTATTTTACTTGTGATGCCTGTGCCTTTGGTTCGCTGCGAGTGTCCCAAAAGCCCGCGATGTGCAGCGTGTTGTCTTCAACGTAATAAACCATCTTGTTCTTCGTCAACTTCGCGCCACACCTCTTCGCTGGGTATGCCCGATCCAGCCTTGAAGTCGGCTTCCACCTTGTCAAGCATGGCGTTCAGCTCTTCTTTAGTGTATTGCTTCAACGTAAAAGTAGCCTCTTTTTTTGCATGTTCAATCAGTTGCTCACCCACTCAGCGCATGCTGTTTGGTGTCAGCGTCCCACATAGATATTCCAGTAAACCTGTTAATGCTGCGGTGCTCATAATGCTTTTATAATGAGGTTTGAGATTGCAAAGGTTACTTCATACGTTGATTTCTAACTTCTTGAACATGTCATCAACAGAGTCGTATGTTGTCACTCTACCGTTCTTTACGTCATCCATCGCCTCGCGATAACCTGCGGTCTTGGTGATATCGTAATCTTTTTCCCTTGTGGTCTTATGTACCTTTACTGATTCTACGCCTACAAGCATCTTGCAGGCACTCTTTATTCTTGAAACTAAGCTCTCATCCGGAACTTGTAATACTATTGTAGCCATATTATTTCATCCTATTATTTCTTTTCGGTTGTCACATTGTATATTGTTCTACACCATACCCATTTTCTGGGAGAGAATAGAAACTATTTGTCATCATAATGCCCATAGGCTGCCAGAACGTCAACATAAACTTCCGTCTCGAAGATGCGATAAATGAGCCTGTGCTTCTTGGTAATCTCACGGCTCCAACGACCTTCAGGCTTACCCTTCGGCTCAGGATGCCCTAAGCCTGTCTTGGGATGCTCATATAATTCTCCAATAAAGCGAAGCGCCTTATTATACGCCTTTGGCTCATTACGGAGCAATCTCTTCAGGTCATTCTGAGCCTCTTCCTTAATGATAACTTTGTATTGGCTCATAAACTGCGAATGTATTTATCGAGTTCCTCAACGTTTGCAAAACTTTTGCCTGCTTGCTGCTCTGCACGTTCTATTTTTGCAAAGAATTCCTGTTTGGTCATCAGCGTGGGATCATACTTTTCTTTTACCAACTTCTTGGCATAGCGCGTCAGACGCTTCATCAGAGGCTCGCTATCGGCTATGGCACCAATACTCTGCCATAATTCCGTATTCATTGCATTCAACTGTATTGCAGTCATCATATTTCCTCCTATTATTTTATTCTGTTCACAAAGGTACAAATTTATTATCAATTATTCTCTGTTTTCCTCCTTAAACTTACTGAAAAACGGACGAAAGTGTCTTGTGTTGCTTCGGGACAACCACCTCGTCGGAAGGTTCCTCGAGGCTCGTCAGCCAATAGCTGTCAATGGTCTGTAGTGTCATACGCTTCCTTGTTTTATTTTTATCGGGGACAAAGGTACAGCTTTTCTTGAATATTCATGCATTTTTCAGTGGAAAGTGACATTATATCAAGAATAATGTGTATCTTTGCACAGACTTACAAAAAAGTAGGAGGCAATGCGGATTATTAAATCCATTGGGAATCAGCAGTTGTTGGAGCGAGAGAAGACGTTGTTTCTCTGTTCCAAGCGGATGCCGATAGAGTTGTATGGGCGGGTGTTCCAATGGGTGGATTCGCTGTCGCTGAGGGATTGTGTCGTATGCTTCAATTCCACGGAGATGGAGGAAGAGGTGCTAAAGGCATTGGTTGTGAATAAGGTGCCGACGATACTGGTGGTGATGAACCAATTCCGCGATGTACACAATATTCAGATTGAAAGGGCACTCCAGGAGAAGCGGATACTGATTCTTGTGCTGAAGCGCGACGAACCAAAAGGCAAGGGACTGACACCGAGGGTGAGGAATGAGTATGTGCTGTCAATGGTGCAGCATGTCATCTGCGGATACGTCAACAAGAACGGCAGCGTGTTTCCGCTATTGGCTGGCCGTAGGAATGTCGAATACTTGATGGACGAACCGCTCACACTGATGGCTGCAGAAAAGGATAACCATTGGCAACGCTGGACGGTGGGTGATGACAAGGTGTTGCTGAGGATGTTCTATGAGGATATGGGGATTCATGCTATCAAGAAGCAACTGAGACGCACGTATCTTTCTGTTCGTCAGCGAATCCTTTCCATTACATTGCCCGAGGAGGTGCTGAAGGGACGTGAATTCGAGGACTATGTGCTGGAATTGTTTGATATCCGTGAAGACGGCGACCTTGTTTTGAAGGAATGGCAAGGCGACAAGACGCTTGGCGATGTCTGTCCAGAAAGCAACCGTTATCCCGACTTCGTATTCTGCCATCAGCAATCGCATTGGTTTGCTGTAGAATGTAAATGGCGTGAACGGCTGACGACGGACCTTGAAAAGGACATGTTAACTGTAGATAAATTAGCCATCTATCATCAGTTTGCCGATGAGCGCCGAATGCCTGTTTTTATCGTATTAGGTATTGGCGGCGAGCCTTGTCAACCCGAGCAACTCTACATCATCCCATTGCAAGAGATTCCTGCAGTTCTTGATTCGAGCAAATCATTAAAGGATTTCCTCCGCTCTTCTACGGAATCTCAATTTAAGGCAGACGAGTTCCTTTCGTTCAACAAAACCTATACACTAAAAGAAATACGTTCCAAATACCCTAACGCCTATTGTGCATGGACAAAAGAGGATGATGATAGGCTTGTTGCCTTGTATAAGCAAGGAAAGAGCATCAAAGAATTGGCCATAATCTTTCAGCGTAAACATGGTGCCATCACTTCAAGGTTGAGGAAACTTGGAATGTAGTTTAATCTGTCAAATTGTAAATGTATATGTGGCGTCTTAGATTCGTTTGTAGATTGCAAACGGAAGATTCTTGTTGATGATGGCGAGGACGTGCCAACGCTTGGTGACGTATGCCTTGGACTTCTGTCTGCGAATGGCCGAGATGATCTGGTCGGAGACTTTCTCGACGGGCATCACCCAAAACAATCCTTCGCCTTTGGCCATTGCTGTATCGACAAGACCAGGGCGGATGTCGGTGACGTGGATGTGGTTGCCACTCTTGTATGCCTTCTTGCGAAGGGCTTCCATATAGTTGATTTGGTAGGCTTTCGATGCGCTGTAGGCGGGTGCCATCGGCTCGCCGCGCAGTCCGCCAGCAGAGGTGATGGCGACGAGGTGGCCGTGGCCTTGCTGCTCGAAGATGTGGTAGAGCTTATCGATGACGAAAGTCCAGCCCGTAACGTTGGTGTCGATGGTAGGACGCTCCAAGGCATAGTCCAATGAAGCATTGATGTCCCCCGTACCCGAGCAGACGATGGCGAGGTCGATGTCTTTAAGTTCGGCACGGAGGGCATCAATAGCTTGAGCCGTTTCGTCTTGCTTGGTGATGTCAGCCGTGGCTACTACAGTCGTATCTGGATGCTCTTGCCGCAGTTCGTCAAGCAGATGTGTCCGTCGGCCTACGATGCCAATGCGGTTGCCCTCTGCGGCATATTTCTCGAAGAGTGCTCTGCCAATGCCAGAGGTGGCTCCAATGATGATGATGTTTTTTTTATTCATTTCTATGTTTCATTTCGTTTAAGAATCGTTTTCTGGAAGCTGTTCTTCCCGAACCAACTGTTCCCTTATTCTTTCGGCTATAGGAAACAATCCGGAATACTTCTTATAATCTTCCTGCAATAATGCTGACGAAGAGAATGCCTTTGTGTTGGTATAATCATGTTCGACAACGTAGAAGGCATCTTCAACATCAATGTCTCTTACCAGATTCTCCTTTTTGTGGGTCAGTGTCAGATGTCGGAAACTGTTGGAAGACTTCAAGTCGAAAACGGAAGGAGCGTCAAAGTCATTATATCGGTATAACTCCGTCTTGTTGTATTTCGATAATACTTGTGTATAACCGAATAGATTTGTTACAAGAGTGCTTTTGGGCCACAAGGCATCCATAGACAGAAGCATCTCGCTCTTTTCTGAAAGAACCTCGCAACTGCCTATAGGTATAGAATCCGCATAGACAATACCCGATTCGATATTCCTCTTATGATCACGTATGGTTTCCTCATATAAAGTGTTTTTTTCAAGATACGGAAGAGCCATGTACCTGTCGCCCATCATCATGCTTCGTTTCTTCTGTGCAATATCTTTTCTACTCGACATAAAGTAATTCGTGACGACATTCCCGCAATGTACCTTTTTGCTTTTGGTGTCGATATAGAACTCCCGTATTCCGTCCATATAATACTTTAGGGATGAATCCACATGTTCTATACTCCTAAAGTACACTTTACAACGATAGTACTTCTTTTTCTTTGCCGTAACCGTGACTTCTGGTATGTTATAGGTTGATGGAGACAGGAGAATGATGCTGTCCTCATCGTAAACGAGGCTCTTAGGCTCATAGCTTATATGAGAAATATGGTATTCGGAACCTTTCTGAAGATGAATATACCCTCCCATGTCCGAGCGACCTATGACCGATCCATCAGCATCATAAACAGTAGCATAGCTTACTGGATTCCTTGTGATGCTGTCGGCCAGCATCACGGGCTGGGCAAATGCGATCAATCTGGTAAGGAAAAGAAATAGAACTAAGATAAAAAGTCTCATGCTGCAATTAAGATTCGTAGAATGATCTCAACTATGCTGTTATCCATGTGCAAAGGTACACCTTTTCTTTGAACCCCTCTGCCTTGCTCCACATTATTAATAATATATATTAGACGAAACGGCATGAATTTAATATATATTAGACGAAACTGTATGAAATAGTCCTCGGCCATGCCCGGGAATCGGGTGCCGAGGGCGTATATATGAAAAGAGCTTTTCCTTTGTGCTTTTGAGTCAGCTTGTGAATTTACTTCCCTTTGATAATTCCGCCGACTTCGTCGCTGTTCTCGATGGTTGTCTCGGTTTTCTTCACGCTGGCTTTGAGTTTGCCGAAACGGTAGGATACGGAGAGCTTGAAGTAACGACCATTAGGAACCATGATGTCGTCGCCCCAACCGATGATGTCACCCTGGGTGGTACGCGTCTCATCATGTTGATTTTTGTGGAAGGGCGAATGAGCCATGAGGCGTACGGTGAGGCGGTCATCGCTGAGGAAAGAGCGTTGCAAGGTGAAAGCATAGCGGTTCCACGGACGGGAGTAGGCATAGATATTCATCGGGCTGTGGCCAAACTGACCAAAGGTATAGGCGGTGAAGAGGAGCTTCCACGGCAGTTTCTGCGAGAGATTGACATAGTAGAACAGGTTGTCTGTGTGCTGGCTGAGGCAGGCATCGGTATTCTTGGCATAGTTATCCGTGAAGTTGAGATTCGCCACGAGCGTTGTGCTGTCAAAGGGTTTCCACTGGACATAACCCTCCATCTGCCAGCGGTGCTGGCGCAGGTTGTTGCCGTATGTGCTATAGCGGACATCATCTTGCGAATAGATGAATGAACCTATGCCGTTGTGATAGTAAGAATAATGTGGAACGAGCTGCAGCGTGAGCCTTTGGCCGACATACATGTACGTGAGAGACAGCGTCTGTTGGCGTGTGCTGACAAGTCGTGGCATTCCGTAACTGACACTTGAAGGCATACGGACCACAGCAGGATTGAGATAGTTGATGCCCGGTCGGGTGATGCTGGTGATGTAGCCGAGCTTCAGCGACTGGCTGTCGTTGATCTGGAATTTCACGCTGGCCTGTGGCACCCAGTCATGAAGGTGCTTGTCAAAGTCTTGTGAACTGCCGTCGGGGTAACTGCCCTTCAGATAACTGTACTCATAGCGAAGACCTACGCGTGCCGACCACCTCTCCTTATTATAGATATAGTCGGCATACGCTGCGCCTATCTGAGTGCTGTGGTGGAAGAGCCTCACCCCCGCCTCCTCTCCCAAAGAGAGGGGAGTTGATAGACTTGAGCCTTGAGAGTAATCATTCCCCTCACCATTTGGATAAAGGGCGGGCGTTAAGAAGTATTTCTGTTGAGTGTCACTGCTGTTGCGGCGGTCGATGTATTTGGCTCCCACTTCCAATTTGTGACCTTCCCACAGCGGACGGCTGTAGTCGGCCTGGAAGGTATGCTCGGTGAAGTGTTCACGTTTATTGACGAGCAAGCCTGTGTAGCTGAAAGGAACGTTCTGCATGTCGGTGTAATGATCTTCCTGCTCCGAGTGTTGACGCGTCAGGGCGAGCATGTAAGAGAGTGTGAACAGCTCGCCCTTTCGGCGCGTCTTATGTTCGTAGTCCAAACGTCCATTCCATGAGTTGTGGTTGTAACTGGGAAGCCAGTAACTTTCCGTGTAACTGTAGAGTGGCTTGTCTGAAGCGTCGGACATCGTAGTCGTGCCTCCACCCTGCACATCGACCTTATAGAAATAGCCTCCGAATGAGGCCGAGAGCAAATTGAGCGTGTCGATTTCATAGCTGGCATTGACGTCGGCATAGTGGATGTAGCCGGGATTGGAGCCGTCGCTGCAGATGCGCTGAGTGTTGCCCGACTCCACGAAAGTGCGTTCCATATAGCTGTTTTGGGAGGTAATCTTCTTCGACAGATTGTTATAGCCGTAATCCAAGGACATGGTAGCCTTGCCCCATTGGGTCGTGAGAAAGGCGTTCAACCCAGGATTATTCATCGTGCCGTAGCTGCCCGACACGCTACCTGTCACGCCCTCCATCTTTTTCGTGTCCGTCATCACGATGTTCAGGATGGCATTCGCGCCCTCGGCATCCTCGCGTGCTCCGGGGTCGGTGATAACCTCGATGCGCTTCACGGCCGTGGCGGGCATGGCTTTCAGTACCTCCTTGGCGTTCTTCGTCAGGCTGGGGTCGAGGTGTCCGTTCTTGTATATCTTGAAGTTCTCGTTGCCCCTCACCTTGATGTTGTCCTCGCCGTCCACCATTACCATCGGCACTTTGCGCAGCATATCGAGTACGCTCACCGTCTTCGAGTCCTCGTCGGCCTGCACGTCGTAGCCGATGCGGTCGATGTCCTGCTTGATGAGTCGTCGCATTGCCGTGACGGTCACGCCGTCTAAGTCTTTATCCCAGGCGATGGAGTCGTTTCTTACTGATGTGCTGTCGGTCTGCGCCTGTGCTGTTACGGACATCAGGCAAACCAAAGATAATAGAATCTTTCTTTTCATTGTTCTTTTGTTTTGCATTTCACTTTTGCGGCTGCAAAGGTACATCACAGAGGCTATGACATGCAAAATAGTTTCCTGACATTTGTCTGACATTAGTCTGACATCTGAAGGACAGCCAGTTGTCGCGGCGACGAAGTTACTGGGAACGGCACGAAAAAGCCCTCGGCCATGCCCGGGAATCGGGCGCCGAGGGCGAACGTATGAAATCTGCGGGGTGAGCTCCTATTGCTGAATATCTGATGAATCGTCGCTTCACGGCCACCGGGCCTCACGCAGATAATGAAAGGTGACTTAAGAAAAATACATCGTTTATCCCAAATCGGTCATTAGAATTTATGTCAGGTTAGTATTTGTTTTGAGCAGTTTGGTTGCATCGATATCGAAGGCGTAGCGGGCTACGGCGAGATATTGATGAAAACAAAATGCCAAAAGAAATGCTAAGATGACATGAATAGACTGAAAATATCAATTGGAAGAAAAGATTTGTCGATCTAATGACCGATTTGGGTTTATTTCTTCGGAATGCGCTTGGTGGTTCCGATGGCTCCTGTGGGGCATACGAGGCGGCAGAGATGGCAGCCGACACATTTGGTGCCGACGATTCGTGGCTGGCGGGTCGTCGGGTCGAAACTGATAGCCTGGTGACCGCCGTCCATACAGGAAACGTAGCAGCGTCCGCAGCCCATGCACTTCTCGCGGTCAATCTTCGGATAGACGATGGTCTCGCGGTCAAGGTCGGTGGGGGATACGAAATTCGGCAGTTCTTCGCCTACGATCTCTGCCAGCTCGGAGATGCCACGCTCGGCGAGATAATGCTGAAGGCCAAGGATGAGGTCATCGATGATGCGGTAGCCGTACTGCATCACGGCGGTACAAACCTGCACGTTGCGGCAGCCTAACTGAATGAACTCCAACGCATCGCGCCACGTCTCTATGCCACCGATGCCACTGAGCTCCAGTGTTTTGCCAAGAGAACCGCTGAACATGGGGCTCTGTGCCATCTCCAAGATATGACGGAGAGCGATGGGACGGACAGCACGTCCTGAGAGGCCCGAGATGGTTTTATGTCCAGACACTCGTGCACGGTAGCCCATCGTCACGCTCTTGATGGTGTTGATGGCCGAGATGGCATCTGCGTTGGCAAAGTAGGCCGCTACGGCGGGCTGGGTGATCTGGGTGATGTTGGGCGTCATCTTGGGAATGACGGGAAGGGATACGGAGCGCTTCACGTAGGCTGTGTAGAACATTACGAGTTCGGGGTTCTGCCCGACGTCGCTGCCCATTCCTGTGAGTCGCATCTGCGGACACGAGAAGTTCAGCTCGATGGCATCTACGCCGGCATCCTCGGCCATCTTTGCCAGCTCAATCCATTGCTCTTCGGTCTGCCCCATGATGCTGGCCACCACCACCTTCGTGGGGTAGTCCTGTTTCAGGCGACGCAGGATGTCGAAGTCCATCTCTGTGGGATTCTCGCTCAGCTGCTCCATGTTGCGGAAAGCATAGAAGTCGGCCTGTCCTTCCTGCTGCACGGCATCAAAGCGGGGCGACACTTCGTGAATGTCCTGCAGGCAGATGGT
>JAGCPY010000083.1 GCA_017965425.1 Bacteroidaceae bacterium | reverse complement strand
GCATCTTCTGCGAGGTGTACTCGAAGATGTCGGCGATAATCTTCATGGAGAAGGCGGGCGGGTAGATGTAGGTATTACGCACCATGAACTCCTTGAGGATATCGTTCTGGATGGTACCGGCCATCTCCTCGAGCTTGGCGCCCTGCTCCAGACCTGCGTTGATGTAGAAAGCGAGCACGGGAAGCACACCGCCGTTCATGGTCATGGAGACGGACATCTTGTTCAAGGGAATGCCTGCGAAGAGCACCTTCATGTTCTCCAGGGAGCAGATGCTCACGCCAGCCTTACCGACGTCACCGACGACACGGGCGTTGTCGGGGTCGTAGCCACGGTGTGTGGGCAGGTCGAAGGCCACGGAGAGGCCCTTCTGACCGCTGGCGAGGTTACGACGATAGAAAGCGTTGGACTCTTCGGCGGTGGAGAAGCCGGCATACTGACGAATGGTCCACGGGCGGAAGGGGTACATCATGCTGTACGGGCCACGGAGGAAGGGAGGAATACCGGCGGCAAAGTTCAGGTGCTCCATGCCTTCGAGGTCTTCTTTCGTATAAACGGGCTGAATATCAATTTGCTCAGGAGTCTTCCAGTTGGCGGTGATGCCGTTCTCCCGCTGCCAGGCCTGACCGTTCTTGGTCTCTATGCCGGCAAAGATATCTATTGATTTAAAATCCATATCGGACCCCCTCCCCGCTCCCCCTTGTAGGGGGAGAGTAGAATGATTTGTGGGGAGGTATTCTACTTCAAATGATACTTAATACTTAATTAAATAAATAATCCAATCTTAATAAGTAACCACCCCCTCCCTACAAGGGAGGGTGAGGGGAGGGTCCTATATACCGAGTTTCTGATTGAGCTCCTTCAGCGTCTTCAACTGATCCACACGGACGTGGATGAAGTTCTCGATACCGGCAGCCTTGAGGTCCTCGGTGCAAGCGGGCGCGCCTGCGATGATGAAGATGGCCTTGGGGTCGGCAGCCTTGAGGGCATTGAAGGCGGGAACGCCGTACTCAGCGTATTCGTCGTCGCTGGAGCAGAGCACCACGATGTCAGCACCAGCCTTGACGGCGGCCTCGACACCTTCCTCCACGGTGGGGAAGCCGAGGTTGTCGATGACCTTGTAGCCGGCAGCGGCGAGGAAGTTGCAGCTAAACTGTGCACGCGCCTGACGCATGGCGAGGTTGCCGATGGTGAGCATGAAGGCGATGGGCTGCTTGGCGGCCTTCTCGGTGGTGAGGCGGAGAGCCTCGAAGTCGGAGGCGACGCGGCTGGTCTTCAGGGCAGGCACATCGGGATCGCTGGAGTGCTTACAGGTGCAGTCGCAGGTGAGCGGTTCCTTGCCTTCGCTGGTCTCGGTGAAGTTGGGGAACTGGTTGGTGCCGAGCAGGAACTCCTTACGCTTGCCGGCATTGGCATGACGGGCAGCGTCTGTGCTGTTGATGGCTTCTTGAATCTTGCCAGCCTTGACGGCAGCGAGGAAACCACCTTCGTCTTCCACGGCGAGGAACAACTTCCAGCCTTCCTTGGCGATGGCCACGGTGAGTTCTTCCACGAAGTAGGAACCGCCGCTGACATCGACAATCTTGTCGAAGTGGCACTCTTCCTTCAGCAGCAACTGCTGGTTGCGGGCGATGCGCTCGGCAAAGTCGGTCGGCACCTCGTAGGGAGCGTCGAAGGGGGTGACCACCATCGAGTGGATGCCAGCGAGGGCAGCACTCATGGCCTCGGTCTGCGAGCGGAGCATGTTCACGTAGCTGTCGAAGACCGTCTGGTTGTAGGTCGTGGTGGAGGCGTTGATGCACATCTGGCAAGCGCAGTCGCACTTGGGCTCATACTGCTTCACGATCTGTGCCCACAGCATACGGGCGGCGCGGAACTTGGCAATCTCCATGAAGTAGTTGCCGCCGATGCCCATGTAGAACTTAATCTTCTTGGCGGCGAGGTCCACGGGCACGCCAGCTTCCACCATCTCGTCGAGGTATTCCTTACCCCAGGCGAGGGCATAGCCGAGTTCCTGATAGACGTAGGCACCGCTGTTGCAGAGCAGTTCGCTGTGCACCATCACGCAACGCAAGCCGGGGAAGTCCTTCAACTTCTCCACCAGCTTGGGCATGTCGGGCAGCAGCATCGTCGTGTCCTTGCCCTTCATGAGCATACGCTCAATCGGGTCGAAGCCGATGCCGCCGACAATCTTCTCGCGGTCGTAGCCTTTCTTGTCGAAATAAGCCACCAGGAGGTCGGCCAGTTCCAGCACGTGGCGCTGACAGGTGCGGAAGCTCACTTCGACGCAGTCGCAGCAAATGCCGTCGAGAAGGGTCTCAATGAACTCAGCGCTGAGTTCGGTGTGTCCCAGACGGAAGCCGAGGCTGTTGACACCCTTGTTCAGGATATCGAGAGCCTTGGCGTTTGCTTCCTTCGGGTCGTTGACGACAATGTTCTGGCGGACATACCACTTGTTGTCAGCCTTCTTGTTGCCACGCACGAAGGGGAATTCGCCGGGCAAGGCATTGACGGTGGGCAGTATGTCCACGTCTTCCTTCAAATAGAAGGGTTGCATGGAGAAGCCTTCGTTGGTTCTCCAGACCATTTTCTTCTCGTAGTCAGCGCCCTTGAGGTCAACCTCGATCTTGTCGCGCCATTCCTGGCGGGTCGGGGCGGTGAAGTCCGCGAAAAGTCTTTCTTTACTATCTGCCATAGTAAGTTGAGAGTTTAAAGTTTAAGGTTTAAAGTAGAATGTAGAATGATATTGCTTCAGGTTTTGTGTCTTAAAAGCGGACAAAGATAAGCAAGTTTGTTGGAGCGGCCAAATTTGCGGGTGGAAAAGTTTGTGCACCGACCTCTTTTTCATGTTTTTTCAATAATTATACCTCGTATGAACCCATTCGATTCTCGTACCAATCCAATAAGTGCCGGATCTGGCCATATCTATTAGAGGCCAGATCCGGCACTCGGATCAAGTATTCCTACATTTCACGGATTACACGTATTCATACTCTTCCATTTTCTTAAATCTGTGAAATCTGCGGTTCATCAATATTGGCTGTTTACCTCCAACTATTTTTATGTTATTTGCTCCAATCGTTGTCCCAATCGACGGTGTTGCCCTTCACACGAGCTCCCTGTCCGCTTGTGTCGTTGGTACCGGCACCACCGTATCTCATGTTGGTGTTGCCGCCAACGCTGGTGAGGGGGCTAGCGTCGTTTAGGATGTGTCCATGAGCTGCCACGCTTACCACTGTGGTCGCTGACTGAATATAATTCTTCTTCATTGTCTTTTAATTTATTACGACCTTGTGGCCATTGTTGATATAGATTCCACGCTGTAATTTAGGCGTATAGCTCATTTTGCAGGATAATTTTGAGTGGTTGGTATTCTATAGCTCAAATTGCAGGATGACAATTGTTGCTATTTCCTTGGCCATCCGCTTTGGAAATTCTACCTTTGTACCGCTGTCTGAAGCATAGTGGAGCTCTGCTGGGGAGCAACTCCATGAGGAATAGGACTGCGAACTCAAGATTGAACGGGGCAGGTTTCAGCTTATGCGGAACCTGCTTCTTCTGTTATATCGCCAGGCCGTTCAAGCTTAGATTCCAATGCCAAGAAAAACCCAATAATGAACCGTTTGCGGTTCTCTTGTGACATTCCGCTGTGGTTGTTCAGGTTCTTCTTGAGGTCAGTAAATGTGCCTTCGATTTTATTGTTGGTATTGGGCATTCCGTTACATTCAGGCAACTGGTAGGTAAAGAGGTAAGGAAGATAAAAGTCTATGCTGTGCATGGCCGAGCGCAGTCGCCGATGAGTGTACTGTGTCTTCCCCGACTTTAGCTGAGACCGTCTGTTCAGAGTGTCCTTCCATGTTGCTTTCCACCTGCTGTATTCTGCCTCGAAATCGGCATTTTCCATCTTGGTCAGCTTACTCATCAGTACCTTCAGTTCCCTGGCGGCCAGAAGCTTAGGATTAAGCGTCAGATAACGCTTTACTATCTGTTGCATGTGGTACTGGCACATCTGGATCTTGCAGTCTGAAAACATGCCAAAGAGACTCTGTTTACCGTCGATGATGATGCCTCGGATGGTATATCCTCTTTCCGCTATGCCGCTTACGGCATCCTTGTAGTCCTGGTTCGTTTCACTCTTTATGAACTCGAGGTAGAGGGGCAGACCGCTCTCATCGTCAAGGCCAAGCATGACACCCCAGTTATGCCCCCAGTAAGTCACGTCCAGATGCACGAAACCGGAAACCGACAGGGGAGGCTGGACCCACTTCTTGTCCACATCACGAAGCCTGCGCTTGATAGTGGACGGGCTCACACCATGTGCTGCGGCCAGTTCTGATACGGTCTGTTTCCCGTCCTGATAGGCGCGCCAAAGCGCTGACTGGGACACATCCTTACTGTTGCGAAACTGGTACTTGCATTCTCTACACACGTAAAGCTGGACTCCTTTACGCTTTCCATTCTTCATAGTGTGCGATGAGCCGCACATCGGGCACTTTACATTATACATTTTCTACCATTTATGGGATTCTTGAATGCCCACAAAGGTAGTATTTATCGGCGTTTCAGAAGATTTTATCCTGCAAATTGACCTATAGACGCTTTTCTTTTGCCGATTTTTGCTTCAAGCTGATTGAACTCGCAAAACACCTGTATTTACTAGGGTCCTGAAAGTTTTTATCCTGCAAATTGACCCATAGACCTTAATTTCTTATATCTGTTTCACGTTACTATACGCAATTATTATTGTTGTTATTTTATTGCCATTATGTCCCTGACACCGCAATCTATGCGAAAATCTGTGGGCAAATATACTCAATATTCTTGATGATGGAGAAGATTTTGAGAAGATTTTGCGGATTAAACGCTGATTTTTCACAACAGCCGTCATAACATGCAAGAAAATTAGTAATTTTGCCCACGAAAAAAGCAAATAGGTACCTGTCATACAGGATGAGCAATAGGACAAGGGACAAAAACGTTATAGATATATGGCAAACGATTTGATAACACCAAATGGCTTTCTGGAAGCCAACGATTCTGAATATGTGAGACTTGTCTCACTTATTTCAGGGTTGTGACTCTTCTATATGCGCCCCCAAAAAATCCAGACATGTCTGGACAATTGACATGGAGCCATTATATAGAACTGCTGTAGGTGTGTTTTATTCTGAAACAGAGAATACGAGAGATGAGTAAGAAGTCTATACGGTTTTTCAATGACCGCGAGGTGCGAGCGGTTTGGGACGAGGAGCACAGCAAGTGGTGGTTCTCGGCTACTGTCATCGTACGTGTCATCAATGATGAGGATGACTACAAGAAGTGTCGCAACTATTGGAAATACCTAAAAGGTAAGATGGCCAAGGACGGAATCGAACTGGTTAGTATCACTAACCACTTCAAGTTCCAAGCTCCCGATGGTAAGCAACGTGCTGCTGATGCTCTCGATGCCGAATGTGTGCAGACGCTGGCAAAGAATTATCCGAACAACCGCGCCCATGCATTCTTGGAGTGGTTCACTTATAGTGATAATTCCATCGACGGACAGAGCAAAAAGAAGACCTATACACTCATTGAAAGCGGTTTGTTAGACAGTATGAAACCAGGAACCATTGAGTGCCTCAAACAGATTCATGCTTATCTGTTTGGCGGGCTCTACGACTTTGCTGGGCAGATACGAACCAAGACGATTTGGAAAGACGGGACGCTGTTCTGCCGTGCAGAGTATCTGATGCAGAACCTAAGGCAGATAGAAGCGATGCCTGAAACCTCTTTCGACGAAATAGTCAACAAGTATGTGGAAATGAACGTGGCACATCCTTTTATGGAGGGTAATGGGCGCAGCACACGCCTTTGGCTGGACCTGATATTCAAGAAACGACTGAAACTGTGCGTGGATTGGAGCCAGATAGACAAGAAGGAGTATTTGGCCGCCATGCGCAGAAGTACGACTGATG
>JAGCPY010000082.1 GCA_017965425.1 Bacteroidaceae bacterium | reverse complement strand
GCCATTCGGCAGAAGACGAGATAGTGTAGGCCGTTGAGACGTTGGTGCTCACTGTGACGGTCTCAGAAGAAGCGGCACTGCCGAAGCCGAGTTCGTTGGGGGAAACGGTGAGATAAGCTTCTCCCGCCTGCTGTGTGACGGCAATTGTGGCCGTGAGCCCGCTGACGGCTAATGTGATGGTGCCGGTGCGGGAGGACGTGGTGGTGTTCCCAGCCACGCTGACGGTGAGCGTCTTGCGGTCGGAGGAGGCCGTGGCCGTGAGCCATTCGGCAGAAGACGAGATGGTGTAGGCCCAAGAGGCCGTGGTGCTCACTGTGACGGTCTGCGATGAAGCGTCACTGGCAAAGATGAGTTCGTGGGGAGAAACGGTGAGATAATCACTATTGAGCACGGGGCGAACGCATTGGCCAAAATAGCGGAAGATCCAGTTAATATTGACATTGTCCGAGTCGAATGTGACACCACCCGCGTTGTAGGAGCCCCATGTGTCGAGGGACAACGACAAGTAGTAGCCGTGGGAGCCCTGCTCGCCTATCGATGAGCCGCGCATGCCTGCGGCGGGGAGGAAGATACTATTGCTGTTGGTCTTGCTCGTGAACCGCCTGCCGTAAACACCGTTAACAGATGTCCAGGTGTTGGTAGTGTTATCCATGAGTTCCTGTATCTCATCAATTGTCGGCATACGCCATGAGCTGCCCCAGTTGACGTAGGCGGCATCGTCCGAGAGGTCGAGGGTAATCTTGTTATCTACTAAACCATGACCTGAGTCCGTGCAGTATTTGGTCATGGAATCGACTGTTCCTTTACAGTATTTGTAGCTTGCCCAGTCGAAGGAATGGCCGTCGGAAGTATCGCTGCCGTAGCCCACGGTCTCGCCCCAAGCAAAGAAGAGGCCATAGTCCTCTGGCGAGGAGGCTCCCACATTCATGTTCGCCCACTTCGTGCCGGAAGGCAGACCCAGGTCAACGGCCTCGGGCTCGCTGGAGATATTATCTTCTTCTCCCTCCTGCGTCACCTGAATCATCTTCGTCAGCCCTCCCCCGCTGATGGTGATGTTGGCCGTGCGGGCAGAGGCAGCGCGTGTGGTGGTGGAGGTGTTTTTTGTAACCGAGACCTTCAGCTCGGTCTTCCCTTTGCCGGACGTGGGCGAGACAGTCACCCACGAATCAGAGGCAGAAGCACCGAAACTCACGTTGGTGTTCACCACCACCGTCTGAGAGGAAGCCTCCGACGTGAACGACAGCGTATTGACAGAAAGCGACAAATAGGAGCTCTCCATAGGAGAGACATCCTCCATCAACGACAGCGAAGGCAGATAGTCATCGCCCCAGGCGTTGCCGTCCTTGCAAGAAGAATAGGTCACGAGGGCGATGGCCGCCAAGATATAAACATATAATCGATTGTGTTTCATAAGAAAGAAATATAGTATGGTCGATTTCATTGGTCATGAATACTCATCTTCATCGTGTCTTTAGAAGGAATAACGGAGGCCGAGGCGGAGGTTGAAGCCGCTGCCCCATGCCTTGATGGTGGAAGAGACGTCTGCCAGTTGTGTGTAGATCTTCGACTTGTTGATGGCTACCGACATCTCGGGTGACAGGAAGACTCCGAAATGGGAGGTGAAGGCATAATCTGCTTTCAGGCCGAAGACCACGGAACCCACGTAGGCATTGGACGCACTGCCACCGTCGGACACCTTGACAGTGTTGCCCCAGTCGATGTTGTGGGAATGGAGGGCGGACAACGATGCCCCCACTTGCGGCGTGAGACGGAAGCGGTTCTTGATGAGACGGATGCCATAGCCGAGCTTGGCACCGTAAGTCATGCACTTGTAGTTGCATTGGAGGTGGGAAGAGCTGTTGCTCCAGTAGATGTCGTCGCTGGCAGGTAGGCCAAAGAGGAAGGAGGCTTCGACATTGACGTTGCTGAAATAGGCCCCGGCACCGAGGCCGATGCCGGTCAGGGATACGAACTGTCCAAAGGCTTGAAGGTAGAAGCAGGAGGACTTCTGAGGCTCGGCTTTCGTCTGCACGGTCGTCTTTGTTTTCGACTTGGTGGATGGTTTGGCCTTCTCGCCTTCCGCCTCCCCGCCGGTCTTGGTCAGGGCGACCTCAAGCTGGGTGGTCTGCTTCTCCTTGATTTCAAACGGTTTCTTCTCGGTGGAGTAGCGTTCCTTGGAGAGGGTGACGGTGTGTTGCCCGATGAGGAGGTCGTTGATGTTCTGCGGTGTCAGGCCGTAGTCCTTGCCGTCGATGTCGATGTTGGCTCCGAGCGGACGGGAGGTGATGGCCAGTGTTCCGGTGATGGGAGTGGGCCGCGTGAGGTCGATGGTGCGGTTGCGGTTTTCCTCGACGACGATGTTCTGTGAGCTGTTGCGGTGGTTGGCCTGCTGGCACTCGACATAGTAGGTGCCGGCCTTCAAGGAGCCCGTCCACGTGCGGCGACCTTTCTTCTCGCCGTTGATGAAGATGTCGGCATCGGCATCGACACGGAGCGTCACCTCGGAACCGTTGAGCTGCAACGGTACTTCCTCAACCAGCGTTTGCGTGCGGTCGTTGAGCACGAGGGTTCCCTCGGTGGGATGACAGTTCTCTGCGATGACGCGGTAGGTGTAGGCTCCAAGGGGCAGGCTCTTGGCCACGGAACCCGTCTCGTCGGTGGTGCCAAAGAGTTCCTCGACAGCACCTTCCCGCTCGCTCTTCACCATGACGACGGCATTGGACAGGACGGGCTGCACGGTGAACTGGACCATCTGGGTGTAGATAGGTGCAGCCGTGACGCTGAGCATCATCGTATAGACCTTGCCGTCCTGGATGGCGGTGCCGAGGTCGTAGCGGTTGAGAGGCACGTAGCCTTCGCGCGTGATGGTCACCCGCTTGGCGTTTTTCTGGACATAGACCCACAGCTCTCCATTGTGCTCACGGACTTCGTGGCGAAGGCTGAAGAAGTTGAAGCGGAAGGCTGAAAGCTTGTCGTCGGGATTGTCTGACGTGACCTTGATGATGGCATAGCGGTAGCCGCTGCCGTCGATTTTCTCAAACTCCGGATTGAGGGCTGTCTGGTCGAAAGGGTCGAGCTGGAAACTGGCCACGGAGAACTTCAGAAGTTCCTGAGCGTGCACGCCAACGGCGAAAGCCAGCAGGGCGAAGAGCGCCAAGAAACGCAGATAAGGGGTTTTCGTTATCATGTTTTGAAGTGAATAAGCAATAAGTCGGGGACAAAGGTAAAGAAATGTTTCGACACACGACCCTATCTTTTTGTTTTTTTTGCTGCTCAATGGTTAAAAAACAAGAAAGTGCCGCCCCAAAAGCAAAAGTTTCGCCCTTCCGGCTTCGTCGTTCTGAAAATAAACCCTAACTTTGCAGCGCACTCTAAACATGCAACCGCTATGGCAGATTCGAAAAGACTCAACCTATTCATCATCGCAGGATGCAACGGAGCGGGCAAGACCACCGCTTCTTTCACCGTCTTGCCCGAGATGCTCAACTGCCGCGAGTTCGTCAATGCCGACGAAATAGCAAAGGGACTGTCGCCCTTCAACCCCGAAGGCGTGGCCATACAGGCAGGACGGCTGATGATCGACCGCATTATTCACTTGCTGAAAGAAGGCGAGACGTTTGCCTTCGAGACGACGCTGGCCACCCGCTCGTACGTCAAGCTGATACAACGTGCACAGAAACGTGGCTACTTCGTCACCCTGCTGTTCTTCTCGTTGTCCACACCCGAACAAGCCGTCGCACGTGTGGCCAAGCGCGTCAGCCAAGGAGGACACAACATCCCGAAGGATGTCATCATGCGACGCTATGAAGCTGGCTTGCAGAACCTCTTCCAGCTCTATATGCCCGTCGTTGATTACTGGGCACTCTACGACAATTCCACATGCCCCGCCTCCAAGATCGCATGTGGATGGAAAAACAAGCGCGTCAACATCATCGACGACCAGCGCTATGAGACATTACTGACCACCTATCAAACTACCGACGAACATGAATGAACGTGAAATCTTAGAGATGCAGCAGAAGATTGACCAAGGCATTCTGCTGGCACAGCGGCGGCTCGTGGAGCGTGCTCGCTTGTTCCGTTCCACACTGGTCGTCGCACGTGACGGGAAGGTCGTGGAACTTATGCCTGAAGAGCTTTCTGCTCCTTCCGGTGCTCCAGCTCACTCATATAGCCAGCCGTAATCACACCCGAAGGAAGGGCGATGATGGCAATGCCCACCATCGACGAGAGGATGCTGATGACACGACCCACATCTGAAATGGGATAGATGTCGCCGTAGCCCACAGTCGTCAGCGTGCAGCAAGCCCAATAGAAAGCATCGAAGAAATTGCGGAACAGCGGCTGACCTGTCAAGGGGCTGATTTCATTCTCTGCATTGAACATGATCAGCGCCGTGATGAACGTGTAGAAAAGCGACAACGACATCACGGTGAAGAGCACACGCCGTTGCTTGCGGATGACAGTCAGGATGATTTCCAACGACTCGAAATAGCGAACAACCTTCAACACTCGGAGGATGCGCAGCAAGCGGGAAATACGAACAATCTTGAACGTCTTGCCCAACATGTTCAACAATGGAAGGATGGACAACAAGTCTATGATTGCCATGAACGTGAACGGATAGCGGATGAAACTGCGCCAGCCACGTCCGAGGTGAATGTCTGCCGTCATCCAACGCAACAGGTAATCGATGATGAACAGCACGCCCGAAATGATGTCGAAATAGAACAGTACGATATGGCGTTCCTTGAACATCAGCGGAACAATGCCCATGACGATGGCACCCAACATCACCCAGTCGTAGATGCGCGACAAGCGGTCTTCCTTGTTATGAGCCGGCTCAATGATGCGGTGAATAAACTTCCTCCATTCCATGTATATATCACTTTTTCTGGCTGCAAAGATAGGGATTGTTCCTGAATCGCAAATGAAAAAAAGAAGAAAAAACGCCTAACAGGCCGTTTTTTCGTGCTGCATGACACATGAATCCCCTTTTTCCTTACGGGAACAGCACTTTTCACCTCAACTTCCGCAAGGACATGGATATACGTATCAGCGTTTTCGTATATACGAGTTGCCTGCTTTGTATATACGTGTTTGCCGACGTGGATATATGTGTTGGACGCTTTGTATATGCGTATTGTCGGACGTGTCTATACGTGTTTCCGACCTTTCTATGCGTGCTGGGAGTGGAGTCTCTTTTTTGCTCCGATGACAGTTATGACAGATGACAGTTTTTTTAAGTACCCCTAAAATCCGCAGCACATTAGTTTTACGCTCTTTTTAAGTTCCTGGGCAACAAAATATTGCCAGGGATTTTGTCACCTCAGGATTTTCACTTACCTTAGTGCTGCGTTTCAAGGCAAGCAAAGACATCAATGACATGGCAAAGGTAAACATAAAATCTGAGAAAATCACTCCTTTTGGAGGAATATTTCATGTGAGAGAACAATT
>JAGCPY010000001.1 GCA_017965425.1 Bacteroidaceae bacterium | reverse complement strand
GAACTCATAGTCATCACCATCTTCAACCAAAGGAGCGACATGGAGATTCATGATGGTCTGCTCTGCATCGATGTCATAGCCCACGGGAACGATCACGATCTCTGTGGTGTCTTGTATGGACATCTCCGCATTAGCACTTCTGCCGACGGGGTTGAAGCGAGCATCGGTTGCCATGTTCACGAGGGCAAAGTTGCCATTCTCCAGCGGAGTAATCTTCCACAAAGAGGGGCAGTCGGTGGTGAGATCTGCCGGCGTATTCCAACGACCCCAAATCTTACCGCCTTCCACGACGCTGTACAGATACTTGTCAACTTCTTGTTCCTCGGTGATATCGTTACCTTCTTCATCATGATCAATAACCACATTGTTGACATACTTCATGGCACCACGAATGCGGTAGTAGCCTTCTGTGATGTTTATAGGAAATGGTACGCGCGATGCGATGACAGCCTCATAGCCATCAATGATGGCCTTCTCAGCAGCTTGCATTTCCTCAATGGTGGCTGTACCTTCGTTGATGAGTCCGATTGCATTATCCAAAGCATCATAGAAAGTATTGGCCAAGTCGTCACTATACTGACCGGGATAGTCGCCCGTGTCGAAGGAATAGTAGTTGTACTTCTCGATGGTTTCGTTCAAGGAGTTGAAAGCGACGTCCCATTCTTCAAGATGTTTGATGGGATAGAGGTTGAACTCAGCAGTGTGCCAATACACAGCATTGTATTCCTCGCCGTTTCCTGCGGTCTCATCAACATAGAAACGCAGGTACTTGAATCCCAGAGGATCAAATATGTCACTAACGTGGATTTCATTATACGCATACCATTCACTGGTCAGCGGAGTCGTGAATTGTCCTATTAGTGTACATTCGTCTCGGTCGGCCATTGGATCAGCATAGAATGCAGCCAAAGTCTCGTCGTCTGCATCTTCAATGGTTTTGTTCGTGCCATAGACAGACCAAAGGGTGGGGTGGTTGTTGTTGGTGTCGCGACGTGTAAACTTGAAGACGATTTGCTTGTATTTCTCTATGTCGTAATATCCGTCGGGCATTTCAACCTGAAGGTAGTGGCTACCCATCACGTTGTGAGGGGGATCGCTGTGCCAAGATGTGTGCCAGAATGTACTTGGGTCGTCGTCAATGAGGGCACCGAGATCAGCTCCCTCACTGGGATCGGACCAGGGGCTGCTGAGCTGGCTGGCATCGGTGATGATTGGGTCGTCGAGGTCCACGGCCCAACCTTGATTTAAGGACTGTGGTGATGCCGTGTGGCTGAGGATAAATCCCAAAAGTGTCAGCAAAAAGTGTGCTTTATGTTTCATGTTGTTGCTGTTGGTTGAGGTGGGTGGTGGAAGGGTGTTTCCATGCGGGTAAACCGCATGGCACAGAAGGTGGTGGCTTTTAGATGATTTTGGTGGCAAAGATAGTTGTTATTTCCAGAATGCCCAAATGTTTAGGTGGAAAATGTGGTTGAGGGCGGTGATGAGGGTGTTTCCATGAGGGAAAACCGCATGGCACATTGGGGGCGGGATTTTAAACCTTTGGTATGATGATGTGTCAAAAAGAAAAAAAAGAATGAAGAATGTAAAATGGGAAATGGAAGATGTAAAATGAAAAGCGGCAGGTGGAGGTGTGTTTCCATGCGGGAAAACCGCATGGCACAGTGGGTGGTGAGAGGTGGTGTGATGTGGAGGCTTTTGATGTTGATAGTGTTGTTTTTTGTGGTATCTCCAGCTGCTGCGCAGTGGTTCAATGTACGTGGTATGGTTTATGAGAGCAGTACGTTGAAGGGCTTGCCGGGTGCGAGTGTGGCGTTGAATGACTCGACGGGCCGTTTGGTGGCTGGCCGTCAGACGATGGAGAACGGTGGCTATCTGATTCCTGGTGTTCCATCGGGTAAGTACACGGTGTCGGTTTCGTTCGTGGGTTTCAAGCGTCAGACGTTTGCGTTGGAGTTGAAAGGGAAGGGTGGGAATAAGAAAGTTCAGGACGTTTTATTAAAAGAGGATGCGACGTTGTTGCAGGAAACTGTGGTGGAGGGCAAGTTGCCAGAGATGACGGTGGTGGATGATACGGTGGTCTATAATGCGGCATCTTTTTCGTTGCCTCCAGGTGCGATGGTAGAAGAACTTATTAAGAAGTTACCGGGGATTGTGATTGACGAGAATGGTAAGATCACGCACAATGGGAAGGAGGTGAAGCAGATTTTGGTGGACGGTAAGGAGTTCTTCGGTAGGAACCAGCAGTTGGTGTTGAAGAATATTCCTGCGGAGATTGTGGATAAGGTGAAGGCGTATGACAAGCAGAGCGATTTGGCAAGGGTCACGGGTATTGATGATGGTGAGGAGCAGACGGTTTTGGACTTAGAAATCAAAAAGGACAAACGGCGTGGATGGTTTGGACGTCTGACTGCTGGCTATGGTACGGAGAAGCGTTACAACGGTCACGGTGATGTCTATCATTTTCGTGACAAGCAGAAAGCTGGAGTCATCGCTAACGCCGACAATACTAGGGGAAATGGAATGCAGGAATCGCAGGACGCAGCTGCGAGTTTGAACCTGGAATGGGACAAGCTGGAACTGAATGGTGGATTGACAGGTCGCTTCAACCAGAGTTCGGGCAGTAGCTGGAGCAATTCTCAGAATTTCGAAAACAGGAATGCCGCTTACAGCAACCGTAAGAACAGCAACGGTAGCCACAATAACAACTTTGACACGAACTGGCGTATTGAATGGAAGCCGGACACGATGACGAACATATTGTTTCGCCCTCAGTTCAGTATCAATGGCAGCGGGAGCCATAGCGAGAGTGAATCAGGTACGTTCAACGATGATCCATACGCGCTGACGGCGGACCCGCTTTCTGCGTTCGGAATGAATGGCGGTTTGGCGTCAGGGTCTCCTTTGCGCACGATAGCGGTGAACCATAATCAGAACGCAAACTCTAACTCTTCCGACAACATCAGCGGCAGTCTGTCTGTGCAAGTGAACCGTCGGTTGCGGAAAAAGGGGCGTAACGTGACTTTCAACTTGAATGGAAATCTGAATGAGAACGAGGGCAACAGTAGCAGTTACTCTCAAATTGATTACTACCAGATTCTGGCTTTCTTGGGAGGTGACAGCATTTACCATAAGATTCAGTATGACGATTCGCGAAATGTGGGGCGTAGTGTTTCTGCACGTTTTTCCTATAGCGAACCCATCGGTGTTGGTCAATTTCTTCAATTCAGTTATAACTATAGTTTCCGATATAATGACCGTCGGCGGGATGTGGCGAGTATCTTTGATCCTATGGTGGCTCGTCATTCTTTAGGAATTGGCAGCTATGAAGGTCATCAGGAGTTGGCTACCGAGGATATTGCTCAGTGCAACTACACGGAGAACCGTTACCAGAATCATGATGTGCGTTTGCAATATCGGTTGATTAACTCGAAGGTTAGGCTGAACGTGGGGCTGAATGTTCAGCCTCAGCTGAATAGTGTGGATTATAATAAAGGTGGTAAGCATTATGATGTGCATCGTTCTGTGATCAATTGGTCGCCGACACTGAATTTCCGTTACCGCTTCTCTCGTCAGCATCAGCTGGAGGCACGCTATGGCGGCCAGAGCGGTCAACCGAGCATCACAGACCTCATACCCGATACGTTGAGCAACGCAAACCCGTTGGCCATTAGGTTGGGTAATCCAGACTTGAAGCCGAGCTTCACGCACAATGCTCGTGTGGAGTGGCGGCTTTCTATCCCAGACTTACAACGCTCGTTCAACTTTAATGCCAACTTCCGTTCTACACAGAATGCTACTGCTTCATGGACAGAGTATAATGAGCAAACGGGAGGGAGGGTGACAATGCCTGTGAACATCAACGGCAATTGGAATGCTGGTGGAAATTTCAATTTCAACACAGCTTTTCGTGATCAACGTTTCCGCATCAACACGAATACTTCTTTCAACCATACGACTGCCAACGGTTATGTCTATCGTTCCGAAGAGAAGAACACAGAGAAGAATACGACGACCAGTAATCATGCCCAGCAGGGTTTGCGTCTGACGTTCCGTGAGGAGTATGATACGCATCCTCTTTATGAAGACGAAGATTCAGACGAGCCCTCTTCTTATCTAAAGAACACCTTTGAGTTGAACCTTCGCGGCAGCTTTGGCTATAATGCTTCTCGTTCGACGGCAACTGCAGCCACGAATTTGGATACTTACACTTATTCTTATGGAGCTAGTGCTATTTTTAATTTCTGGTTCGGCCTGAACCTGAGCACAGACATCAACCAGAATAGCAGACGTGGTTACAGCGACGCTGCGATGAACACCAACCAATGGATCTGGAATGCGCAGGCGGCTTTCTCGTTTCTGAAGAATCGGCGTGCTATTGTTACGCTTCGCTGGAACGATATCCTGCATCAGCGTGACATGGTGAGCCGTAGCATCAGCGCGACGTCTCGAACGGACTCTGACAGCGAACGTGTGGTCAGCTATGCGATGCTCTCTTTCACTTATCGCTTCAACCTCTTTGGCACTCGTTTCTGATGAGTGGGGTGTCTGGGATGAATGATTAGAGCTAAAGAATGTTAAAGCGACGGATTTTGGGCTCAAAACGTCTTTATGGTATCGCTGTTTGTAAATAAAGCAGTACCTTTGTGGCCGCAAAAAAGAGAAACATGTATGGCACAGAAACCAGGAATACCTAAAGGAACGCGTGACTTCGGACCTGCCGAGATGGCGCGTCGCAATTATATCTTCGATACCATCCGCAGTGTTTATGCTCTTTACGGCTTCCGCCAAATTGAGACGCCTGCGATGGAGAATCTCTCGACGCTGATGGGCAAGTATGGTGAAGAGGGAGACAAATTGTTGTTCAAGATACTGAACAGTGGTGACTTCCTGGCCCCCCTTTGCCCCCCGGCGGAGGGCGATACATCCTCTCATCAGCCTTTTGGATTGCCCCCCACCGGGGGGTCACAGGGGGCTGCCCGCTTAGCCGCCAAAATCTGTGAAAAGGGACTGCGCTATGACCTGACAGTACCTTTTGCCCGCTATGTGGTGCAGCACCGTGAGGAGCTGACGCTGCCGTTCCGCCGCTACCAGATTCAACCCGTTTGGCGTGCCGACCGTCCACAGAAAGGCCGCTACCGCGAGTTCTACCAATGTGACGCCGACATCGTGGGTTCAGACTCATTGCTGAACGAGGTGGAGCTGATGCAGATTATCGACGAGGTATTCCGTCGTTTCGGTATTCGTGTATGCATCAAGATCAACAACCGCAAGATTCTCACCGGCATCGCAGAGATGATTGGTCAGGCCGACAAAATCGTAGACATCACCGTAGCCATCGACAAATTGGACAAGATCGGGCTGGATGCCGTGAATGCCGAGTTGGCAGAGGACGGTCTTCCTGCCGAAGCCATCGAACGGCTGCAACCCATCATCAAGCTAAGTGGGTCGAACGAAGAGAAACTCGCCACCATGAAGGAGGTGCTAAAGGATAGCGAAACCGGCCTCAAGGGTATAGAAGAGGTGGAGTTTGTGCTGAACCTCTATCAAGGAAGCTCCGTGCTGGAACTGGACCTCACCTTGGCACGCGGCCTGAACTACTACACAGGCTGCATCTTCGAGGTGAAAGCCTTGGATGTGGAAATCGGAAGCATCACAGGTGGTGGCCGTTATGATAACCTCACCGGCATCTTCGGAATGCCCGGCTTGTCCGGAGTGGGCATCTCCTTCGGTGCCGACCGCATCTATGATGTGCTGAATCAACTGGAGCTGTATCCCCAGGAAATCACGACGGCCACGCAACTGCTCTTCGTCAATTTTGGTGAGGCAGAGGCCACCTACGCCCTGCCTGCCGTGGCAGCGTGTCGCAAGGCGGGTATCCGTACCGAAATATACCCCGATGCTACGAAAATGAAGAAGCAGATGGCCTACGCCAACGCCCGCCAGATACCGTTTGTGGCATTGGCGGGTGAGACGGAGATGGGGGCTGGTGTGTTCACCCTCAAGAATATGGTGACGGGCGAACAGCAGACGGTCACTGTGGAACAGCTCATCGCTGCCGTTGCCACCAAATAAAATCTGGGAGAATTCTCCAAAATACTACCCAAAACCAAAAGAGGGGGCAAAAAAAGGGCATTTCTTACCAAAATACACCCCGACTTTCTAATGGAATAGAGCAACACATTTGTATCAGACTTCGAGGCCCTCCTTGTAAAGTATCCCAATGTCGATACGTCAGCAATGGGCTTCCCTGCTGGATGGAAGGATGAACCGCTGTGGAAGTGAGACAGGAATTAGATTTAAAAGCATTATTGGTTTGTTAAGTATTTATGTCACCCTTACAATGCATTTTTCGGAAGTCCTATAACGAACCTGTTATGCCGTAAAAGCATTGCAATACTAATTGGAAAATTTCCATAGTTCATGTGACGTTTGTATGCCCTTGAGAGCAATATTGCGGGATACTTTTCCATACCAATCCATTTCCAGTTTGTCTTCTATTTTGTGTCTCGCTTTCATTCGATTGTCGTACCATTGCTCAAGTGCCCAATCTGTGTTGTCAAAAACAAACGATTGTGGGTGTTCATACCTGTCAAAGACACTATCACCTTTTAAATATCCGATTTCTTTTTGCAGGAACTCTAATCGCGTCTCTGCAATACATATTCTACTTCCAGCCACATCCATTGGCCATGAGCTATATCCATATCCATAACAATTCTGTGCTATTAAATCTTCGCTAGCCCTTTCCCAAAGCCTATAATCATCCAGATATGTTTTCTTTGCTTCTGCATCATCGATGAGACTTATCATCTCCTTATATTTACCCATCAATTGTAGCCAAGCAAGTGAACTCTTAACCTCCCATGCAAAGTTCATCTCTGGTTGATTTCCACCTGCATATTCATTAAGAATGCTGTATATTGAATCAAGATCTGGATTGAGCTCCATAACTTTGGAATGCCAAATCCAATCAAATTCAGCTTGCAAGTCTCCATTATAGCAGGTTCTCATGTGCAGCATCAAGCAAATCGCATCGTATGCCTTAAGATGTAATCTGTAAATCCACTCCTCATTGACATAGAGAGAATCATCCATTCGCTGTTTCGCTGTATCTATCGCATTCCATATACTATCCAGTTCAAATTCAGCAATAGGGGAGAACTCCATGAATTCAGGTAACGAATCCGCTTGCTGCCTATCCCCACTATTGCAGCCGTATGATAAAAACATAACAGCAAAATATAGCAAGAGTCGGTACACTAAGGTCCTATTCTTCAAAGGTCTTTTATTCATGTCAATGCCTGCTAATAGTTAGTCTATATAGAAAAGAGAATAATCAGTGATTTGAGTAAATATGGCTTTTTACCACTTCTTGTTTAACAATCTTTCTAAAAGAACCAGTTATAAAGAATAGGGACAAGCCAACAAAGAAGTCCAATCAATAGAAGATTTGCTAATAAAGGAGTCAGGCCTATCATCGTTGCAATAGCATTAACTAATTGATAAGTGAACCAAAGAAGCAAAAGGAGTGAATAATAAAACATAAAGCCAGATATTCCAAATAGCAAAAATGTTATATATCCGACGACACCTATGCCAGCAGTTATAAATGTCCATTTGCGAGCATCCTGCATTGCCTCTATCGATTCTTGTTTCTTTCCCTCATACCAAAGAGTGTCCACTCTGTTGGCATGATAAATTGCTACGAAACCTGTAAACAGGCAACAAAAAAAGGTTGATAAGATAGCCCAGACCAAGAAATTGTCTGGCTTTTGTTGGGAGTTGAGAGTATTCATAATATCTTAGTTGTTAAAAATTTCTTATTATCCACCATGCAAAGAACAAAACAACATACATGTTTACGGCGTATTTATTCTGAAAGACCTGTCTGAGACGCACAGCGAAATTATTATGATGAAAGGTTGAAAATATGATTATTGCAAGATAAGGAAGAGAAACTACAAGGAATTGGTTATAAGAGAAGGCTTTTGCAATCTCTCCATGAAACAAAGAATATAGTGCTCTTTGGCTTCCACAGGCGGGACATTGCAGATGAGTTATCAGATAGAATGGACACTTAGGGAAAAAGGAATTGCTTTCGGGATTGAACAAGAATAGGGAAATGGTATATGCCATTCCCACAATCCCTGACAACATGCACAATATCAATTTACTTTTACCAATGACCATCATACGTTTCTTCTTCTAAATATTTACCATTTATATCGCGCTTTATCTTATCATATATATTTATATCTTCCCAGTTGTAATAACACCTGAATCCATATCCTGAATCATAATAGATTGCATCATAGTTTGTATCTATTATTGTATGTCCTTTTTCATCAATTACGCCATATTTATCCCCACTTCGAATTATAAAACGATCGTCTCTTACAATTTTCTTTATTGCACTATATTTCGGACTAACAATTTCTTTTCCCTCATTATCCAGAATTCCCCATTCTCTATTTTTCTCTACAAAAATAAATGATCCCTCATTTGAATAAGAATCATATTGGGGCTTCTCCTTTATTTGACCTTCTCCTGTGAGGGTTCCATATTTATTGTTGTATTTTACAATGAAACAACCTGGCAATTGTTCAATCATCTCATATTTAGGTTCAATGATTACATCACCTTTTTTTGTCATAATGCCATAGAGCCCATAGTCTTCAAAAACCTCTGCGAATGTCAATAAGGACTGCCCAAAAGGCAACACGATAGCTTTTTGTTCTATCGAAAACAAGGCTTTTCCCTGACCATACTTAAAAACTTCAACTAATTCATCATTGTACGAACAAAATTGTACATCACTATAATCAGGTGTCAGAATATTGATACCTAACGGATTGGCCAAACCTTCTTTATTATGAATCGAAAGACTTCTCACTATAATTGCCTTGCCGTGGAATTTGCAATCCCGATAGCGATACATACAGAAAGAAAAGTCCAAAAGATTGCATATCAATAGAGGAACAAAAATCATTATTCCAACTTTACTCTTACGGAAGCATAATATTAAAGCTATGAATGACACTACTGCGATAATCAAAGGAGGGATATATACATACCATCCCACCATATATGCCGTTAATGGCCAGAAAAACATTCCTATGATGAAAAATAGGACGACAAACAATATGGAGAATATTATGATAATGGTCTTTTTCATTGTTTCTGAGATTTGTAAAGGGCTGATTAACCTATCAGAAAGAGTCAATCAGCCCAGATGACAAATAAATTATCCAAACATCGCTGCAGCGCAGCCGATGATTCCGAGAATAACATATAAAACGACTCCGACTCCAACGGTTATAAATGTCCACATACGGGCATTTTTCGCAGCGTCCAGAGCTTCTTGATGATTACCTGCGAACCACAAGGAATCAACTTTGTTAGAATAGACGACAGCCACAATCCCACAGGGAAGACAGCACATAACGGTTGATAAAATTGCCCATACCAAGTAATTGTCGGGCTTCTGATTGTTTTCCATAATTTTTGATTTTTTTAATGAATATTATTAGACATTAGTGGAAAATTCTTTAACAAACTTACATGAACGACTCTTTTAATTCAACAATATTTTTCGCTCTTTTCCTTCCCCAATATTTTTCATATTTTTCTTTGGTTCCTTGGGGCACATATAAAGTATCGATTGGGGTAATTGTGATTTCAGGAACATCAAAAGGCTCAAGAATCAAAGATATGACAACATTTCCGCCACCACCCAAGGCATGTTCCCCTATTTCTGTTACAGCACTTGGAATGACTATGTGTGAAGGAGCAAATCCCCCAAAAGCATCTTCCTCAATTTTAGTTACATCGTCGGGAATAATGGTATTCATGCATCCAGCACGTAAACTATTGGTGTTTGAAAGAATAATAGCATTGCAATTGTGACGAGAGTCAAATCGTGTGTTCCTGCTATCCACTATTATCGATTCAAGCACAAAACAGTCTTTAAAGACTCCATTACCAATTATTCCAACACTGGCAGGTATTAGTATTCTTTGTATATTAGTACTTTCAAAAGCCTGGTCCCCAATGTGTTCTACACCTTCTGACAGAAGAATCTTTTCCAGATGAAAACAGTAAGCAAAGGCAAATTCCCCAATATCCTTTACATTAGATGGAATAGTAACAGATACCAGACCACAACCTGAAAAAGCATTTTTCCTGATGGATTCAACACTACATGGTATAATAATGTTTTTCAAATCAGAGCAACCATGAAACGCATTATCACCGATAGCCTTAATGTCATTGGGTATCTTTGAGTTCTTACATCCCAACACAAGAGTATTTGTTAAAGTCTCTACGATAGCATTGGAGTTATTTCGAGAATCGAAATTTGGATTATTTTCATCTACTGCAATCTCTTTAAGTAACGTATTTCCATAAAAGGCGTTTTCAGCAATTTTTATTACATTTTCCGGTATTTGTATTTTGGTAAGTTTGCATTCGGCAAAGGCGGATTTCCCAATAGTTTTGACACTTGATGGAATTTGTATGGATGTCAAGTCCACACAGCCATAAAACGCTTTATCACCTATAGCCTCAATATCTTCTGGTATAATAGTATTACAACAACCTTTTATCAAAGTTTTGGTGGATGTCTCTATTATGGCATTACTATTATTGGGGGAATTATATTTCTTGTTTTTCTGATCAACAGAAATAAAACGTAAAGCAGTACGGTAAAATGCGTCTGTGGACAAGAAATCTACATTTTGTGGAATATGAATGGATGCTAACTCCTTGCAGTTGTAGAAAGCTCCTCCTTCTATAGTTGTCAACGAGTTTGGTAGCACTATTTCTTTCAAGTTTTCACAATCGAAGAAAGCATCTTCATTGAGAATTATTATTCCTTCGGGAATTTCTGCTTTTGCTATTTTGCATTTGAAGAAAGCGCACTTGGATATACGTGTAACGCGAAAGCCATTCACTTCCTGTGGTATTGTAACTTTTCCTTCGAACTGTTGATCTATCGCAGCAAGTTCATTTAACAATGGATGTTCCTTGGAGTCACCATTTCCAACTTGTACAATTTTGTCTGCTGCACTAATAACTTTGAAAAGCATATCTATTCCCTCAATAGTCTGTGCCGTGAATTCATCACCGTCCTGATAGGCATTAATACGATTTTTGTTTTCACAAGATGCCAATCCCGCAATGATGACCATTAATGCAATACTTCTTATACTTTTCATAAACATTCTAGTTTTTATACATGTTCTTTCAAATAGCTATTCAATAAATCTTTGGCAACTTCCTCTACAAAATACTTTTATAGAGCATGTGTTTAATTATGCCATGTGTGATTAGTTCTGGGATGTGGACATTTAGAACACATTCCTGTTGCAGTTCTTGCCGCTTCCCCTTTACATGGACAACGTACTTTATTACCTTGCTTATCAATAATATATTCTTTACAAGGACCTGTATAACCGGTCTGATTTCCCCTGAATGACACGCTATAATTTCCTCCTGCAGTTGAATAATAGAACACTTCTCCTTTTTGCCATATCCAACCAATTGTAGAAGGGCCAAAATAGGCAATTTCTCCTGGCTGCATGTTATATTGGCCATTCTTCTGCTGTCCCAAAGCGGTGTTAACGGCTGCCCATGAGATAGTTGTAACATATCTGTTGTAATTTCTAACTACACAGTAATTATTACCATCATTAAGAACCTCAAACTGGGCTGTTACTTGAGATTGAATAAAAATACTCATTATAAGTCCACAAAATATAAGTAAAATGCGTTTCATAATCTTATTTTTAAAGGATAATTAGTATCAGAAACCACACCATAAAACTGGCTATAGCACAACCTAAATACATATTTGCTGCATCACTATCCTCATCCCTTCTTGCAAAATAGCAAATAAAACCCAGTATGGGACAAAGTGATGACAAAGCAATTAAGAAGTCATTAGTCGAGTAGTTATTGTTCTCAGATATTACATGAGCGATGACTGAGATAATAGCTGCAGGCAGAATAATCCAAAATAGGAATTGATTGGAATCATAAATCTTACGCATTAAATAAGCGAATTGCGATCCTTTCATAATAGTATCCCTTTCATTCGTGTCGGGCGCAACCTTTTAATTTTAATAATAATAATTGGTTCCCATATATTTTACACAATGGTTATAGTTCCCTTTGTAGGAACCTGTATAAACGGGCATGTAATCAGAACTACCAAACAAAACATAGTTCTTATTGCCATTGGGATAATTATACAAATAATGCATTCCTGCTGAACGCCATCCATTATCATAGTAATGAAGTTCGACGGATCCCATATACACATAAGTGTCGTTTTCAACAGCATTGAATGTTTCTTCAACAATTTCATCCATTGATTTTTCTGGTTGAGAAAAAGTCCCCTTTGGTCCATTTCCTCCACATGAATTAAATAACAGTATGAATAGACAGCCCAAACAATTTTTTTTAATAGTATTCATTTCTTTAATATCGTTATAGTAGATTCATTTAAATTAAGTAGGTGAACACAAATAGTTGTCTATATTTTCTAACACGAATAACCATAAATGTATTCACGAATTTATCATAAATAATTTATGGACAATTATATGGAACCATTTATGGACATTCGTGTAAAAGAAAAAATGTATTCATGTAATTCTGTTTAGTTACTTAAAAGGTTACTTTTCCCCCTGCGCCCTTTTCTACAGAGCTGATTCTGATGAAGGGATACTGGATAACCCTACTACTTTTTCCAATTTAGTTCTTCATACTTTTCTTTATTTCGAACTTGTCCGTTACGATAGATGACAAAACCGATTTGATCGGTGACGCCGCCGAGACTGTCCAAATAGGTTTTCAGATAGCCCCCTCTTACTAATCTGTTGGAATCAATACCATCAATAGCAGTAATCTGGGAAATTTGTCCGCTTTCACCTTCAGCGGTAACGGCAGCTGTGAGGATTTGTCCGAGTATAAAGAACTTGCCGACCGTGTCTGGCAGCTGCTCAATTCGAGGGTAGGTGACAACGGCATACACCATAATAGAATCAAAGTCTTCATAGTTAAGTCTTTTCTCCCATGAGACGGATGTTATCGTTTCGCCATCAACAGTATGAGGATAGTTCCACCATGTTACAATAGGATGAGTCAACTTAAGCAGGTCTTCTGTACCATGCCATTTATACATAATACTCGCCTTACTTTTTTCATCTTCATGACAGCAACTTTGCAAACAAGTCATAAGAAGACCCATGCAAACAAATCTGATAAAAAAACTTTTCATTCTCATCTTGCAATTCTCAGTTCTTGTGTAACAGCCTTATAAGGCTATTTCTTGATTATTTGGCTCCTGCGATCTCCTGCAAGAGTGAAAAGTTACTATATCTACCTATATACAAAAAGCGTGGAGATCCGTACTTCGTTACTCGCTCCACGTTGAGAGGCCTTCGCATTGCCCGGTATTGTTGAACGAGCAACACGAAACCCACGCCGATGTTTATTATATAATATCCCAATCAAACGCTCACACTACACAAAGTGTAAATGATAGGCGGAAGAAAGGAATGCTTATAAAAACATCCCATGAGCATCTACTGTTGCTATGTTCTTGACAATACCAGAAAGTTGCGAAGTTTCTCAACGTCAAAGAACAAGCGCCTAAGTAAACGCCTTTCTATATATAGCGACTCTCTTTCCCACCTCACAGGGGGACAGATGGAATCTGTCTCTTCGATGCGGACGGATGTCCGTTTTCCCTTTTTCCCGCTTCGGGGTGAACGGTCATACACGGGGATAAGACCCTACAGATACCCTTGGCTCGGCGTAGGCTGTCTTGGTGATAAGGCGTTTCAGAGCACGTCTGCAGTGCCAAATCTGCACAAGACTTCAAGAGTCGGGGCAAAGATAGTAAAAAGGATTGAATGAAGTATCAAGAAGACCTAACTTTTTTCAGCTTAGGGGTCAAAGTCGGTGCATTTCCTTTCAAACAGCACTTAAAAACAATGTTTCAGGAATGAAAATGACAGAAATGTTTGGTGAGAATGAGCAGAGGAAATGAAATCAGGAACTTTTTTCAGAATGAGCCATTATGGTGGGTCGGATTGGACTTTGTCTTCTCATGTTTTTCCAAAATAATCTATCATATCCATCACACCCATCCATCACTCCTGACGGTCTGTTATTCTGCAGCTTACGTCAAAAGTGATGGATGTGATGGATGTTTTTTGAAAAAGTGTGAGTAAGGACTTTACTTGACCATTACCTTGCGGCGATTGATGAGATAAACACCGGGTTGCCGTGGATGGGTGATGCGTCGTCCATAGAGGTCGTGGATGAACGAGGCGGAAGCCTCCTTCGCCACGACTTTCTTGATATCCGTAGCTATTTGAATGACTTCGGTCGGGTCGAAGTCGGCAACAGGTTCGATGAGCCAGCGGTTACCGTCATCGGGTTTGTCCCATGTGTTGATCACAATCCTCTCCGTGTTGTGGTTGATGAAGAAGACTTTATCCTCTTCTGTTACCGTGCTCAACATAAAGCGGAACCGGCCGTCGGGGTGCGTTTCGTCGAATGTCCAAGGCGACCCCAGCTCATGGACAAAGGTATTGCTGTAATGAAGGAAACCTTGTGCACTGGGGCTGTAAAGATAGTAACTGCCTTCGATGTCGAGAATAGCAAACAGGAAGTCCTCTTCGGGTATCTCATCTTCACGGGCGATGTCGGCTGTCACTCCCGTTCGGTCCTCTGTTGTCACAAGGAAGCCACGTTGACAGGAGAAGGTGTATAGCTTGTCGTTGCTGAATCGGAATTCGGCTTTCTCAAACTTTTCGAGCTGCCAGACGAAGGCAGGATCCCAGCTATATTCAGCTTCGGGCAGCAGGGTATCTTCGTTTCCTTCGACCGCCCAGAAGGTGCTGGCTCCCCAGTCGTTTCTCTTGGAATTGGTAGATCGCACGGCATAGCGGTCGCCTTCCTTGAACCACACTTGACCTTCCCACTCGTCGCGGTTATATTCTCTGCTGACATCGATGTGCCCGTGTGGGACGAGGTCACCCCATGAGCCACCGCTGAGAGTGGGATTGGTGAAATCTACATTGAGCTTCCAGCCCGGAGAGCGGAACAGCTGGTCGCCTGTTGTGGTGTGAAATACAAAGTCCCCAGCCAGCGCTTCGTCGTCGGTCAGATAGCCTTCATCGGTGAGGTAATAGCGTTCGTCGCCTTCAGCGAATCCGTTGAAGGTGGTGAAGATGTGGTAGTGGACTTGTGTTTCAATGGCTTCGAGTGCGGCCAGATACTGAGCTTGTGTGACGATGGGGCTCTCTCCCGTCTGCACGAGCATTTCGAAAGAGAGTCCGCTGGTCTTATAGGCCGTCAGCTCAAGGTCGGCGAAGACCACGCTGGAGATGCTGCAAAGCAAGCTGCCTCTTGTGCCGTCGGCGATGGTAAGGGGGAGGGACAGCAGCGTTCCGGAGGTGCCCTCGATGGGTTGCTGGTTCATGGAATAGCCAATCAGCTGGTAAGAGCTATTGTCCAGTGGGATGATGGTGACGGTGTGGTTGGCGATGCGTTCCCCCAGTTGGCAGACGATGGTGCCGTTCTCATCTCGGGTGAGGTCAACACCCTCTGGGAGGAAGAGGCGGAACTGGAAGCCGCTGAGGTTTGTTTCGGTCTGGTTGAGTCCAATGATGAGCATGGCATCTGGTGTCTCGTCGGTCACGGCGATGGGCTCAACGGTCAGTTCGATGGCATGGGTGGCAATCGCGAACTGTAGCAACGCTGAGAAGAGGATATATTTAAAGGTGTTCATAGTGGTGATTATTTGACGAGTACTTTGCGACCATTGATGATGTAGATGCCTTTTTGGAGGGATGAAGCGTCACCGTTGACCCGTGTGCCGTCCAGTCGGTAGATGTGCGGTTTGGCCATTTCGGTTGCACGTAGAGGCCTGATGGCATCGACGAGGTCTAGAATCTCCTGTACCTTCGAAGAGTCGAGGTCTCCGATGATTTCGATGACGGCCATGATGTCTGCCACGTTCACTTCTCTGTCTCCATTCACGTCGGCAGCAATGGAGCCCGCAGTCTGTTCGGAGATGATGTCTATGATGGCCATGATGTCCGCCATATCAACCTGTTCGTCTCCGTTGACATCGCCTCGTTTGCCGGCGGGCACGTCATAGACGGTGAGCTGGTTGAAGATGTGGTTGGCGCGTGTCGCAAGCCAGTCTTGGGCTTTGCCGACCTGCTTCTCATAGTCTGTCCAGTCGCCCCATAGGTCTCGGTTGTTCTCCAATGAGGGGCGGGCGTAGTCGTAGTAATCTTGACAGTATTCCAGAAGTTCCTCCAGATGATTCTCCATGAAGTCTTTCCAGATGAAGTAGTATGCTCTATCTACTTGTTGGTCTCTCCCTCTTAGGTCGTGGATGAACTTGGGAACTTCCATGCCGTTGTATTTGAAGTAGTTGTCTGTAGCTCCTGCTTCAAAATAGTTGTGGTTTCTCTCATATCCGAATGCCCAGTCTAAATCCCAGACGGGTCCGAAGACGAATTTGCTGCTGTCGTTGAGGAAGTCCTCTCGGTAGCAGAAGGTGCTCTTCGGGTGATAGAGTTCATAATTGCAGATGAGGTCGTTGACCATGAGGAATCGTGCCAGCGATTCAATATCTACATAGCTGGAGATGTCGCCCAAGTCTTGCAGGGCATCGGTAAATTCGTTGAACTCGTCCCTGACGATCTTCAGTGTCAGTAGCGTCGAGTCTTCGCTGAAGTCGGGTTGCTTGACATTGATGGGCAGGTTGTAGGCGTTGGTGCGGAATTTCTGTCCTGCTGGTTCGTCATAGTAGCTGTCCAGTTCCAGGAAAGCGGCTGCCGTCTCGTCCTCGATATCCACGCTGTTGTTGCTGAACCCTGTCTTCTCTGTGAAATTATAGTTCCCTCGGTAGTCGCCGTTGATGTAGAGCTCCACGGGTATGATGTGGTTCGCTGCAGACGTTTCAACCATGGTGGCGATCTTCATGCCAACGGCGTTGGACAGGATAGACCCGCCTATTTTGTTAGCCAACAACACCCAACTCCTTCCTTTCGGCATTCCGAAAGGCTTTACCTTCTCCGGGAATTTCAGGCGGTAGGGGTTCTTCGTCCAACGGCTGCTGCCCCCCCAGCTGCTGTTGCCACGCCCTTTGATTTGCACGGGGGTGGTTGGCATGGAGGGGAAGACGCCCGCGCCGTCGATCGTGATCTCGGCATTCAGATAGTATTCTTTGCTCGTGATCCATTCCTCGTTCTCCGTGTTGATGTCGATTCGTGGGACGTTCTCGCTGTGGTCGGTGAGCCAATCAACATGCACACGCACCATTCTTCCGTAGGGCTGCATCGTATAGACGGTATCTTTCTCGTCAACTGTGGGCAAGAGGATTTGGTGGCCAGGCAGCGACAGAACATAGTAGATGTCCTTGTCGAATCGCAGGCGTGACACCTTGCTGTCCTGAGCCAAACCTTCCTGATACACCTCCGTTCGCGTGTCAGACACCTTGAACGACGGCGTCAGACGTTTGCCAATCGCGCCCACGTTCGCCCACACCGTGTCGCCCTGGATTTCTCCGACGCAGTCCGTGAACAGCTGGTCGTTGAACTTGTTGTTGAACTTGAAGGACGTGAACGTCGGGTACTCCGGCTTGCACGTGCTGATGGAATCCACTTGCGCAAGCGGGTAGAACAATGTCTCGCCGAACGTCGTTTCTATGATGACCTGCCGCTCGTCCTGCGAGTGGCTGACGACATATTCCAGGGGGTAAGCCTCGACGCGTCCATCCTTCATGAACACGTGCAGCGCCTCTGGAAAGGCTTTCAGGGTTTCGGGCTTCACCGGCTCCACGGGGTCAACAGGGTCGCTGCCGTCGTCGCCTTTCTTGTGAAACACAAACATTTCGTTCGTCGCCCTTGACGAACCCGCATAGGCGCCAAGGAGTCTCGAACTGTTTCGGAGGTTCCAAAAGTAACTGGGGTCGGCAATGCTGCGCACGCAGACGACATCGCCATCGTAGGGCTCAATCGACCAAAAGTGCTTGTTGTCCGTCGGCACCTCGCTGGCCAGCGTCAAGTACTTATAGAACAGGTCGTCGCGGTCGTAGGTGAACACAAGATACTGTCCCGTGGCCTCGTTCCTGAACGTCGCCCCCTCTGGCGTGTTCCTCACCTCCCAATAAGCGTCAACCGTCTTTGGCTGTCCGTCCGTGACGTAGAAAATCTGAGCAAAGTCATTGTGATACGCGCCCAGGCCGACGTAGCCCTCCGTGGAAATACAAGAGATGTAATAGACCCCGTCTGGAATGATGGTTTGTTGAGCTTGCGCGTTCATCGCGCACAGCGTGAAGAGGCAAAGGGAAGAAAAGAAAGAGAAAAAGGGTTTCATGATAATGACTCTATAAATCGGCGCAAAGATAAGCAACTTTTCCGACACGGTTCATTTTTTCTTGGTTTTTTAATGAAAAAACCATCACTTTTAGCTGTTTTTATCAAAAACAGCGCCTTTCACCTCTTCATTCCCAAAACATATACACCTTCCACCCGGAACTTATGCGCCTTCCAAGCTAACCGTCAATACACATCCTCCCTCATCATTGTGTCCGCCGGTTTCCCCGGCGGAATCTACTGTTCTGCCTCTCCAAACCCTCAATCCCTCACCAATCCCTCACCAATCCCTCACCTGCAAAACGTTTTCCTACAGGCCATTATCGAAAAAGGTGAGGACTTGAGGCTTTTGTATGTAAAATCAAGGCGATGACCGCATCCTATGTGGCTATAAGCAGCCAATCTTACTAACTATAATAAATACTTCAATAATTCTCAGTTCACCTTCCCAGAATGATGTTCACAATGGACGTCACATCCGCAATGGTAATCACGCCATCCCCATTCGCGTCCGCCGCTTCTTTGCAGAACATCGAAACAGGTTTCTGAAGAATATAATTAACAACCGCCGTCACATCCGCGATGCCCACTTTACCGTCTAAGTTCGCATCACCCACCAGGAACTCCGCATCACACGCTTCCACCCTGAACGTCGAGCCGTTGTCCTTCGGGCTGTTTGAATCTGTCCAGATTTGTAGTTCTCCGCCACTTCCTCCAATCTGATTGATGCAAGAATAGTCCGTATCGTGAATGCGCAGCACGAAGCCGTCGTTATTCTTGAGAATGTCCCAAGTGTATTCTCCAGGGCGCATCACCACATTGCTGCCTTCTAAGGTCAAAACCTCATCCAGGCCTGTCGAACGGTTAAAGACTTTGATGTGGTAGGGGTCGCCACCAAAAGCCCATTGATATTCTGCGGCTTCCAGAGGGGCGCCATCGGCATCAACAGGGCGATAAGGTTCCGTTTCCTGCTTGCCCACGTAATAGTTCGAACGTATCGTCATTTGATACCATTGAATGTAGGCCGGATTGGTGGTGAGAGCAAAGGGGCCATTCCACACGGCTTCGTAATCCACGCTCACAGGCTCCGTGACGACAGACGGAGGGGTGCCTCTTTTCTCTAAATCTATGAAATCGGTGTACAAAGACGAGGGAGGTTCTGGTAACAAGCTGCCCTCGGTCGCTTTCACCGTCTCCGAGGCAACGACCTCGTTGTTGAAAAGGACGTTGAACGTGACGTCGAAGAGGCTCCTGTTGGCCACGGCAAGAGCTTCCGTCGGGTCGAAGTCACCCACCTCCGTCACCATCCATCTGTTGCCGGCATCCGGTGTGTCGTAGGTGTTGATGACGATTTTTTTTGAATTATGATTGATGTAGAGGACGTTCCCACTGTTGTCTCTTGTTGATATCATGTAGCGGTACTGACCATCTGCTTGAGAGATGTCGAAAACAAGAGCGGAGCCAAGTTTATCTACAAACGTGCCGTCGGATGCCAAGAACATCTTGTTCACTGGGCTGTATAAATAGTGGTTCCCTTCAACCTCAACGATGGCGAATTGCTTCTCCTCGCTGGTGGCGTCGGTTCTGATGTTGCCAGCGGCCAAACCGGTTGCATCGTCATTTAGAACCATTTCTCCACGACGACACGTGATCGTGTAGAGCTTGTTGTTGTCGAAAACGACAGGGGTACTGATTGCGGGCTTGACGCCATTCAGCATGTCTTCGTAGATTTGGTCGGCTCTTTGCTGCAGCCAATTCGCCGCCTCTGTGGCTTGCTGTTGGTAGTTGGTCCCGTCTCCCCATTTCTCTCTGTTATGCTCAATAGAAGTACGCGCATAGTCATAGTAATCTTTGCAGAATTCTTTCAGCTCTGCCAAATCTTCGTCCATAAACTTCTCCCATAGCGCTTGGTAAGTTTCGTCGAGTCTTCCGCTCTTGAAACGGAGCTCTTGAATAAAAGTCTTAGCTTCGAAGGAGGGCATGTCTATCCAATAGTTGGACGTGGCGTCTTTTTTGAAATAGTTCCTGTTTTTTTCATATCCGAACGACCAGTCTAAATCCCAAACAGGGCCGAAGACATATTTGCTCGTGTCGCTGAGGAAGCTTTCACGATAGCAGAACGTACTTTTGGGATGGTAGAATTCATAGTTGCAGATGAGCTCATTAACCATCAAATAACGAATGAGCTGCTCCTCATCGACATGCCGACTGAGATCGCGTCCGGTATAGACCGTCGTAAGGAAGTCATTGAAGTCGTCCTCCACGATTTGTAACGAAATTTGAGAAGTTCCTTCTGAAAAATCAGGCTCTTTGATGTTGATGGGTAGGTTGTAGAGGATGGAACGGAATTTCTGTCCTTCGGGTTCGTCATAATAAGTGTCCAGCTCGAGTAAGGCGGCAGCGCTCTCGTCGGCCAATTCAATGCTGTTGTTGGCAAAGCCAATTTTTTCGGTGAAGTTGTAGTTCCCTCTGTATTCTCCATTAAGATAGAGCTCCACGGGTATAATGTGGTTGGATGCTGCGGCTTGAATGAGGTTGGCGGCTTTCATGCCAATGGCATTGGCCATCAAAGAACCCGTCTGACCGTTGGAGAGAAGTACCCAACTCTTTCCTTTCGTCATTCCAAAAGGTTTAACCTTCTTGTCGAACTTGAGCCGATATGGTTTTTTCTCCCAACCCCAGCTGGTGTTGCCTCGTCCTCGAATTTGTACGGAGTCTGTCATGGATGGGAAGACTCCGGCTCCGTCAATGATAATCTGGGCATCTTTGTAGATTTCCTTGCTGGTGATGGGTTGTCCATCGGAGGTGTTGATGTCGATGCGTGGCACGGAAGTGGCATGGTCTGTGAGGAAATCGACATGCACTCTGACGATACGTCCGTATGGTTGCATGGAGTAGTCTCGAGTGTTGTCAGTGGCGGTTGTGGGCAGGAGAATGGTGATGCCAGCTCGTGTGACGACGTAATAGATGTCCTTGTCGAATCGCAGTCGTGAGACTTTGCTGTCCTGTCTGATGCCGTTCTGATAGACTTGTGTGTTTTCGTCAGGCATTTTAAATGATGGCGTCAGACGTTTACCGATGGCTGGTACGGTGAGGAAGACGGTGTCTTGAATGATTTGACCGATGCAGTCGGTGAAGAGTTGGTCATTGAACTTGTTGTTAAACTTGAAAGAGAGGAAGCTTGGTAGGTTGGTGGGAGGGTATTGGCTGATGGAGTCAATTTCTTGAAGGTCGTATGAGAAGGTTTTGCCGATGTTGGTGTAGATGATGAGTTGTGCGTCGGATTCAGTGTAGTTGGTGACGTAGGTGAGAGGGTATGCTTCTATGCGGTCGCCTTTTAGATAGATGTGAAGGGCTTGAGGGAAGGTTGCGGGGTCGAGGATGTCGGTAGGGTCATCAGGAAGAACGGGGGAGGTCGTCAGTTGGAGGTTGAATCGTTCGTTGTTGGTTCGATTGGATCCTGCATAGGTTCCAAGCAGGTTGTTGGTTCGCAGATTCCAATAATATCGGTTGTTGGTGATGCTGGCGATGGAGATGGTTCCGTCGTTGTTGTCAAATATTTGCCACAGGTGTGTGTTGTCGTCGGGCTTGTCGTCGGCGAGTGTCATGTATTTGTAGTATTGATCTACGCGGTCGGTGGTATAGACGAGGTATTGTCCGGAGGCGAGGTTCTGGAAAGAATATGCGTTGTTTTCGTTTTTAACGAGCCAATATGCATCTTGTGGAATCTCGTCGGTATTGGTGAGATAGTAGATGTATGGATCGGCGCTGTGGAAGCTCCCGAGTGCGAGGTATCCAGTACGTTCGATGCATGAGATGGTGTAGGTGCCGTCTTGGATATCGATGGGTGCGGGGGAGGCCAGTGCTAAGGTAGCAAAGGTGGAGAGGATAGATGTGATGATGAGGGTGGTAAGGTGGGTTTTCATAATTGTGGAGATGAGGATGAATTTGAGGGAATGTTTTCGCGGGGCAAAAATAGGGGTTTTCTGTCAAACGAAAGTTGTTTTTCCCTTTTTTTCGACATAAGGGGATGAACTTTCTGACTTTTTGATAACAAAAAAAGGATTTTCAAACATTCTTTTCCCCTTTTTCTTTTGACGTTTTCCTCAAAACTCACGACCTTTGCAGCCGCAAAAAGAAAGGACATACAAAATGATGAAAAGACTTTACTTTTTTTTAATGACTTGCTGGCTTGTGACGTTGTCTGCACAGGGGCAGGAAAGGCTCACGCTCGACTCCTGCCGTGCATTGGCTTTGCGCAACAACAAGGGTTTGCAGATGAGCTCACTCAAAGCGGACGCCGCTCACTGGCAGCATAAGAGTGTCTTGACGAATTACCTGCCGAAAATCTCTGCCGTCGGCACCTATCAGCGAACGTCTAAGGAGGTGTCGCTGTTGAGCGACGACCAGAAAACTAAGCTCTCTCACGCTGGCTCGCTGATGGCGAACGGCATTGGATCGTGGGCACAACAAAGCTTCACGGGTTTCCAGCAGCAGATGGGAGCGTTCATGCAGAGCCCCGAGTTCGCGGCGATGATGCAGGACCCACAGATGCAGGCGCTTTTGGCGCAGAATCCTCAGCTGGCGCAGATGATGGCGAATCCACAGGCGCTCCAGCAACTGACGGCGCCTTATCTCCAGCAGGCTTCAACAGCTTTCAACAGTATGCTCACAAGTATGGGGCAGCTCGTGGATGGCGTCGGGCAGAATATCGTGGATGCTTTCCGAACAGACACGCGCAACATGACGGGGGCAGCTGTGATGCTGACGCAACCTCTCTACATGGGTGGCAAGATTCGTGCGTACGACCGCATAACGCGGTTGGCAGAGCAGGCCGCAGGAGCGCAACATACGATGGAGGAGCAGGACTTGATGGTCAGTGTTGACGAAGCCTACTGGCGCATCGTGGCCTTGGAAAGCAAGAAGAGGTTGGCTGAGGGTTTTCTTGAAACGGTCAAGAAACTCGATGCAGACGTGGAGAAGGTGATTGCAGAAGGCATGGCGACCAAAGCTGACGGATTGTCTGTCAAGGTGAAATTGAATGAGGCGGAGCTGGCCATGATTCAGGTGCAGAACGGGTTGGCTCTTTCGCGCATGGCACTCGCGCAGGTCTGCGGATTGCCACTCGATGCTGACTTCCAGCTGGAGGACGAAAGCAGAACCGAACCAGAGACAGTCGCCACCCTTCCTGATGGGGAGGGGCAAGGGACTGGGTCTCCTCTGGTCTCCACTGCCCTCTCCAACCGTCCTGAGCTGCAGGCACTGGATGTGGCCGCACAGGTGAAACGCGAAGAGGTGAAAGTGGCGCGGGCTGAATACATGCCCAATCTGGCGCTGACGGCTGGATATCTGGTTTCTAATCCTAACGTGTTCAATGGCTTTCAGAAAAAGTTCAACGGAATGTGGAGCGTCGGTCTCGTCCTCAAGGTGCCCATCTTAACGTGGGGAGACCGTATCTATAAGGTGCGACAGGCAAAAGCGGAGGCGCAGATTGCACAGACGCGCGTCGAGGAAGTCCGGGAGAAGATTACCTTGCAGGTGCACCAGACGCAGCAGAAATTCCAAGAGGCACAGCAGCGGATGTCTGCGGCCATGCGCTCGCAGGAACAGGCTGACGAGAATCTCAGAATGGCTAATTTAGGTATGAAGGAGGGCGTGATACCTGTCGCTAACGTCTTGCAGGCACAGACGGCGTGGCTTGCGGCACACTCCACGCTCGTCGAAGCCGAGATTGATGTCAGACTGGCTGACCTCTACCTCAAACGGGCTTTGGGAACGCTTCATTAAATGAATAAGATAACTCTTAAACAATAGATAACAACTTAAAACAGCGGCTCCGGCCGTGTATATTATGGCGAAAAAAACGAAACTGAACAATCTGCTCATCATTGCACTCGTGCTGGTGGGCGTCATGGCGCTTGTCATCCTCGTCGGAATCTTCCTGCCCAAACCTAAAGAGGTGTTGCAAGGGCAGGCGGAAACATCGGATTACCGCATCTCGAGCAAGGTGCCAAGCAGGGTGAAGGAACTGAAGGTTAAGACCGGCGACAAGGTCAAGGCTGGTGACACACTGGTCATCATGGATTCGCCCGAAGTGATGGCGAAGATGCAACAGGCTGAGGCGGCGGAAGCGGCTGCCAGAGCTATCGAGCAAAAGGCTCAGAACGGAGCACGGCAGCAGGAGATTCAAGGTGCTTTCGAACTCTGGCAGAAGGCGCTGGCTGGCCTGGAGGTGGCTCAGAAGACATACGACCGCGTGGCACGCCTGTTCGACGAAGGAGTGATTCCTGCACAGAAACGAGATGAGGCAGAGGCGCAGTTGAAAGCGATGCAAGCCACCGAAAAGGCCGCACATAGCCAGTATGAGATGGCCAAAGAAGGTGCAAGAAACGAAGACAAGGCTGCCGCACGTGCGCAGGTGCAGAGAGCGAAAGGTGCCATCAGCGAAGTAGAGGGATACATGAAAGAAACGGTGCTTCTGGCCACCGCGGACGGAACCGTCACCGAGGTTTTCCCGAAAGTCGGCGAGCTCGTTGGACAAGGAGCACCCATCATGAACATTGCACGCACAGACGACGTCAGATTCATTTTCAACGTGCGGGAAGACTACCTGCCCGGAATGACCGTGGGTACTGAATTGATGGTGTACATGCCGGCTCTCGACCGTGAACTGAAGGTGCGCATTACCGCCATCAATGTCATGGGAAGCTATGCCACGTGGAAGGCTACGAAAGCGCTGGATCAGTATGACCTCAAGACATTTGAGGTGACTGCAATGCCTCTGAACCAAGCTGACATCAAGGATGTGCTGGCGGGTATGACTGCCATCATCAAATAAAGGATGCACCGCTTCCACAACTCATGAAAGAAACAAATCACAATCAGCCTCTGGCATACGACTCCTCACGGCAAGAACATGAGCGGGGAATCGCTGCTGCCATCAGAGCGCTCTGGCACATCACACGGCGGGAACTGCGCACGTTCGGACAACGACCCATCTTCCTGATCATCATGTTCGTCGCACCCCTCGGGTTCTTGTGGATGTTCACAAGCCTGATGCAGGCGGGACTGCCCACCAAACTGCCAGCAGCCTTGGTGGACGAGGACGACACGCATGTGACGAGACAGCTCACCCGCATCTTGGGAACGATGGAAGAAACGAACTTCGTCGTCCAGACAAAGAGCTTCACCGAGGCGCGTGAAGCTATGCAACGGGGAGAAGTCTATGCCATCTTCTGCATACCCAAAGGAACGACCGAGAAAGCGCTGACACAGCGTCAGCCCGTCATCTCGTTCTATACCAATGACTCCTACTACGTACCTGCATCCTTGCTGATGAAGGACATGAGAAAGATGGGCGAGATGGCCGGCTTGGCCATGACTCGCGCCACGATGCGTGCGAAAGGTTTTCGAGACGACCAAATCATGGGAACACTTCAGCCAATCGTCATTGAGGCTCATCCCCTGGGCAACGCTTATCTGAACTATTCCGTGGTCTTGTCAAACCTCATCGTGCCGGGGCTCTTGATGATTGTTATCATGCTCACGACCAGCTATACCTTCGGCAACGAATGGAAACGAGGGAAGCAGAAGAAACTCTACAACATGGGAAAAGGCAACATCGGCATCATCATTTTAGGGAAGTTGCTGCCGCAAACAATGCTCTACACCATCATCTTCTGGCTTATCGACCTTGTCTTCTACAGCTATCTACAGTTCCCGTGTGCATGTGGCGTCCCACGCATGATGCTTTGGGGATTTCTCGCTGTGCTGTCCTCTCAGGGCTTCGGCCTGCTGATGTTTGAGGCCTTTCCGGGACAGATGCGCATGGCCATGTCTGCCTGTTCGCTCTTGGGCGTGATGCAGTTCTCGCTGGCAGGATTCTCCTTCCCCGTGTCTGCTATGGCTTTGCCTTTCCAATGGCTGTCGAATATTTTCCCCCTTCACCATTACTTCCTCATCTACGTCAATCAGGCTTTGAACGGCTACTCCATCAGCTATGTATGGACAAGCGTGGTGGCATTGGTAGCCATTTATCTCTTGCCTCAGTTTTTTGCCTTCCGCCTGGAGGATGCGTTACTCAATAAAGAATATAAAGAATGAGAAAGCCCAAGTTTCCGATTATTCACGTTTGGTGGGACGAACTTTGCGAGTTGGTCAAGGACGAAGGCATCCTCATCTTCGTCGTGCTCCTGCCATTGGCATATCCGTTGCTCTATGCCATGATCTATGACACCGAGACGCAGCGCGAGTTGCCTGTCTGTGTCGTCGATGAAAACATGAGCGACCGAAGCCGCGATTTCATCCGACGTGTGGATGCTACACCGGAGGTGCAGATTGCGGCCCATTGCACCAGCATGGCTGAAGCGCAGGAACTCATGCGACGTCGAGATGTCTATGGCATCTTGCTCATACCTCGTGAGTTCGACTTGCGACTTTGGCGTGGGCAGCAAACGGTTGTCGGGTTATACAGTGACCTCACCTCGATGCTCTATTATAAAGTGGCCTACCTCGGCATCATCAATGTGGCTCAGGAACTGAACCGCAACATCAAGGTGATTGAGCGTCAGGCCAACACCACGGCACGAGAGGAAGAGGTTGCACGTTGGCCGATTCGTTTCGAGGAAGTGAAACTCTATAATTCTGCTGGAGGTTTTGCCGCTTTCCTCATTCCGCCAGTCCTGATGCTCATTCTGCAACAGGCTCTGTGCTTGGGCGTTGGCATGTCGATGGGGCGTTCGCGTGAGCGCTTCCGTGGGCTCGTCATTCCTCCGTCGAAGTACTACAAGAGCACTTTGGCGATTGTGCTCGGCAAAGGTCTTGTTTACTTCCTGCTCTTCCTGCTAATGGGGTTCTACATGGCCGTCTGCGTGACGCGTTGGTTCGGTCTGCCCCAGTTGGGCCACTTCTGGGACTTGTTCAGCTTCTTCGTGCCGTATCTGCTGGCTTGCACCTACATGGCCATCTTCTATTCCAGCTTCATCTACCGGCGCGAGGACTGCATTCTACTCTTTGTCTTCATGTCCATTCCGTTGCTGTTCCTGAGCGGTGTCAGCTGGCCGGGAAGTGCCATTCCGCCCCTCTGGAAAGCCGTGGGAGCCGTCTTCCCTTCTACTTGGGGCTTGAACGCCTATGTGCGCATTCAAGGCATGGGCGCGTCTTTGGGCGATTGCCAGACGGAAATCATGGCATTGTGGATTCTTGCCGCCATCTACTTCCTCCTGTCCTGCCTCATCTATATGTTTGAAATCCGTAAGGCGGTCGGACGTTCCATCTTCAATTGATTATTGTTTCACTCTTATCATATCTGCTATGCCTTCTACTTATCTTGCCGTGGACTTGGGAGCCACCAGCGGCCGCACCGTCCTCTCCACCTTTGACGGACAGCGTGTTCAAATGCGAGAATTCACCCGTTTCGAGAATCCGCAGCTGCCTGTCGGCGGACACATCTTCTGGAATCTGCCCCACCTCTATGGTGAGATTATCAAGGCTTTGCAGAAAGTAAAGGCCGAGGGCGTGGAACTGAAGAGCATCGGCATCGACACCTGGGGATGCGACGTCGCATTCTTTGGTAAAGACGGCCAGCTGCTTGGACTTCCTTATTGTTATCGTGACCCGCATACCGACGGAGCTATGCAGCACTTTTTCGCCAACCGAATGCCGCAGCAGGAAGTCTATGAACGCACCGGAATCCAGTTCATGCCGTTCAACACCCTCTTCCAACTCGACACCCTGCGAAGGGAGGGCTGTGTGGCTCTTCAGGATGCCGACAAAATCCTCTTCATTCCAGACGCGCTCATCTACATGCTCACGGGCGAGGCCGTCTGTGAGTTCACCGTCGCCTCCACGTCCCAGATGCTCAATCCGCGCACGGGCGACCTCGACCCCGAACTGCTGAAGACCGTAGGGCTCGAACGGCATCACTTCGGGCGTCTTGTGCAACCCGGACAGCACGTGGGGACGCTATTGCCTCAAGTGCAAGCTGCGACCGGTCTCGGAGCCGTTCCCGTTGTTGCCGTCGCCTCTCACGACACCGCCTCTGCCGTAGCCGCTGTGCCTGCCGAAGACGCGCATTTCGCCTACCTCAGCTGCGGCACGTGGAGCCTGCTCGGTGTGGAATCGGCGACGCCCATCATCAACAAAGACAGCTTCGCCGAGAACTTCACCAACGAAGGCGGGCTCGACCACACGACACGCTTCCTCAAAAACATCACCGGCCTCTGGATTTTCGAACAATGTCGAAAGGAGTGGATGGCTGCGGCCTCTTCTCTTCCCGCAGGCGACGTCACAACTGCCACCGTTCCCGCCGACGTCAACGAACTCAACGCACTCTGTCTCACATCTTCCTGCGATAGCATCATCAACCCCGACGACCCGCGCTTCGCCCATCCGGCTTCCATGACGGCCGCCATCTGCGAATACCTCACCGAGACACACCAGCCTCTGCCGCAGACTCCAGCCGATTTTGTTCGCGTCATCTTCCGCTCGCTCGCAGCCCGTTATCGTGACGTCATCGGACTCTTGAGGAACCTCACAGACATCGACATCCAGCGTCTGCACGTCATCGGCGGAGGCTCTCGAAATCAATATCTCATGCAGTTCACCGCAGACGCCCTTCAACTGCCCGTCATTGCCGGACCACAAGAGGGAACTGCCCTCGGGAACGTCCTCGTGCAGGTGCGCGCCAATGGCCTTGTCAACACGCTCTCTGACATGCGGGCGCTCATCGCCAGAAGCATTGATATTCAAGAATATCGCCCGCGGTAATTTCTCCTTCTCCATCACCATCTCTTCCTCTCTCATTATGAAGGACCTCAACTGGAAAACGCTCTCTTCGGAATACCTCTTCCGTCGCCCGTGGCTGACCGCAAGGCGCGACACTTGTCAGCTGCCCGACGGGCGCATCAACGACGAATACTACGTACTTGAATACCCAACCTGGATCAACGTCATTGCCATCACCACCGACGGCGAAATGGTCATCATCAGGCAATATCGCCACGGCCTCGGACGCACTTGCTTCGAAATCGTCGCCGGCTGCGTCGAACCTGGGGAAGACCCTATGGACGCCGCCAAACGCGAACTGATGGAGGAGACAGGATACACCGGTGGCCAGTGGCAGGAAGTCATGCAGTTTACCTGCAACGCCAGCTCTATGAACAACATCACTCACAGCTTCCTCGCCATCGGAGTGGAGAAAACGGCCACACAGCATCTCGATGACACTGAGGACATTGAAGTCTATACCTTTCCACAGGAACGCGTCAAGGAGATGCTGCTTCAGGGAGACTTCATGCAGGTTTCCATGATGGCTCCCCTCTACAAATACTTTTCCCACTTCTGATCTTTACCGTTTCAGCGGAACGTGTGCACTTTCTCACAGGAACGTGTACACCTTCGCCTTGTTTTGTGTGCACCTTCTACCTTTGCCGTGTACGGCAAAAGGTGTTTGGCTGAACAGCTGATGGGAGCAAAACTAACATTCTTCTTCCTATTGTTTGATATAAATTATCTACTCCTCTACCTATTACATTTAAATCATTGAAATACAAATATTCAATTAGGAAGATGATTTTTGTTATATGTAGATAATATTTGAACAAAATGTAAAAATAGGGTCTGTTTTTTGCTTATCCTACAGCAAAAAATGTGCAATTTCTAAGCCGTAACAGGGACGTTGGCGAAACCGTTTTTATATGCCGTCATGTGTTTTTCTGAGTGCATGGATAAAGATTTTCGCTTTTCCTTTCGCTCCTTTTCTATCTTTTTTTTACCTTTGTCCCCAAATTCGATGAAGTAATATAATCAATGAGCACATTTCGACAACAAGAACCGAGAGGGCGCACACTTTTTGACAAAATCTGGGATGCCCATGTCGTGCAAAACGTAGAGGACGGCCCTACACAGTTGTACATCGACCGCCTCTACCTCCACGAGGTGACTTCGCCGCAGGCGTTCGACACACTTCGCGACAAGGGCTTGAAAGTGCTGAGACCCAAACAGATTTTCGCCATGCCCGACCACAATACACCCAGCACTGCCAGCGAGCCGCTTCCAGTAGGAGTCAGGCAAATGGAGGCCTTGAAACGCAACTGCAAGGAGTTCGGTATCAGCCACTTCGATATGGGCACGAAGGACAATGGCATCATCCATGTCGTAGGTCCCGAGAAAGGACTTTCTCTGCCGGGGATGACCATCGTCTGTGGCGACTCGCATACGAGCACCCACGGAGCTGTCGGAGCCGTCGCGATGGGAATTGGTACGAGCGAAGTCGCTCAGGTGCTGGCCTCGCAGTGCATTCTCCAACAGAAGCCAAAGACGATGCGCATCAACATCGAAGGCGAATTATGCAAGGGCGTGACGGCGAAGGATGTAGCGCTTTACATCATGGCAAAGATGACAACCGGTGGCGCCACAGGTTATGCCGTGGAATATGCCGGTTCTGCCATCCGTAACATGTCGATGGAAGGTCGCCTCACGCTCTCGAATCTTTCCATCGAGATGGGGTCGCGTGCAGGGCTGATAGCACCGGATGACATCACTTTTGCCTACCTCAAAGGGCGTGAGTACGCTCCAAAGGGCGAGGCATGGGACAAGGCCGTGGAAGCATGGCGCCAACTGCGTTCCGACGACGATGCCGTCTTTGACAAAGAGGTGACTTTCAATGCACAGGACATTGCACCTCGCATCACCTACGGCACCAACCCCGGCGAGGGGATGGCCGTGGACGAGTGCATCCCGGACAAGAGGGGGCAAGCGGATGAAGCCGATTTCCTTGCTCAACTTCAATATATGCAGTTTACCCCAGGCCAGCGTCTGCTTGGCACCCCCGTCGATTACGTCTTCCTCGGAGCATGTACCAACGGGCGCATCGAGGATTTCCGTGCCTTCGCATCCGTGGTGAAGGGCAGGAAAAAAGCGCCCAACGTGGTGGCCTGGCTTGTGCCAGGCTCGTGGGTGGTGCGTCAGCAGATCATAGACGAGGGCATCGACGAGATTCTCGAAGAGGCTGGTTTTGAACTCCGTCTGCCATCCTGCTCCGCCTGTCTGGCCATGAACCCCGATAAGGTGCCTGCCGGCAAGCTTTGTGTTTCCACCTCCAACCGCAATTTCGTCGGGCGACAAGGTCCTGGCGCACGCACCATCTTGGCCAGTCCTCTGACCGTGGCCGCCACTGCCGTAACAGGAGTAATTACAGACCCAAGAGAAATGCTATGAGACAGAAATTCAATAAGGTGCAGTCCACCTGCATCCCCATCGCCATCGACAACTGCAATACAGACCTCATTATTCCTGCCCGTTATCTGGCCAGCACGACACGCGACCCCAAGTTCTTTGGCGACGCCTTTATGCACGACCTGCGATATGATGCAGACGGCCAGGCGATTCATGATTTCATCATGAACCAAAAAGATTTCAGCGAGGCACCCCGACAAGGTGTGCACGAAATCATCGTGGCAGGACAAAACTGGGGCAGCGGCAGCAGCCGCGAACATGCGGCCTGGGCCATTGCCGGCTACGGCGTGCGCGCCGTCATCAGCAGCTCTTTTGCCGACATTCACCGCAACAATCTCCTCAACTGCTTCATTCTTCCCGTTGTCGTCAGCCCCTCTTTCCAGCAAGAACTCTTCCAAAGCATTGCCGAAGACCCACAGACGCAAGTTCTCATCGACCTGCCTTCACAAACCGTCACCAACATCGCCACAGGCCACTCAGAGCATTTTCCCATTAACGGCTACAAGAAATACTGCCTCATGAATGGCCTTGACGACATCGACTTCCTTCTCAAAAACATCGATAACCTGCCAGCGTGAACAGGTCGTTCATCTGTAAAAGATATTGGTGTCCGACTTTAGCGGGCAGTATTATTTAATGTGCTACTAACTGGAGGCCGTTGAAGAGGATGCGTGCTTCGTGGCGTAGCGTCTCTTGCCAAATGGCGTGGGTAGGCACATCGTAGAGACTCCAGGCTGAACCTGTGTAGTAGATGAATGGCTGGCCGGGTGTGTAGGTGGTCTGGATGAGGGCATGGCCGATGCCTCCAGCACGTTTTTCGGACAGAGGAAGGTATTTTACTTCTGTCTTGGCCTTGCTCTTCTGCTCCTTTGCCTGAGGTATGAAGATGCCGAGGTAGTGCTCCCCGTTCATGCGTTTGTCGGCAAGGTCGAGGGGTTCGGCGTATGTGACGAAGCCTTCTTTATTATTTAAGGTATAAGCTTTTGGGGCGGATTCGTGGACGACGATGCCTGTACAGACGGGGGTGGGGCGGTCGAGTCCTTCGTAGGTAATCTCTACACGAGCGAAATGGCTGCCGCAGTCCTGAGTGATAAGGCGGATCTCGCGGATGCTGTCACCATTAAGCTCGCGTTTGGGCATGGTCATACGTACGGTGAAGCGGAGGGGGCCATTGTCGAGAATCTCGGCTTTCTCATAATAAAGCGGATAGACGAGGGAGCCGTCCTTTGCCATCAAGGCTGCAGCCCCGGCACCGAGGGTGGCGCCGACGGTGTATGCATCCATGCCGGCACCGTGGTTGCGGTGGTAGGTGTAACCGCGGTGCACCTCGTTCCAGTTGAGGGAACTCTTATTCTTTTGCATACGGCTGTTGACGCCGTAGGACGTAAGTTCGTTATGGTAGAGCTGATCCTGCATGGGATGCGGCGTGTTCTTGACGAAGGTGTCGAAGCCGTAGGCGTTGTTCTTCATGTTCTTGTGAGCACCGGGACCGTAGAAGCGCCAGGCGCAGCGGTCATTCTCCCATACGAGGTCGTCCCAACGGTTGGGATAGATGCGGCCGTTGCAGGTGAGTTCGTAGTCCTGTGGCTGCCCTTTGATCATGGAAAGGCCGATGCTGCTTTCTGGGCGCACGTTGCAGAAGACGAGGACGCGGCCGTCGTGGGTGATCTGATAGGGTACCTCGTTGTTGTCGGAGTCCAGGACAATGAACTCGCGGGCGACGGCGCAGTTACCTTTCTTCAGTTCTTCCATCGTGGCAATTTCAATGACCTGAGAGATATTTTCCTTTGTGGGGTTCTTGACTTCCGTGAACCAGAAGCTCTCATGGCCTCGGTCAATGGGACGGATGGCACGGGCACCGCCAGTGTAGGCTGCTGCGCCACCGTTAATGGGGCCTGAGACGGTGGGGGTTCCGGGAGTGTGGTGGTAGATGGAGTTGGTGATGGCATCGGGGTTCGGTGCAGGGATGAGCGGGTCGGCATTGATGTAGCGCACCATCTCACAGGCGGCGAGGAGCCATGCACCCGTGCCAAAGGGGGCTTGGGAGTGAGCATCTACGGTCTTCGTGGGGTCGGGCTTCTCGCCGATGGGCTGTACGAAACCGATGCTGCCGTCGGGCTGCAGGGCCGTCTCAGAGAGGTACTTCCAAGCTTTCATGATGACGGGCTCAAAGGTGGCCTTGTCGAGGTAGCCGTGGTTGACGCCCCACAGCATACCGTAGGTAAAGAAGGCCGTGCCGGAGGTCTCGGGACCAGGAGCATCATCCTCGCAGAGCATGGAACGGCTCCAATAACCGCCTGGCCGTTGCACGCGTGCGACGCCCTCGGCCAGCTCGCGGAAGCGCTGAACGAAGATAGGACGGTTCTTGTAGTCCTGCGGCATGTCGGCCAGTACCTTAGCCAGGCCTGCGAGCACCCATCCGTCGCCGCGTGCCCAGAAGCTCTTGCCACCGTTGCAGGCGGTCTTCACCTTCGGGTAGATGTACTTGGCATCGCGGTAGTAGAGCTGTTCATCCTTGTCGTACATCAGGCTGTCGCTCCAGAGGAAGTTCTCATAGAGCTTTTCGAGGTATTTGACCTCGCCCGTGAGCAGGTACATCTTGGTCATGACGGGCATCACCATGTAAAGGGCATCGGCCCACCACCAGAAGTGGGTGTCCTCCATGGAACATTCATGGCTCATGACCTCGATGGCGCGTGCTACCTTATAGGGTGCAGGGACAAGGTTATACATATCTATATAGGTCTGGAAACAGATCTGCCAGTCGCCGAAGAGGACAAAGTCCTGCCCCTCGCCGTAGGTCTTGTATTTCCAGTTCTTCCTGTCGTCGCTCTTGGCACCTTTCCACTCGTTGTGGCGACACCATTTGTCGGTATAGGCATACCAGTCGGCACGTCCCGTAAGGCGATAGGCTTCCATGTTGCCCGTGTGGTAGGCGGCGTGATCCCAGAAGGAACGGACGTAGGGCGTGTTGTGGGCCTGCCAGTAGTTATTGACCTTGATGATTTGGTCGAGGACGACGCCAGAGCGCTGAGTAGCTTCGGTGTAGTCGGTGCCTCCGATGGCAGGGGAGGCCATGAGGGCTTGCTGCATCACAGCAACAAACATGACGAGGAGGATAAGTAGCTTTTTCATATAAGGAAATATTATTATTGTTTCATTCTTTCAGGAGAGGGAGGAATTTCTGAACGGCTTTCTTGGCGATGGCGACGGCGTCGTCCATGGTGCCCCAAATCTCACCGCCGGCAGCGTTCTTGTGTCCGCCGCCGCCGAAGAACTCTGCTGCCATCTCGTTGCAGGGGAAGTCATCTACAGAGCGGAGCGAGACGCGGATGCAGGGGTGCTCGGTGTCTTCGCGGAGGAAGATGGAGAGCTTCATGCCGAGAATCTGCAGTGGCAGATTGACAAGTCCTTCGGTGTCGCCATTAAGGGTGCCGAAGCGGCGACGCTCTGCATTGGTAAAGGTCATGATGGAGGTGTGAGCCTTTTTCCAAACGTCAAGCTTGGCATAGAGCATATAGCCTTGAAGCTTCAGGCGATTAGGGCTGTAGGTAAAGAAGACGTTGCGATAGATCTTATCCTTGTCGATGCCGTGCTGTAGGAGGATGCTGATGAGCTCGTAGATTTCCGGTCGTGTGCTGGCGTAGGTGAAGGCGCCGGTGTCCGTCATCATGCCGGTATAGAGGGACACGGCTTCGTCGTGAGTGAGGAGGGGAAGGGAGCTGGCAGGACAGCCATCTGCCAACAAAGGCTCCAGTTCAAGTATGACGCGCAGCAGTACCTCACAGGTAGAGGAGAGGTCAGGATGTGAGATGACCAGATCGGCGATGCCTTGTTCGGGATCGAGATGATGGTCGATCATGATGCGCGGGGTGGGGTGGTCGCGGACGACATCGCCAAGAGTCCACATGCGTTTGAGCTCGCCGTGGTCGCATAGGATGACGAGGTCGGAATGTTCAATAATCGGGCGCACCTCGTCCTCGTGCTTCTCGTAAATAAGAATGTCCTCAGCTCCTGGCATCCATTTGAGGAAGTCCGGGAAAATGGTAGGAGCCACAACGCGGATGTCGGCCTCAGGGTAGTGACGTCGCAACCAGGAAGCCAAGGCTGTTGTGGAACCGATGGCATCGCCGTCAGGTCCGCGATGGCAGGTGATGACGATATGGCGTGCAGCGGAGAGGAGCTGCAGCCAAAGGGCTTTGTCGGAAGGGGAGAGGAGGGAGACCCAGCCCCTGCCCTCCCTGTGAGGAAGGAAGTAGTTACTGTTGCTAATAGGTGTCTCTTGTATCATTATTCTTCATTTGCTCTGCACCTCACTCCATGCAGGCGGCTCTACGCCGAGGAGATTCTTGACAAAAAAGTCGAAGCGCTTATGTTCACCGAAGCGTTCACCGACGGTGTGATGTGCACCGGGGATGACAACGAGCTCGAAAGGCTTATTGGCCTTGATAAGTGCATCGGCAACCTGCATGGTGCTGGCAGGATCTACATTGTCGTCTAATTCGCCGACGACGAGCATGAGAGGCCGCTCCAGACGATAGGCGTTCTCGACGTTGGAGCACTCGATATAGGAGGAATCAACGGGATAGCTCATCCATTGTTCATTCCACCAAATCTTGTCCATGCGGTTGTCATGGCATCCGCAGGCGCTGTAAGCCGCTTTGTAGAAGTCGCCATGGAAGAGGACGGCTCCTGTGCTTTCCTGGCCGCCTGCCGAACATCCATAAATACCTACGCGGCTGATATCCATGTAGGGGTATTTCTCTGCAGCGGCTTTTATCCACGCGATGCGGTCGGGGAAGCCTGCGTCCTTGAGGTTCTTGTAGCATACTTCTTCGAAGGCCTTGCCGCGGTTGCTGGTACCCATGGCATCGAGTTGCACGACGATGAAGCCGAGCTCTGCCAAAGAGGATGTGTAGTAGTTGTAGGGCTGGAAGGACTTGGGCGTGTAGCTGTCACCTGGTCCTGCATAGATGTATTCGATGACGGGATATTTCTTAGATGGATCAAAGTGGGAGGGGCGCTGGATGATACCCCACATGGGTGTCTTTCCATCGCGACCGGATGCCACGAAGATTTCAGGTGCTGTCCAACCTGACGAAATAAGGTCGGTGATGTCTGCACTGGCGAGGGTCTTCTCGGCGACTGAATCGCCGAACACTCTTATTTTGGTGGTAGGAGGCGTGTTTTGCGTCGAATAGGTGTCGATGAGTGCAGAGAAATCGTCGTTAAAGCGAGCGTTGTGATTGGCGGGCTCAGGAGTGAGGTCTGTGAAACCAGTGCCGTCAAGCTTGACACGGCAATAATGGATGTGATATGGATCTTCCTCGGGGTGTATGCCGTTGGCCGAGAAGAAAATGATGCCTTTTTCCTCGTCGATGTGGAGGACACGGCGGACACACCAGTTTCCGCGAGTCAACTGCCGTGACAGGCATTCCGTGGGGGAAGTTCCTTTCTTTTTCTTGGGGACGGGGCGAGTGGTGTCGAAGAGGTAGAGGTGAGGGAAACCGTCACGTTCGCTCAACCAGAGGATGAGGCTGTCTCCGTAAAGGTCGTGACGGTAGTTGTTGGAGTAGCGGACATACTTCACTTCGCGCTCTTCTATAAGAGTGCGCACATTCCCTGTCACAGCCATCTCGTAAACACGGTATAAGTGGTGGCCGCGTTGGTTGTACTCGAAACGGATGGAGTGGGAGTCGTTGCACCACTCTAAGCGTGAAAGGTCATACTGGTTGGCAATAAGTTCAGGGGCCGGGCAAACAGCTCGACCCGAAGCAACTTCGAAGATATAGGGTGTCTTCTGAGCTAATTCGTCGCCAGGCTTGGCATATTCCTGTTTATGAAGGATGGGTTGAAGTTGGTCGGAAGGGGAGGATTCCACATAATAGACGTAACGCTTTTCAATGGGACGGATGCGGTTGACGGCCAAGTAATGGCCGTCTGGGCTCCACTGGATGTAGCTACTGAAGTAGTGGCTGAGGGTTCCTTCTGTGGAGATGGCACGAGTTTCCGAACCATCGGGCTTGGCCACATAGACGTTGTCGTTTCGGATGAAGGCCACGAGAGAGGAATCCGGAGAGAAAACGGGGTCGCCACTGCGTTCGTCGTCGGTTTCCATCCAATGGCGCTCATGACGACGTTTGGAAGGGTTGGTGACAAAGCGAATAGGGTTGGCATTGTCACGACGGGGAAAACGTCGGGCACGAACCGAAGATGAACTCTCTAAGGGACGGTCGGCTGTACTGTCAGCAAGGGTGATGGAGCCGTCAGGGTTCACCTGTCCGAAGTGCCAAACGCCTTTGTCGCCGTCGGTGAGATGATATTGAAAGCGGTCGTCAGACATCCAGCGGGCATCATCGACGTGGTTCTTGACCTTCGACCAAGAGAAGGAGCGTTGTAAGGCATAGGCACGATTATAATCTTCGAGAGTGCCTTGGGCTGCGATAGAAATGATAAAGAAATGATAAATAAGAAAGAAGAAAGTTTTTTTCATTGTCTTTTCATCTTCAGTTGGGCTGGTATCGGATCTTTTTTAATGATGTTGGCGAACTCTTGAGGTCGGATGGTGACAGGGCCAGAAAGAAATTCGGGAATATTGAAACTGCGGAGGAACTCTCGATGGTACTGCGGGTTGTTCTGCGGTAACTCGAAGGGACGGGAAAAACGACCGTTGCCGTCATGGTGAGCGATGAAGGGGCGCGTGAAGTTGCCGTCGGTGCGTCGGCTGGAGAAGATGACCCAGCAACCGTTGCTGGACCAGGAGTGATAGCTCTCCACGTCGGGCGAGTTGAGTTCAGTGATGTTACGGATATGGCAGGGAAGAGGGGTGCGCAGGCCTTGTGCCTCCCGCAGGCTGTCGGCCGCTGCTTCGCGTTCCACATTGTTAGCCGTCGGGGGAACAGCCCCAGCGGGCAGGGCGTCGGGGGTAAAGATAGCGACGGGCGTAGGTTCTACGGGTGCGGCCTGTGTCAGGTCCATGAGGAAGAGGTCGGCATCGCCATGCCAGATATGGAAGACACCATATTGTCCTTCGGTGAACATCAGCCAGCGCCCATCGGGGGAGACGCGTGGCAGGGTGACGCTGCGGTTGCGTGCCACGGCATCGTAGATGAGTTCACGAGGGCCAAAGGTACGGGTCTGCTCGTCGAAGGGCTTGCGATAGAGGTTGTACTGTACCTCCTTATAGTTTTTGATGAGTTCAAAATCCATGTTCACCGTGTCGCGACGCTCCCAATGGGCGCTGACGTAATAGATATACTTTCCGTCGGGTGACCAGAAGGGGAAACAGTCAAACCACGTAGTGTCACGCGTGATGGGTGTTACCTCGTTATGCTCAAGGTCATAGAAGATGAGGTTGCTCTTGGTATCCTGCACCTCTATCTTATTGATGTCGCGCGTGTGGAAACTCTGCCCTGTCATGTTGGTGGAATAGACAATCCACGGTTTACTGGGATGCCAAGTTGGATAGACTCCAGCGGAAATGGTGCTGTCGGTCTTGAGGTTGATCTTCTGTAGCTTACCATCATAGGCGATGACAGTACCGCCTAAGTGCTGACGAACATGAAACTGGATGCGTTGAGGATTGTACCATTGAGCGTGATGGCAGTTGATACACTGTCCGTTCTTCTCGTCGCTGTTAATCATGTTCCCGTAAATAAGACTTTCGTCGAAGTTCTCGAGGCAACGTTGGTTCAGTGTCAGGTCTTCGTAGGTTACGTATGAAGGCGAAATGAGGCGGTAGGAAATGTAGGGGTCGATGCTGTCCTTGGAAACTGTGATGCTGAAGGGTTGCTGTCGCTGCCATGTCTTTTCATTCTTGACGAAGACTTCAACGGAAATCTTTCCGTCAGCAGCCAAGGCTGCATCTTTCATTTTCTGCCATTTCTTCATGCCTGTGCAGACATCCTCTCCATCGAGTGTCCACTGCTGGCCGCCGGCTGTGAAACGAGTGACGAAGTCTGTAGCCTCGGCTTCGTGGTCGATGTGGAAATGCAGGGGAGCAATGTTGCAGGGGACGGTGACGCCAATATAGTCAGGGTAGATGGTGGGTAGGTCCTTGTCTTCTGTGAAGGAGGTCGGGGCAGAAGGCGAGGTGCAGGATGAGAACAATAGTAGTTGCGATAGAATCGCAACATACAGGACGTTCTTTATGTGGTTGAATAGTGGAAACATCATGTTTTTAATTGGTCTTCTGGTTGCGCACGAGGAAATAGAAATAATAGAAGGTGCTGCCGAACTGTGGATAGAAGGCGATGGCTTTCTGTTCCTCAGTCATGGGGCCGCATTGCTCATTGAATTTCATGAAGCGTTCGTATGTGTCTTTGACAACGGGGTCGAAAGGCATGTGTGAGATGTCCACCTTATTTTCAAGATGTCCATAGAGATAGGCGGCTTCCTGATAATGGCGTGGCATGTGGATATTGGGATTCATGGTCGCATATTTCATGAATCGCGGCCAGAAAATATCGATGTCTTTCATGATGAGAGCACAAATGAGGGTCATCTCTTGGAAGAGCGGGTCGTCACCATTGCCGTGGGCAAAGGTTTGGAGAAGGTACATCTCGACAAGCGTGTTGTCACCGTCGAGGCGGTCTGGGTAGGTCATCATGTGCATGATGGGAGCGAACTCGCGTGTCATCTGTTCGTCCATGATGGGTGCACCAGCCTTAGCCGTGGCTTCCAAAGTCTTGAGGTCGAAAGCGTCTGGCGTATCCAACAAACGGGCATAGCGTTCGGCCCACTGGTGGTGGAAGGTGGTCTTTTTCAGTAAATCGAGATACTTGCGAGCGACTTCCCATTCTTGGTTGAGCAGACAGGTACGTGCCATGAATTTCAAGGTCTCTGCCTTCCAACCAAATTCCACTCCGTCCTCCATGCACCAACGGTAGCAGAAATTCTCCTTGCCGTAGTGGTAATAGATGAGTTTACCGCCCACTTGTGTCATGTGCACCTTCCACGGGGCATTCTGAGGCGTGGAACCTTCAGGGTAAGTGAACATCTCGTTTCCTGCACGTCCGAGACGGAAGAGTGCGAGGTTCTTGTACATCACCATCTGTCGTGTCGGCTTGACTTCGCTGCTTCCGTCACGGGCAATGTCGAGGACACGTTCCCAGTCGCATTCCTCGATGGCACGGTTCATGGCCAGCTCTTTTTGGAAGTTGACATCGTGGTACCACGCTTTGCTGACGCCGAAGATGGCGAGTGCGAGCAGGAGAACGACGGCAACGCCTTTCGTCCAGGATTTCAGGCGTTTGGCGAAGGTTAAACCTTCGCATACACTCACTGTGTTGACGACAAGGAAGGCCAGAATGATGGCGTAATAAGGAATGCGGAACTGCTCAAAGCTCTCTTGGCCATAGTGCATGGAAGGCAGGGCGGCAAGATAGACATACGGACGCTCTGTCATTTCGAACCATCGCTGGTAATAGATTTGCGGGATGACAGCAATGAGGATGAGAGCGAGGAGAAGGGGAACCCATTCCCATCTTTTCCAGAAAGGAAGGATGCCCGAATCGGAAGAGGGAATCTCTTTTGGGGAGACAGGTGTGATCAGGCAGTAGATACCCAACAGCCCCGTAGCTCCAAGTGCCCAGGCACCGAAGAATGGATAGCCGACGATGCAGACGAGCGCCATCCATCCCAAGCGTGTCCAGCGAGCAGCTTTGTCATTCAGCCCATTGTCGAACAACCGCTGGACGACGAGGCAAAGAACGGAAAAGAGCACGCCGACGGTGGGCACGAAAAGATGACCTTGCAGTTTTTGATAGAAGAGCCAGTAGCCCGTCTGAACAAAGCAGGCCATCAAAGCGGCAGGAACGAGAAAGGTCAGCGCGCGCCATGCTCCTTTAAGACGATAAACCCACACCAGCAACAAACAGATGATGAGCCAAAGGACGCAAAGGATGCTCACGCCAAGTTGCGGATAGAAGAAGTATTGTGTCAGGTAAGTGCCCAGCCATGAGACTGCGCCGCCAGGATACTGCATGAGGGTCTTCCAGTAAAGACCTGTTGGAAGCCAGAGATTCAGTTCCTGTGCACGCAGCAGGGTCTCGGTTTCCTGTTTTAATAACACCAACCCAGATGCGAGAAGAACCAAGACAATGAATACATTCCAATTCCAAAGCCGAGGACAAGAGATGGAATGAAAGCCACCACTCTGCCCCTCCTTTTTAGGAAGGGGAGCAGAAGTGGCGGAGGTAGAGGGCTGTCCTTGACTGAGCTTATTTCTTATTGGTTTCATGTTTGTTGGGGCGAGGCTTCTCCTTAATTATTTACCCGGCTTAACGATATACGTGAAGCTGTGGTCTTTGTACTTGGGAACGTACTGGCTCAGCGGCCATGCGCCCCAGCTGGTGACGCATCCGAGACCCATCTGGAAGGCGCGTAGCTGCACGACGGTGTAGTCGCGTGGGACGAGGTCGCCGCTGTGACTCTGGTGGGCATCCTTGCGAGGTCCGTCGTCGAGGTCGCTGATCTCATAGGGCAGGGCAGAGACTTCCATCGGGCCTGCTGCTTCGAAGTAGATGTCGGGATGTGCGCCATCGCCTTCCATGCGCCACCAGATGACGTCGCAGTGGTTGCCGCTCTCCTGCGGACGCACGTAGCCATCCCAGTACTGTTTGCTGACGGGGCCTCCGTAGATGCCCATGAATGCGTTGTCCTTACGGTCGCAGTAGTTCTCCACGGGGCCGCGGCCGATGTAGCGGACGGTGCCGTAAGCCTTGGCCAGGCGCCATGTCATGCCCATGGCATACATCTGCCAGCCTTGGTGGTCGCCAGCCTTCAGCTTCTCACTTACAATGAGTTCGCCTTTCGGAGTGAGGACGTAGGTCATGATGAGGTCGGCATCGACGGCGTCGCAGTGGTATTCGACGACGACCGATTTGCTCTGGTTGTCGAGCTGGTTGCATTCCATGCTCTTCTTCTGCCAGTAGGGGTCTTTCCATGCAGAGAAGCTGTTCTGCATGCTGGCGCCGTAGTCATTGTCTGTGGGTGCACGCCAGAAGCTGGGCTCCACGCTCTTGCGGTCCTCCAGCACGGGCTTGCCGTTGACATCGTAGTAGTCGATGTTGCCCGTCCATTTGTTCCAGGTGACGCTGACGCCGTTAGCCGAGAGGGTGAGCCATGCCTTGGCATCGTCCTTCTTGACAGCCTCGGCGCCCTTCTTGTCTGCGCTCGGCGCAGCGGCTTTCATGACGGCATCGACATCGGGGAAGGAATACGGTTTCAGCTCGAACTGTGCCTTGGCGATGACTTCGCCTTTCTTGAGCAGGCCGCGGTCGGCGTTGAGGCGGAACTGTACATTCACGGCAGCCCATTTGCTGTCGGCAATCATCTGCCTGAGAGCCGAGAGCCACTGGGCGGGAATGGGGAAGCGCTGGCGCTGCTGGGGAGCCAGACGTACGGGGATAGGCTGGTCGCTGGGCGTGTCTTTCAGCGTGGTGCCGTCGTAGGTCAGCAGGGTGACCTTGGCCTCGACATCGTCGGTGGAGCGGAAGAAGTTCTCGTTGTAGAGCTCTACCTCGCCGTCGAGCAGCGTCTTGCCTTCGGGGACGGTGGCCCAGATGTCCTGATAGTAATACTGCACTTCATAGGCATGAGGGTGCAGGCGACGGTCGGCAGCGATGACGCCGTTGCAGTTGAAGTTGTGGTCGCTGGCTGGATAGCGTCCGAAGTCGCCGCCGTAGGCCATGATTTCCTTGCCAGTGACGCGGCTTTTGGCGCGCATACCTTGGTCAACGAAGTCCCAGATGAAGCCTCCCTGATACTTGGGGTACTTGCGGATGATGCGCCAGTATTCGTTGAAGCCGCCCATAGAGTTACCCATTGCATGAGCGTATTCGCATTGGATGAGTGGACGTGGGTTGTTGCCCTGTGCATACTTCTCGCACCCGTCGTAGCCGTAGTACATGGGGCAGAAGATGTCGGTCTTGCCGTTTTGTCCGGCTTGTTCGTATTGGACGGGACGTGTCTTGTCGATGGCCTTCACGGCATCGTAGGCATCCTCGAAGTTCTTGCCGTAGCCAGCTTCGTTGCCGAGGCTCCAGAAGATGACCGATGGGTGGTTCTTCTGCACCTGCACGTTGTGTTGGTTGCGTTCGATGTGTGCCTTGTGATAGATGGGGTTCTTGGCAAGGGTGCGTTCGCCGTAGCCCATGCCGTGGCTCTCGATGTTGGTCTCGGCGACGACGTAGAGTCCATACTCGTCGCAGAGGTCATACCAGCGTGGGTCGTCGCTGTAGTGACAGGTGCGCACGGCGTTCATGTTCAGTTGCTTCATAATCTGAATATCCTGAATCATGCGCTTCACGCTGACGATGTATCCTCCGTCGGGGTCGAGCTCGTGGCGGTCGGCACCTTTGATGAGGATGGGTTGACCATTGACGAGAAGCTGTCCACCTTTGATTTCGATGGAGCGGAAGCCGACGCGCTGGGTGGTGGATTCGATGACGTTGCCCTTTTTGTCTTTCAGCGTAAACTGTGCGGTGTAGAGGTTGGGGATTTCAGCGCTCCAAGCCTTGGCCTTGAGGACGTTGAGGGTGGCGGTGGTGGTGCCGCTGCCCACGCTCACGGATGCGGAGCCGACGTTGCGACCGTCGGGGTCGGTGAGGTTGACGTCGATGGTGCAGCCTTTGGCGGCGGGAGCCTTGATGGTGGCGGTCAGCAGACCATCCTGGTAGTTGTTGACGAGGTTTTGCTCAACGAAGATGTCCTGAATGTGTGCTTTCGGGCGAGCATAGAGATAGACTTCGCGGGCGATGCCGGTGAAACGCCAGAAATCCTGGTCTTCGAGGTAAGAGCCGTCGCACCAGCGCATGACTTGCATGGCAATCAGGTTTTCCTTGCCAGGCGTGAGGAACTTGGTGAGGTTGAATTCAGCCTCCATCTTCGAGTCCTCGCTGTAGCCGACGCGTTTGCCGTTGACCCACAGCTCAAGGTTCGAGGTGGCGGAACCCACGTGGATAAAGATGTCCATTCCCTTCCATGCAGCAGGGACGGTGATGGTCTTGCGATAACTGCCCGTGTAGTTGTTGCGTTCCTCGACGTAGGGAGGATTGTTGTGGAACTGCGTATCCCAGGAATAGCCGACGTTCTTGTAAATCTTGTCGCCGTAGCCTTCAAATTCAAAGAGACCGGGCACGGGGAAGTCCACCCACTTCGAGTCGTCGAAGCCCGGAGCATAGAAGCCGGCGGGGGCTTCGTTGTGATGCTGGGCAAAATGGAACCGCCATTTGCCTTCGAGCGTGAGGTAGCGGTCGCTCTTGGCTTTGTCGTTCACGCGGGCTTTGTCGGCACTCTCAAAAGCGAAGAAGCTGGCGTGGGGTGCTTCGGTGCCTACGCGGGTGATGTTTGGGTTCAGCCAAGGCTCTTTCTGGTCTTGGGCTTGTGCCGTGGCGGCAAACAGCTGCGGCATGGCCGCAACAAGCAGGACAAGGAGTTTTTTCTTCATGTTCTTTGATGTTTAGTATTGAGTTGTTTTGTGGCGCAAAGATACGAATAAAAGCGGCACCGTCCAACTCTTTTCCTTGTTTTTTTGCAAACAAAGCCTCAATCCCTCACCTTCTTAGATACGGCCTTGTCAATGAGCCGTTTGCGGGTGAGGGATGGGTGAGGGATAGGTGAGGGATGGTGAGGGATTGTCCCGCTGAAATCGCAGAAAGCATTGCAGATGAAGCCTCTTTCTGCTATTTCTGTGCTTTCTGAGAGAAGGCCATCGCCTGAACCTCTGCCATTGTTCTCGAAAAAACGGGGAGTGGATATGGGATTTAGTATCTGATTGTCATTCAGTTGCTTATGTTTCACCTGTAAATAATCCCTCACCATTCCTCACCTATCCCTCACCTATCCCTCACCTGCAGGCGGTTGATTCACAGTTGGATGTGTTGAAAGGTGAGGGATTGAGGCTTTTGGGTTGATTTCTTGGGTGTGGAGTGGGGGCGTTGTTGAACAGAGGCTTGGTCGTGGAACGTGTACACCTTCGGCAAGAAGGTATGGACGTAAACGGCAACACGTCCACACGTTTTGTCAGTAACGTGTGGACGTGTTTTCAAGAAGTGATTCAACTGTTTACTTCTGCGGAAGCTTGAAATACCAGTTGCTGCTGTTCTGGAGGTAGCTGCGGAGTGCACCGTCCTCGACACCGCTGCGGTTGGCGATGCGTTTGGCCAGTTCGTCGTTGTTGCCACAGAAACGGGAGTAGCACAGGAGGTCAAAGAAGCGGTTGCCCTCGAAGCTGGTTTCCAACGCCATCTCGTCAAGGATGAGGGTGGCAATGGCTTTCTTCACCTTTTCCAGGTTGGCTTCTTCGTAGATTTCTTCCTTGGTCAAAGCTTCCTCGTTCATCGTGGCCAGCATCTTGTTGATTTGGTCGATGTAGTTGAACGTTGTGAAGCGTTCGTCGTACTTAATCATGCCGCAACCCCTGTTGTGAATACCCATTGTGACGGGTTCGCTGGTGTTGACAGGGTATAAACTTTCTCTGAGCTGGTAGGGGGTGTCGCCGCCGGCGATGTAGGTGTACAGGCTTTGACCGCGCAGGTAAAGGGTCTGGAAGTTAAGGAACGGAGCGCTCTTGGCATTCTTCATCTCGCGCTGTGGGATGTGGTAGCACACCAGCGTCTGCTCGTCTGCGGACGGCCATTCTTTCCACGACGGAAGGGCAGGATGAACCGTGGTCTTGGTGCTGAGTTCCGTCATGTATTTGAGGAGGTCGTCGTCTGTGTTGATGGACACACCTTCAGTGAATGCACGTTGGCGCAGATGGCGGACGAGGTCGCTGGTCTTGGGATAGAACGTGGTGTCGCGCGCGGTGCTGTCGTTCTCTTCAAAATAGGTGACGGCGATTTCGTCTTCGATGAAGTAGTTGCTGCCCTCGGAGTCATACTGGGTGATGGATGTCGGGAGCCAGCTGGAATTGCCGCACAACCCGCTCTTCAGGATCGCGAAGGCGTAGCCGGGGAAACCTGCTCCGTTGAGCGCCTCGGCGAAGTGCAACCAGATGGTGCCCTTGCGGTAGATGATGGGGTAGGAGGTGCAGAACATAGGGAAGGCCAACAGGTTGGAAGGTGCATTCTGCTTCACGACGAAAGGTACGGCCTCGTCGGTTCCCTGGTCTTCGTTGATGTAGTTCTGGACGCACAGCTTGTAGCGCGTGTCGCCGCCTCCTTCCACCACGGTGGTGAGGGTGTCGGTGCCAATGTATGCCTCATAATTCTGCGACGTGCAGAGGTTCTTGTACAGAGGTGAAGGTCCGAGCTCGTGCTCGTAGTTGAGTGAGAGGCTGATGCTGACGTTTGTCACGGTGTCCTCGGAATTGGTGGACACGGCAATCTTTGTCGTTGCGCCGAAGAGGTCGTTGACGCCACGGAGGACTGTGCCCCACAATTTGTTCACGGAACTTGGAATCACCGTCACCTTCTCATTGTTGTAGTTCACGGGATTGGTGCTGGTGAACATCTGGAGCCAATAGATTCCAGCGGTTGTCGGAGACATCTGGTCGTTCAGACGACTGCGCACCTGCAATCCATAGTAATTCTGTGGATTGATGGTGCCGCCTACGTTGGTGTTCAGGAAGTCATAGTAGTACTGTGCCGCCTGTCTGTAGGAAGCTTCGTCGCCCTGCTTGGCTCTGAGCAGATAGATGTCGCCGAGGACAATGTTCTGCGGGAAGAGACATTGTGTGGCATCGGCAATCTTGATGGTGCGTCCATAGCTGCCGTAGTCGGGTGTGTCCACGTTGCGCACTTCCTCCAGCTTCTTGACGACACCGGATTCTGCGAGTCGGTCGGCATTGACGGTCGTCTTGACCTCGCTCCAGAAGTGGTCGATGCTGGCGGTGGACAGCATAGGCTCTTCAAAATAAGGCACTTCTCCGTAGGCCAACACGAGCTGCATGTAAACCCATGCACGGATGCTGGCCACTTGTGCATACTCTTTGAGCATGACGCTTTGGTTGGTACCTGTTTTGATCAGCGTGTCGCACTGTGCCATGTAGGTGTTGCAGGAGTTGATGACATGGTAGAAGTCGCTGGCCTTCAGATAGCGGCAGGCACCGTCGCTGATGTCGCCCGTTCGTCCAAAGTCGAGGATGGAGTGGATGGAGTCGCTCACATAAGCTGTGCCATTGACCAAATCACCACGGCATTCGCCTAAGATGACATAGCGCTCTGCAATGTTCTGCAAGCTCTTCAAGATGCCCCAGTAGGAGTAGAGGGTGTCGCTGGCAATCTCGTCAACTTCATCGTGACGGTCCATGTCAGGTGTCAGCATGTCCTCGCAGGAGGAGAGGCCGAAACTCGCTACAAGAGCGAGGAGGAGAATGGAAATAATATTCTTTTTCATCATGATGTCGAATTAGAGGTTGATAGATACACCCACGTTGAAGCTGCGACCGAAGGAGAGCAAGCCCGTGTCGATGCCCTGGTAGAGGGTGCTGTTGCGGGAAGACATCTCGGGGTCAACACCGAGGTAGCGGGTGATGGTGAATAGGTTGTTGGCTTCGCCCCAGACTCTCAGCCCTTGCAGCCAGTCGCTGTGGACGGGCACGGTGTAGGTGAGGCGGACGTTCTTCAGTTTCAGGTAGCTGCCATCCTCGATCCAACGGTCGGACATGCGCTCGTTGTTGCGCCAGTCTTCGCTGTCGATGTAGCAGGCTTTGGGCACGTCGGTCTGCTGTCCCTCGTAGGTCCAGCGGTTCTGCAAGGCGGTCGTCTGGTTGTAAGTCGTGTTGCCGCCTTCGATGATGGAGCGCTGGTAGTTGAACACGTCGTTACCCAGAGAATACTTGAAGTTCATGTCCAGACGGAGGTTCTTCCAGTTGAGGCTCGTGAAGATGTTGCCATAAACCTCGGGGTTGGGATTGCCGATGACGACTTTGTCGTTCTCGTCGATGACGCCGTCGTTGTTCTGGTCAACAAAGCGGACATCGCCGGCCTGGAAGTTGCGGTAGGGGTCGTCCTTAATACCTGTGGGATATTTGAGGTAGCCCTGTACACCTGCTGTCTTGGCTGCTTGATCATCGGCCAGGACACCGTTGGTCTGCCATCCGAAGAACGAGCCGGCAGCATAGCCGACGGCTGTGAGCACGTTGTCTGTGCCATAGACACTGCTCGTGTAACCGTTGATGACCTGATTGGTCTCGCCTGTTACGCTGTTCTTCAAAGTGATGATGTTGGTGCTCGGAAGCTTGGTGATTTCATTGTTATAATGTCCGACGCTGGCACCGAGTTCCCATTTCCAGTCTTTCGTGTTGATGAGGGCGGCGCTGGCATGAAATTCAAAACCGTGGTTCTTCAGCTGGCCGTCGTTGGTCCAATACTTGCCTACACCGGCAATATAGTCAAGGTCTTTCATCGTCAACAGGTCGTCGGTCTTGCTCCAGAAGAGGTCGATGCCGGCGTTCAGGCGGTTGTTCAGGAACGAGCCTTCCAGAGCCACGTTATAGCGGGTTGTTGTTTCCCACTGGATGCTGGTGTTCTCGATGTTTTTCAAGACCAGACCGACGGTGTTTTCACTCATCTGCTGGCTCTCCCAGTAGGTGCGGGCGGCGTAGTAGTCGATGCCGTCGTTACCACTCTTATCGACACCAGCCGTCAGCTTCAGATACTGGATGCCTCGACCGGTTTCGAACCACGGTTCGCTGCTGATGAGCCAACCCAGTTGCAAGCTCGGGAAGAAGCCCCAACTGACACCGGCCAACTTGAAGCCGCCTTTTGTCTCGTGGCCGAAGCGGCTGCTGGCTTGAGCAGAAGCTGTGGCCTGAACGAAGTAGCGGTTCTTGTAGTTGTAGTCAACATTTGCATAGTAGGCCATGTCTATCCAGTTGTCCTTCGTACCGCCGTAGTTGACATACTGCATGTTCTTTGAGATGTTGGGCAGTTTGTCGTTCTCGTTGTTGTAGCCACGCATGAAGGAGTAGCTGTAGCTGTAGTTGTTGTAGCGCCAGCCGGCAAAGGCATTGATGGTGTGGGCACCATAATTATTGCCCCATTCTATGCGGAGGTCGTTGTTGATGGTTGTCTCCTTGGTGAACTGCGACTTGAGGACGGAGGTGATCATGCCAAGGTCGGTCAGCTGGTAGGGCGTTGCACCGTTGATGGGCAGGAAGTACTTCTCGTTGTTGCGGTTCAGCGTGTAGTTGAAACGGTCTGAGATGGCAAATTGTTTCGTCACCTGATAGCGGGGTGCGAAGTTGATGCTGATCTGTGTGAGCTCGGCATAGTTCTTGTTCTTGCCTTTACCGTTTTCAATAATCCAATACGGGTTGCGCAGGCTCTCGTTGATACCCAAGCTGCGAGGGAATACAAAGGGATTCTGGATCCAGCGGCCAGAGAGGTTGGTGCTGGCATACTTTCCGGCGTAGTCATTGGAAAGAGCCAAACGTCCCGTGTTCTCATTGTGGAAATAGGCATAAGGCGACAAGAACGGAGCTTGAATCAAGCCCAAGACGTTTGTCGAGCCAATGTTCTGCATCTCATAGTTCTCGCTCCATCCATTGTCCAGGACGTTGTAGCTTGTCTGGTTGTAGGCGATGTCGAGTCCGGCATGTAGCTTTTCAAACACCTTAATGTCGGTGTTGAAGCGCAGATTCAGGCGACTGAAGTCATTGCCTTTCAGCGTGGACTGTCCACTGGTGTAGCCAAGAGAGAGAGCGTACATGCCGATGTCGTCACCACCTTCCACACTCACCTTATAGTTCTGGGTGAAGGCCGTGCGATACATGTCCTTTTGCCAGTCGGTGTTGTTGGAGTAAACGGGTTGGTAGTAGTTGCTGGGGCTGTTGTCGAGGAAGGCAAACATATCCAGCTTTCCGTACTTGGACTCGCGGATATCCTTGATGGTTCCTGACAATTCGCCCAGATAGCGTTTGTAGGCAGAGCCGTCCATCATGCTAATCTTGTCTGGTGCCAGTTCAACGCCGCCATAGACGCGGACGTTAATCTTGGTCGCCATGCTGTGGCCACGCTTGGTGGTGATGATGATCACACCATTTGCGCCTTTTGCTCCGTAGAGGGCGGTGGCATTCTTTAACACCTGAACGCTCTCGATGTTTTCGGGATCGATGCCGGAGAGGATGTTATTATAGTATCCTTCATGCAAGCTGGTACGTTCGTATTCGGGGTCAATCATGTTGCCGTCGAGGATGATGAGCGGCTGGGCGTTGGCGTTGATGGAGTTGACACCACGGATGGTGAAGTAGGCTCCTTGTGCCGGCTGCGCACTGCGGTTCACGGAACGAAGGTCGCCTTCGAGCAGGTTCTGCATATCGGTTTCGATGCTCAGCGAACTGCTTTCGTTGATGGTCACCTTGCGTTGTGACGTGATGCTGGTTCCATCGGCATAGAAGCTGCGGAACTTGTTGGCAATCAGTGCTACGTCTTGACCGCGAAAGTCCTTGATGGGTTGCTGGATGAGGTTGTAGCCAGGGGCGTCGAACACCAGCACATCACAGAAGGTGGGCACTTGCAGTGAATAGGAACCGTTTTCCTCAGTCAGCGTGGAATATTGGGGAAGTTGAAGAGCCTGCACACGCACGCCGCCCATCGGTTGGCCTGTGGCACCATCGGTGACAATGCCACTGACAGGCTTGGTCGGGTAGTTCTTCTTCTCCTTCTTGACGATACGGCGTTCTGTGGCGGGCGTGCTTTCTTCTTCGTCCGTCACATCCTCCTGGGCCATTGCCGTAGATGTGCCCATGCCAATGATGAAGGTCAGGCAGAGCGCTGGGCAGAAGGCTCTTTCTATGATAGATTTTGTGAATCTCTTATTCATGTCTTCAGGTTTTTAGAGGTCAACATTAGTTTTTTCTTCATTTGGCCTTCAGGATAATCCGGTCAATGCTGAACCCGTGACTGTATTCTCCACTTGTCACTTCCGTCTTCTTAGCACCTGAAGTGAGAGTGATGACAGGATAGGAGTTCTGGATGTTCTTGTAGGATACAGGGAATGTGATGTTTCCAAGCAGGAGGGTGTCAACCTTCGTTCCTTCATACTCCAAAGTCATCTGTTTGTTTTCCTGTTCTTTGACGGAGCCTTTATTGACGGTGCCCGTGTTATACTTGATGCGGGCATTGATTCGGTTCTTGTATGCAGGAGTTAAGATGCTGTTTGGGTCGTAGCGATAGAAGTCGGGAACCATGACAAGATAGACATCGTATTCAACACCGCTGAGCACCTGCTTGTCTTGTTCCTGGTCGATTAACTTGATTTGGACGGTGGGGGCGGACAATCCGTTTTCAAAGACCATGTAACCAGTCGTGTTGTTGTTGTTGGAACTGATGCTTCCGAGCAGGCTGTCTGTAACCAATTTGCTGCTACTGTTGTCGAAGGAAATCCACTCGGCAGAGGTCGTTCCCAGCTCCTTGTTTTGGAAAATGACATTGGACTGGAGCTTGATGTTTACATCTTTGAAGTTGTTCAAGTCTTTGTATCTCCAGGTGTTGACGGGATAGACAAGTCCGTTGGAGACCTCGATTGGATCTGCTCCATTGGTCAGCCATTCCTTGATATCGCCGCCGTCGATGTGCTTGATGGTATCGCGGCGCATGTTGAACATCTTTGGAAGGGGAGAGTTCTTGAAATCTTCTGCGCTCCAGAAACCGATGTGTGTCTTGGACTCGGGCTGCATGTGGATGTTGTAGAGCAGGGGAGAAGTGATATCCATTTGAATGGCCAACTGTTTCAGAGAGTCGGGGCTGGCACCGAATGTCTTGCCGACAACACCTTCGTCCTCGCGACGCTTATCAACATAGAGCTCACAATAGTTGTAGAAGCGTTCGATGGAGTCGATGGCCTCTTCCCACGCTTGGTCTGTCGGAAGAATCATCGCATAAGTGCTATCTTCTTCTTCCAAATCTCCGTTGAAGCCTTTAATAGGCATAACCCATTCTTCCCCTGTCTTGGTGTAGTTGTATCTGAAGAGGTTGTTCTGGCGGTAGTAAACGCTGTCAACATAGATGGGATTTCCGTCTGCATCCGTACCACCTTGAATACTGGCTGAAGCGTTAAAAAAGATGGTGTCGTGGGACGTAATCCAATCCTTTAAGTGACTGAATTGGTCGCCATTGGCTTTGATGTATTCATAGATGTTGTACGCGAAAGGTGAACACACTGACATGGTGTGCAGGGTGCCATTGACGGCGGGGATATTGGTCTTTACAAGAGAGATGCCTTTAAATGTCTTTGCCTGACGGTCGAACATGCCCTTCTTGTTATTGATCATGACCAGCTTTTCCACGCCAGTACCCGTAGCGTTGTACTTGTTGCAAGCAATGTGGTTACCCACAATGCGCAGGAAGACATCGTAGGGAGCTGTCTCGCAAAGCTTTAACAAGTCCTGATACTCGCTCTCAGTGAAAGCGTCATTGGTAGGAGCAAACACGGTTAGGATTTGCGTGCCGTTGAGTACATCCTTGAAAGTATATTCTTTCACAGGATGGGTCTCGTCCTTGAAATAGGGTGTCTTTTCTACGATGGCAGCGAAACGGCTCAAATCTGGATTAGAAGAGATCTGCTCCCAAAGCGTCAGGGTCGCATTGGCACCCGCCTCGCCGCCACTCTTGACGTCGAAGTGGTTGTCATCAGTGCAGGCAGGGAAGGACAATGCCAAGACTGCTCCTAAGAGTCCTGCCTGAATGATTCTGAAAATCTTTTTGTTAGCCATATTGTATTGTTTTATTGATTTTACCAGATGTCTTCGCTCTCATTGGGGTTGTCATAAACTTCCTTGGAGCAGTACTCTATGTAGTCCAAATAGTGCTCTTTCTCCACGTCGTCGAGTACCGATTTAAACTTCAGATAATAAGTGACGTCAGGTTTCATCCAGGCACTGACCATGATGCGTCGGATGGCATCGGGCTTGGTCCTGATGGTCTCTGAACCGCCAGGTACGTTGCAGTAGTGTTCGGGGCCTTTCATGAAACCGTTGTTGCGCATTTTCTTGTCCACTTCGTCGTCGGTCTCACGGTCACCGGTATCTTCTTTCCAACCGACGATAGAGGGTTGGTTGGTGCTATACAGGTGACGCTCAACACCGCCCATACGCATGTCAAGAGGAATGCCAATGGCGGGAAGGTTGTTCTTATCTGATCCCCAATACACCTGACACATGCCTCGCAGGTTGGAGTTGCTTTGCACTTTCAGGCGAAGTTCGTATTGTCCTTCCGTTGGCACTGGCGGCAGGCGAAGTGTGAATTCATAACGTCCTTTGATGTTGAACTCGTCACCCTGCCAGTTGAACCAGTTGTAGCCCAGACCGTTTAGATAGTAGAAACGGGTGCCTTTCTTGATTTCAAGGTCGTTGAAATATTGATAGTTGGTGGGGAACGCACGATAGGTGGCGTGACCGATGGTATAGGACACCAACGGACGGCGCACATCGTTGGTCATCATCTCGGTGAGGATGGAGGCAATGTCGATGCGGATACGTTGGTTGTGCAGTTGGTTCTGCACGTTCTCTGTGTAGGCCAGCATCTTGCGGATGGGATAGATGATGCCGTTGGTGCCCATCTTCGTGGACGTGGTGTCGGATTCCTCTTCCACCTTGATACCTCTGTTCTCATCCTTTGGCATGTAATCCTTCATCCTAAAGACGTTGCCAGACTCTTCAAAGAAGTCACCGCTCTCGTGGTAGTCGTTGATGTTTTCGTTTTCTTCCGAGAAACGTCCACGCCCGTTGCGGAGCACGGGGAAGCGGTTCAAATAGACACCTTTGCTCTCGAAGCTTTCGAAAACTTTCAACAGTCGGCGCTTGCCCATTGTGGTATAGAACTCTTCGGTGGCCACGGTGGGCTGTTGGGTGGGGATGGAGTAGTTGTAGCCTTTCTCGTTGTAGTGTACAACCAACTGGTTGCGGCTGATGCGAGCGGGAATGATGTGGTAGGTCACAAACTGGTTCAAGAGGTTATCTGTATTTTTATATACATCTTCTTTCTCACCAGGCTTTCTCGGCTTTGCGTTGGGATAGACCGCTTTCTGCTCAAGATATTGTTCCACGTCTTCGGGGGTAATTTCCTTGGCAGGCTTGTCCAACTCGGATTCCCAAACGGCATCGGTTTCTCCGAAGATGGTGAAACCATACTTGCGATGCTCGGGTGGAAGGTTGGAACCAGCCTCTCCTTTGAAGAGGCCAATATCTTCATAGGTCTTGTTCAGATAGATATACTCCCATTGTTCGTCGCGGGTTTTGCTGAGTGTGTCGCTGAGACCGCAAGCGACGATGAGCTTGGCCAGGACGGTGAACTGGGTATGTCCCTCTTTAGCCCACTGGTGGAAGATGTCGGCCATGGTGTCATTGCTGGGTGCAATCACCTTCATCATCTCGTGGATGCGACCGTTGATTGCCTCGATGTCGCGGTTCTTCATGCTCAAAGGATATTCTCCATTGATGAAGATGCTGTCCGTGTTCACTTTACCCTTGACGATGGTGAGCTTTCGGTCGTTCATGTTGGCAATGTCGAACTCGCCGTTGTCCTTTTGTGGGAAGTCGGAGGTTTCGTAATACTTGACGTCGCCGCCATCAATGATGCTGTTATAGACAATCACCTTTTGGATGGAGTCTAAAGTGTGGCCTTCATCATCTTTCGGAAAACCTTCCCAACTGGCTTCCGAGATGATTCCCTTTCTATAAAGGGTGTCCAAATAATCTTGTATAGCATCGTTGTTGGGGGCAAAGCAGGTGAAGTAGCCACGTGCCGACAGCAATTGAGCCACGTTGGATTCTGAGTAGTCGCTGATATTGACAGCTCTCAGCAGTTTCACATATTCAGAGTACTGCTCATTCTTTTCCAGATAGCTGAGCACCGTTTCTTCCGTGAAGGTGTAGCGGTTGCTGGTATCGACTTCCTCTGTGCAGGCATGCAGCATCACAAGACCTGCCATAAGAATCAGTCCTTTCTGAAAGATATGTTTTAAATAATATGTCATCATGATTTATATGATTGATGTTGATTTAATACTGACGTTACCAGATGTCTTCGCTTTCATTAGGATTATCATATACTTCTTTCGCGCAGTACTCGATGTAGTCCATGAAGAATTCCTTCAGTTTGTCATCAAGCACAGACTTGAACTTAATATAATAGTCCGTGTTGGGCTTCATGTCTTCGCTTATGAGGATACGGCGTGTGACGTATTCGCGTTGACGAACAGATACTGTCCCGTCGGTCCACGATTCAGGTCCTTTCATGAAGCCGATGTTGCGCATCTTCTTTGTGACTTCGTCGTTATACTCTTCGTCATCCGTGTCTTCTTCCCATCCGACGATGGAGGGTTGTGTCAAGCCTACGAGTCTGCGGTACTGGCCACCTATGCGCAAGTCCATTGGAATGCCTCTGGCAGGTAGATTGTTCTTGTCGGTACCCCAGTAAACCTGGCACATACCGCGCCATTGCGTACCTGTAGCTACGCCGAAGCGCAGTTCGTAGTGCCCCTCTTCTGGGACGGGCGGCAGCTTCATGGTGAACTCATAGCGACCGATGACGTTGAACTCATCGCCCTCATTGTTGCACCAGTTGCGTTGGAAGCCAGGTAGGTAGTAGAACTGTGTGCCGGCCTTCATTTCTACATTGGCCAGGTATTGATAATTGACGGGGAACGCCCGGCAGTTATTGGAACCTTCTGTGTAGAACGACTTGATGCCACGCAGGTCGTTGCTCATCATTTCGGGGAAGAGGGTAGCTGCATCGATGCGGATGCGTTGATTCTTCATCTGCCGACGCACGTTTTCGGTGCAGACAAGCAACTTGCGGATGGGGTAGAACAGGCCATTGAGGAATGACTCGTTGCTGACACCGGCTTCGGAGGCAGTGAGCACAGCAATACCTTGGTTCTCGTCAGCATCAACGGCTGTACCAAAGATGGGCTTGAATTCGCCGCTCTCATGATAGTCGTTGCGGTTGCGGTCGTCGGGTGCATTCTCTATGGAGAATTTGCCACGTCCGTTGCGCAGGACAGGGAAGCGGTTCAGGTAGATTCCATTGCTTTCGCGGCTCTCATAGACTTTCAGCAGGCGGGGCTTGCCCATTGTCGTATAAAAGTCGGAGATAGGAATGGTGAAGGCCATGGTGGGGTTGAGGTAATCGTAACCCTTCTCACGGAAGTGTACGACCAGGCAGTTGCGGCTGATGCGTTCTGGCAGCACGTGATAGGTGACGAACTGGTTGAGGATGTTGTCTTCGTCCTCGAATTTCATACGCTTGGCTTTATCAGCTTCTGGGAACCATTGGGTCGTCTCCAGATAGTCGCGCACCATCTCGGGAGTGATGTCCTTGATGTCTTCCACATTCGGGAACAGCTCTCGCCATACGTCATCTGTCTCTGCAAAGACCGTGAAGCCGAATTTGCGGTGTGCCGGCAGGGAACCGATTTGGCCAAATGTATTGTGACTCGGCAGGTCTTCAACAACACCCGTGAGGTACAGATGTTCCCATGTCTCGTCGCGGTAAGCTTTCAACGTATCGCCAAGTCCGCAGGCCAACAGTAGTTTGGCCATGACGGTGTAGCCACTATTGCCATCTTCGATCCAGCGGCGCATGATGTCAAACATCGTGTCGTTACTGGGAGCGATGACCGCTGCTACTTCGTGAATGCGACCGTTGATGGCTTCGATGTCGCGGTTCTTCATGGAGAGGGGAGCCTCGCCGTTGATGAAGATACTGTCGCTGTTCACCTGACCACGGACGACACTCAGCTTGCGATCATTCATGTTGGCAATGTCGAACTCTTCGTCGTTCGTCTTTGGGAAATCCGTCGTTTCGTAATACTTCACATCACCACCATCAATTATGCTGTTATAGACAATCACCCTCTGGATAGAGTCCAGTGTTCGTCCACCATCGTTGGGAAAACCTTCCCAACTGGCAGCGTTGATGATGCCTTTCCGCTGCAAGCTGTCCAGATAGAGCTGGATGGCGTCGTTGGTGGGCACGAAGCACGTGAAGTGACCGCGCGCCGACAACAACTGGGCTACGTTGGAGTCCGAGTAGTCGCTGATGGGTACAGCACGAAGGAGCCTGACGTAGTCACTGTATTCTGGTTGCTTTTCCAGATAACTGAGAACCGTCTCCTCAGTAAAGGTGTAACGGTTTGACTCGTCGATTTCCTCCGTACAACCCATGAGTCCACCGCCCATGATGGTCAGCAGAAGCAAACAGCCTATAATTCTATAGAAGTTTCGTAATCTCATAGAGGTTATGAATGAGGATGGTTTTGTTACTTCTCACGGTTCCAGACAGGGTTCTGTTCAATTTTTCCTCTATTGGCCCGTATTTCCATGTAATAGACAGGGCAATAAAGTCCGTAGCGGTTCTTGATGCGGCTCTTGTAGGCCGATTCGTAGCTGGGATAGGCATTAACAAGGTAGTCGGTGATCATCTTGCGCACTCCCATCGTGCCGTCCACATATTGTGGCTCGCGTGGGTCTGGCTGGATGATGATGTCGGCATCCTTTGCGTCGGTTTTTGCGAAGTCGCCATTATCGTCCACCTTGATTTTATCCATAGCATAGCGTTCGGCGTAGCGGACGAGATCGAACCAGCGCTTTCCTTCGCCCAGGAACTCAATCTGCCGTTCATCCATGACCAACTTGATACACGAGTTCTTGTCTTTGTGGTCGTTGCTGCTCAACTTCATTTCACCCACGGTGGAGCGTTTGTGGACGGCATCGACAATGGCCTTGCAGGCTTTTACGTCAGCATCGTTGACCGTGTTACCCTTTGCCTTGGCGGCGTATGCCTCGGCCATCATGAGCATGACGTCAGTCAGACGGTAGAAGATCCAATTGTGATACTCCGAAGAGGAGTAGTCAGCCCTGACGGTTGTCTTGTCTGCCATTAAGAACTCACAATTGTTCCACTTCAGCATGTAAGGAGCATCCAACGGTCGTGTGGATTCGGTGACATAGTTCTGGCAGCTGTACCATGTACGGCTGTCTTTCTTCATTGTATTGTCATCGGGGTAGATTTTGCTGATGGCATTGTTGCTGACTTCGAAATGGGTGCCATTACTGTGACCGTAGAAGCTGTAGATGTAATCGCTCTTGCGGTTGTCAGACATCGAGTACTGCAATTCGAAGATACTTTCGAGGCTGTTTCCCGATGTGGAGAAGATGGCGTCGTAGCTGTCCACGTCGGGAGCCGTTTCAGCGTTGTATTGTCCCGTCATGTCCTCGTTAGTGATCATCAAAGCGTTACTGATTCCGCTGTCGAAGGTGCTGGTTTTTGTGGTGCCGGTGAGTCCCATGCTGGAAGTTTGTGTCAGCTGGTTGACATTGGCCAGTACATCAATGGCACGCTGTCCGAATTCGATGACGCTGTCACAATCTTGAATAGCCAGGTCATCCAAGCCGCGTCCTTCACGTAAGGCATTTCTCCAAAGATACATCTCGGCCAACAGGGCGTAGATGGCGGAGTTGGTCAACATGCCATGCGAGTCACTGCTGGAGGGGTAACGGTTCACGGCCTTGCCGGCGATGGCTCTGACGTCATGAATCAGCGTGTCGAGTACGGCGAGCTGATTAGTAGCGGGGAATGCTTCTACTTCTTCATCCGTGTTGATGACCTTCGTGGAGTATGGAATGTCCTTGAAGGCACGGAGGAGATAGAAATAGTTCATGGCACGCAAGGCAATCATCTCCGCTTTCATCTGAGCCCATTCTGAACTCGTGAATTGAGGGTCTTTAGCCAGTACTTCTTCTCCGTGCGCGAGTACCTTATTGCAATAGTTGATGGTGGTATAGACACCTCCCCAGTCAAATTCCGACATGGTGGTATCGAGCTTGGCTTCCACCATCTTCATGTAGGTGTCGCGCGAGCCTTGAGCATTGGTCTGCACACGGTTGATTTGGTAATTGTCCGAGCGCACGTCGCCCCAGATGATGAACTTATTGATTGTGCTACCCATCTGTTGGTAGGCAGCATAGCGGACACCATTGAGGTCATTCTTGTCCTCCCAGAAATTCTCTTCGACGATGCGGTCCTGGGGGTACAGCGTCAGGAAGTCCGTACAGGAGGTGGCACCGAGTAGCATAAGGCATCCCAGTGCTATGTTGGAAATATTTTGAATTCTTTTCATGTCAGTCTTGTTGTTTAGAATCCAAGGTTAACACTTGCAGTAAATGAGCGTGAACGCGGTGTCTGTGCTCCGTCGGAGCTGACGGCATAACCCTTCGGGCTGACGTCGGGGTCAACACCCGTGTATTTGGTCCAGCACCAGAGGTTGTTGATTGACGCGAAGAACTTCAGGGTGCGGATATGGAACTTCTTCAGTATCTTCGGGTCGATGTCGTAGCTGAGCTGAATGTATTGCAGACGGAGGTAGTCTCCATCTTCTACGTAGCGATCGCTGGGCAGTGAGTTATAGCTCCTGAAGCTGGAGTTGTTGAGGGCTCGTGGGATGCTGGTCTCGTCACCGTTCTTGCGCCAGCGCCAAGTGGTAGCAAAGCTCTGGTTCTTATTTTCCAACATACTCTCTGCAGTCATGCGTGCGAGGTTGACAATTTGATTGCCTACACGGAAGTTGAAGCCGGTCACGAGCTGGAGACGTTCCCATTTCAGGGTGAAGCCGAAACCGCCGTTGCACTTCGGATTGGAGTTGCCGAGATAGACCATGTCATAGCGGTCGATCTGACCATCGTGGTTGATGTCTTCATAGATGGCATCACCACCCTGGAACTTGTACTTGTTGCCTTCATTGTAGCAGTAATACATGGGCAGGGGGTTGCCTTGTTTGTCGGTGAGCATTTCACCAGTAGCGTCGTAGGCGACGGGGCAGGTGAAGTTTTCGCCACGGCGGCGTGCAGCAGCTGCGGTGTTGATGGGGTTACCCTTTGCATCATAGCCCGTGTTGTTGACTTCGGCATAACCATAAGCATTGATGGACGTGGTGGTGTAGCCATTGTGCTCGTAGTCGTACCTGTAAACGCCCTTGTACTTCAGACCATAGATGGAACCGAGTGCATTGCCAATTTGTACGCGTTGGTTGTAAGAGAGGTTTTCTGGCTGGTAAGTCTCGGAACCGTTCAGTTCTGCCAAGATCAGAGGATCCATTTCCTCTACTTCGTTGAAGTTCTGGGCGATGTTGGCACGCACTTTCATCTGGAATTTGCCTACCTTGGCGAACCAGCCACTGTGGAAGTTCAAGTCCCAACCCTTATTCCTCATCACGCCTGCATTGACCTTGGAGAGACTGCTGAAGCCGTTGGCCGATGCAATGCGGAGGTTGTTCATGATGAGGTCGGTGGTCTTGTGGTCATAAATATCCAACTCGAAGCCCAGGAGGTCGTCGAAGAGTCCGAGGTTGAAGCCGAGGTTGATCTTACGTGTCTTCTCCCAACGGATTTGGGTGAGGGAGAGGTTCTCGGGGCGGACGACAGAGTGTCCGTTGTAGTAGCCGCTGGAACCATACTTGTTGTACTGGTTGTAGCCACCACCGCCTGTGTTACCGGTGACACCCCATGTGGGACGTACGGCCAACATGCTCAGCCAACTCTTGGACCATTTCATCCACGGCTCGTCGATGATGTTCCAGCGAGCACCGATGAAGGGGAAGTAGCCGAACTTGTTACCGGCACCGAAAGCGGTGGAGCCGTCGGCGCGGACAGAAGCATCGAGGTTGTACTTACTCTTATAGGAGTAGTGGACTTGTCCGAAGAAGCTGGTGCTGCGCCATTCGTTGTTGCTGGCTCCGGCAGAAGTCAACAGCGCCACGACGGTGGGGTCGGTGATGCCATTAGGAACGTTCCAGAGCCCCGTATTCTGGTTGCTGGACTGTCCGCTGGCCATTTCCCAACGCAGGAGGGCGCTGACGCTGTGATCCTCATTCTTGAACTTAGGATAGAACTGCAAGTCATGGCGGGTGGTGAACTCCATGCTCTTGTATTCAGAGTTACCCACTTGGTTACGCTGGTTGGAGTGTCCTGCATTATCCCATCTGAGGCCATAATCACCGCCGAACTCCCAGTCCATGGTGGTCAGCTCTGCGGGGATATACTCATCGCTGGAAGTGTTGTAAATGTTCAACTGGACGTCGCCCTTATAGTTCAACTGGGTGTGGTCGTCGTCCTTGCCAAGCAGCTTGTATTCGATGTTGAACTGTGGGTTGAGGTTGTACTGGTGTTCCTTGTTCCATGCTTTCATGGCACGTGCGACAGGGTTTCCGTTGAGGAACATGTCGCGGAGCAGCCAGCTGGTCTTTGTTCCGTCGTTGACATCTGCAGATGCTTCGTTGTTGGTGACTCTCATAGCCAGGGGTAGCATGTTGAAGTAGTTGCCTGTGAGCTGTCCGCGTGCGTCATACTCCATGACGCTCATGTTCGGCATGGCTTTGTAGGCACGTGCCATGATGTCGTTGCCGTAGTTCTTGTAGTTGGTGGTGAACGTCAGGCTGATGTTCGACTGGAACTTGATGCGGTCGCTGACCCAGTAGTCGAGAGCTGTCTGTGTGGTGAAGCGGTCCATCTTCTGTCCGATGACGGAACCTGTGGATTTGTCGTAACCCGCACTGACGCGGAAGGTGGCCTTTTCTCCACCACCGGAGAGGGTGACGTAATACTTGTGTTCTTTACCGAACTGCTTCACTTCGTTGAGCCAATCGGTGTTGTGTGTGAAGTGGTTGTAGATGTAAGGATACTCGGTATTGTAGTCAAGTTCCAAGATGTTGGTGGCAATTTGCTGTGGATTGTAGTAAGCTTCCTTCAGCATCATGGTGTAACCGTCACCATCGAGCATCTTGTAGCCGTCGGGCTGCCAAGTGCCGTTGAAGCGGTAGGAGAAGGTGACGTTGGTGGGACCACGGTGACCACGGCGGAGTTTGATCTCGATGACACCGTTGGCACCGCGCGAACCCCACTTGGCCGTGGAGGCATCCTTCAGGACTTCGATGCTCTCGATGTCTTCGGGGTTGACGTTCAGCAGGGTGGAGAACTGTTCCTCGTTGTCCATCTCCTCGAAGTTGACGCTCTGTGCGTCCTCCGGTAACTCGAAGATGTGGTCGTTGACGACGATGAGCGGCTGGGCGTTGCCGTTAATGGTAGAGGTACCGCGCAGGCGCATGGTGGTTCCCGAACCGAGGTTACCGGAGTTCTGCACGATGTCGAGACCTGCAATCTGTCCTTGCAGTGCCTGATCGACAGACTCGAAAGCCATACCTTCCATTTCATCCATGTTGAAGGTCTGTGTGGCACCGGCCAGTTCTCGGACGGGGATGCTCAAGCCGCCGGACTGTTGCTTCTTCTTGGCCGTGACCGTCACTTCCTTGATTTGCTTGGTGTTGTCCTGTAGCTTGATTTTGAATACGTTCTGTGTCCCAATCTTCTGCGCCCAGGGCTTCATGCCGATGAAGGTGACAGACAGCATGTTGTTGGGATCCTTAATATTTAAGGTGAAGTTACCGTTCATGTCAGTGACGGTGGCACTAACGATACGGTTGTTCTTGTCGCGTTCGACGACGTTTGCTCCGGGTACCACGTCGAAATCATCCGAGACGGTACCTGAGATGCGCCGTTGGGCACTGGCAGTGGTTGCGGTGAAGCAGATGACCCAAAGCAGTATCAGTTTGATTATCTTTTCCATAGTCTTGCTTTTATTCGATTCATGGTAGCCGTTTCGGGAATGGAGAATTTCTGGAGGTAAGCCTTGCACGCATTGGCGTCATCCCATTTGACACCATAGGTGCCGTCGGCGTTGAGTGGCATGTGGTTCAGCACGCCGGGAATCTGGTGGATGACGGCGAAGCTGGAGCCTTGGATCTTGATATTGTTCATACCGTTACGTGCGTAGGTCGGCGACGTGTTCTTGTTGTTGAGCGTACAAACGACGTCGCGTGCCATGATGTTCTTGAGTTCAGTGACGTTGAGCGGAGCTCCGCCGTTGTCGTCCCACACCTGCAGCTGGTCTTGTCCGTTGCGCATGACGTGTACCTTGACGAAGATGCCGAGGTCGTTGTTATAGCTGGATGTGACGAAGTCTGCGGGTTCATCCCAAGCTGTCTTGTCGGCGAAGACACTGTTGTCGAGGAAGTGTCCGCGGATGAAGTTGTTCAGGTAGGTGATCTTGGCCTGGAGGCGGAGGCTGTCTTCGCGGGTGAGGATGTAGGCATTCATGTCGTACACGCGGATGGTGTCACCGTTTTCATCGAGGACGGGCTTTCCTTTAAAGAGGCTGTCCACGAGGGGGTGTGGGAGGCTATGGTAGTCTTCCTCAATGGTTTCCCATGTTGGCAGGCCTTTGGCAACGGCTGCTTCAATGGCCTCGTTGGTCGGAACGAAGACGGTGTAGCGGTAGTTGTTGAAGAACTGCACGTTGTTGTCGATACCGCCGCCGTTACCGGTCTGGTCGTTGGGACCTGCCCAGACGTGGTACTTGCTGAGCAGACGTGTGCGGGTTTCGGCCTTGGCATTGCTGGGCACAAGTCCGCAGGCGAGGATGATGGATTCATCGTCGCGTGTCATATCCAAGAACTTGGAGAAGGGGGCGTTGGTCGTGTCTTCGGAGAGCACGCCGTAAACGCTTTGGCTGGGCGGGATGATGGGGGCATCGTCGATGACGTAGGTGCGTCCGTTCTTGGCCTCGCTGGTGTTCTCGGCAGTCACGGCAATGCTGACCGTTCCTCTTGAGCCTTCGAGGCGGCCGTGCCGCTCATTCTCAAGCTGGTAGCCACCTTGCACGGAGGTGATGGTGCCGGTGGCGTCGCGTGTGACCTTGATGGCAGAGCCGTTCTTGGTGAGGTAGTATTCGTCCTCACTGTCAATGGGGTTGCTGCCATCGTGCACGATGGTGTGGCTTTCGAGGACGTCCTTCAGACGGTTCACGAGCTCATCCTCGGTGGCGGTCTGTGCGCTCAGTGCCCTGTCACTCTCCGTGGCCGTTGCGGGGTCGTAGGAATAGAGGGTGTATTTCAGGGGGAAGCCGTTCTTCTTCACATATTGCAAGGCAATCACGCGTGGGTAGCGGTTGGTGAAGCTGACGGGGTCGAAGTAGCGTTGGAGGGCTTCGTCGCTGGGGAGGAAGAAGGTGAATCTGGACTTCATGGCCTTCAGGTAGGCGAAGTAGTTGAGTCGCATGAAGTCGTCGCTCTCGGTCTTACCATTGTTGATGGCCCACTTCATGATGAGGTTGGTCTTGCTGATGTTGGCGGGAGCGGCCACGGAAGTGTAGTCGGCGGGACCGTACACCTCTTTCATAATATAGATGACACCATTATTTGCCAACAGACAGGTGTCGATGTTTTCGACGTCGCTCTGGTCGAAGAGCTGCTCCTGTGCATCGTCCATGACGGCCGTTATCTTGCTGGGCACATAGTCGGTGAAAGAGCGGATCATGAGCACGTTAATGAGCTCCTTGAGTGTCGAGAGGGGGATGTCGTCGATTTTGCGGTACAACGCTTCGAAGTCGCCTTTCTCCACAATCTCTTCCGGGTTACGGCTGTAGGTCTTGACGAGCTGCCAGCCACCTTTTCCCTTGCTGAAGTAATCGAAGAGGACATCGTCCGAGGGGACGAACATGGCGGCCATGTCGGCGCGGGTGTCCTTCTCGTCGTAGTACTCGTTCCATCCTGGATCGTATTTCAGGAAGAAGTCACCTTCGTCGTCCTTGAAGGTGTTGCCGTCGGGTGTCGTGCGGACAGCCCTGTGTCCGGCACCGATTTCAGTGACATATTTCTTGGTGAAGATAGAGTCCTTGAATTCGGGATGCAGTGTCTGATAGGCTTTCGTGACGGCTGCGTTATAGTAGGGGAAGGAGAAGCGGTCGAGCATGTGGCTGAAGATGTTGGTCTTGCCATTGGTGCGGATGAGCTCGGCCATGTTGGGCAGCGGAGCAATCACCTTCTCGGTGACGTTCACGTAGCCATTCTCTGCCACTCCGTCCTTCTCCATGAGCAACGCGTCATAGATATGCACGTCGCCGGTTTGGCGCTCACGTCCCATGACGATGGCGAAGTCGTTGTCGGTGACACCCTGCTTGGCCATGTGCTCTGCGGTGAAGTGGATCATCATGTTGCGTGTGGAGTCTTCGACGAGGTAGATGCCTTTTCCACCAGCCTCGGTGCGGAAGCGACGCCAGTAGTTCATCTCGCCCTCGTTGTAGGTGTAGGGCACTGCATCGCCTGGCAGGAAGGTGATGGAGTCGGTGAGCATGTAATCGGTGAAGCGACGCATGTACTCTCCACGGGTCGGGGTGTTGCTGCCCGAACCATCGCTGCTGGCGAGGTTCTCCATGACGATGGCATTGTTGAGCATGGAGGTGTGGATGAGCAGTTTCTTCTGTGCTTCAGACAGACGCTCGTAACTGGTGGCGTTGTGCCAAGGATTGGTGACGGGCAGCGTCGCGTTCTTTTTGAAGAATGCTTCCCACGCCTCGTCGTTGGCCACGAAGACGGTCTTCGAGCCTGTTCGGCCAAGGACTTCCGTCAGCGGACGGGCCGACTCGGGATTGACATCCTTGTCGCCCAGCAACCTCAGGTAGGTCTTGAAATTGCCTCGTTGCTCAAGGCTTTCGTAGATGCTGGAGTTCAGCCAAGACGGCTTTTCGTCGTCGAGCTTGAAATCGTCCGTGCATGACCACGAGAGCCCACAAGCTGCCATCACGTATAATGCGCGCGTGGCATACTTGCCGCATGTGCTAAATGGTTTTCTCATACACATTGAATTTGAGATTGTTAAAGTTTATTTTTTGATTTTGAATCGAAGGTAAAGATGCCCCAAAGGGGCTCGTTAGTTAGTCTTTTTTGCCTTTCAAGCGGTCAAAATTAAGGCTTTTTTTCATTACCTCCTTGGATTAGCGCGTGGAATGTGTTTTCATTTAATGTTTTTTAACAGGCGCTGCCCTCATCCTCCCTCTTCCGTGGCACTCACAATGCTTACATACTAACGATTTCCCGCGCCAGTTTCTCGTGGAGCAAGCATTTTTTGGTTCTCTTCCACCCCGTGTTTTTCTGAAAAATGCCTCAATTCCTCACCTTTTGAAGCATACGTTTGATATACAGCTGTTTAAGGGTGAGGAATAGGTGAGAGATAGGTGAGGAATAGGTGAGGGATGGTGAGGGATTGCTTTTTTCAGGGTAAAACCATATTCCGTGTATGGATGTCTCGAATGACGGTCATCTGTTGTTTTTGACGCAATTCCTCACCATCCCTCACCTATCCCTCACCAATCCCTCACCCGCAACGTTCTGTCTTTCAGGAAGAAATGTCGAATGGTGAGGGATTGAGGGATTTTTTTGCAAAAAAAAAAGATAGAGGGTGGAAGGAGTGGCTGTCTGTAGGTCGTGGGGGAAGGTCTGCATGAAAAAAGCGAAAGGTGTACACGTTCTGGGGTGAAGGTGTACACCTTTCGCAGTGAAGATAAAGATGTGTCAAAATCTTTCGTTGTTCGTCGTCGGCGGTTGTCTGCCTGTTACCGGATGGACACCTTCACGCTTTGGCGTCCGTTGGTGACGAGATAGATGCCGGCAGACAGGGGACTGTCGGCGGGCACTTCACGACCGCTGACGTCGAAGATGCGGGCATGGCTGTCGTTGGGCTGTATGCGGCGACCGATGGTTTTAACAAACAGCTGTTTTTCAGCGGATTTTGACTTTATTGCAGGGATGGAATTTGCCGCCTCTGAATCATCGTCAATGACGATCCATCCAATCGTGTCACCCGACTTGTCTGCCGTGTTCTGACCCGTTGGGATGGTGGCAGAGGGATCCACTTGACGGCGGACACGTATTCCGTAAATAAGATTCTTGCGATTGCCCTCTTCGTCTGTAATGGTTCTTGTAATGTCAGAAGATTTCCTGATAATGCTGGCCACGTCGAGCTTGTGGGTCTGCTGGTTGGCAATGATGTAGGGATTGCTGAACAGGAGCGTGTCGCCGGCAGGTGTGAGGAAATGGTTGGCAATGCCAGTGTTTGACGTTCCGCCCACGGCAGATGTTCCCAAACCCGCATAGATCTTCTTTCCAGAATCGCCCAGGGCGGCCTCACCCGGTGTGATGGCGATGTAGTAGCTGGCCTGTGAACGGAGGTTTCCCGTGACACCGGCTTGATATACCAGCTTCATCTTGAAGCCCTTGTTGTTGACGTCGAAGACCTTGGGCGTGGAAGGCACTGCATTCTTGGTGCTGAGCAAGTTCTGCGCCAGCACAATGGGTTTGACGCCTTCGTCGAAAGGTTCTTTGAAGAAGACCTCGATGGTGTCTCCCTGGCTCAATGTGGAGCGGTTGCCCTTGCTGTTGATGTAGGTGCATGTGTCCACGACGGCTCGCATGTTGCCCCATTCATAGATGCCCGGCTGCATGACGAGGAAATCTACTGTTTCGGGGTTGGTCAAGGTGCCTGTGTTCTTTATTGTCCAGGGGTCGAGGTAGAACTTGAAGTTGTCTGTTCCGATGGTGGTGACGTGGTTGGTGAACATGTAGTCGCGGTTGGCATTGGTGGGCATACCCGTGATAACAAGGGGCTTGACATCTTGCTTGGCGAAGCTGATGGTCGTCTCTTCGTTGTTCGTGGCTTCGATGCGTCCGGCCATGACGTCGCCGAAAGTCTGTGCGCCGCCGATGAAGAAGCTGGCTTCGTTGCTGTATTTCTTGGCGTTGTTGTAGGCGATGTCCAAGATTCGGAAGGTGTTGAGTCCGATGGCGTCGTCGGGGTCGATCTTCATGGAGTAGGTGAGTTCCTTGCTTTCGCTGTCAATGGTGTCGATGTTCACCCACTGCGTCTTGCTGACTTTCTTCTGGAGGATGGATAAGTCGGTGAGTCCGTTGTTGTTATTGGTCCAGCTGAAAGAGGCTGTGTTGGTTTTGCGGTTGAAGCTGACGGTGAGTCCCGAGGGTGCTTTGAGGGGTGGTGCCTTGGGCACGTAGCCACCGTAGTCCTTGTAGCCTGGGCCGGTGCTCATCGTGGCGAAGAACTGTCCTGCGGGCGTGAGCGAACCATTCTTGAGGATGCGGCTCGGGTCGCGCTCTCCGTTCCAGTAGGCATAGCGTTCAATCCAATTCCAGTTGTTGAGGTTGGTCCAGATGCGGCTCATGACATCCTTGTTCTGTGCCTCGGTGACACCGTTGGCGAAGGCTCCGTTGTTGTTCCATGAAGCTCCCCAGACGAATTCGGTAATCCAGATGGGCCGTTTGTAGCTGTCGGCCCAACCTTGTAGGTTATTGTATTGACCTTCTGTCCAATAGCAGTGGAAATCCAGGATTTCGCATCTCCATCCTCTCGCGTCGATGCTGTCGAGGAAGGCACGGAACCAGTTCATGCTGCCGTCGTGAGAGGAAGGTGTCATCAGTCGCTTGCCGGTTCTCATGAGGTCTTCCCAGCGGTCGAGCACCTGATCGACGGTGGCGGGTTCGGGGTCGGCGCTGTTGCCCGGCTCGTTGTCGGTCTTGATGTGGCAGGAGTAGTCGGCACTGCCCAACGAGGCCGCCGACGGTCCCCAGCGGTGGTTCATGTGTGGCACACACTCATAGTCGGTTCCCAGCGAGCGTCCGTTGCCCCAGGTGTAAGACCAGGTGGCGTTGAGCTTGCCCAGGCCGTTTTCATCGACAATGTCGGCCACGCCAATCTTGCCGGGGTCGCTCCATCGGAAGACGCGGTAGGAACAGATGCGCTGGTCGAGGATCTTGGGCAGTGTGTTGACGACGAGGTCAGCCTTGTCGGCGATGAAGCAACGGCTGTAGCCGCGCCCTTCGGCTTGGATGGAGAAGGTGACCATGTAGCCGCGTTTGAGGCGGAAGCTGCGGATCTGTTTCTTTAGTTTGGCGGGGGTGAGGGTGTTCATGAACCCGCCCGAATGTTCCAGGCCGAAGAGTTCGCATGTGTCGCCCTTGCAGTTGGTGTCGGAATAGACGGCCAGCGGATGGAAACCAGAGGCGGCGCTGCTCTCCCTGCGATAGGGATAGAGGATGGTGCCCTGTCCGTAAAGGCGCAGTTGGCAGTTGGCCCCTTCAACGGCAGCCGCTCCGTTAATGGTGATGAAGCCCAGCTGCTTGGCGACTTTGGACGGCCGTAGTTTTTCGAAGATGATGACGGCGTGCTCGATGTTGGTGATGTTGATGGAGCCCGTGGTCGTGAATGGCTCGGTGGAGGTGATGTGGAGATCGACATCGGTGGTGAGGTCGATGGCTTCGCTCACCTGCTTCAGCGTTTGTGTGGTGTTCGCGGCCCATCCGGCAACGGTGGCCAAGAGGGCGACGGCGAAGGTGAGGAGGTGTTTTATCATAAGAAGTAGCTCGTTAAGAGGGCGTTAGGTTATTTGGTGTTGGGAAACGCTTTCTGCAGTCGTTTCAGTTCCTTGGCGGTGATGGCGATGACGGTGCCGTGGCGAGGGGTGAAAGCTCCCTCTGTTTTGGTGTCCTGCACTTGCTTGAAGGTCTTGAGGTCTGTGCTCTTGCAGAACTGATAGTGTCCACTGGTGTAGCAGTCGTACATCAGTACCCATGTGCCGTCGTGGAGGCGGAAGACACCGGAACCTTCGACCGCCTTGTTGGTGTCTTGGCACCAACCATCCTGCAACTCCCAGGTGCTGCCATCGAGGAGGTCGCGTGCGATGAATTGCTTGATGCCTTTCTCGCGCTGTCCCTCGGTCTTGAAGAAGATATGGTAGAGTCCGTTGTCGTCTTGCACGATGTCGGTGTCGATGCTGGCGTTCTTCACGTCGAACAGCACTTTGGGCTCTCCTTCAAAGTCGCTGAAGTCCTTGTTGGCGTACGTCCAATAGACACGGTCATAGGGGCAGGAGCCGTCGTCGGTGAGGATGGAGAAATAGACGATGTACTTGCGGGCTCGTTTGTCATAGATGGTCTGTGGAGCCCATACGCGGGTGACGTGCTCGAACATCGTGCCCTTGAAGCGTTCGGGAAAGTGGATGGTGTGGCTCTGCCAGTGGACAAGGTCCTTGGAGCGCATGAGCACCATGCCACGGTTGCTGCTCCATCCGAGGCTGGACTTCATGTCGGTGACGACTTGATAGAACCATCCGCCCTTGCCGCGAAGGATGTGCGGGTCGCGGACACAGCCCGTGCGCGCGATGTCCTTGGAGGCGATGACGGGACGGCCGTCGTTCAGCGGCGTGTAGTTCCATCCGTCTTCGGAGATGGCATAACAGATCTGCTCCTGTTCGGGAGCGTTGCCGGTGAAGTAGGTGAAGAGATAGGCGCTGGTCTTCTTGGCGCTTGCTGAGACGGCTGCCAGCAGGGCTACGCTCAGGGTCAGGGTCTTGTGAAAAGTCATAAAGATGGAATATTAAAGGTTTATTTCGCGGGTAAAGGTAGCGATAATATTTCAACCTTGCGCGCGTGCGTATTAAATATTATGGTTATTTAACGGGTTACGGCTCTGTCTGGTCGTTCGCGTCGGGAACGGCAGGTTCGGGAATCGTTGTGTCTTCAGACGGCTCAATAGGTTCCTCTTGCTCATCGGCGTCGTCGAAACTGACGCCCTCCATCGGCCCCATTTCGGCAATGCTGTCGATGAGTAAGGTGTCGATGGGTTCTGAATAGGAGGCACATTCCCAGAGCGAACGGCTCAGCTCTTCGCGAGGCGGCGCAAACTTCACACAGTAACGGGCAAAGCGCGGATCGCGCAGCACGCTGGCGATGAAGTTGCCGAAGATGGGCAGTGCCGTTCGGCTGCCTTGTCCCAAGGCGCCTGTGCGGAAGTGGATGCTGCGGTATTCACCGCCTACCCATCCGCCAGCCACCAGCTTGGGCGTCACCCCGACGAACCACGCGTCGGAATGGTTGTTACTGGTGCCGGTCTTGCCGCCGAACTCGCTCTTGCCCAGCACGGGGTTAATGTACTGCCAGAGAGCTGCCGTCGTGCCGCCTGGCTCGGTGAGCCCACCGCGCAGCATGAGTTGCATGAGGTAGGCCGACCGGTAGGGGATGACTTGTTCTTCCGTGGCCTTGGCTTCGTAGATGACTTGGCCTTCGCGATCAAGTATTTTGCTGATGAGGAGCGGCTGACTGTAGATGCCGTCGTTGATGACAGTGCAGTAGGAGTTGACGAGCTCCAGCAGGGTGACGTCGCTGGCACCAAGACTGAGCGCCGGCACCTCCTCAAGGGGCGACTGAATGCCCATCTTTTGGGCTGTCAGTGCGATGTCGTGCACGCTGACCTCGTAGGCCAGTTTGACGGCGATGCTGTTGATGCTCTGTGCGAACGCGCGCTTGAGCGTCATGTTCTCGTTGGAATAAGTGCCGTTGGCATTGCGAGGAGCCCATTGCTTGACGGTGCCCCGGAGCGTGTCGGTGTAGGCGTTCCATGAATCCACGCGTCGGTCGCAGGGTGTCATGCCCTTGTTCATGGCTTCGGTATAGACGAAGAGCTTGAAGGTGGAACCGGGCTGACGGCGGGACGTCACCTTGTCGTACTTCCATGAGTCGAAGTCGATGTCGCCCACCCATGCCTTGACATGGCGGGTGTCTGGCTCGATGGCGACAAAGCCGCAGTGCATGAAGCTGACCATGTAGCGGATGCTGTCCAAGGTGGAGATGTCGCGATAGATGGGGCCGTCGTAGGAGAAGAGGCGGACGCGGTGGGGCTGGTTCATGTAGAAGTCGATGCTGTCCGGCTGGTCGGGGAAGCGTTTCTGGAGCAGCTTGTAGTGGGGGCTTTTTCTGGCCAGCCCTTCGATGAATCCCGGTATCTCGCGGTGCTGCTGATCCTGCCACGGATGTTGTCCGCGCCAATGCTCGTCGAAGCGTTGCTGCAGGGTGCGCATCTGTTTGAGGGCGGCTTGTTCGGCATAATGCTGGAGGCGGGAGTCGAGGGTGGTGTAGATGGTGAGGCCGTCGGCATAGAGGTCGAGACGTTCGTTGCTTTCGCCGCCGATGAGTCCTTGGTCGCAGAGTTGGTCAATATATTCCTGCAATTGCGTTCGGAAGTAGGGTGCCGGACCGTCATAGCTGCTCTCTTCGATGTGTTCCACGCACACTACCGGCAGGGATTGGAGGCTGTCCAACTGATGGCGCGTGGCCAGCTCGCCGCCAAGGATGATGCCGCCGTGGTCGAAGAGATTCTGGAGGACGACATTGCGGCGTTGGGCAGAAGCCTCTGGATGGAGCCGTGGGTTGTAGCTGCTGGTGGCTTTCAGCAAGCCCACGAGGGTGGCCGACTGTTCATACGTCAGTTGATAAGGGGTCGTGCCGAAATAGGTGCGGGCTGCTGTCTTGATGCCGAAACTGTTGGAGCCGAAATCGACGGTGTTGAGGTACATCGTGAGAATCTCTTCCTTCGAGAAGGTCATCTCAAGTTTCGTGGCGACAATCCATTCCTTGGCCTTCATGATGAGGATTTTCAGTCCGGGAATGTGGCCGAAGAGACCCGTGGTGTATTGTGTTCGCACGCGGAAGAGGTTCTTGGCCAGCTGTTGGGTGATGGTGCTGGCACCGCGGGCGTGGCCTTGGGTCATGTCCTTGGCAGCGGCAAAGAGGCCAGGGATATCGACTCCGTGGTGAAGGTAGAAGCGTTCGTCTTCCGTGGCAACGAGCGTTCGGATGATGATGGGGCTGATTTCGTCGTAGGTGACGGGCGTGCGGTTCTGGCTGAAGAAACGGCCCAGCAGGACGCTGTCTTCGCTATAGATTTCACTGGCCTCGTTATTGACGGGGTGTTTAATCTGTGAGAAGCCTGGCGACTTGCCGAAAAGCCATAAGAAGTTGATGTCCACGGCAACCAACAGGAGCAGCAAGCCGAGAACGAAGGTGGCCAACCAGACGAATAGCCGTTTGTACCACGGGCCAGCGTAGAGGCGGTGGAGGAAGGGGGTGATTGTTTTCATGAGTTTATGAGATGGCTTGCAGGATGGTGTCGATGGCAGTGGGGGTGTCGGGGTGGAGCCACTGGATGTCGGGGTCGTGGGCAAACCACGTCATCTGCTTCTTTGCATACACGCGCGTGTTCTTTTTCATTCTCTCGATGGCAAAGGGCAGTTCCCAAGTGCCGTCAAGCACTTGGAACATTTCTTTATAGCCAACCGTGTTGAGGGCGTTCTCCTGGCGGAAGGGCAGGAGGGAGCGTGCTTCTGCCAGCAGGCCTGCGTTGATCATCTGGTCAACGCGGTGATTGATGCGTGAGAACAGGTCTTCACGTTCGCGTTGCAACCCGAACTTGATGATGCGGAAGGGTCGTTGCTTGCGGGTGGAGGTGCGGAAGCTGGTGAAGGTGCGTCCTGTCTGGTAGCAGATTTCCAGGGCGTGAATGATGCGTTTGGGATTCTTCAAATCCACTTGTGCGTAATAGTCGGGGTCAAGGATACGAAGCTCTGCGGCAAGCGCCGTCAGTCCTTCTGCTTGATAGCGCTGACGCAGCAATTGCCGCACGTCAGGCTCCACGGTGGGGATGTCGTCGATGCCGTTGCAGACAGCGTCGATGTACATCATACTGCCGCCGCTGAGGAGTAGCGTCTCGTGGGTGGCGAAGAGTTGGGTAGTGAGTGCCAGCACCTCTGCTTCGTAGCGTGCCGCGCTGTAGTAGTCGTGAATGTCGAGCGTCCCAACGAAATAATGCTGGACGCGTGCCAGCTGTTCGGGCGTGGGGCTGGCCGTTCCGATGCGCAGGTCTCGGTAAATTTGTCGGCTGTCAGCATTGAGGATGGGGCTGCCCATTCGTTCAGCCAAATCCAACGCCAGTTCCGTCTTGCCGACAGCTGTGGGGCCGAGGAGGACGACAAGGGTTTTCATCCTTCTGTGAAGTCGAAGCCTTCGACGTCCAGTTCTTCTATCTCAAACAAGTCATCATCGGTGGGCTCGATGTCATCGTCTTCGTCGTCGGCCAACGCGGCAGCATTCAGCTGTGCCAGCAGTTCGGCATTGGTGAGCGGTTGGGGTGCTTCTTCCTTTTCCAATTGCAGAAGAGGCGGTTGCCCGTGTTTGCGGCGACACAGAGGGGCGTCAATGTGCTTGCTGAAAGCGATGTGCGAGACTTCCATCAGGAGGTGCCTTCTTTCGTCGGGGTCGAAAAGATATTGGAGCCGTTGTCCCTCGTCTTCAAGCAGATCGCCGAGCTCGACTTCGCTCATGGTGTCGTCCTCAAAGCTTTTTTCGGGGATGGCACGTTCGTGTCGCCAACGGTGGTCGCAGATGTAGAAGGTGGCCGGCTTGAAATCATCCCATTCGCAACTCTGGCGAATCAGGCGGTGTAAATCGGCAAAGGTGGCATTGGACTCTATTTGCAGTTCCAGAACAAAGTCCTCCACTTCTGGGCTGGCAGCAGTGATGGTGTAGAGCATAACTTAGTGAACGAATCCGCGTTGTTTGGTGTCCTCGATAAAGTCAAGGATGTATTGTATTTCGGGTGTTGGGGGGAGTTCGCGTCGGATGGTGCTGATGGCGTCGGCCTGTGTGAGTCCGCCTTGGAAGATGATGCGGTAGGCTTCGTGGATGGTGTTGATGACCTCGCGCTCGAATCCTCTGCGGCGCAGGCCTACGATGTTCAGGCCGCAATAAGTGGCAGGCTCACGGGCACAGATGCTATAAGGCACGATGCTCTGTGACGTGCGCGTGCCGCCGCCGACCATCGTATAGCTGCCGATGCGGCAGAACTGGTGGATGAGCACACAGGCAGACAAGATAGCGTGGTCGTCAATGGTGACTTCCCCGGCCAGCTTCGTGGTGTTGCCGATGATGACGTCGTCGCCCACGATGACATCATGGGCGATGTGGCATCCTTCCATGAGGAGGTTGCCGGAACCGACAACGGTTTGTCCCTTGGCAGCCGTTCCACGATTGATGGTCACGTTCTCGCGAATCTTGTTGTTGTCGCCAATGATGGCGAGGGATTCTTCTCCTCGGAACTTGAGGTCTTGAGGAATGGCGCCGATGACGGCTCCGGGGAAGAAGATGTTGCCGTTGCCGATGCGGGAACCGTAAAGAACGGTGACGCTGTTCATCAACGTGTTGTTGTCGCCAATCTCCACGTTCTTGTCGATGTAGCAGAAGGGGCCGATCTCTACGTTCTCGCCAATCTTGGCTTCGGGATGGATGTAGGCAAGGGGACTTATCATTGTCAGGGGGGTGTTTAGTGGTTAAGGATGAGTCGTTATTTCGTTATCACGTTATCACGTTATTACGATGCTGGCTTCAATGTCCAAAGGTCAACGCAGTTGTGTCATGCTATGAGTTCTTGATGACTTGTGCCGTGAGGCTGGCTTCGGCGACGACGTTCTCGCCCACGAAGACATAGCCGTGCATCTGTGCGATGTTGTGGCGGAAGGGAGCTGTGAAGGCGGCTTTGAATAAGAGCGTGTCACCCGGCACTACTTTCTGGGTGAACTTGCAGTTGTCGATGCGCAGGAAGTAGGTGCTGTATTCTTGTGGATGCTCTATGTTGCTGAGCACGAGCAGGCCTCCCGTTTGTGCCAGAGCCTCGATGAGTAATACACCAGGCACGACGGGTTCACCCGGGAAATGGCCTTGGAAAAAAGGTTCGTTGCCGGTCACGTTCTTCACGCCGACGATGCTGTTGGCGTCCATCTCGATGACTTTGTCCACGAAGAGCATCGGGTATCTATGAGGCAGCAGCTGACGGATTTGCTTGATGTCCAAGACGGGTGCTTTGTTGGGGTCGTAGATGGGAGCCTGAACCTTGTGGACTCGGATCTCCTTGCGCATCAGGCGTGCGAATTTGTTGTTGACGGTGTGTCCCGGGCGTGTGGCGATGATGCGTCCCTTGATGGGTTTGCCAATGAGTGCCATGTCGCCGATGATGTCGAGAAGCTTGTGGCGTGCGGGTTCGTTCTCCCACATGAGTGGCTTTGTCTGTAGATAGCCCAGCTCCGTGGCTTCGTGGTGGGCGGCGCCGATGCGGTCGGCCAGCTGGTCGAGTTCTTCCTGTGTCTTCTGGTTCTCGTAGATGACGATGGCGTTGTCGAGGTCGCCGCCACGGATGAGGCCTGCAGCCAGCATCATCTCCACCTCGCGCACGAAACAGAAGGTGCGGGCGGGGGCAATTTCTTTCTCGAACTTGCTCATGTCGTCGAGGGTGGCAAATTGACTGCTGAGCACCTTCGACTGAAAAGCAATCATGGCTGTGATGCTGAACTGCTCGTCGGGAAGGATGGTGATGACCGACCCCGTCTTGTCGTCGCGGACCTCGATTTTCTTGTGGACGATGTAGTAGTCTTTTGGAGCATTCTGTTCCACCACGCCCACGCGGCGGATGTTTTCGACATAGATTTCTGCCGAGCCGTCCAGAATGGGCACCTCGGGGCCATTGACCTGGAGGAGGCAGTTGTCAACGCCGAGGGCGTAGAGGGCTGCCAGGGCGTGCTCGACAGTCGAACAGCGTGCTTCGCCGTTGGCCAATACGGTGCCACGGGTGGTTTCAACGACATTCTCGGCCACGGCATCGATGACGGGTTCTCCGGGAAGGTCTATGCGTTGTATCTTGTAACCGTGGTTCTCGGGGGCGGGATTGAAGGTCACGACGAGGTTCAGCCCCGTGTGCAAGCCCTTACCATGCAAGGTGAAGCTTCCGCCTAATGTGTTCTGTTTTAGCATTACGATATTCCGGCCTCATCCCTGACTCCTCTCCGAAGGACGGAGTGTGTTTGTCGTTTTTCTGTCAGGGCGGAAAAGAGGCATTTTGTTGAGTGGATGATTAAGTCTATTTGCTCCCTTCGCCTTCTGCTGAAGGGGTGGGGGTGAGGCTCTTCAATTGTTCTACTTCTTTTTGCAGTTGCCTGAGTTGTACGGCCATTTCCGGCAGAGACTTGAAGACAATGTATGAGCGTGAGCAGGCTTTCGCGTCGTAGGCTGGATAGCCCATGATGGTCTGTCCGGGTTTGCGGATGCTGGTGGCGATGCCTGCCTGGGCGGCGGCGATGGTGCGGTCGGCCACGGTCAGATGTCCGGCGATGCCCACCTGCCCGGTCATGATGCACCATTCTCCGACTTTCGTGGAGCCGGCAACGCCCACTTGCCCGCAGAGCACGGTGTGAGCACCAATCTCGGAGTTGTGTCCCACTTGGACGAGGTTGTCGATTTTCACGTCCTTGCGCACGTTTGTCGTTCCCATCATGGCTCGGTCAACGCAGGAGTTGGCACCGATTTCCACGTCGTCCTCGATGACTGCAATGCCAATCTGTGGGATTTTCTCGTTCCCCTCTGCCGTCGGCGAGAAACCGAAGCCGTCGGCACCGATGACGGCACCAGCGTGAAGGATGCAACGGTTGCCCACAAGGCAGTCGTGATAGACGGTGACATTCGGATAGAGTGTGCAGTTGTTGCCGATGCGTGCCCCTTCGCCGATGACGACGTGGGGATGCAACTGAGTTCCGTCTCCTATCTCGGCGTTGTCTTCCACGACGGCGAACGGACCGATATATACGTCTTTCCCGATCTTGGCCGTGGCGGCGACGCAGGCTTTGGGGTCGATGCCTGTGCGCTTGGGCTTCATGCTTTCATGGAGGCTCAGCAGACGGCCAATGGCCATGCGCGGATCATCTACGCGGATGAGGGTCGGCTGAACAGGTTGAGCGGCTTGGAAGGTCGTGGGCACAAGCACCACGGAAGACTGTGTCTGATAAAGGTATGGCTCGAACTTCGGGTCGTAGTAGAAGGACAAGGCTCCGGGAACACCTTCTTCGATTTTCGCGAAAGTGCAAATGCTGACTTCTGGGTTGCCTTCGATGGTTCCGCCAAGGTATTCGGCTATCTGTTGGGCTTTAAATTCCATATCTTTTCTGCGTTTTAGGATGATTAGCGCTGCAAAGATACGGTAATTTGTGGATATATCCCAATGATTCTTTCTTTTTTCCCTTCCTTTACACCTTATTTAACACGTGGCGCGCATGTCTTAGGTTTCTGCCTATGTCGCCGAGCCCTTTTTGAGGCGTCTGACAAGGTACGTGGGGCAACCGTTGTGCATGGTGCGGCGAACGCGCATGGAGCGGGCTTCTGACGTCAGCCAGCGACCCAGGTAGTTGATGGCCTTGTCGGAGTAGTGGAACCCTGTCTCGCGGCGCACTTCGGCGACGAGTTCCGACACTTTCATTGCACATGTGTGTCCGTCTGGGGCGGTCGTGGGCTCGAAGCAGCTCAGGAACTTGAGCACTTCGGGCCGCTGCTGGTTGTACTGGGCGTTGACGGCCTCCAGCTCAGCCACTTCCTCTGCGGTGAAATACGACCGGCGACCGGCGGTGAGCTCGGCAACCGCCTGGGCGTACATCTGTTCATAGTGGAAGGCCCCGCTGAAGTCGATGCGTTGGCCTTCGCGGATGTCGGCCACGATGAAGCGCCGTGAACTAGACGGGTCGGACAATACGTCGGTCATGTTGGTGGTGGCGATGAACGAGGCAAAGCGTGGCAGGTTCACGGTCACGCTGCTGTAGGGCCGACGGCCTTTGACACTTGATTTCTGGATGAGGTTCTTCAGGAAACCTTGTTGAATATTTTCCGATATTTGGTTGAACTCATCAAGGTTGATGAGCAGGGTGTTCGTCAGCAGGCGTTCCACTTCGGTCTTGCTGGAGAAGTCCACCAGCTCCCGATAGCCCACTTCGCGCAGCTCCGGCGGGAGGATGATTTGCCCGAAGGTGCTTTTTCCACAGCCTTGTTGCCCGATGAGAAGGGGGACGACCGAGTTGGCGTGAAGCGTGTCCCATCCACCCCATTGTGCCACCATGCCGAGAAACCACGTGTGGAACCATTCGCGCCAATGCGGGTTCTTGTTGGGGACACGGTCTGCCAGTTGCCCGATGTAATCAATTTTCCCATCCCACATTCCGCCGACATTGGCCAGGTAGGTGCAGGCGGCGTTGTAGCCGCGGATGCGTGTCGAGCCGAGGTAACGCTTCATGTCGCGGTCGAACACTTCCAGGCCGGCTTCGTGGCATTCCTGGATCATGGTGTTCATGACGCGTGTGTCCAGGATCCTGAAGGTGAAGGAGGCCGAATGGTTGCGGCGCCATTCCACGCCGTTGGTCAGTTCGTTGAAGCGCAGGTCATAGTGTTGCTCGATGAACATTTGCAGGCGCATGGTCAGCTCTTGCATCGGATGGTCGTGGCGGCGCACGGGATGCTGCGCGTTTTCGTTGTAGATGCTTTCCACAATCGTCCGTATCTTCGTGCTGCCGAGGTCGCTGAAGTAGGCGTTGGGAATAGCCTGATAGACAGTCTCTTCTTGCGGGATGCCCAAGCGCACGGCTTCCAGGGCGGTGGCGTCCAGAAGCTTCTCGCAGAGCTCATAGCTGTAGTCGGGGAACTGCTCCATCGCCTTGGACACGGCCAGCGAGAAGCGTCGCCTGTAGAAGATATAGTTCTCGTCGGAAGGTATGATGCTTTTCGGCCCGTATTCTTGCGCTTCTTCTGCCTCGCCCGAGCGCATGATGTCCTTGCGGTTCACCTTCACGGGTTGTGCGGCGGTGTTGACGTAGGGCGCGGGGTCATAGGTCCATCGGAAGCCGTCTTGGGGGATGGCCTCACGGGCAGCCAGTTTGTGGCCGAGCACACATCCATAGACCTCTACGCAGGTGTCATACAGCCGTTTGTGGAATCGCTGGATGTTGTCCTCGTTGTTCGGCAGTGTGCCGTCGTCCAGTGTTCCGCGCACGAGAATCTTCACGCTCTTGCCGCTGCAACCGGTGATGGCTGCCAGGGTCATCGGCCAGTTGGCGGCGCGCGCTTTCACGTCCTCCACCTCGCTCGTTTGCTGCAACCCTCTGACTTCCAGTGTGACTACGCCGTTGTACGTGCTGTTCAGCGTGCCATCCCTTTTTCGCCGGACGCAGATGCTTGGACGGATGACGGGCAGGGCTTCAATGTCCGGCCAACGCTGGAACGGCGAAAGCATGGGCATGATTGCCCTCACTGCTTCCACCGCCCGGCGCTTCTTCCCGTCTTCTTGGAGGCGAGTCTTCAGAACCTCCAAGTCCAAAGTGCTGGTCACTTCTCTGTTACTCCTTATCGTCTTCCTGTATATCGTGCAAAGCATCTTCATCTCCTTTGATGCCGCAAAGGTACAAAAAAGTTTTGTATGCACAAATTATTTTTGAATAATTATGATGAAATCTTAAAAATATTGCCATATATCACCAAATAGCTCTACCATTTCTGATTATCATCTACCAATTCAACCCTTTAATAAATAGCTATTTATTATGAATAGGTAGAGTGATAGATATTTTCTTTTAATTCCTTTGAACAATTGTATTTCCGACAACCTGAAAAGCCCCATACATCCCGTTCGGAGCGAGCATAGCCTCACAGCAGAACGTGTACACCTTCTCCACAAAGCGTGTACACCTTCTGCCATAAAGCGTTGACAATGAATAAAAAATATTGTTGTCCGGGGAAAATTGCATACAATCTCTACTTTGCCTATCTATACAGGCATTTCAAAAGATGCAGAAGTGAGAGGGGCTTATTGGCCTTTCAGGCCGCTTTTTTAGCGGACACCAATAATAAAAAACGAGCCAGCCTTTCCTTGATGGAAAAGCTGGCGTGGAATCGTCAGAGGGTTGGGCCCGTCGGCGTTCTCTGTTTATCCGATGAGGTTCCCGGCTTTTTCTTGTAAGAGCTTCGCCATTTGTTGCTGCACTTCCCTTGCCCGTTCGGCGGCCACTTCGGCAAAGCGTTCCGTGGAGTCGGCATAGATGATGGCGCGGCTGCTGTTCACGATGAGGCCGCAGTGGTCGTTCCATCCGTACTTGCATACCTCCTCCAGCGAGCCTCCCTGAGCGCCTATGCCGGGAACCAATAGGAAGTGGTCGGGGGCCAGACGGCGGATGTCTGCGAAGGCACTTCCCTGCGTGGCGCCGACGACATACATGAGACAGTCCGAACCCGGACCCTCTCCCCGCTCCTCCTGAAGGGGGAGAGTGGAATGTGTTTGGGCAGCAGTTTCCTTTTCCTGAACAGTCAAATAGTCGCGAACCCATTCTTGGCTGCGCAGAATAACTCTTTCATAGAGCTGCATGGGTTTACCTGTTTCTTGTTGGTAACCACTCCCTCCCTTGAGGGAGGGCGGGGGGAGGGTCTCGGTCTTCTGGAAATCGGCGCTCCCTTTGTTGCTTGTCAGCGCCAGCAGTATCACCCATTTCTCCGGATAGCCAAGGAAGGGCGTCACGCTGTCTTCGCCCATGTAAGGTGCCACGGTGACGGCATCGACGTCCACCTCTTCAAAAAAAGTGCGCGCGTAAAGCTTCGAGGTGTTGCCGATGTCACCGCGCTTGGCATCGGCAATGATGAACTGGTCGGGGTGTTGTTCACGGATGTACTTCACCGTCTTCTCGAAGGCGATCCAGCCCTTCACGCCGTGTGCCTCGTAGAAAGCCAGGTTGGGCTTGTAGGCCATGCAGAAGGGTGCTGTCGCGTCGATGATGGCCTTGTTGAATTCAAAGATGGGGTCAAAGTCCGCTTCGCTTTCGGCCTTTGCCCGCAAATGTTGCGGCACCTTCTTCAGGTCGGTGTCCAATCCCACACACAGGAAGCTCTGCTTCCTGCAAATGTTCTCAAATAGTTGTTTGCGTGTCATATTTAGTCTTAATAATTATTATTGATAGATTGACGGTCAGATTGAAGTCGATTGACGTCTTACTCCCAGATGACGTAAACGTTTATATTTGACGTCAATCATCGTGAATCTGACCGTCAATCTTCATGAAACTTATTTTATTGAAGAGTCCTCATGTTTTTATCCACCCGGTAACAGAAATTGTTTTCTTCTAATACATATCGTTCACCTTGTATATTTTTGTAGTCCCCGAAGTTAATGAGTATGCCGACTGGTTTCTTGGTTAAGCGTATGTAGTTGAAGAGTTGTGCACGATGCTCCGCACAAAGTTCCACGACACCTTTTGTCTCTACAATGATGTCATTCTCTACAAGCAAATCTAACTTGTAAAACTGCTTCAGCTCTTCATCCTTGTAGAAAATGTGAACCTCCTTCTCTCGTTCGCAAAGTATTCCACGGCTGATGAGTTCCAATGCTAATGCCTCCTGATAGACCGTTTCGCGTAGGCCGAATTCCAACTCGTTATAGACGTCCATGGCAGCACCAATAACCTCATACACGCAGTCTTTATATTTAGTAAAGTCTCTCATTATCTAATTTCCAGTGTATAGTCTTAAATAATTATTTTCGATAGATTGACGGTCAGATAGATGTCGATTGACGTCTTACTCCCAGATGACGTAAACGTTTATATTTGACGTCAATCATCGTCAATCTTCTAAAATCTGATTTTATTGATGTTTAATGGTTACATTCATGACTCTCAAATATTACGTTGTTTCAGTCCATTGTTTGACAGATGTGGATGATTATTCCTTTGTTCCTCTTGTCAGCATGTAACCGCTGATATTCAGTTTAGGTGAGGTGATGAGGTCGTCATCGCCGGTGACGGCACCTCCATAGACGTTGAAATGCTGGAGATAGAAGAGGTTCGCAGAGGACTTGGTGGGCAGGGGGACGATGTCGTCCATCTGCTTGTCCAGCGCTCTCAGTTTCCGGAGGCTGACGATGACGGTGTCTGATATCTCGTTGCCTTGTTCTGGCCTGACAGGCACTTCAAAGGTGTCACGACGCAGGTCGATGATGAAGTCGTTGCCTACGACGTCAAGGTACAGCTCGGTGTAGCCCTCTGGGATGTGGAGGTGGGTGGAGTTTTTGGCGTAGCCATAGAGGTTGATGCCTTCGAGGGCGACAGTGAGGTTGCCTGGCCTCTGGATATATCCTTTGAAAAAGATACCGCCCTGTTGCTGTGTCACCAGCGGTTCAAAGGTCTTGGCGCTGAAGGTGCTCTCCAGATAATCGAGCTTGGCATTGATGCTGTTCTGCTCTTCTTGCGGGAGGGTCCTCATCAAGGCATCGTAGCGGTTGGCGTCCAGCGGCAGGTCTGTAGCTCCCGCCTGCGCGAGCGCGCGTTCCACTTCTTTCATTAGTGTGCGGCGCGTGAGGCTGGTATAGTTCAGCGGCAGGGCAGATGTCAGCAGGAAGAGGGCTGCAAAGGAAATCGGAATCCAGCTGATGCGTCGGGCACGAGACAGGAAGAGACCGAGGCAGACGGCGTAGAACCAGACGTTCAGCGTGGCGAGGTAGAGGCGTGCGATGGTGATGCCGTAATCCGAGAAGCGGCGCACGATGCCGACGGTCATGAGCAATAGTAGCGGCGTGAGGATCAACGGCAGCAGGCGTGCAATGGCGTGGTCGAAGGGACGGTCGTCTGCGTAGCGGGTAGGGTAGAGACCGAACTCGATGCCGATGAGACCGATCATGGAGGCGATGACGAGCCACGACACTTGACCGTCTGGCAGTTCCCAGCGCACGAGAATCTGAAGGGCATAGAGGAACAGCACCACGAGATATAACGTTTCCAACGGCAAGAATAGGTAGCGGAAGACGCCTGCGAGGAAGCTGGAATGCAGCGGTTCACGGTCGTGCTTCTTCTCGCCACCTGGGATGCGTCCAAGGAACAGCAGCGCGGGCAGGTAGCCGGCCACGAGTACACCTGCAATGCTGTACCATTTCCACCCAATATGAATGGAGAACAGCCAATTCATGGAGCTGAGCAGGAGACAAAGGCCACCCCAAAGAACCAACCCGACGAGGCAGCAGACGACACCATACGTCACGAGGCGCAGCGCAAAGTTCCACGAAGGAATGTCATTGCGTTCGCGGTGGAACGAGAGGAAGAAGACCGTCAACACCAAAGCCAGAATCGCCGAGGCGTGCATGAGGAATGTCTCATAGCCTTGACCACCGGTCCCGAAATTGATATGGTAGAGGTAGCAGGCATCTGCCGTCAGTATGATGTACGACATGATGTAGATGCCTCTCACCTTCTTCATCCGTTCCTGTTCCTCATTCCATAATGCCAACGTGAGCGACAGCACAAAACCAACCGACAGGAAGTAGTAGATGGCACCCGTCAGGCGGTCGGGAGTAATCTCAGCAAGTATGTTGAATATGCTGTAGCCCGCCAATGCCGTGACAAAAGCCGCTGGGACAGGAAAGCGTTCAAGGCAGCGTCTGCCCGCTTTCGCAAGAATCGTCGCTAATTTCATATCAAACTCATTTTGCTTGAAAAGATTATTCTCATAGATTGACGTTCAGATTGACGACAATTGACGTCTTTATCTCGGATGACGTGAATGTTATTTGTTTTTTTGACGTGAATCTCCGTCAATCATTTTAAATCTATTTTAGAGGTTATGGAATGGGGCGCATGTTTTTGTCTACTCGAAAGCAGATGTTATTTTCGTCCAAGACGTAACGTTCGCCGTATAGGTTGTCGTAGTCGCCAAAGTTAATGAGTAGTCCGACAGGCTTATGAGTAAGACGCATGTAGTTGAAAAGCTGGGCACGATGCTCGGCAGAAAGCTCAAAAACCCCTTTCGTCTCAACAATGATTTCATTCTCTACGAGTAAGTCTAACTTGTAGAATTGTTTCAGCTCTTGTCCTTTATAATAGATGTGTACCATCTTCTCACGTTCACAAAGGATGCCACGGCTGTGCAGCTCCAAAGCTAATGCTTCTTGGTACACTGGTTCCCGTAGCCCGAATCCCAGTTCATTGTACACGTCCATAGACGCACCAATGACCTCGTACACAATGTCCTTAAATCTCGTATAGTCTTCCATTCAAATGTGGTATTAATGCTATTCTCGTAGATTGACGTTCGGATTGATGACGATTGACGTCTAAAGGTTAGATGACGTGAATGTTATTTGTTATTGACGTGAATCTCCGTGAATCTGTTCGTCAATCTTTTAAAATTTTATTATTGTTGTTAGCTGTCATAGATGTATTACTATCTTAAATATTATTCTCATAGATTGACGATTGGATTGATGACGATTGACGTCTAAAGTTTAGATGACGTGAATGTTATTTGTTATTGACGTGAATCTCCGTGAATCTGTTCGTCAATCTTTTTCAATCTTATTTCCGTCATTTTGATCAGTTGTAGTACTCGTGGACGAGACCGATGGTGCATTCGCGGTAGTCGTGGCGGGGACGGAAGAAGAGGGGTGCGGGCTGGTGCGGCCTTGTCGTGCCGTTCGGGCTCTTGCCATAGACGACGCAGGGCGTCTGGAGGTAGGGTGCGGGCATTTGCGGGGATTCCTGTCTCGCGGCGAGATTGCGGGTGGAGGCGTCGGCGGCTGTGGCGGCGTAGCCTCTGATGAGGGCGGCGATGTCGCGGGTGGTTGTGGCGGGTGTGTCGGTGGCGGCGTAGGGTGTGGGCGACTGCTGATACACCGTATCAATTGCTGCAACGTAGAAGTCCTTGCCCAAGAAATGCTGTCTTCCTTCCAGTGTAAACACTTTTCCCGGCGCACCATTCGGCATAGTAATATCCTCTTCTTTAGAGGTAACCACCGGATCCCCGCGGAATTCAAGAAACGTTATCATCTGCCCATCTATCACCATAAATTGATCCGGCATCCGTAGAACAACTGAAGGCTGAAAAAGATAATTCGATGGGGGGGGATAATATTTATCATTTTCCTTATAAAGTACTACAGATGAAGCATAATATTCCGGTCCCCAGAAATAGAATCCACTTGGCAAATCGCTGATGCTATCAGCCCCACAAATTTCCACATTATCCAGGGGAATTTTTGCAGGGTTACCAAGACGACTAACCTTATACACAGGCCAGGTACCAGGAGGTTCATTCACATACCGACTAACCGTAATCCCCCTTATTATTAGTTTACTCAAATCCGGAACACTAATAGAACGCCATGCTATAGAAATAGTCGAGTCATTACGGTAACGATTTTCAGCTGAATAAGTGATCTTTTTTCCATCCCACTCATACTCTCTTGTACCACCATTTGCCTCTGCAACTGGACTCATATGTCTAAAATGCCCATAATCCCAATACGTATCCGTTACGGTTTCACCATTAGAGTAGGTTCGGTCGCGATACACACAAGCATAATAACCGAAGATAATATTGTCATGTGCAGGCTCCCATTTCCAGCCCTTACGGTAAGTCACCTTCACCAGTTTTATCTGTTCAACAGCAATATATTTCACAAGATATTCAATTGTTTTTCTGGTGTTCTCCGCCGCATTTTGGGTATATACCTCCTGCTTAAACCGCACTGTCATTTCATAGATGGAAGCATTTACGCCGTATGGATGGTCTTCCTCTTTGCGCTTCATATTCACAGAGACAAGCTCTGGTTCGCCAATGGCTACGTAAGGCAGGGCGATGAAATTGCCGTCGGTGTCCATGGGGTGGTAGGCGCTGAAGTTCCAGTTGATGCGGATGGTCTGCTCCCCGCCGAACGTGAACTCCTTCTCGCCTCGGTTCGTGATGGGGTTCTCGCCGGTGGAGGCCGTCGTGGCGGGAAGGGCGTCCGGCCCTTGCAATTTCTTGATCCCATCCACGAACGCGGTGTCCTTCTCTATGGTGAGGGTAATGCTGGCAGAGGGCGTGTAGTTGACCGTGCGCTGTTCTAATGCTTGGAGGTCGAACCACGAGTAGGCCACCTGCTGCTCCACGTCAAGGGTCATCTGCTCTGCGCCCTGCGTCATCGTGTAAGGATAGCCGGCGCTGGCAGTGCCTGCGGTGGGCGTGATGTGGTAGGCGAAGGTGGTCTGCGGGTCTGGGTATTCGTGGGTGTTCTCCACGACGGCGGTGTAATCCACCTGGAAGGTGAGCGTGCGGTGGTCGTCGGTGGGGGCATAGACGGTGTGTGCTTCCACGGTGAAGAGTACGCTGACGTCGTATGCCTGCCCGGTGGTGTAGGTGCCGCGTGTCTGCGGCAGGGGACGCAGTCGGACGCTGGCGGCCATGCGGGGGGTATCGTCGGGCACGGTGATGTAGGGTTCGCCGTCGGGGGTGGTGGCGGGGTCACCGGCCTTGGCGGCATCGAGGCGCAGGTAGGGCATGGTGACGGTCTCGCCGCGCGAGTTCTTGTGGAGAATCATCTCGCGGGAGAGGGCGAAGGTGATTGTCTGTCCACCAATGGTGAAGGTCTGCGGCGTGGTGACGGTGGTGGTCTCGCCCTGGGTGGTGCTGGTGTCCTCGCCAATCTTCTGGCTGATGCGCAGCAGGTCGTCGATGGAGGCGGCGCTGACGGTGGTGTCCTGGGTTGTCAACTGCACGGTGGCCTTGACGTCGGCGGCGAAGGTGCTGCCGTCCGGGTCGGTGTAGGTGCTGGTCAGCGACATGCTGAGGTTGGCTGGGCTGTCTGCCGTGACCACAGCAGGATGCTCCGCCGTGGCGGTATTGGTGTCGAGGTGGAAGGTGGCCTCGCTGAGTTTGCCCGTCGGTGTGTCGGGCTCCTCAGTCTTCGATTGTTCGGGTTCCTCGTTGCAGGCGGCGAATCCGAAGGCGATGGTGACGGCAATGGCTGCTGCCAGTGCGCTCGTCCAGAATGTCCGTTGCCTCATATACATCCTTGTTGTTATGTCCATTATGTATGATTCTCGTATGAATATTATTCTCGTAGATTGACGATTAGATTGACGACGATTGACGTCTAAAGGTTAGATGACGTGAATGTTATTTGTTATTGACGTGAATCTCCGTGAATCTGTTCGTCAATCTTTTTAAATTTTATTATTGTTGTTAGCTGTCATAGATGTATTACTATCTTAAATATTATTCTCATAGATTGACGATTAGATTGACGACGATTGACGTCTTAACTTCGGAGGACGTGAATGTTATTATTGGACGTCAATCTCCGTGAATCTGTTCGTCAATTTTTTTAAATTTTATTATTGTTGTTAGCTGTCATAGATGTATTACTATCTTAAATATTATTCTCGTAGATTGACGATTAGATTGACGACGATTGACGTCTTAACTTCGGAGGACGTGAATGCTATTATTGGACGTCAATCTCCGTGAATCTGTTCGTCAATCTTTTTAAATTTTATTATTGTTGTTAGCTGTCATAGATGTATTACTATCTTAAATATTATTCTCATAGATTGACGATTGGATTGATGACGATTGACGTCTTAACTTCGGAGGACGTGAATGTTATTATTGGACGTCAATCTCCGTGAATCTGTTCGTCAATCTTTATAAATCATTTCTTGGGATTAGAGGGCGGATTCCTTGAGCCTCTCTGCATTTTCGGCCACGATGAGGCGGTCGATGCATTCCTGGATGTCGCCGTCCATGAAAGCGGCAAGGTTGTAGATGGTGTAGCCGATGCGGTGGTCGGTGATGCGTCCTTGCGGATAGTTGTAGGTGCGGATTTTGGCAGAGCGGTCGCCGGTGCTGACCATCGTCTTGCGTCGTGCTGCGATGTCGTCAATGTACTTCTGATGCTCTTTGTCGTAAATAAAGGTACGCAGGCGCGCGAGAGCCCGTTCCTTGTTTTTCGGCTGGTCACGCGTCTCAGTACATTCGATGAGGATTTCCTCTGTCACACCCGTGTTCGGGTTCGTCCACATGTAGCGGGCACGCACACCCGACTCCACCTTGTTCACGTTCTGTCCACCCGCGCCTTGGCTGCGGAATGTGTCCCACTTGATAGCACCTTCGTTGATCTCCACGTCGAATTCCTCAGCCTCCGGCAGCACGGCGACAGTGGCCGCAGAGGTATGAACTCGTCCCTGCGTCTCTGTCACCGGCACGCGCTGTACGCGGTGTACGCCGCTTTCGTATTTCAATGTGCCATAGACCTTTTCGCCCGTGACGGAGAAGATGATTTCCTTATATCCGCCGGCGGCACCTTCCGTAAAGCTCGACACAGCGATCTTCCATCCCTTCGTCTCGCAGTACTTCGAGTACATGCGGAAGAGGTCTCCTGCGAAGAGAGCTGCCTCGTCGCCTCCTGTGCCGCCACGAATCTCCATGATGACATTCTTGTCGTCCTCGGGGTCGGCAGGGATGAGCAACAGTTTGATCTCTTCTTCGAGTTGTGGCAACAGGTTTTGTGCGGCATTCATCTCTTCTCGTGCCATCTCTTTGATGTCTGGATCGTCTTCCGCCATCATTTCCTTGGCATCTTCAATGGTTTGCAGCGCCTGGATGTATTCTTTGCGTTTCTTGACAATGTCGCCCAGGTCCTTGTATTCCTTGGTCAGTTTGACGTACCGTTGCTGGTCGGCGATGACGGCAGGGTCGGTGATGAGTGTTCCCACTTCTTCGTACCGTGAAACCAGACCTTCCAACCTGGCTAATAGCTCATTATTATCTATGGTTATCATGATAAACACAATTTTCTGCCGCAAAGATAGTGCTTTTTGCGCAAGGAAAGGTGAGATTGTGCATTTTATTTTGCATGTTACGCTTTTTTGTTGTTACTTTGCACCCACAGAAAACAAACTATATCATGGCTGACATCTTCATTCATCTCGAAAGCGACTACAACAACGGAGCACATCCAGTTGTACTTCGTCACCTCTGTGAGACCAACGACGAACGCACGCAGAGCTACGGCGACGACCATTTCAGCCTGCAGGCAAAGAACCTTATACGGCAGGCTTGTCAACAGTTGCAGGCCGAAGTATGGTTCTTGGCAGGTGGCACACAAACCAACGCCACCATCCTCGACTGCATCCTGCAACCATACGAGGGCGTCCTCTGTGCCGACACGGCACACATCAACGTCCATGAAGCGGGGGCTGTGGAGTTTACTGGCCATAAAGTCATTGCCTTGCCGTCCCACGAAGGCAAGCTTTCTTGCAATGACCTCAGTCTGTGGCTTCGTTCCTATTTTGCCGACGAAACCGCCGAGCACATGGTGCGTCCGGGCGTTGTTTACATTACATTCCCAACCGAAATGGGCACCCTTTACACCGCCGATGAACTCCGTGCATTGCACCGGCTCTGCCTCGACTATCAGCTGAAGCTCTATGTGGACGGAGCTCGACTGGCCTATGGCCTTGCCGCCAGTGAGGACGTGACACTTCCACTCTTGTCTGAGTTGGCAGATGCTTTTTATATCGGTGGTACGAAGTGTGGTGCACTCTGTGGCGAAGCTGTCGTCTTTCCGCATGGCAACGTGCCAGCGCACATGCTTAGCCGCATCAAACGACATGGTGCCTTGCTCGCCAAAAGCCGTGTGGTAGGTGTGCAGTTCGAGGCTTTGTTCTCGGATGGTTTTTATTTCTCGATGGGGAAATCTGCTGTGCATCTGGCTATGCGGCTGCGTCGTCTTTTCGTGGAACATCTTGGCTATGCTCCCTTCATCGATTCGCCCACCAACCAACAGTTTTACATCATTCCCAACAAAGACCTCCCCACACTCCGACGTTATATCGGTTTTGAGGTCTGGTGTCCCGTCGATGCCGATTACACCGCCTGCCGCTTCGTCACCAGCTGGGCAACAACAGATGCAGAAATCGACCAACTTGAAGAAATATTCAAATAGAATACAACCTATTAACTAACCCTATCATGAAACGCATCTTTATACCTCTTGCAGTGCTGGCCCTTGCCGTAGGTACTGCTGTAGCTCAGATTAGCACCAAAGGCTATTCGCTCGTCTATTCTTCTGAAACACCAGAGGCGGCATCCGCCAAGCTTTCGTTGAGCGACGAGGAACTCAAGAACTGCACGGGCGATTTCACGAGTATCGCCAACGTGGAGCGTAATTGGAACTACTGTACAAAGGCCAGCTCAGAATGGAACGAGCGCATGGGTACTACCGACGAGGAGCGGGCTCTGGTGCATAAGACAGAAAATGGTCACCTACGCCTCTTGGGCGTGACAAAGGATGGTTCCGCAAAAGGCTTCGTCACAGGAGGTGTTCGCATGGCGAAAAGCTTCAAATATGGCATCTTCGAGGTCAAAGCCAAATGCAACCCGCACGCGTCCAACTTCCCTGCCATCTGGATGATGCCCGTCGTCAATGACGGATGGCCTTTGTGTGGCGAAATCGACATCATGGAGATGGTCGGCAATAGCAATGCGGCACACAGTACCGTGCATGTGGCCGCGCGTTATCCCAATGCCCAAAACGGTCATTCCGTAGGCAAGTCCTATTCTTGGACTAACAACACAGCCACTTCAGCAGGTTATCATATTTACTCGCTCTTTTGGGACAAGACGTCGCTCATTTTCTATTGCGACGGCAAACAGGTCTTCCGTTACAACAAGGATACATCCCTTGACTTCGAAGCCCATCCCGATTACGAGAAATGGCAGTTCCCCTACAACAAGGAATTTTATCTCATCCTCAACCAGTCATTAGGTAAGAATGCAGGGTGGGGAAGCGAGAATCCTGACCCTGCGTTCACCTACGAAATGGATGTGGAATACGTGCGCATCTGGCAGGCTCCAGAGACCTACGACATTGACAAATTCTACTTGTTACACAGCTATGCCGACGATACCCGCTACATGACCGTGACCGCCGACCAAACTCTGAGCACGGAAGAGGTGGCCTCTTCCAGTCAGTTCACGACAGACATGGCATTCGGCTTAGCACCAGCAGACGTGTGGGGGAAATATTATTTGGTTTCCCATTCCGGCCAGGCGGTCGGCATCATGCCCGATATCAACAAAGCGGTGCCCTTGTCCAGCACAGCGTGCTATTTCTATATATTGAAGGACGATGTAAAGGGGGTGGCTTTCGACTATGCCAAAGAGAATCCTGGCATCACCTATGGCGATGGCAGTCGTGCACTCACGCTGAACACCAAAAAGGACAACATCGTGTCCATCTCCGGCAACTCCAAGGATGCCGCGTGGTGGAAACTGGAGGATGCTACTGACATCGTAACCGACGTCAGACACCTCACCTCCAATCCTCTAATAGGTGATGGCATCTATTCGCTCACAGGGCAGCGTCTGAGGAAACTGCAACGGGGGGTGAATATCTTGGATGGAAAGAAAGTCGTGGTAAAATAAAACTTCATGTATAACTTTTAAACTAACTAACTTATGAAAAAGATTCTACTCCTTGCAGCAATTGCAATCTCTTCCAACGCTTTGGCACAAGAAACACTCACAGACATCACTCCGAAAGCTTACGATTGGGCGAACCAGGAAGTAGGCACAAAGATGGTCATCAAACATTCTGATCCATCTTGGAACACACCTTATACGTTCTCCTATACCCTCGGAGGCAGTGAGTATCTGGAGAATGGAGGTTGTATCTCAGCTAACAACACGACCGATCCCATTCATGTCATGAACGGTACTGCCGTGGTGGATCTGGGCGAAGGCATCGGTAAGGTCATGTGCATCAATGGTGCTAATTCCAAAGCTCAAGAGGTGTTGGGCTTTAGGACGGATGCTTCCATTGACGACATGATACAAATCAATTTCTTCAGCAATCCTGACAACACACCTCGCAAGCAATGGATACGCTGTAAGATCGTGCTCAACATCTTCAGCAACGTCATTTCAACTACCGACGGTGTCATCAGCAACATGTATTTCATGGATGCCGACAACAACAACAAACATGCGGACTCAAGCCAATTTCCTGACAACATCGTCAACTCTGCTCAGTTCGCTTTATATGACGAAGATGGTGATCCTGTCACCGACGAAGATGAGAACTACGTCTATGACAAAAACCGCTGGCTGACCTATGAGATTGATTTCTTTGTCATGGAAGAGTTCAAAGGCGATAATTACGAAGGACGCACCTCTCAAGACATGCCTGTGAAATGGAAAATGTATATGCCGAAAGGTGGTTTGTCCAAGTCCACCATCTTCATCAAGGAACTGAAGTTCTACACCATCGACGGCTATACCGATGATAAGGATGAAGCCAACTGGCCGGCATACGCCAGAGCGCCCCGTTTGACCTACGGTCCTTGCCCAGAAACGGCTAATGGCGTTCAGCGTCTGAGCGCTGCCAAGTCCCAGAATGGAATCTATAATCTTGCAGGTCAGCGTGTTGAACAAGCACGTCGTGGCGTCTATGTCGTGAACGGAAAGAAGTTCATCAAGTAACCTTTAGCTTGTCCTATTCTAAAACTAACTTACGATGAAAAAGCTATTAGGTCTTGCCTTATTGGGGGCCGCTTTCGGCATTCTCTCTTGTGAAAACGAGGCAGAGAATCCTGGCGACTTCAATCTGAAGGCAGAGCTGACCTTAGAACCGATGTTGGTGGCTTCCATTGGCGGGCAGAGCTATGTCTTGGAGGAAGAGGCTGTCTATGATACAGCATTCACCAATACGTATGAAAAACGAGATACGACGTTCGAGGTCGGTGCTGATGGGGCTTTCGTGATGAAGGACGGTAAGAAGGTTCCCGTGATCGGCGATGACGGGAACCTCATCATTCATATTGATACCATCACCTTCAAGACGGGAAAACGTGGAAAGTTCCACAGAATGAAAATGGTCCAGTTGGAGTCTATGGCCGACACGTTCACCGTTCATATCCGCAGTAATGCCAGATGGCGTGCGCCAGAACCTATCGTGCCGGATGGAAAAGTCCAGTGGTACTTCAACTACAACCTCCGTACAGGCGGCAACTCTCTGACGGGTAATGGTGACGGCTATCTCTATTTCCGTACAATCCGCAATAAGAACTATGCTCGTAAGACACCCGCATCTCAACTGATCTACACCTCTGACAGTACGGTGATGTATCAGCTGAACTTCGGGCAAGCAGGCGAGAGAAATTGAACCAGAAAAGCCTGAACGACAATGAAACATCATCTTTTATCTCTCCTCATTTGTTTCGCTTCTGTCAGCAGGACGATGGCGCAGCATACGGTGCGTGGTGTGGTCTTATTGGATGATAACGAACCCGCCATTGGTGCTACGGTCATCGAGAAAGGCAAGCCATCGAATGGTGTACAAACCGACTTCGACGGCAAGTTCACGCTGACGGTGTCCAGTCGCACTTCACACATCACCGCTTCCTATATCGGGTTCCAGACGCAGGATGTGGCTGTGAACGGTAAGACGAGCCTCACGATTGTGCTAAAGGAAAATTCCAAGGCTTTGGAAGAGGTTGTCATCGTGGGTTTTGCCACCCAGAAGAAAATCAATGCCACAGGAGCCGTGAAGACCATCGACGATGCCTCGTTGAAAGACCGTCCGACGGCCAACGCCGTGGAGTCGCTTCAAGGCGTGGTGGCCGGCTTGAATATTTCCAGCGATGCTGGTGGCGCACCGGGCTCTTCCAAGAACATCAACATTCGTGGGGTCGGCAACTTGGGCGAAGATTCCAATTCGTCGCCGCTCATCCTCATCGATGGCATGGAAGGCGACCTCCATACCTTGAATCCCGCCGACATCGAGAACGTGTCTGTTCTGAAGGATGCTGCCTCGTCAGCCATCTACGGATCTCGTGCACCCTTTGGTGTGATTCTGATTACGACCAAGAACGGAACAGGTGCTCAGAAACGTCCTCTCTCTGTCAACTATTCCGGCCATGTACGTATCCAGCAGCCCGTGTCCATTCCCAGCATGGTCGATGGCTTGACCTACGCCTATATGCTGAATGATGCCTACCAGAACTCTGGCGGCACGTCCCCCTTCTCACAAGACCATTTGGATAAGATACGTGCTTTCATGGATGGTACGTCGAAATACAGCATGGGCTTTTATGAGAACCTTGACACGTGGTACAAGAATCAGGCAGGCTATGGTAATACTAATTGGTATGACGTGTATGTGAAGAGCCATACCGTTTCCCATGAGCATACGCTGAGCGTGAGTGGCAGCACCAAAGCCATCGACTATCGGGTGTCGGGCAACTTGATGTCTCAGACCGGTCTTTTCAACTATGCCGACGAACACTACCGCCGCTTCAACGTGGCAGGTAAGATCAATGCCCGTGTCAACAAGTATCTGACGTTGGGCTGGAGTACACGTTTTGCAGCAGACATCAACGAGAAGCCGTCGGTCATGGACGACCTGTTCTTCCACAATTTGGGTCGCACGTCGCCAGTCATCCCGCTGGTCAATCCCTTCAATGGTGAGTATCATGAAGACTCGATGATGCAACCCATCTTGGAAGGCGGGCGCATCAACTCGAAGACCAACAAACTGTATAATCAACTGAATGTCATCGTCGAACCTTTGAAGGAATGGAAACTTCACGTTGAAATCAATAGCCGTCTAGAGCGCAATCCCTACACGCGTGGCTTTGATCCGATGACCTTCCACCTGCCGTCGGGAAAAACGGAATACCTGACCGCTTTCCGAGACATCACCGCCAACGAGCACAATGTGAATGCCAGCACCGGCACTTTTGCAGTGAGTCCTGCCGGCGGGGAGACTTACCGTGAGAAGGCAACGGCCAAAGTCAACTATTTCGAGACCAACCTCTACACGGATTATCACCTGAAGCTGGATGCCGGTCATGAATTCACCTTTCTGTTGGGCGAACAGAGTGAATACTATCGGGTTGAAACCGACCGACATGCCGACTACGATTATCCGAGTTTAACCGACGGGCAGGTCTATAAGCAACTGGATACCAACATTCGTAACGAATGGTCGTCGTTGGGTCTCTTCGCCCGCGTCAACTACAACTACAAATATCGCTATCTGGCTGAGGTCAATTTCCGTGCCGACGGTGCCAGCCGTTTTCCGAGGAATCAGCGTTGGGGCTATTTCCCCTCCGTGTCCATTGGTTGGAACGTCACGGAGGAACCGTTCATGGAAAAGCTGAAGGATGCCTTTATGGACAATTTGAAACTGCGCGCTTCCTACGGCTCATTAGGCAATCAGAACACCACGTCGTTCTATCCCTTTTACCAAGCCATGTACGTCAACACCACCTCCTTGGTGTTGGGCGGACGTCAGCAGTCCTCGCTGCCTGTCTATGCTCCTTATTCCACGTCGCTGACGTGGGAGACCATTGTCAATAAAGGCATCGGCGTAGATTTCGCGTTCTTCAATAGCCGTCTGACAGGTTCCTTCGACTGGTTTGAGCGCACGACCAAGGATATGATAGGGCCGTCGAAGTCGCTCTCGGCACTTTATGGAGCTGCCGCCCCCAGAACCAACAATGCCGAATTGCGCACAAGGGGCTGGGAAGTGGAACTGACGTGGCGTGATCGCATTGGCAAGTTCAATTACAGCGTGACCGCTAACTTGTCTGACTACAAGACCGTCGTGACGAAGTACTACTCGCCTACGGGTCAGTGCTTTGGCAGCAGCGCAGCCGTCCGAAACGGCAATTATTGGTATGAGGGCAAAGACTATGGCGAAATCTGGGGCTACCGCGTTCTGGGCATTGCCAAGAGCGACGAAGAGATGAATAACTATTTGGACAAGGTCTCTCAGTCCTCCATCGGTTCCAACTGGGGGGGCGGCGACCTGATGTACGCCGACCTCAACGGAGACGGTAAGGTGGATGCCGGCAGTGCCACGCTGGGCGATCATGGCGACATGGTGCGCATCGGCAATTCCACGCCGCGTTTTGCCTACTCGCTGACGTTGCAAGGCGACTACAAATGGTTCGACTTCCGTATCTACATGCAAGGCATCGGCAAGCGCGACTTCCTCTTTGAGAACTGTGCACCTTTCTACGGCATGGCTGGCGAGTGGCAGCGCAACTTCTTCACGGAGCATCTGGATTACTATCGCTATGCCGGCTCAGAACTCGGTGCTGATCTCAATCCCTACTATGGTCGCATCCGCATCGACCGCAACAACATCCAAGCCTCGGACCACTTCCTTCAGAATGCAGCCTACCTGCGCCTGAAGAACATCCAGATAGGTTTCTCTCTGCCCAAGGGGACGCGGCTCGATAAGTATGTCAAGAGCGCACGCCTCTATCTCTCTGCCGAGAACCTGCTCACTTTTACGAAATTGCGTATCTTCGACCCCGAGGGTATTGACAATGGCGGAGGCTATGGTGCAGGAAAGGTATATCCCAACTACCGCACCTATTCCGTGGGTATCAACGCGACCTTCTAACTCCATGAAACGAAATAATGAAGAAGATGAAAAAGAATCTTATAATCATCGGAGCTGCCCTGCTGGCAGTTTCGTGTAATGATTTTCTGGAGCGCGAACCCCTCTCTTTCAAGGATGAAGGGGCCTATTTCCATACGGCAGAAGATTTCAAGTTGTCGGTGAACGACCTGTATAAGTATCTGCCGCAGAACAACTCCATTTGGGGAGGCACCTACACCGAAGATTGCACCAGTGACAACCAATGCGCTTCCTCCTACAGCGCCCTCTTCCTCAGCAACGGCGACTACAAGACACAGGCGCAGAGCAACGGAAACCTCGTGTGGAACTTCGACCGTCTGCGTGCCATCAATTATTCCATCGGCAAGATGGAAGGTGCGCTGTCCGAGTTGTCGGACCAGGAGATGGGACGTCATTATCTGGGCGAAGCCTATTTCTTCCGTGCATGGGAGTATTTCCGTCTGCTCCGAAAATACGGCGACCTGCCCCTTCTCACTGCATTGATGGATGCCGACGAAGCAACGTTGACAGTGGCCAACAAGCGCTATCCCCGCAATGAGGTGGCGCGCTTCATCATCATGGATTTGGAGAAAGCTGCCTCCATGCTACGGGAGGAGGCACCCGAGGCTGGGCGTGTCTGCAAAGATGCCGCCTACGCATTGCTTTCTCGTGTGGCGCTTTTCGAAGGTTCGTGGGAGAAATACCATGCCGGAACCTGCTTCGTCCCTGGCAACAGCAAGTGGCCAGGCGCTACGACGTGGCCACACTTCAGCTTCCAAAGCGGTTCGGCTGAGGCCGAAGTCAATTTCTTCTTGGAAAAAGCCATTGACGCGGCTGACCACGTGGCCTCACACCGTGCGCTGGATGCCGACTACCAGGCCATGTTCAACAACTACGCGACGGTTTTCCCGGCCAATGACGAGGTCATCCTGGCTCGTTACTATCAGAAAGGTGTCCTCTCGCACAGCTGCTCGGCGTTCCTCAAGAATGGAGGAGGGTGTGGTGCCACCCGTGCACTCGTCAATTCTTACCTCATGGCCAATGGCCTTCCAATTTATGTGGGAGGCAGTGGCTACAAGGGCGATGCCAAGGACACCTACACCGAGTTCCAAGGACGCGACCCACGCCTGACGGGGAGCGTGCGTGCAGCCGGACGCTACATCACGACCCGTTTCGATGCCGAATTGGGCAAGAATGTCAACGACACACTCTTCTACAACAAACCCTTCATCTACAACTCCGGCAACGAGAAGGCCACCACTGGTTATGACATCTGTAAGTGGCTCGTGGGCAACTACTCCCTCGACCATTATACGGGCAGCGATTCGGGTGGTGAACAGCGCACACAGTATAACTGCACCACGGCTGTTCCCATCTTAAGGGCGGCTGAATGCTACTTGAACTACTTGGAAGCCTACTACATGCGCTATGGTGAGCTCGGCGGCAACTGCGATGGCTATTGGCGTGCCCTGCGCCGTCGGGCCGGTGTGGACGAAGACTACAATAGAACCATTGCCGCCACACAGTTGGAAAAGGAGAACGACCTCGCCGTGTGGTCGCGTTCTCAGGAGGTGGACAAAACGCTTTACAACATCCGTCGCGAACGCCGTTGCGAGTTCATCGCCGAAGGAATGCGACTCGATGACCTCAAGCGCTGGCGGGCGCTCGACAAGATGCAGGCCTACCAGCCCGAAGGCTTCCGACTCTGGGGATCGCAGAACCAACAGCTCTACACCACCCCCACCAAGGAACTTTCGCCCGATGTGGTGTCACAGAGTGGCATCTCGCCTTACCTCCGTCCCTTGCAGGTGACAGCTTCCAGTGCAGCCTACAATGGCTACACCTTCCCCAAGCCTCACTACCTCGACCCGTTGCCCGTCGCGGAATTCCTGTTGTGCATCAGTCCCGACGGCGTCACCGAGACGGCCAACGGAAAGAGCGTGCTCTACCAGAATCCCGGATGGCCAACCGATGCCGATGGCCCTGCCGACTACAGCTACGATTGCGATTGAAAATCCTACCTTATGTTCATGTGGATGGATGCCGTCGTTACATTTCGTTCACCTTCTGTACTGAGACCACTGGAAAAAGTCAAAACGAATGCTTTCGCCCTGCGCTCACCCCAACGGGGCAGCAAACACTCAGCCCGGGGCATCGCTCTTGGTCATAATCGACAGGTTACATTTCGCCCTGCGTTCGCCCCAACGGAGCAGCAAGCACTCAGCCCAGGCTATCGCCCTGGGTCATAATCGACAGGTTACATTTCGCCCTGCGTTCACCCCAACGGGGCAGCAAGCACACAGCCCGGGGCATCGCTCTTGGTCATAATCGACAGGTTACATTTCGCCCTGTGTTCGCCCTAACGGGGCAGCAAGCACTCAGCCCAGGGCATCGCCCTGGGTACAACGGTTCACGCTATCTTCGCCCTGAAAGGGCAAAAGCATTCGTTTTGACTTTTTCCAGTTGACTCTACGAATTATTGAACACTTTGATACCAATCTTCGTGTAATTCGTTGTTTGAAATCGAAAAGAGGCTATGTCATTCATCTTGACACAGCCTCTTAGTGGTAGGAACGATCGGGCTCGAACCGATGACCTCTTCAATGTGACTGAAGCGCTCTGAACCAACTGAGCTACGCTCCTTTCTTTCGTTTGCGGCTGCAAAGGTACAACTTTTTGCCAGAACCGACAAGCTTTTTCCCGTTTTTTTTAATATGTGTCCACTAAAAGCAGCTTTCATGGCTCTCACTGCTCCAAATGTTGAACCGTTCTTCAGACTCGCTTCGCTCGAAGAAGCGTCGTAAGCGCCGAGCGGCCCGCTACGCTTCTGCGGGCTTGAAGACAAATCTGCTCGAAAATAGTCTAAAAGCAATGCAAAGCTAATTGATAGAACCCACCTAATACAGATATACAGATGATACGGATGTTTTCTCCTCACGCGCG